>NZ_JBJDOA010000008.1:65664-314726 GCF_044900785.1 Pseudomonas sp. NPDC087358
CAGCTTGCTCGCGATCTGGTGCGAAGCGCCAGCAAGTCCTGCAACTGCGGTGTGTCTGATACAACCCAGGCGTCTGGATTCACTGCCGGTGCCCGGCAGATCGTCGGCAAGGTGGAGCGCCACCCCGGCAGACTCCCACGCCCTTCGGGCAGAAGCAGCACGCGCCTTTGATTCTGGCTGAAGGCCGCCTTGTGACGAATGCGTACTTGCACATGATTCTGACCGCAGGCCGCCTTGTGACGAATGCGTACTTGCTCTTGATTCTGGCCGAAGGCCGTGGGAGCAAGCTTGCTCGCGATCTGGTGCGAAGCGCCAGCAAGTCCTGCAACTGCGGTGTGTCTGATACAACCCAGGCGTCTGGATTCACTGCCGGTGCCCGGCAGATCGTCGGCAAGGTGGAGCGCCACCCCGGCAGACTCCCACGCCCTTCGGGCAGAAGCAGCACGCGCCTTTGATTCTGGCCGCAGGCCGGCTTGCTGACGAATGCGTACTTGCTCTTGATTCTGGCCGAAGGCCGTAGGCGCCGGCTCGCTGGCGAAGGGGTCTGAGTCATTCAACACAGTCGTGACAGCACTGACGTTTTTGCCAGCAAGCCGGCTCCAGACTGCCTGTACCTCAGCGCGCCTAGCCGCCTTTCTTGCGCTGCTGCCAGGCCGCGGCCAGACCGCTGAGGCAGATGATGGCGATGCCCGCTTGCGCGGTCAGCGATGGGGCGTGGTTGAACACCAGAAAACCCCACATGCCGGCGAACACGATCTGACAATAACCGAAAGGCGCCAGCAACGCAGGGGCGGCGAAGCGGAATGCCTGGGTCAGCATCAGGTGCGCGACCATGCCGCAGGTGCCCAGTGCCAGCATGAACGGGATGTGCTTCCACTCCGGCGACTGCCAGAAGAACGGCACGATGGCGCTCATCAGCAGGCTGTTGAACAGTCCGGCAAAGAAGTTGCTGGTGGTCGGACTGTCATGGGCGGCAACCAGCCGGGTGAGCAATTGATAACAGGCGAAACACAGCGCCGAGCCCAAGGGCAGTAACACGGCCGGGGTAAACAGTTCACCACCGGGATGGACAATCACCATCACCCCGCAGAACCCCACCAGCACGGCGATCCACTGGCCGCGTGACACCTGCTCCTTGAGCAGCGGCACCGACAATGCCGTCACCAGCAGCGGCGCAAGGAAGTTGACCGCCGTCGCCTCGGCAATCGGGATGAACATAAGGCCGCTGGTGAACAGCAGACTGGTGCCCAGCAAGCAGGTGGCCCGAAGCGCCTGTAGACCCGGTTTCTTGGTGCGCAACACACGCAAGCCCGCCGAGGGCATGAAGATGCAAGCCATCAAACCGGTGTGCACCACATAACGCACCCAGACCACCATCATGATCGGGTAAATGCCGGACAGGTATTTGGACAGGGTGTCGTGACTGGAGAACAGAAAAGTCGCAAGGACGATCAGCGCGATGCCCTTGAGCGGCTGGTTGACGCCGGAGAGCGGCGTGCTCGTGGTACTCATCAGCTTTCCTTTGGCCCTGCGTGAGTGCGTGGTCGGTCCCATGCTGCTCTGTGCATTCGGGTAGACAGGGAAAGAATATAGAAGCCGTGGTCAGATAACCAAACAAACGTGAAACATTATTTAGGTATTCCAGAAGGTTCTGGCAACCATTCCAGAATTTCCGCAACCGTGTACACACAGGAATTTGAATGTTGACCCTATCGGCTTGCCAACCTCAAACCCACTGTAGGAGTGAGCTTGCTCGCGAAGACTCAAGTACAAGCGACAATGATGTATCGCCTGTACCGGCCTCTTCGGGCCCGTCGTAACCTCCGATTGCTCCTTTAAGGAGCGTATTCCAGAACTCACGTATCCAGCGACTCCACTCCCAACTCGCTCCAGACCTCTTCGGCCAGGTGAAAGCTCGCATTGGCCGCCGGGATGCCGCAGTAGATCGCGCTCTGCATCAGCACTTCCTTGATCTCATCGCGACTGACGCCGTTGTTTTTCGCAGCGCGCAGATGCAGGCGCAGTTCCCCCTCGCGGTTCATGCCGATCAGCATGGCGATGGTGATCAGGCTGCGGGTGTGCCGCGTCAGCCCCGGCCGGGTCCAGATGTCGCCCCAGGCGTGGCGCGTGATCATTTCCTGAAACTCACCATTGAACGGTGTGAGTTTTTCCAGGCTGCGGTCCACGTGGGCATCGCCCAGCACCTCGCGGCGCACGTGCATGCCCGCTTCATAACGTTGTTGCTCGTCCATTTTCACTCCCGTGAAATCAGCGAAGATTGAAAGCCTGATGGTCAGCCACCGCGCGTTTGATCCAGCGCTTTGACTGCCCCAGGTAATGGGCAGGGTTGAGCAGATTGTCCAGCGCCTGGCCCGACAACTGCGCCGTGATTGCAGGCTCGGCGCCCAGCACCTGGCGCAAATGGGTGCCTTGCTCGACCGCGCGCCTGCAGCATTGCTCGACCAGATGATGAGCCGTATCGCGACCGACCCGCTGTGCCAGGGCGATGCTGACGGCTTCGGCCAGCACCAGGCCCCGGGTCAGGTCGAGATTCTGGCGCATGCGTTGTGCATCGACCTCAAGGCCGGGGATCACCGCCAGCGCCTGTTGCAACGAGCCCGAGACGACGCAGCACAATTCCGGCAGGGTCTCCCATTCCGCGTGCCATAGGCCCAGGCTGCGCTCATGCTCCTGCGGCATGGCGCCGAGCAGGGTCGCGACCAACCCTGGCGCGCGCGTGGCTGCACCGATCATCACCGCCGCCCCCACCGGGTTGCGCTTGTGCGGCATGGTGGACGAACCGCCCTTGCCCGCCGCGGCCGGCTCGAACACCTCGCCCGCTTCGGTCTGCATCAGCAGGCTTATGTCGCGGCCGATCTTGCCCAGGCTGCCGGCGATCATGCCCAACAGACAGGCGAACTCCACCAGACGATCGCGCTGGGTGTGCCAAGGCTGATCAGGCAGATTGAGCTTGAGCTCACGGGCCAGCGCTTCGGCAATCGGGAAGGCCATTTCGCCCAGTGCCGCCAGGCTACCCGACGCGCCGCCGAACTGCAGGCTCAACAGCCGTGGCTTGAGCTCCCGAAGTCGCTGGCGATGGCGGGTGACCGCTCCCAGCCATCCGGCGATTTTCGCGCCAAGGGTAATCGGCGTGGCCTGCTGCAACCAGGTGCGTCCCGGCATCGGAACGCCTGCATGGCGCTGGGCCTGTTGCGCCAGCGCATCGCCCAGGTTGACCAGACCCTGCTCCAGCAGGCTGACCGCACTGCGCAATTGCAAGACCAGCCCGCTGTCCATCACATCCTGGCTGGTGGCGCCCAGATGCACATAGCGTTCGGCGGCTTGATTGCGCGTGGCGATCTGCTTGCCCAGCGCCTTGACCAAGGGAATGGCCGAGTTGCCGGCATTGCCGATGGCCACCGCCAGTGCGTCGAAGTCGTACAAGGAGGCGTCGCAGGCGGCCACGATGTCGTCGACCACCTCGGTGGGCACGGCACCGACAGCCGCTTCGGCCCGGGCCAGCGCAGCTTCGAAATCAAGCATGCCCTGCACGCGGCCATGGTCGGAAAAAATATCGCGCATCGGCGCCTGAGTGAAATAACGGTCGAACAACTGATTGCCGGATCTATTCAACGTACTGCTCCTGACGGCTCGTCCATAGCGGGCATCCTGTGGGCTGATCAGAAGTCAAAGAACACGGTCTCGTCTTCACCTTGCACACGGATGTCGAAACGATAGGCCAACTTGCCGTCGACCGTGCAGCGTTTGGCGATCAATGTCTGGCGCCTCTGCGGTTGCTCGATCAGATTCAACACAGGGTCTGCGGCGTTGCTCTGCGCTTCGTCATCGAAATACAGGCGGGTCTGCAGGTGGATGTTGATCCCGCGGGCGAACAGCGACACGTTGATGTGCGGCGCCATGGGCACCCCGGCGGCGTTACGCACCATTCCCGGCTTGATGGTCCTGGCCAACCATTCGCCTTCGTCGGTGGTCGCGGTGCGGCCGAAGCCGTTGAACGCTTTGCTCACGTCATACTCGGCGTCGTACTCACCGTCAGCGTTGGCCTGCCACAACTCCAGGAATGAGTCGCGAATCAGGTGCCCGTTGCCGTCGTAGACGTGTCCGAGCAGCACAATGTGCTCGCCGGGTGCCTCGGGGCGGGCCATCTCATTCCAGATTTCCTGCTCGCGAGCCGGGTTGCCTGCCGCTTCCAGCGCCAGGCCAATGTGCACGTAGGGGCCAGCGGTCTGGGAAGGGGTTTCTGAAAGAATCTTGACGGGCATGTGCTCCTCCTCAGACGTTTTCGAAGTGGGTCTTGCGCTGGCCGCGCAGGACGATATCAAAGCGGTAAGCCAGGCAATCCATGGGATTGGCCATGCTCATGTCGAGTCTGGCGATCAGGCTCTGCACCGCGTCAGGGTCGGCGATGGACTTGACGATCGGGCACATCGCGATCAAAGGGTCGCCCTCGAAATACAACTGGGTGATCAGGCGCGTCGCAATCGAAGGGCCGCTGATGGAAAAGTGGATGTGCGCCGGACGCCAGTCGTTGGGACCGTTGCGCCACGGGTACGGGCCCGGCTTGACCGTGCGAAAGCTGTAGTTGCCGTCGCGGTCGGTGAGGCAGCGGCCGACCCCGCCGAAATTGGGGTCCAGCGGCGCCAGATAGGCGTCCTTCTTGTGTCGGTAGCGACCGCCGGCGTTGGCCTGCCACATCTCCACCAAGGTATGCGGGATCGGTCTGCCATGCTGGTCGATGACCCGACCGGCGACAATGATCCGCTCGCCAATGGGCAATCCACCGTTATTGAAGTTGAGCAACAGATCGGCGTCGTGACGAGCGAATTGCAGATGGCGAAAGTCCGGGCCGCTGGTTTCCGATACCGACTGCGGGATGCTGACCAGCGCCTGGCGCGGCGAGCGCAGGATCGAAGTCTTGTAATCAGGGGTCAGGGCCTTGGGGTGCCAGTTGCGGTCGCGAATGGCAAAGCGGCTGTCGTGGGCGTCAGACATGCCGGTCTCCTGTTTTAGTTATTGGAGGTCTGCGCCTGCATGCACGGGGACCGGCTGCAGGCGATGCGGCAGTGTCCCGCGCTCTGGACCTCGCTAAAACTGAAAAGAACAGCGGCATCCATAACCAAATGGTTATGGATAGCTCCCCTCGCGGTAGGCTTGACCCACCTCACGCAAGGCGTCTACGCACCACTGGGCCGCGATGGACAGCGGCAATGCCGGATTGCTGCACAGCCCCACCGAGCCGCCCGGCTCGCGCATGCCAAGGTTGAGCTCGACCAGATCACCGCGACTCAGGTCCAGGTGCACCGCGTCCAGCGGCGCGATCCACACCGCATCGCTGCATTGCGCGTAGCGTCGGCTCAACGTCAGCGACAGCGTTTCCAGGCGTTGGCGTGGCGGATCGATGCCGTGTTGAACGAACAGGCTGTCGGCAAACTTGCGGATGGTAGTGCCAGCCAAGGGCAACACCAGGGGAAAGTCTCCCAGCGTTGCACGGTGGTCGCCGGCGCTGAGCAACGGGTGACCGGCGCGCACCACCAGGGTCATCGATTCGCTGTACAGGTGCTCGAAACTAAGGCCCAGGATCTGCGGGCTGTCCGTCATGCGCCCCACCACCAGATCCAGTTCGCCAAGGCGCAATTGCGACAGCAGATAGGCGCTGGGCCCGGTGGCGACACTGACCACCAATGCCGGATGACGGCCATGCAGGCGGCAGATCACCTCCGGCACCAACAGACTCTCGACGGTGGACAACACACCCAGACGCACCGTCACCGGCTCATGTTCGCCACTGCGCAGGCTGTTCACCCCCTCGCGCAGGGACTGCACGCTGGGCCCGGCGTAACGCATGAAGGCCACGCCTGCCTCGGTCAACGCCGCGCCGCTCTTGCTGCGCACGAACAGGCTGGCATTGAGCAAGCCCTCCAGTTCCTTGAGAGTCTTGGACAGCGCTGGCTGGCTGATGGCGAGCTTGTCCGCTGCCTTGGCCAGACTGCCCTGGCGCGCGACTTCGAGAAAGCACAACAGATGACGGAATTTGATGCGGGTGTCGATATTCACGGCAGAAACGCCCTTGTGCGGCGTGGAAACGAGATGCAGCAAGCAGCAGATGCTATCACTCCAGGCGCGCGGTTTGCCGAAGGTAGCGCGCTCAAACGCCAGCGCTGCAAAACCCTCGCGGCTACAGCGACGCCGCCATCTGCCCTGGCTTGAGCACGCCTGCGCGATCCAGCCAGGCTTCGAAGCAGGCGAAGGTCATGCAGGCCGCATCGATGACCTGCGCGTTGTGTTCGGGGTGATCGAAGTCAGCCAACTGTTTCAGGAAGGCTTTCCACAGCCGCCCGGTGTCGCGGCCATAGACGTCGAGAAATTCACCGCCAGTGTCTGCGTCGATCGACAGCCGTTGGGCAATGATTCTGCGCAGCACCTGCCCTCCCAGCGTGGCGCCTTCCATGACATACATGATGCCCAGCAAGTGGGCCTGGGCATCGAGGCCGGGGAGCTCTTCGCACAGCGGCAGGGCGTCGATCTGCGCGTGGTTCAAGCCCAGCGCCTGCAGATCCTTGAGCAATGCCGGGATTTTATGTCGCTCGGGGTCCAAGCCGTGCGGACCGAGAAAGGCGTCGATCCGGCGCTGCAGCGGTACATGAAAGCCATAATAGGCTGCGATGATGCGCGCATAGGTGTGTTGATCGAGATCGGGATGGGTCAGCGGAAGTCTGGCTTCCAGCGACTTGTGCCGCGTGGCGGTGGCTGCGCGGAGCATGTGCAGCACAGGCGATGGCGAGGTCGTGACGTTGCCGGTGGGCAATTGAGGGCTAGCGTGGACCAAGGGCGATGGGCGTCCAGTCAGTGTGGAAGGAGCTTGGAGTACGGCGGCATTCGCAGGTTCAAGGCAAATGGCTACCGCGCACACTAATGCACGCGGCGCCCGGGTGTAAATCAATGGCTCAGAAGATGTAATCGGTGGTCAGGAAGCTTGACTCGCGATTGTGGATGATGTCGCTGATCAGCTCTTTATTGCTCTCCTGGAACTTGGTCGCCACCAGCGTGCGAATCGAGAACACGCGCAATGCGTCATGCACCGACAGCGTGCCCTCGGCCGAATTCTTGCGCCCGTTGAACGGGAAGCTGTCCGGGCCACGCTGGCACTGGGCATTGATGTTGATCCGGCCGACCTGATTGGCGAACGCATCCACCAGACGCCCGACCTGCTTGGAGTCGTTGCCGAAGATACTCAGTTGCTGACCGAAGTCCGAATCGAGCACGTATTCGATGACTGTATCCAGGTCGCGATACGCCACCACCGGCACCACGGGGCCGAACTGCTCTTCGTGATAGACGCGCATGTCCGCCGTCACCGGGTACAGCACGGCTGGGTAAAAGAACTGCTGGTGGGTGCTGCCGCCGCCCTCGTTGACGACCTTGGCGCCCTTGCTCACGGCATCGTCAACCAACCCCTGCAGGTATTCGGTCTTGCCAGGCTCCGGCAGCGGCGTCAGTGATACGCCCGGCTCCCACGGCATGCCGGGTTTGAGCTGGGCGAGTTTCTCTTCGAACTTCTCGAGGAAACTGCCAACCACGTTTTCGTGCACGAACAGGATCTTCAGCGCGGTGCAGCGCTGGCCATTGAACGACAGGGAGCCGGTGATGGCCTCGCTGACGGCGTTGTCCAGGTTGACGTCCGGCAGCACGATCCCCGGGTTCTTGGCGTCCAGTCCCAGGGCTGCGCGCAGCCGGTGGGGCTTGGGGTGGAGTTTTTTCAAGGCACTGGCGGCCTTGTTGGTACCGATGAAGGCGAACACGTCGATCTTGCCGCTGGCCATCAGCGCACTGACGGTCTCGCGACCGCTGCCGTAGATCACGTTGATCACCCCGGCCGGGAAGCTGTCGCGGAAGGCTTCGAGCAGCGGACGAATCAGCAGCACGCCGAATTTTGCCGGCTTGAACACCACCGTGTTGCCCATGATCAGCGCCGGAATCAGCGTGGTGAAGGTTTCGTTGAGCGGGTAGTTGTAGGGGCCCATGCACAGGGTCACGCCCAGTGGCACGCGACGGATCTGACCGAGGGTGTCCTGCTCGAGCTCGAAACGGCTGGAGCGTCGATCCAGTTCCTTGAGCGCGTTGATGGTGTCGACGATGTAGTCGCAGGTGCGGTCGAACTCTTTCTGCGAATCCTTGAGATTCTTGCCGATCTCCCACATCAGCAGCGTCACTACTGCATCGCGCTGCTCGCGCATCAGTTTGAGGAAGGTCTCGACGTGGTGAATTCGCTCGACCACGCGCATGGTCGGCCAGGCACCCTGTCCGCGGTCATAGGCTTTGACTGCAGCGTCCAGGGCGGTCATTGCGGTGTCGGCATCCATCAGCGGCGTACTGCCCAACACCACCGACTCAAGCCCGGCAGCGGTTTTCAACGACACAGGGCTGAGCACCGGCGCCAGAGGGCCTTGCCACTGATGCAGCTCGCCGTTGACCAGATAATCGCGCTGCTCGATGGCAGGGCCTGCACGGAACTGCTCGGGAATCTCATCGGCGCTCGGGTACAGGTTATCCAGGCGGTTTTGCAGGGTCATCGGTATTTACCTCTTCCAGTCGGTCATGGTGCTCGGCAGACACTACGCCACAGCCGGAGGCGAATGAAAAGACTTGCGACAAATGTCACAACCGGGTGACAGACAACGCTCGCCGCGCCGGCAAGCCGGACTGCAACTGGCAGCAATACGAAATCTGTAGGGGCCGGCTTGCTGGCGAACGCGTCAGTCCTGACACTGCAACCTTGACTGTCCCACCCCAATCATCAGCAACCCGGCTATTACGCCACGGCTGTGCGATTGCGCCCTTGGGCCTTGGCCCGAAACAGCGCTTTGTCTGCGTCGTTGAGCAGCATGTGCACGTCCTGGTCGCCAGCGCCCATGCAGGCCACGCCCAGGCTGGCGGTGATGCCCTCGACGTGCTCGCAGGGCAGCTGGGCGATGGCCTGGCGCAGGCGTTCGGCGGTGGTGCGGGCGAGATCGAGGGTGGTGTCGGTCAGCAGCAGCGCGAATTCCTCTCCGCCCAGCCTGCCGCAGATGTCTTCCTCGCCGATGGAGTGGCGAATCACCCCGCCGATCAGTCGAAGCACCTGATCGCCTGCCTGGTGGCCATAGGAATCGTTGATGTGCTTGAAGTGGTCGATGTCGATCATCAATGCGCACAGCGGGATTCGCTCGCGCTTGCAACGCTCGTAGGTGTGCCCGGCCTGGTGAAAAAAAGCCCGGCGGTTTTTCAAGCCCGTCAGCTCATCGGTCTGGGCGGCATGGATGGCGATACTGTGGGCGCAGGCCATTTCCCGCGTCAGGCGGAATGCTCTTTCCATCGCATCGGACAGCTTGCGGGTTGCGCTGATCACGAACGAAGCAAACACCAACGAAGCGGCGGCCATGCCGATCTGGGTCGAGCCAGGCTGAAACAGCAGCCAGAGCGAACAAGGCAGCAGGACCAGGGCAATGGAAACGATGGTCATGCTTCGGTACGCCGAATAGCAGGACACCGCGCTGACCGACATGCCGACCGTGAACAACAGCACCAGCGCCTGCGTCAGCAGATCGCCCGGGCGCATCAACGCCAGGGCACCGCCACCCCAGATCGTTGCCGACAGCACCAGCGTCAGCCAGTAGCTGCGCTCCCAGCGCTGCGGCGTGCGGGTGTCCACCGGACTTCGAAAATAAAGGGTCAACAAGGCCACCCGCAGCAGGGTCGACGCGCTGAGCAGCCCCAGCCAGCAGCCCACCAGCTCGTGGCCCACCCGCTCCCAGCACAACCAGCTCAACATCAGGGCCGCCAGAACACTGCCCAGCACAGAGAAAAAGGACTGACGAAACAGCAGGTGCAAGCGATCGGTCCGCACTTGGCTGCGGATCAGAACATCGCGTTCTTGGACTTCAAGGAGGTACATCGCTTGGCGCCTGCCCATGCCAGGGTGACATGGGGCGATTGTGGCACCCTGCCATGACCCCACACAACTCGCTCGTCATCAAACGGCGGATATTTGGGCCTTGCAGCACACAAACAGCTGAAATTGGCCTGAAACCCGCCGTCTAGACAGTCAAAACCCCTCTTCAACGCTCGATCGGCTACCTGGCCGTCAGGCTGGTCAACATCAATGCGTTGGCCAATGCGGCACCGCTTGCCGTGTTGTCGAAAATGCACCATGCCTGCGTACCCGCGACCTGCGCCTCATGAAGCTCGCGTGCCAGTTGCTCAAGGCGAGCCGGCTCGTAGGCGCTGTGATAGATGCGCGGCGAGCCATGCAGGCGCCAGTATTTAAGCCCCAGCCAGCCGCTGGGCGCGGGGTCGGTGCTGATGCGCGAAGGATCGACCCCGGCCTGGGCAATGCGATGCTGTACCAGCAACGCCTGGCTCCCGGTCCAGGACGCATGCCGCGGTTCGAGCACCACCTGGCCGCTGAAGCGCTCTCGCAGCGCAGTGAAGAACGCCTCGGCGATCGGCGCGTCGAACTGCAACGACGGTGGCAACTGCACCAGCAGGCAGCCGAGTCGATCCGCCAGCAAGGTGCATTGCGAGAGGAAGTCATCCAGCGCCGCCTCGCAGTCCTGCAGACGCTGCACATGGGTGATCAGCTTGGGCAGCTTGACCGAGAAGACAAATCCAGGCGGCACCGACGCCGCCCATTTTGCATAGGTCTGCGGGCGATGCGGGCGATAAAACGAGCTGTTGATTTCCACTGCGTTCAGGCGCGAGGCATAGCGCTGCAAATGCGAGCCGTCGCTGGCAAACGCCGGCGCCTGTTCGCGGCTGAGGCTCCAGCCTGCACAGCCAATGAATGTTGAAGGCGGGCTCAATACAAGACCCTGCCCGCTTCACGCATGAATATCTCGACGGTCTTGGGGCCGATCCCGTCAAACGCCATCAGGCGCTGTTCGAATGCTTTGCGGTCGGCACTGGCGGCCTTCATATCGCCGATCTTGCCGGCGTATTCGTCGTTGAGTTTGCGCGCCAGGGCATGCAGGCGATCGGCGGTGGACTCGTCATAGCGCACGTAATTGGCCTCCCCCAGCATGGCCACCAACTCGCGGTGGGTGCAGTTGGCCAACTTGCGCGGCGTATCGCGCTGGTGCTTGTCGACGATGACCCGGTAGGCGTCCGCGGCGATGGCCGCCTGAATACGCTTGCCCATCAGAAAGCTGGCCAGCAACCATCTGAACAGCCCCTCTTCGTCGGCGTCATCGAGCCTGATGTTCAAGTCGTGGGCGCTGATCTGCTTGGTCATAGTTCACCTCTGTGCACAGACGACGGGCCGTCGGCCACGTGTTGCAAGTCGCCCACGACGTACTGCTGATAGAACGCCTCAGCGGCGAGATTCTTGTCCTTGGCTTCAAACATGATGTCGAAGCGATCGAGGAACCTGAGCGCGTAGGCATTGGTCCAGGCATTCCACATCCGTGCGCTGTGACCGTAAAGGTCGCGCTTGCTGACCACCCTCAGCAGCGCGTCCATTTCCAGCTTTTGCCACGCTGCGAAACCCAGCTGCTCCAGGCTCTCGGACGGCTGGGAGTAATGCATGACCGGCCGCACGCCCCTCCAGCTGTCGATAATGCGTGCCACGCGCGGGTCATCAGGGGCGATGTAATCGTTTTCGTTGATCCAGCAGTGATGAATGTCCAGCACGACCGGCGCCAGATCGGTCAGTTGCAGGCAATCGTCAACCCCGTAGATCTTCTCCTCGTTTTCGAAGGTGATGCAGTTGCGTGCCACCTGCGACAGCCGCGGCCATACGCTGCGGATGCCATCCACCCCCAGACGCCCGGCGATATGCACGTTGCATTTGAAGTCCTGGAAGCATGCGCCATAGCCCATCATGCGGATCATGTCGGCGTGGTATTCGAATTCGGCCAGGCTGTTGTCGACCACCTCGGGTCTGTCCGACCCCAGTACGCAGTACTGGCCGGGATGAAATGACAGGCGAATGTCGGCCTGCCGGGCGACTTCACCCATGACAGCAAAGCCCCGCTCGAGCAGCGAGGCAACGTCCGGGTCCCGATAAAACGCGGCGACTCTCGGGTGACTGTAGAAGGGCAGCAGATCGCTGCTCAGGCGCAACATGCGCCTTGCCAGCGGCAGTTGCGCCACATAGTCCAACAGACGCTTTTGCGCCTGCAGATTGTGCTCGACGACCTGCCGAAGCTTTTCGCCGGCAACCTGGGCCGTCACGCTGTCCATCCAGCGCAAGGTCGTGGTGCGCGGGTTGAGCGCACCCTCCAGCGCCTTGAGCTCCTTGAGCGACAAGTCCCGCTGATGATGCCGGTACTGGCAGGCAAAGCCGATTCGAGCAAGGGTCATGTGTGCGCCATCTGGCCCGTGGGGCCGTTCCTTCAAGACTGAGCGTGTCAAAGATGGACTTTGCCAGAGGCCGGGGAGTTCGCTGTTTTTTCCATCGGGCAGATTCAGGCTCGGCGAGAGGCATCGCAGCTTCTGCGCCCGACACCCGACCGACCCGCTTGCATGAGCCAACGGCCGGCGAGCAGACTGGGCAGCACATTCAGGCTTACGCAGAGGAAGGATTGGACAATGACCACGCAAACCGAAACCGCGCTGCTCGCTGGCGGTTGTTTCTGGGGCATGCAGGACCTGCTGCGCCGCTATCCCGGCGTGTTGTCGACGCGGGTCGGCTACTCGGGCGGTGACGTCGAGAACGCTACCTACCGCAACCATGGCACTCACGCCGAAGCGATTGAAATCGTGTTCGACCCCGAACTGATCAGCTACCGGCAGATTCTCGAATTCTTCTTTCAGATACACGACCCGTCCACGGCCAATCGCCAGGGCAATGACCGGGGCGTGAGTTATCGCTCGGCGATCTTCTACCTCGACGACGAGCAAAAACGCATTGCCCAAGACACCGTCGAAGACGTCGACGCATCGGGCCTGTGGCCGGGCAAGGTGGTTACCGAACTGGCCCCTGCAGGTGCCTTCTGGGAGGCCGAACCCGAGCATCAGGATTACCTCGAACGTATCCCCAACGGCTACACCTGCCATTTCATCAGACCGGGCTGGAAGCTGCCGACCCGGGGTTCAGCTTCGCAGTGACAGGCCGCAGCGTCAGCAAGGGTCAGGCCGCCGCACGATAGAACCTCGTTGTGCAGGTCCAGCCTGACCTGCCGGGATGGCCGGTGGGGCGGTCCAGATCGCCGCCACTGGCCAGTCGCGCGGGTAACGCGACTTCAGCTTTTGCTGTTGCTCTGGCAACAGTCATCGCGCAATGCGGTGACGATCAGCCACACATCACCCGCATCCAGCCAGCAGTGCACCGCTCTACCCCCTCTCGAATCAAGGGTGCGCAGCCGGTTGTCATCAGCGGCACACCCCTTGCACTCCGCTGAACCATCAAACGCTGCATCCCCCGAACGGCGGCCTGTTGCATTGGCGCGCGCTGTCGCCTGCCAAATCCTGATGGACACACGGAGTCATTCCATGAGCAAACGCACTGACACCCTCAAGCTCGGCCTGTTCCTGCGCGCAACCGGACACCACATCGCCGCCTGGCGCGACAGTGGCTCGCAGGCCGATGCCGGGATCAGGCTCGATCATTTCATCGACCTGGCGCGCAAGGCCGAGGCAGCCGGCTTCGACACCTTGTTCCTGGCCGATAGCGTCTCGGTGCGCGGCATCGATGCGCCCACTTTCGACCGGGTCATTGCACCGAGCCTGAGTTTCGAGCCCTTGACGCTGCTTTCAGCATTGGCGGCGGTGACCTCGCGCATCGGCCTGGTGGCCACCGCCAGCACCAGCTACAGCGAGCCTTTCAACCTGGCGCGGCAGTTCGCCTCGCTCGATCAGCTCAGTGGCGGGCGGGTCGGCTGGAACCTGGTGACCAGCAGCGACCCTGACGCGGCGAAGAACTTCGGCGGCGCCTCACAGGGTCAGCAGGCAGCCCATGCCGATCGCTACGGCCGGGCGCGGGAGTTTCATCAGGTGGTCGACAAGCTGTGGGACAGCTGGGAAGACGACGCGCTGCTGCTGGACAAGGAAAAAGGCGTGTTCCTGGATCGCAACAAACTGCACATCACCGATCATCAGGGTGAGCATTTCAACGTGCGCGGGCCGCTGAACGTGCTGCGCTCACCGCAAGGCAAGCCCGTGCTGGTCCAGGCAGGGGCCTCCGAGGATGGACGCGCGCTGGCCGCCGCAACGGCCGAGGCGATTTTCGCCGCGCACCAGAGCCTGGCCGATGCGCAGGCCTTCTACAGCGATATCAAATCCCGCGCCGCCGTGCTGGGACGCAAGCCCGAACACATCAAGATCCTGCCCGGTGTCACCATCTTCACCGCACCGACGTCAGCCCAGGCCCACGCCAAGCACCAGCGCCTGCAGGATCTGGTGCATCCACAGGTTGGCCTGAGTCTGCTGTCGGGGTTGCTCGGTGGCGTCGACCTTTCCCAGCTGCCGCTGGATGGGCCGCTGCCGCAGGACCTGCCCGCCACCAACGCGTCGAAAAGCCGTCAGCAGCTGATCCTGCAACTGGCCGCCGAAGGGCTGAGCATCCGTGAGCTGTACCTGCGCCTGGCCGGCGCGCGCGGTCACTGGACTCTGGTGGGGTCGCCGCAGGAGGTGGTCGACCAATTGCAGGCCTGGTTCGAAGGCTACGGCGCGGACGGCTTCAACATCCTCCCGCCCACCTACCCGGAAGGCCTGGACGACTTCATCTCGCTGATCCTGCCGGAACTCAAACGTCGCGGCCTGGTGCCGGTGGACGGACCGTCCGGCAACACCCTGCGCGAGCGTCTGGGCCTGCCCTACCCCGCGCACCCGGCCACGTTGTTGCGCGAGCAGCCGGTGGTCGTCTGATTGCAGCCGGGGTGATGTCCGAGGCGCAGCGTGTCGCGTCCTGTCGGCGCGGTGAATGGATTCAGCGCTGCCCCGTGAGCGCCCTCAGGGGAATGTAACAGCCATGAGGGTGCCTGATTCTGCCAAAGCACGGCCCCAGAGCGTTCTCGGCGATATCCCCGGGTATACTCGCGCAACGACACGAGGCGCTTCAAATCCGGGGGCTCGATGCCAGACCTACGTCTTTCTCAACGCTCAGCAGACACCAGTGGCGTGGCCGATCAACCCTGGCCCGAGCACTACGACATGTCGCCGTTGCGCCCGGCACCGGCGCTAGCGTATTGCCTGTTTCCGGACCCCAACAGCGGTATCGCCATCAGTCCCCTGCCGACATCGGCATCCGGGCAGCGCCTGGCCATGCTCCAGCTGTGGTCGCCGCAGACCAACACCCCGAGCCAGACGCTCGTCTCTGAACCTGCGCCAGCCTCGACGTCAGCCGATCGTGGCCAGGGCCTTGACCAACCGGCGTGCGCTGCGGCCGACTCGGCGCGCAACGCTCACCTGAAAGTCATGGGTGAACTGAGCGTCTCGATCGCTCATGAAATCTGCCAGCCGCTGCTGGCCATCGCCTCCAACGCCGCCGCGTGCGTGCGTCTGTTGCAACGTGAAACACCGGATCTGGATGAAGCCATCTGCGGCCTTAAGGACATTCGCGCCGAATGCCAGAGGGCGGCGGACATCGTTGCCGCGTTGCGGGCACTGGCCAGGCAGTCACCGCCAAAATCCGAACGGCTCAACGTCGATGAGGTCATCCGCGAAGTCTTGCGCCTGAGCGCGCCTGCGCTGGCCAGGCAAAATGTGACGCTGCAGACGCAGCTGCTGGCCGATCAATACGTGATTGCCGATCCGGTGCAAATTCAGCAACTGGTCTTGAACCTGATTACCAACGCGCTGGAGGCGGTCAGCGGACCTGCAGCGTCCGCTGGCATCGTGCGGGTGTCCTCCTGCCTGCTGGATGACGGGGTGCAGGTGTCGGTCGAGGACAATGGCCCGGGTATCCCGATCGAGGAACGCGAGCAGATCTTCGGCGCGTTCTACACGACCAAGCACAGCGGGCTGGGCATGGGCCTGACCATCTGCAGATCGGTGGTCGAGGCGCACAAAGGCAGCCTGTGTGCCGAGTCGTCGCCCATGGGTGGGGCCAGGATTCGCTTTCAGTTGCCCGCCGGCTGCACCAATCACTAAGCCCCCATCTGATCCGCTGACTCGACAGTCATCTGTACCGCAATCTTGCGAAATCTGCCTACACTGCCGCCCTGGACGGCTAGCGCCCCATTGGCCGCTGCCGGTCGGGGTCAGAATAAGGCGATTGAGGCATGCAGGACGTTGGTACTCACAAAACAGTGGTGATGGTGCTATTCGACGACGTGCTGATGCTCGACGTGACCGGCCCGATGGATGTCTTTTCGATCTCCAATCGTCTGCTGCCCAGGGAAAAACACTATCAATTGCTGACCATCGCCGATCGGCACGGGCTGGTGCGCAGCTCCTGCGGGCTGAAGGTACAAGCCGACCTGCGCCTTGAGGACTGCCCGCGCAACGTTGATCTGCTGCTGGTGCCGGGCGGCCCCGGTGCATACGGTGTCAGCCATCCCGAGCTCAACCAATGGCTGCCAGACGCCGCACGCAGCGCCCGGCGGTTCGGTGCCATTTGCACCGGCGTGTTCCTGCTGGGCGATGCCGGTCTGATCGACGGCTACCGCTGCACCACGCACTGGAATTACGTCGAGCGCCTGGCCCGGCGTCATCCCGAATCACGGGTGGAAACCGAGCAGATCTACGTCATGGATCGCAACCTGATCACCTCCGGCGGGATCACCGCCGGCATCGACATGGCCCTGGCCGTGGTTGCCGAGGACCATGGCAAGGAACTGGCGCTGGAGGTGGCCAAGGTCATGCTGGTGGTGATGAAACGCCAAGGCGGCCAGACACCCTACGGCCCTTTGCTGGCCGCCGTCCCGCGTGACGGAAGTGCTATTGCCAGGGTGCAAGCCTATGTCGTCGATCATATTGACCAGCCCTACACCGTCGAGCGCATGGCCGAAGTCGCGGCCATGAGCCCGCGCAACTTCGCCCGGGCGTTCCAGCGCGACGTCGGCGTCACGCCAATGCAATACGTGCACAACGCCCGCATCGATCATGCCCGTAAATTGCTCGAAAGCTGCGCCCTGCCATTGAAAGTCGTCGCTTCGCGCTGCGGTTTTGGCAGCGCCAGGCACATGCGCAAGCTGTTCAGCGAGCGCATCGGCATGTCCCCGGTGCAATACCGCCAGCAGTTCGGCGGCGAGTGAACGGCGGGCGCCGGGTGACCGGGATCGCTGGCCCGAATGCCACGGCCTGCGGCCAGAATCAAAAGCATGCGTGATCCACGACGCCGAACCTGTAGGAGCCGGCTTGCTGGCGAATGCGTCAGTCCAGCCGCCGCACGGCCGCCTGCCTCACCCTGTTCGCCAGCACGCCGATGCCCCCGGCGAGCAGAAGCCGCAGCGCCACCCTACCCCGCGCTTTACCCAACCTTTACCCAATCCAGACGTGCCTTTACACGAAACGGGTGTTTCATACGTCCATGGCGAACCCACACATGCCGCCAGAGGAGACACCATGTTTTCGAAGATGACTAAAGCCTTGATCCTGTCCGGTTTACTGGTTGCCGCCACAGCGGCGTCCGCCAACGAGCGCGATGTGATAGTGCCTGTCATCGCCGGAGCAGCCGTTGGCGCGGTCCTGGCTACCGTGATCAGCGGTTCGGGCCATGACCATCACCCCCGCTACCAGGGCTATCAGCCACAACCGCGCTATCAGCCGCAATACCAGCCCGTGGCGTACGTGCCGGTGCGCCCGCAAGTGGAATATCGCCGGTTCGCCCCGCCACCACCGCGCGGCTACTACGACCGTGGCTATCAGAGGGGCTATGATCGCGGTTACGACCACGGCCGTGGAGACGGCCGCTGGTAAGCGCGTAACCTGAACTGAAAAGGCCGTTGTCATCACTGACAACGGCCTTTTTCATGCAGCCTCACCGAGCGCAGAGGTTTTCAAACCTCGGGGCCTGCCTCTTGCGCCAGCTCCCGACGCTGACTCCGATGCCCCAGCCAGCGCCCGACCAGCACCACGATCACCGCCGCGGCAGCACTGACGGCCCAGTGCAGCCACTCGACGCCTGGCAGATACGGTTGCAGGGCCGGGTCGCTGGCCGCCATGCCGCCGGCGATCCAGCCGATCAGCCCGCCACCGACGACGACCAGCCAGCTGAACCGCTCCATGACCGCCAGCACGAAGCGGCTGCCCAGGACGATGATCGGAATGCTGATCAGCACCCCAAATGCCACCAGATAAAGGTGACCGTCGCCCGCTGCGGCGACCGCCAGCACGTTGTCCAGCGACATGACCACGTCGGCGACGATGACAGTCTTGATGGCCGTCCACAGCCGGGTACCGCCATCGATCTGCTCGTCGCCGTCGTCCTGATTGGCCGCCAGTTTGATGCCGATCCACAGCAACAGCACCGCGCCGATAAGCTTGAGCAAGGGCAAGGCCAGAAGGTGCACGGCAAAGAACAGCATCACCACCCGCAACACGATGGCGCCGAGCATGCCGCCATAGACTGCCTTGGTCTGCAGCTCGCGAGGCAGGCGTCGGCAGGCCATGGCAATCACCACCGCGTTGTCGCCGCCCAGCAGCAGGTCAATGGCGACGATCTGCGCCAGCGCAGTCCAGATGAAGGGGTCGTAAAGCCAGCTCATGTAAAAACCTTTAACGGACGAACAGCGGGAAGATGCCGGTCAATAGCGACACGGCGAGCAGGATGAAACAGTTGATCACCGACCACTTCATGGTGAAGCGCTGGTTCTCGGCATAGTCGAGCTTGAGCATGCTCACCACCAGGTACGTGGATGCGACCAGCGGGCTGAGAATATGCACCGGCTGCCCGACCAACGAGGCACGAGCCATTTCCACCGCGCTGATCCCGTGATGCTGAGCGGTCTCGGCGAGGATGGGCAGGATACCGAAATAAAACACATCGTTCGACACCAGCCAGGTCACCGGGATGCTCAACAAAGCCGTGATGACCGCCATGTAGGGGCCAAGACTGTCAGGGATCACCTGCAGCAGGCCGGTGGCCACGGCGTTCGCCATGCCCGTACCGGACAGCACACCGGTGAACACCCCTGCCGCAAAAATCAGGCTGGAGACCGCGAGAATCGGCGGCGCGTGCAACGCCAGTTGCTCCACATCCAGCACCCGTTCAACCAGTTGCGAACGCTCGCGTAACAGCTGCCCGGCGCCGGTCAGTCTGATGCTGCGCCCTGCCCGTTCGAACAGCTCGGCGCCGTAGGCCTCCTCCAACCGGTCGATGCATTTGGACAAGGCTGACTGGGAAATATGCAGGACCTCCGAAGCCCGGCCCAAATGCCCCAACTCAGCGATTTTCATGAAGTAAGACAGATCACGTATCTGAAGGTTGATGCTCATAAAAGGCGCCATCGGGTCCGCACAGCCGCAGTTGGGCGCAGGTTACCCCATCAAGGATGCAGATGTGAGCGCAGCACACTCGACGATGTGTGAGGGCGATGCGCATCCGCTGTCATCGCCAACGTCACTTGCCTGTAGCCTGGTTCAGGCACGCTGCGCGCCACAGACAGGCGATTGAGTCGACTTCTGCCGGGCATTGACGGTCTTAAAACTTGATCCCTGGCCGTTGCGGCTGGCGATCACCTGGCCGTATGCACGACTCAACGAAGACATCGGAGCGAGACATGAAACAGATTCTGGCTGGCGTACTGCAAACCGCATACCTGGACGTCGGCCCCGCCGATGGCCCGGCGGTGGTGCTGCTGCATGGCTTTCCCTACGACGTGCATGCCTTCGACGAGGTATCGCGCATTCTCGCCGACGCAGGTTGCAGGTGCATCGTGCCTTACCTGAGAGGCTACGGGCCGACGCGCTTCATCGATGCCGACACGCCCCGTTCAGGGGAGCAGGCAGCGCTGGGCGCCGACCTTCTGGCGTTGCTTGACGCGCTGAACATCCAGCGTGCGGTTCTGGCTGGATACGACTGGGGCGGTCGCGCGGCCTGTGTCGTCGCAGCGCTCTGGCCACAGCGGGTAATCGGGCTGGTCAGTTGTGATCCGGGGTACAACATTCAGGACATCGCAGCGGCCGGTAGCCCCGCGTTGCCTGAAGCCGAACGCCGCCTGTGGTATCAGTACTACCTGCATGGCGAGCGCGGCTATGCCGGCCTTGCCGCCCATCGCCAGGCATTTTGCCGGTTACTGTGGGAGCTCTGGTCGCCCAGCTGGGGCTTTGCCGACGAGGCGTTCGAGGCCACCGCAGCGTCGTTCTCCAATCCTGATTTCGTGGATGTCGTCACCCATTCCTACCGCCATCGTTTCGGCTTGGTGGAGGGGGATCCGCGCTATGCCCAGATCCAGCAGATGCTCGCCCAGCGGTTGCCGATCTCGGTGCCGACCGTGGTTCTGGGAGGCGCCGATGACGGCGTGTCGTCCAAGCGCGAAGGTGCTGCGGCGGTGCACGGGTTCAGCGGCCCGGTCAGCAGAAAGGTGCTCGCCGGCACCGGGCACAACATCCCGCAAGAAGCGCCAGCCGCGTTCGCCGAAGCGGTACTGAGCCTGCTTGCCGAGTGAAGGCCAGCGCCTGCGCAGAGACTGACGACAGATTCCCGAACGGCATGCTCACTGCAGTCGGGAATCGCGCATCAGTTCGCTGATGCACAGGCCCACCACCAGTTTGCTGTCGTCGACAGTCTGTACCGATCGCCGAACTGCTTGGGCCACAGCGCCGCTTCCCTGCTGCTCGAGCTTCTCCACAAAATCGGCCAACGTCAGCAACGCATCGGTGATCGCGTGCTGGTTCTTCAGGATCGCGTGCAACAGCGTGGTGGTGACGGTGTTGTCTTGCATAGAGCCCCTCAGGCGCTGGTCGGTGGGTGCCTGAACCGTCCTTATTCGGGCTTGCGCGGCAAACTGCCACTAGTAAGCCTTTGAAGGTGTAGTGGCACATTCGTTCCAACTGTCGCCTACCGTTCGTCAATGTCGGCGGGTAAGCCCGTCGCGCCAGCGGCGATAACCGACGTACCACCGGCCGCGTGCGAGCGGTTGCAGGACGACGCCGACAGTAGGCTACCGAGCGGATGACCCACCCGGAGTCCTATGTGAGACGCGGGTCATTGGGTTGCGAATGCCGCCTTCAGCCGTTCGCCTGCATAGTCCTGGGCGTCCCGGGCTTTTTGCACCACCGCTGCCGCGCCAAAGAACTCGTGGGTAACACCTGGGTACAAGCGCCGCTCGACACTCACACCGGCACTGCGCAATGCCTGTTCCAACTGGGCGCCATCGTCGCGCAGCGGGTCGATCTCGGCATTGACGATGGTCACTGGGGGCAGACCTTGCAGGTTGGCGTGCACCAGGTCGATTCGGGGGTCCTTGGCGTCGGCCGCGCTGCTGGTCACCTGGGCGATGAACCACAGCATCATCGGCCGATTGAGGGGCATGGCATCGGCGTACTTCAGGTACGACTCGGTGTCGGTACTGGACTGAGCCACCGGATACACCGACAGCACATGCCGGGGCGCGGTCAATCCTGCCTTGTGGGCCGCAACCGCAGTCGCCACCGCAAGGTTACCGCCCGCGCTTTCCCCGGCCAGTGCCAGGCGCTGCGGGTCGCCATTGACCGTGCTGGCATGAGTGGTCAACCAGCGGTAGGCCGCCAGGGCATCATCATGGGCCGCCGGGAACTTGTTCTCCGGTGCCAGGCGGTAGTCGACGGAAACCACCACCGCATTGGCCTGTTTGGCGATGCCTCTGGCGCCGCCATCGTAGACCTTGCGGTCAGCGAACACCCAGCCGCCGCCATGGAAATACAGCACTACCGGGAACGGGCCGTCACCCGATGGGGTATAGACGGTGGCCGGCATATTCCCGCCGGCACCCGGCACGCTGATGTCGCGGGTGGTCACCCCCGGTACCAGCGCGGTGGGCGTGCTGTCACGCTTCTGGTCAGCCAGTACGCCCTTCACCGCATCGGCCATGGTCGGCTGTTGCCGCGCCTCGGCCGGGGTGGTTTTTTCCACCGCCTTGGCATCGAAGCTCGCGAATTTGTTCAAGACTTTCTGCATGTCTGAATCGGTGCGCAGCATGCTCTTGGTGCCGCTGACCGCCAGTTCCGAGACGGAGTGTTTTTCAGGATCACGCGCACATCCGTTGAGAATCGCCATGACGCCCACGGCCGATAACAGGCACAGCCAGTTGCGATGGATTGTTAGCATTTTTATATTCCTCGGGTGCACCGTCGCCGCAAGAGCCAGTCCTGTGGGACGCAACAGGTAATCAGAGCGAACAGAGCGAACAGCTCGGTCAAGCGCGCCGCAGCCAGGCGCGGCGCACTCATCGACTGTCAGGGTCAGGCCGCAGGTTTGAGAATGACCTTGGTCCAGCCTTCATCCCGGGCATCGAAGTGCTTGTAGGCATCCGGGCCTTCGTCCAGCTTCAGGCGATGGGAAATGATCTGCGACGGCGATGCCCGGCCGTGGTGAATGAGCTCTGCCAGACGCCGGTTGTAGACCTTGACGTTGGCCTGCCCGGTACGAATCTGCTGCCCCTTGAACCAGAACGCGCCGAAGTCGAAGGCCATCTTGCCCTGCTTGGCCAGCTCGTTGCTGGCACCCGGATCCTGCGGCACGAATACCCCCACGACGCCGATCCCGCCAGTGGCCTTGGTCGATGCAACCAGGTTGTTCATGGTCAGATGATTGGCCTCATGGCCATGCTTGTCGCAGCATTGATAGCCGACACATTCGCAGCCGCGGTCGGTGCCTTTGCCGTGGGTCAGGTTGAGGATCTGGTCAACCGCCTCTGCCTCCAGCGAATTGATCGGGGTGGCGCCCATCTGTGCCGCCAGCTTCAGGCGATCGGGATGGTTGTCGACCACGAAAACCTGCGAGGCGCCCTTGATCATCGCCGAGTGCGCGGCCATCAGACCCACCGGGCCAGCGCCATAGATGGCAATGCTTTCGCCCGGCATCAGGCCAGCCAGTTCAGTCGCGTGCCAGCCGGTGGGGAAGATATCCGACAGCATCACGTAGTCGTCTTCGCGCTCTTGAGCGTCCTCGGGAAGCACCAGGCAGTTGAAGTCGGCATAGGGCACACGGAGCATCTCGGCCTGGCCGCCCTGATACGGGCCCATGTCGGCGAAACCATAGGCGGCGCCGGCGCTGCCAGGGTTGGCGGTCAGGCAGAACCCGGTCAGCCCCTTCTCGCAGTTTTCGCAGAAGCCGCAGCCAATGTTGAACGGCAGGCAGACCCGGTCACCCACTTTGACCCGATCCACGCCTGAGCCGACCTCGATCACCTCGCCCAGGTTCTCGTGACCAAACACTCGGCCGGTCTCCATTGAGGTGCGGCCTTCATACATATGCAGGTCTGACCCGCAGATGTTGGTGGTGGTGACGCGTACCAGCGCATCGGTGGGTTTTTCGATCTTCGCGTCCGGCACATTCTGCACGCTCACGTCACGTGGGCCGTTGTAAACGATTGCTTTCATGATGTTCTCCGGTTTAGAGACGAAGCAGGGAATTTCGTCCGCACACAACGTCTGTCCGGAACAGCAGCAAAGTCGTTCAAACATTTTAAAAAGCACACAGACGAGTGGAGCAATCACCTACAGCTGAGCAGAAACACGGAATTATTCGATCACCTGGCTTTCTGTTTCCGGGCACCGCCCGCCTCCAGCCGCACCCGCTGCCTTGCGGATTGTCGTTTCCCCCCAATACTCCCCAGGGTAAAGCGCCAAGACGCTACCTTCCCTTCTGCCCCTGCGCAGTCACTTTCAGGCCGCAACCATGCGAAAAATATGGCTACGTTATCTGGCGTTGCTGGACCAGGACCTCAACACGCGGATCTTCGATAACTTCAAGAACATGGTGTTGTGTGCGTTGTTGTTTGCTGCCGGAACCAACGCTCTGCACACCGGCCACCGATATTTCCTGAGCCTGACCGCCACCAACTTTGCCGGATGGGGGCTGATTGCCGTATCGGCCCTGCTGATGATGCTCAACGTCAGCGACGGTATTCGCAGGCTCGGCAAATTACGCTACCACCTGTTTTTTCAGATATTGATCGTGCTGGTTTATTTGCTCATTTCAGAGCGAGTGGTCGAGATCGTCTGGAATTTCCGGGCGGAATAAGTTACCGGTCTTCTTGAAAGAGTGTCGTTGCCAACGCCTTCGTTCGAGGGTTTTCGAAAAGGTTTTCAAGTAATTCGACGACTGGAAACTTCCCAGCCGTGCCGTTCATGTTCGATCTTTCAGCCAGTTAGAGAGCCTGGTCTTTAACCGACCTGATACCGTCAAAATACCAACATTGCACTCGCATGGATCCAATCTAAAGTTCCCACAGCCAACTCCATAGACGGACGGGCGCATGGCTGCCCGCGCACAAGAAATGTTTGGCGATAGCCGCTCGTGGCGGCTGCAAGCACTAATGCCCAAGGAATTCGCGTAGTTGTTACGTGGAGAAGCGAAGTAAGGGATCTGGAAAAATGGAAAATATCGTCGTCGCTGACAAAACAACTTCTCAGATAGATGCCCACGCCTGGGGTGATCTACAACTCAAACAACCTGCTGTCGTACAGATGCCCGTTGCCCCGAGCCAGGTGGCATCGGTCAGCCGCAACGGCCAGGATCTGGTGGTCAACCTCAAGAATGGCGAACACGTCAAGGTTGCCAACTTCTTCAATACCAGCCCTGACGGGGCTGTCAGCGACATGGTGTTCCAGAGTGAAGACGGCACCCTTTGGCAGGCTCAGTACAGTGCCCAATCGTTCAACGGGTTTACCTTCGACGAAATTTCGTCGATCGATGAGCTGATCGCCGGCACTGGCCTGGTCAGTGGCGCGACCTCTGCCTGGGCCATTGCCGGCCTTGGCCTGTTGGGCGGCGGCGGTGTTGCCGCAGCGTCCGGATCAGGCGGTGGTGGTGGAGGCAGTGGCGGCAATTCGGCGGCCGACACCACAGCGCCTGACGCACCGACGGGCCTTGGCCTGTCTGCCAACGGCCAGACGCTGAGCGGTCTGGGTGAAGCCGGGGCCCAGGTCACCATTCGCGATGCCGCCGGTAACGTGCTGGGCACCGGCACGGTGGGCAGCGACGGGCACTTCGCGATCCCGCTCAATAGCGCGCAAACCAACGGCCAGACGGTTGGCGTCACGCTCACCGATGCCGCCGGCAATACCTCTGCGCCCGGCACCACGACCGCAGGCGATACCGTCGCCCCCGGGACACCTGGCAACCTGACGCTGTCAACCGACGGCCAGACGCTCAGCGGCACCGGCGAGGCCGGCAGCACTGTGACCGTACGTGACAGCGCTGGCAACCTGCTGGGCAGCGCAATCGTTGGCGCCGATGGCGGGTTCCAGGTAGCCCTCGGCAGTGCCCAGACCAACGGCCAGAGCCTGGGCGTGACGCTCACCGATGCGGCGGGCAATGTCTCGTCGCCCGGTTCGTTGACCGCCGCCGACACTACCGCCCCCGATGCCCCTGCCAACCTGCAGGTCAACGCCAACGGCACGGCGTTGTCCGGTCGCGGCGAAGCGGGCGCGACCATTCAGGTGCACGGGGCCGATGGCACCTTGCTCGGCAGCGGCGTGGTGGCCGCCAACGGCACCTTCAACCTGGCGCTCAATCCTGCCCAGAACGATGGACAGACGCTGTCGGTCAACGCGATTGATGCGGCGGGCAACCACTCGGCAAACGCGCAGACCCAGGCTCCGGACATCACCGCGCCGGGCGATGGCAATGGAAATGGCGATGGCGATGGCGATGGCAACGGCAATGGCAATGGCGGCTCGGACGCAACACCGCCGGCGTTGCCCACCAATGTCGCCATCAGCACCAGCGGAACCCTGGTCAGCGGCCAGGGCGAGGCGGGCTCGAAAGTCACGGTCATCGATGCCGGCGGCGCCTTGCTCGGCACCACCACGGTGGCTGCCAACGGTACATTCAGCGTCACCTTGAATCCGCCGCAAACCAACGGCCAGGTATTGCAAGTCACCCTGACCGACGCGGCGGGCAATGCCTCTTCCAACTTCGCGGTGACCGCCAAGGACACCACCGCGCCGGTTGCACCGAGCAATCTGTTGCTGTCGGCAGACGGCCTGACCCTGACCGGCAAGGCCGAGGCAGGGGCCAGGATCCTGGTGCGCAGTGCCTCCGGCAGAACGCTGGGCTTTGATCGGGCGGGCATTGACGGCAGTTTCAGCATCACCCTCAACGAGGCACAGAAGGACGGCCAGAGCCTGGATGTCAATGCCACCGATGCCGCCGGCAACAGCTCGACCCCGGTGGTGCTGACCGTTAAAGACAGCACACCGCCAGCCTTGGTCAGCGATGTGGTGATCAGCGCCGATGGCACGCAGATTTCCGGCAAGGGCGAACCCGGCGCCACCGTCACGATTGCCAGTGCCGGCGGCGCGGCGCTTGGGCAAACGCTGGTCGCGGCCAACGGCACCTTTCAGGTTTCCCTGTCCTCGGCGGTCACCCCGGGCGACAAGCTGGAGATTACCCAGAGCGACGCTCAGGGCAATCCCTCGCCCGTGGCCGAGGTGACTGCGCCCGATGCCGACGGCCCCGCGACCCCTGGCAAACTGGCGCTCAGTGCCGACGGTACGCACCTGACTGGCAGCGCCACGCCGGGAACCACGGTCGAGGTGCGCGACGCCAGTGGCGCCGTCATTGGCAGTGCCACCGTCGCGCAGGATGGCAGCTTCGATGTCACGCTGAACCCGGCTCAGGTCAGCGGTCAGGTGCTCGATGTGGTGGCCGTGGACGGTAGCGGCGAAAGCTCGGTCACGGTCCCGCTGCCTACCACCGACGCTACGGCGCCGGTCGCGGCCAGTGAACTGAACGTCAGCAACAACGGCCTGACCCTGAGCGGTCGAGGCGAAGCAGGCGCCAAGGTCAGTGTCACTGACGGCCAGGGCCATGTACTCGGCACCGCAGTGGTGTCGAGCACCGGCAGCTTTGCCGTGAGCCTGTCCGCGGCGCAGACCAGCGGCCAGGCGCTGAGCGTGGTGCTCACCGATGCCGCCGGCAATCACTCCGCCAGTGCACCGGTGCAGGCTCCGGATCCAGGTGGCACGCTGCAGCCGGACACCCTCAGCGTGGGCAGCAATGGCAACGTTCTCAACGGGGTCGGCAAGGTAGGCTCGCGGATCACCGTCACCGACGCCAATGGCAAGCTCCTGGGCAGCGCGATCGTCGGTGCCGACGGGCATTTCAGCGTAGCCCTGAGCAGCGCGCAGAATAACGGCCAGACGCTGCTGATCCATTCGGTCGACAGCGCCGGCAATGCCGCGCCGGTGGTGACCTTTGCTGCCGACGACAGCCAGGCGCCGACGCCGCTCACCGCGCTTGCCCTCGACCCTTCAGGCCTGGTGCTCAGCGGTAAGGGTGAGGCCGGCGCGAGCATTGCCGTACTGGGCCCCACCGGCAACTCGCTGGGCTCAGGCACGGTCGGCAGCGATGGCAGTTTTTCGCTCACCCTGAACACCGCGCAAACCGACGCGCAGGTCCTGCACGTCACCCAGACCGATGGCGCGGGCAACGTTTCCGCGCCGGCCACGGTCAGCGCGCCCGATCTGTCGGTGCCCGATAGCGTCACCGCGGTCAACGTCTCGGCGAACGGGCTGGTGGTCAGCGGTAATGGCCAGGTCGGTGCGACGGTGACCGTCACTGACGCTCAGGGTCAAGCCCTGGGCACGGCAGTGGTCGGCAGCAACGGCCGCTTTGAGGTGAACCTCACCAGCGCGCAAACCAATGGCCAGCTGCTGAGCGTGACCCAGGCAGACGGTTCGACTGGCGCCTCGGCTGCGGTGCCTGCACACGCACCGGACATTCAGGCGCCGGCTGCGCCTGCGGACTTGAAGCTCGATGCCACGGGCGCGATGTTGACCGGTACCGGGGAGCCGGGAGCGACGGTTACCGCTTACGCCGCCAATGGCGATTCGCTGGGCGATACCACCGTTGACCCGTCCGGAAATTTCCAGATCAACCTGACGACCCCACAGACCGACGGTCAGACTTTGCAGGTCAGCCAGTCAGACTCGGTCGGTCATCTCTCGTCCAGCTCCCCAGTCACTGCGCCGGACACCACCGCGCCGCCAGCCCTGAGCAATGTCGGGATCAGCGGCAATGGCGCGACGGTCAGCGGCAATGGCCAGGTCGGCGACACCGTGACCGTCCAGGATGCCAACGGCAAAACCCTGGGCAGCGCCGTGGTCGACGGCAATGGCCATTTCAGCGTCACGTTGAATCCTGCGCAGCTTGACGGCCAGCTGCTCAGCGTCACACAAGCCGATGCCAGTCATCTGCCCTCTCCCGTCAGCAGCGTGACGGCCCCGGACCTTGCCGCGCCATTGGCGCCGACCGGCATCAGCGTCGACGATGCCGGCCTGGTCGTCTCAGGGTCGGCCCACGCCGGGGACACGGTGAACGTGCTCGACGCCAACGGCCAGCTGCTGGGCACCACGGTGGTCAACCTGGACGGCACCTTCACGGTCACTCTGGACACCGCGCTGACCAACGGCCAGACCTTGCAAGTGGTGGCAACCAATGGCGTCAACAGTTCGCTGCCGGTGCAGACCACGGCACCGGACGACACCGCCCCTGATCCGGTGCAGAACCTGGCGATCAACCCCGCCGGTACCAGCCTGTCGGGCACCGGCGAACCTGGCTCCACGGTCACGGTCAGTACCTCGACCGGCACCCCACTGGGCTCGGGCACCGTGGGCAACGACGGGGTCTTCGTCATTGCCCTCAATCCGCCAGCCGTCACGGGCAATACCCTGGAAGTGGTGAGCATCGACGCCGGCGGGAATGCCTCGACCGCCGTCGCCCTGCCCGGCCCTGACGGCACGCAGCTGGCCAGCCCGAGCAACCTGCTGCTCAGCGGCGACGGCTTTACCCTGACGGGCGCCGGCACCCCGGGCAGCACCGTCACCGTCACCGATAACGCCGGTGCAAGCCTGGGCTCAGGACTGGTCAACAGCCTAGGCCGATTCAGCATCCGCATGAACTTCGCGCAGCTGAATGCACAGACCCTGCACGTCACCGCCAGCGATGCCAGCGGCCACAGCTCGGTGCCAGGCACCGTGATCGCCAGCGACAGCACCGCCCCGGATGCCCCGACCGCCCTGACTGTCAACGCCAATGGCAGCGTGGTATCGGGCAAGGGTGAAGCTGGGGCAACGGTGACCATCAGCAACAGCAGTGGCACCCTGCTCGGTACCGCGGTGGTGGGCAGCAGCGGCAGCTTCAGCGTGACACTCAACGCCCAGCAGCATGATGCCCAGGTGTTGATCGCGACCCAGCGCGACGCGGCGGGCAATGTCTCGCAGGCGGGGAATGTTTCCGCGCCGGATCTGCAAGCGCCGGGCGCCGCCACTGGCCTGAGTATCAACAACGTCGGCACCGTGGTCAGTGGCCAGGGAGAAGTTGGCGCTGCCGTGACAGTCCGCGATGCCGCCGGCACCGTGCTGGCCACCGGCACTGTGGACCAGAGCGGTCACTTCCAGATCACCCTGCCCAGCGCACAAACCAACGGTGCGGCGCTGCACATCAGCCTCACCGACAGATCGGGCAATGTCTCGCCGGACGCCAGCCTGGCCACCAAAGACAGCACCCCGCCTGCAGCGGTGCAGAACACCCGGATCAGCGCGGACGGCACGGTCCTGAGCGGTACCGGCGAAGCAGGCGCCACGGTCAAGGTGACCAACGCCGGCGGCACCGTCCTGGGCAGCGCAGTGGTCGGCAGCGACGGCGCGTTCAACGTCACTCTGGTGCCAGCCCCTGTCAACGGCCAGACCCTGGACATCAGCCAGACCGATCCGAGCGGCAACGTCTCGCCATCGGCCAGCCTTGGCGCCCCCGACACCAGCCCACCGGCAGCCCTGACCCAGGTGTCGGTCAATGCCGACGGCATCACCGTGGTCGGCCATGGCGAGCCCGGCGCGACGGTCAGTGTGCGCAGTGTCGACGGCACGTTGCTGGGCACCGGTCTGGTCCAGGGCAATGGCGCATTCAGCCTGAGCATGAGCACCCCGCAGATCAACGCCCAGCTGTTGACCGTGACCCAGGAGGACCCGCCGGGCAATGTGTCGACTGCGGTCAACGTGGTGTCGGTAGACCTGACGCCACCGGATGCCCCGGTCGTGGTGTCGCTCAACGTTGCCGGCCTGCAATTGTCCGGCAGCGCTGAAGCGGGCAGCAGCATCACCGTGCGCGACGCAGCGGGCAACGTACTGGGTACCGGCACCACGGCGGCCAACGGCACGTTTACCGTGACCCTCAACAGCGCGCAGCTCAATGGACAGAACATCAATGTGAGCGCTGCGGATGCGGCGGGCAATCAGTCCGCCGTCACCGCGTACCACGCCGGCGACAGCACGCCACCGGCGGCGGTCAGCAACCTGGCCATCACCACCGACGGCTCGACCCTCGCCGGCAGCGGTGAGGCCGGGGCAACCGTGGTGGTCCGCGATGCCGGCGGTAATGCGCTGGGCAATACCGTGGTGGCTGCCAATGGCAGTTTCAACCTGACCCTTGTGCCTGCCGTGACGGCGGGTACCAGCCTCAGCGTGATTCAGACCGACACCGGCGGCAACGCCTCGCCGGGCGCATCGGTCATCGCCCCCGGCCCCCTGGCGGAAGCCGCACCAGTCAACCTGTTGCTCAGTGCCGACGGCCTGACACTCACAGGTACGGCCACGGTCGGTAGCACGGTGACCATACGCAGCGCTTCGGGCGTGCTGCTGGGCAGCGCACTGGTGGGCAGCGGCGGCACCTTCAGCGCCACCCTCAATGCCGCGCAGCTCAATGGCGAACAACTGGCAGCCACGGCGACTTCCAGCGACGGTATCAACTCGGTAGCCACGGGTTATATCGCCGCCGACGTCACCGCTCCCGCCCCACTGAGCAACCTGGTACTGGCCAGCGATGGCGTGTCGCTGACCGGGCGCGGCGAAGCGGGCGCGACGGTCAACGTGGTCGGCAGCGGCGGCGTCGCCCTGGGCAGCACGGTGGTGGCCGCCAATGGCACCTTCAGCCTGGCACTCAACAGCGCGCAGGTGGCGGGTCAGACCCTGACCCTCACCCAGACCGATGCCAGCCAGAACGAATCGGCCAGCGTCAACCTGCTGGCCCGCGACCTCATTGCCCCTGACGCGCCGGGCATCCTCGGCGTCAGCGGCAACGGCAACGTGCTCTCCGGCACCGGTGAAGCGGGCGCCACGGTGAAGGTCTACAATGCCGCCGGCGCGCTGGTGGGCACCGGCAGGGTGCGCATCGATGGCAGCTTTGACGTCACCCTGTCTACCGCGCAAGCCAACGGTCAGGTGTTGGCGATCACGCTGACCGACGCGGCAGGCAACACCTCCACGGCAAGCCCGTTCACCTCGATCGACACCACCGCCCCCACGGCGCTGACCCAGCTGGCTATCTCCAGCGACGGCAAGACCGTCAGCGGGCACGGCGAAGCGGGCGCCAACGTGACAGTGAGCGACAGCCTGGGCGTCGTCCTGGGCACCGTCACCGTCGGCACTACCGGCACCTTCACCCTGGTGCTACCCAACGCCTTGACCAATGCTCAGGTGCTGACCCTGGTGCAGGCCGATGCGGCGGGCAATGTCTCGCCGCTGTCCAGCCTGACCGCGCCGGACACCTCTGCGCCCGACCCGCTGGACAATGTCGCGATCAACCGTGCAGGTGTGTTGGTCACAGGTACCGGCGAGCCCGGCGCCACGGTGACGGTCAAGGATGCCAGCGGCGTCCTGCTGGGCAGCGCCATCGTCCAGGCGAACGGTTCGTTCAGCGTCACCCTGAACACGCCGCAGATCAACCATCAAACCCTTACCGTGCAGCAGGCCGACCCGCCCGGAAACATCAGTGCCGGGGTCACCGTCACCGCGTTCGACCTGACCCCACCGCAGGTCGCTGGCAATCTCAAACTCAATGCCGCTGGCGACACCCTCAGCGGCAGCGGTGAAGCCGGCGCGACCATCAGCGTGACCCTGGCCAACGGTCAAGTGGTCGGCAGCGGTGCCGTGGGCGCAAACGGCACCTTTCTGATCTCCCTCGATCAGCCACAACACAACGGCGAGCAATTGTACGTGGTGCTTGCCGACGCGGCCGGCAATGCCTCTGCGGCCGCCACCCTGATTGCCCCGGACACCACGGCGCCACTGGCGGTGACGGGGCTGGGGCTGGACCTTGCCGGGCGCATTCTCAGCGGCACCGGCGAGGCTGGCGCGCATCTAGTGATCAGCAACGCCGCGGGCGCCACCCTGGGCACCGGCACCGTGGCGGCCAATGGCACTTTCAGCGTCACGCTGAACGCGCCTCAACTCAACGGTGAAGTCCTCAGCGTGGTGCAAAGCGATGTGGTGGGCAATCCGTCCGTCGCGGCCACCGTCACGGCGGCGGACCTTACCGCGCCTGGCCTGCCGGTGGTCAGCGCGCTGAGCGCCGATGGTCTGGCCTTGACCGGCACCGGTGAAGTCGGCGCGCTGGTCCGTGTCAGCAGCGCTACGGGGGCTTCGCTCGGCACCGCGACCGTGGATGCCAGCGGTCATTTCACCGTCACCCTGTCGGCCGCGCAGCTCAACGGTCAGACATTGATCGTGAGCCAGACCGATGCTGCCACCAACCGCTCCGCCCTGCTCTCTTACCAGGTCGCCGATGTCACCGATCCGGCAGCCGTCACGCAATTGGCGGTCAGCCCGAACGGCCTGACCTTGACCGGCAACGGCGAAGCAGGTGCCACCGTCAGCGTCAGCAACAACCTGGGCACGGTACTGGGGACCGCAACCGTCGCCGCCAATGGCAGCTTCAGCGTCGGCCTGTCGAGCGCTCAACTCAACGGCCAGACGTTGTCAGTGGTGCAACTGGACGCGGCGAAAAACGACTCCACGCCGGTCTCGGTGAACGCCCCGGATTCCACCGCGCCGCTGTTGCCGACCGTTACCTCGCTGACGGGGGGCACGCTGATCACCGGCACCGCCGAAGCCGGCAGTACCGTCACCGTTACCTCCGCCAGCGGCACGCTACTGGGCAGCGCTCAGGCCGATATCAATGGTGCGTTCAGCTTCAACCTCAACACGCCACAGACCAACGGGCAGCTGCTGTCGGTGGTGGCCACGGATCCGGCGAAAAACCCGTCCCCGGTGCGGGTGTTCCTGGCACCCGATACCACGGCGCCTGACGCGGTCACGGGGCTGACGATCAACGCTGCACACAATCAAGTGGTCGGTCGCGGCGAAGTCGGGGCCAGCGTCGTGGTCAGCAATGCGCTGGGTGCCACGCTGGGCAGCGGCACTGTCGCGGCCGACGGCACCTTCACCATCAACCTCAACGCCACCGTCCCGTCCAGCCAGGTGCTCACGGTGGTCCAGACCGATGCCGGCACCAACGCCTCGACCGGAGTCAACCTCACGGTGCCGTCCGTGCAACCGCCGGATGCGCCTGCGCATCTGACGCTGTCGGCCAATGGCCAGACCCTCGGCGGCACCGCCGCCATCGGCACGACAATCAATGTCTATGGCAGCGGCGGCACTCTGCTCGGGACGGCCTTGACTGGCGGCGACGGCACTTTCAGCGTGTCGTTGAGCGGGCCGCAACTCAACGGCCAGAGCCTGCAAGTCACCGCCACCGCAGCCACCGGCGAAATTTCGCTGCCCGGCGCCATAGTCGCGGCCGACACCACAGCGCCGGCGGTGCTCAGCGACCTGGCGGTCAATGCCACGGGCACGCTGGTCACCGGTCGCGGCGAGGTCGGCGCGACCGTCACCATCAATGCACCGGGCGGCGCTGTGTTGGGGACGGCGATTGTCGGGGCCAACGGTACCTTCAGTGCGCTGCTTGGCACGCCTCAACTCAACGGCCAGCTACTGAGCGCGCATCAGAATGACCCGGCGGGCAACCCTTCCCCTGCCCTGGACGTTAAAGCCCCGGACATCACCGCGCCTGCCGCGCCGTCGGCGCTTGGGCTGAACCCAGCGGGGCTGATTCTCAGCGGGCTGGGCGAAGCCGGTGCGACCGTCACCGTGCGCAGCGCCGCGGGCGTTCTGGGGAGCACCACGGTGGCAGCCGATGGGACCTTCGCGGCGACCCTCAATGCCGCGCAACTCAACGGCCAGGCCTTGAGCGTCGCGCAGACCGACGTTGCCGGCAACCTCTCGGCCAACGTCAACCTCAATGCAGCGGACACCACGCCACCGGCGGCCTTGAGCAACCTGGCACTGACCGGCGGCGGACTGCTGGTCAGCGGCAGTGGCGAAGCCGGAGCAACGGTGAAAATCACCAACGCTGCCGGCACTGTGCTGGGCAGCGTGGTGGTCAACGCCGCCGGGACCTTCGCCGCAACACTGAACGCTGCGCAACTCAACGGCCAGACCCTCAACATTCAACAGGCCGATCCTGCCGGTAACCTGTCGCCCATCGCCCACCTGACCGCCACTGATATCCAGGCACCGAGCGTGCCGACCACACTGGCGCTGGCGGCCAACGGTCAGACCCTGACCGGCGCCGGCGAAGTCGGCGCCACGGTCAATGTCTACGACGCGAGCAATACCCTGCTGGGCACCACACAGGTGGGTCTGGGCGCAACCTTCAACCTGACCCTGAGCCCGCCGCAGCTCGATGGCCAGGCCCTGACCGTGCGCCTGGTCGACGCCACCGGCAATGTGTCGGCGGCCGCCAGCTTCACGGCGCCGGATAGCACTGCGCCGGTCGCGCCCGCCACCGCGCTGGTCAACGCCACTGGCACGCTGGTCACCGGTACCGGGGTCGCCGGTTCGGCCGTCAGCGTGCGCAGCGCCGCCGGCGTGGTGCTTGCCACAGGCACCGTCGCGGCCAACGGCACGTTCTCGATCACCCTGCCGACCGCGCTGATCAACAATGAGGTACTCAGCGTCACCCAGGCGGACGCTGCGGGCAACGTGTCGCTGGCCACCAGTGCGACCGCGCCGGACCTGACGGCACCGGTGGCCGCCAGCACGCTGCTGGTCAGTGCCGACGGCCTGAGCCTGAGCGGCACCGGTGAAGCGGGATCGACCGTGATCGTCAAGGCCGCCAGCGGCGCGGAACTGGGCAGAGCCGTAGTGGGTGGCACCGGCGTGTTCAGCGTCACCCTCAATGCTCCGCAGATCAACGGCGAGAAGCTGTCTGTCAGCCTGACCGATACCCATGGCAACGTCTCGTTGGACACCAGCGTCACTGCCCCCGACATCGATGCCAATGCCCCGGTGTCGGCCAGCGACAACCTGGCCATCGCCACCGTCAACATTGCCCCCGCACATGCGGTGCAGAATATCGCTGATTCCTTTACCACCCTGCTCTCAGGCTTCAGCAAGACCTACAGCTTCAGCGTGGCCAGCGGTACCCATGTCGACCCCACGCTGACCCTGAACACCGCCAGCCTCTTGAGCTTGATCGATGGGGTCGTTTACGCCCTGCAGGTCAAGGACGCTAGCGGCAACTGGGTGACCCTGGACGTCAACGGCAACGGCGGCCTGCTGGACATCCTCGGGCTTGCCGGTCAAGGCGTTCAGGTCACCATGGGTGACCTGCAAAGCGGTGACTACCGGCTGATCGTCTCCAGCACCGGCATAGGCATCGTAACGACCGTCACTTCAGTGTTGTCACTCGATACCATCAGCCTCACCCAGTTCACCGGCAGCGCAGGCACTGCAACCACCGGCAACGTCATCAGCGACGTCGGCACCGATGGCCAGGTCGACCAGACCGGGCCGGACAACGGCGCCGTATTGCAGGTGCTGAAAAACGGCAGTTATGTCAGTGCCGGCGCCGGCGCCGGCACCACGGTGCAAGGGTTGTACGGGACGTTGAACATCGACTCGACGGGCAAATACACCTACACCGCCAATGGCGCGGTGAGCAGTGTCGGCAAGGTCGATGTGTTCAGCTACCAGCTGGTGCACCCCAACGGCCTGAGCGATAGCGCCAGCCTCTACGTGCGTATCGACAGCCCGCAAGCTACAGAGGTCTGGAACGACAGCAGCCTGAGCAGCCCGGCACTGCTGGTTGACGCCACCGATGACATTGCCCATTCGGCGATCACCCTGGTGAACAAGGAAGTCACCTCGCCGCTGACGGCACTGGGCAGCTTCGGCGTGTTACTCGGGGGCGGCAGCGGCACCTACACCACCAGCGTTGCGAGCAACACTGTCAGTGACCTGACCGTGGTGGTCAACGCCAGCAATCTGTTGACCCTGCTCGGCTCGCTGACGGTCGGGCTGTACAAACTCAACGCCAGTAACCAGTACGTGCTGGTCAAAAGCTATGGCGGTGCCTCACTGCTGAGTCTGGGTGGGGGGAGTTACGGGGTCAATTTCGATGACCAGACCGCCGGCACCTATCAGGTGCGGGTCGCAGTCGGCGGCGTGGGCCTGCTGACCACCGTCAATACCAGCCTGATCAGCGCCACCACCTACAACAACCAGTTCGTGGTCGGCAGCTATACGCCGGTGTCCGGCAATCTGCTCACCGATGTCGCAGGCGGCGGCGTCGATGTCCTGGGTTCGCCCTATACCCTGCTCAGCGTATTGCTCGCCGGCAGCTACGTGACGCCGGGGTACAACGGCACCACCATCGCGGGCACCTACGGCTCGCTGCTGGTGCACGCCGACGGCAGCTACACCTACACGCTCAATGCCGGCCTGAGCAACGCAGTCATCGGTCACGCCGACGTGTTCAACTATCAGCTGACCCACCCCAACGGCACCACCGATACTGCCAGCCTGACCATCGACCTGGACCAGGCCGCGGCCAAGGCCAGCGCAAGCTTTGCGGCGCTGTCCACGGTGGACGACCACAGCGCCGCACTGGCCGTGGCCCAGGTGACGAGCACCGAACTGGTCCAGGGCACCGATGGCAACGACACGCTGCTGGGTACCCACGGTGGCGCCGTCACCCTCAACGGTGGCGCGGGCAATGACACGCTGATCATCGCCGACCAGAACTTCGCCTCCGTCGATGGCGGCAGCGGCACCGATACCTTGCTGTGGGCAGGCGGCGATGCCGCGATCAATCTGGGTGACCTGCAAAGCCGTATTCACAACATCGAGATCCTCGACCTGAACCACACCAGCGCGGTTTCGCTGACGCTGAACCTGGCCGATGTGCTGTCCATTACCTCTCCTGAAAACAGCACATTGCTGATCAAGGGCGACAGCAAGGACAGCGTGCACATGACCGACGTCTGGACCGCCGACGGCAGCCACCAGGCCGGCGGAATCGACTACACCCAATACACCCCGCAGGAGGATCCGAGTCACCATCTGTGGGTGCAGAACGGCGTGCAAGTCGTTTGACGCGACAAGGGAAGCCAGCAAACCGACAGTAAGGGAACCATGTGAAGTCTGCTCGCCGCAAAAAATGGTCGATGGTCGTGCTGACCCTCGGCCTGCACCAAGGGATCAACAGCTGCGTATCGGCCGAGGAATATATTGACCCCGGTCTTCGCAGCATCAGCCCTTCCCGGCTGCAGAGCCAGCCGGAAAAGGCCCGCGACAAGACAGCAAAACCCCGTGCCGGGGCACAGCCCGTCGCAGCGCTTGCCCGTGACGAACACACCGAGACCCTGGGGCTGCAGCAGGCGGTACGCCTGGCCGTTGACTGGCACCCGAGCATCAGCGAGGCGATCGGCACGCTGTACCAACAGGCCGAGGGCATCAACGTCGCCGAATCGGGCTACTACCCGCAGGTCGCCGGGGGCATCAAGGGTGGCTACAACAGCGGCTACGGCGGCGATGCCAGCAGTCAGTCGGTAAGCATCTCACTCAAGCAGATGCTCTACGACTTCGGCAAGGTCTCCAACGCCGTGGAAGCGGCGCGGGCCAAGGCCGCGCGCAGTCAGGCAAGCATTCTGCTGGCCATCGATCAGGTGGGGCGCGACACGGCGTTCGCCTTTGTCGAGGTGCAGCGCTACCAGCAATTGCTCGACATCGCGCGCCAGCAGATTCATGGCGTCGGGGACATCGTCGAGCTGGCCAGACAGCGCAGCGACATGGGCGCCAGCACCCGCTCCGATGTGGTCCAGGCGCAGTCGCGGGTCGACGGCGCGATCGCCACGCTGCAGGAGTACAAGGCCCAGTACGCCCGTTGGCAGGCAACCTTGTCCAACCTGCTCGGGCGCCAGACCACGCCCCAGGTCAGCAACGACTTTGCGCCATCGCTCGGCCAGTCCTGCAATGCGCCGGTCATCACCGACGCGCTGCCAGCGGTGTTGCAGGCGGTGGCGCAGCGCACCCAGGCGCAGGCCGAACTGGCCCAGGCCAAGGCTGAAGCCTACCCCACCCTGTCCTTGCAGCCGTCGTTCAACCAGTACCTGGACAACAACTACGATGAGCAGAATCCGGCCATCGACCGCACCCAGGTGGCGATCTTTCTCAACCTGGAAGTGCCGATCTATCAAGGCGGCGCCATCAGCGCCCGCAGTCGCGCGGCAGGTTACGCCCTCAGCGCGGCCGACTCCGCCGAAGACGCCGCCAAGTTGCAGGCGCGTCAGGGCCTGACCGAATCCCAGGCGCAGACCTCCGGCCTGACCCGCCGGCTCAACTCGTTGCAGCTGCGTCAGAACAGCATCACCGAGGCCCGAGAACTGTACGGCAGGCAGTACCTGGAGCTGGGCACCCGGCCGTTGCTGGATTTGCTCAACGCCGAACAGGAAATCCACCAGTCGCGCTTCGATCTGGCCAACACCCAGGCCGACCTGCGCCGTCTGCAAATCGATTGCCTCTACAACAGCGGCGGCATGCGCCGAGCCTTCGGCATCGACCACAGCACGATTCAGCACGTGGAGATCCTGCCATGACCGATACCATCGTCATCCCCCAAGAGGCCGCGCTGGCCGACAACGCTCGACACGACTTCGGCCCCTGGCTCGACGCGGTGCTCAAGGTCGCACGGCATTACCGCCTCGACGTCTCGCCGCAAAGCATTCGCCTGGCCTCGGTGCAAGGCGAAGGTAGGGTCGAGGAAGTGGTCAGGCACATGGCCCGGCAGGCTGGACTGAGCGTCAAGTTCGCCGACTACGATCGCAAAAGCCTGAGCCGCTGGCGCACGCCGTTGGTGGTGCAGCTGCGCGACGGCCAGGTGGGGGTGATCGAAAGCGTCGGCGAGCAAGGCGAACTGGGCATTGCCTTCAGTGGCGACCAGGGTCTGCAAAGCCGCATGGAGCCGGCCACGCTTGCCGAGCAGGCACTGCGCACGGTGATCCTGCGCCCGACCCAGCCGCTGAGCGACGTGCGCACCAACGACTACATCAAACCCTACGACGAGCACTGGTTCCGGCGCATCGTGCTCAGCGACCTGCGCCCCTATTCGCAGGTCATGTTGGCGTCGCTGGTGGCCAACCTGCTGGGCATGGCCGGGGTGCTGTTTTCGATGCAGGTCTACGACCGGGTGATTCCGGCCGAGTCGCTGCCGACGCTGTACGTTCTGTTCGGCGGGGTGATGCTGGCGCTGCTGTTCGATTTCGTGATGCGCATCATGCGTCTGCGCATCACCGACGTGCTGGGCAAACGTGCCGACCTGAGAGTCTCGGACCTGGTCTTCGGCCACGCCCTGCGCTTGCGTAATTCGGCACGACCCAAATCCACCGGCTCGTTCATTTCGCAGTTACGTGAGCTGGAGCAGATTCGCGACCTGATCACCTCAAGCACCGCCACGGCACTGGCCGACCTGCCGTTCTTTGTGCTGTTTGTGTTGGTGTTTTACCTGATCGGCGGGCAACTGGTGCTGATCCCCCTGCTGGCGCTGGTGGCGATGATCCTGCCAGGCGTTCTGGCGCAGCGGCGCCTGGCCAGGCTGGCCAACGCGTCGATGCGCGAGGCTGCCCTGCGCAACGCCATGCTGGTGGAAAGCGTGCAAGGCATGGACGACATCAAGGCGTTGCAAGCCGAGCAGCGTTTTCAGCAACAGTGGAATCACTACAACGCCGCCTCCGCCGACAGCAGCCTGCGCCTGCGCACCCTGACCAACAGCCTGGTGGCCTGGACCCAGAGCGTCCAGGGCGGTGTGTTCGCGGTGGTGATCGTCTGCGGCGCGCCGATGGTGATCGCTGGAGACCTCACCACCGGCAGCCTGGTGGCCGCATCGATCCTGTCGTCGCGGATGATGGCGCCCATGGCGCAGGTGACCCATGTACTGACCCGCTGGCAACAGGCCAAGGTCGCGCTGCAGGGTCTGAACCGGATCATGCAGATGCCGGTGGATCATCCCGAAGGCAGCCAGCGTGTGCACCTGCCCGCCATTCGGGGTGACTACCAGCTGCGCCAGGCCGGGTTTCGCTACAGCGAAGACGCCGCGCCGGCACTCAGTGCCATCGACCTGAACATCCGCCCCGGCGAGCGGATTGCCATTCTCGGGCGCAACGGTGCGGGCAAATCGACTCTCTTGCAGGCGCTTGCCGGCGCCATGGATCTGGCCACGGGCCAGACCACCCTGGACGGCATTGCCCTGGGCCACCTTGACCCGGCCGACCTGCGCCGCGATGTCGGCTTGATGTCCCAGCAGGCGCGCCTGTTCCACGGCACGCTGCGCGACAACATCACGCTCGGCGCCGGACAAGCCAGCGATCAGGAAATCATCGCCGCGCTGTCGGTCACCGGCGCCCTGGAGTTCGTCCGGCTAATGCCCAAGGGCATGGATCACCTGATCCTCGAAGGGGGGCTGGGGCTGTCGGGCGGACAACGCCAGAGTCTGCTGCTGTCGCGCCTGTTGATCCGTCAGCCGCAGGTGTTGCTGCTGGACGAACCCACCGCCTCGCTGGACGACATCACCGAGCGCCTGCTGCTGGAAAAACTCGGCAGCTGGTGCCAGGGCCGGACGCTGATTGTCGCCACGCACAGGGTCAGTGTGTTGCAGATGGTCGAGCGCATCATCGTTCTGGACAACGGACGGATCGTCATCGACGACTCGCGCGACGCCGCCCTGGCGCGGCTGCGCCAACCGCAAGGAGCCCAGGCATGAACGCCCTGACGTCGACCCCGACCCCACGCCTGCCCGAGCAGATTTCCTACCTGGACGGCACCGATGAACGCAGCATTGCCGGCGGCGTGCGGGTGATCTGGGGCTGTGCGCTGATGCTCGCCTGTTTTCTCGCCTGGGCCGCCTGGTTCGAGGTGGTCGAGGTGTCCACCGGTACCGGCAAAGTGGTGCCCAGCTCACGCGAGCAACTGATCCAGTCGATGGAGGGCGGCATCGTCAAGCAGATGTTCGTCACCGAAGGCGCGCTGGTGGAGCGCGGTCAGGTGCTGGCGCAACTGGACGCGGTGAAGAACGAATCCAACGTCGGCGAAAGCGAGGCCAAGTACCGTGCAGCCCTGGCCAGTGTGAACCGCTTGCAGGCCGAGGTCAGCGAACAACCGCTCAAGTTCGATCACGCGCTGGATGATTCCCCCGACCTGATCCGCGCCGAGAGCGAGCTGTACAAAACCCGTCGCAGAGGTCTGGAAGACACCCTCACGGGGATCCAGAGTTCATTGAAGCTGGTGCGCAGCGAACTCGAGATCACCGAAAACCTCGCCAAAATCGGCGCCTCCAGTCGGGTCGAAGTGCTGCGCCTGAACCGTCAGCGCTCGGAGCTGGAGCTCAAGGCCACCGAGGCACGTTCCGATTACATGGTCCGCGCCCGGGAAGACCTGGCCAAGGCCAATGCCGAGGCGCAAATGCTGGTGGCGGTGATCCGTGGTCGCAACGATTCGTTGTCGCGTCTGACCCTGCGCTCGCCGGTGCGGGGTATCGTCAAGGACATCGAAGTCACCACCATTGGCGGGGTGATTCCACCCAACGGCCAGCTGATGCAGATCGTGCCGCTGGACGATCAGCTGCTGATCGAAACGCGAATTTCGCCACGCGACATCGCCTTCATTCACCCCGACCAGCAGGCCAAGGTGAAAATCACCGCCTACGACTATTCGATCTACGGCAGCCTTGACGGCAAGGTGGTGGCGATCTCCCCGGACACCCTTCAGGACGAGGTCAAACCCGAGGTCTTTTACTACCGCGTGTTCATCCGCACTGATTCCGATGTCTTGCGCAACAAGGCCGGCAAGACCTTCGCCATCGTCCCGGGCATGATCGCCACGGTGGACATCCGCACCGGTGAAAAGACGGTACTCGACTACCTGATCAAACCGCTCAACAGGGCCCGTGAGGCCCTGCGCGAACGCTGATCAGCGGCTGGCGAGCCGGGTCGGTGGCGGCGTCAGCGGGTGAGCCTGGGCCAGGTAGCGGTTCCATTCGCGATTGATCTCCACATAGGGGAGAAAGATGCTGACCCGGGGCTCGCCGGCAAGATCCGGACGCTTGATGGCGTTCAGATCGCTTTGCGTGAGAAACGCCACAGTGATGCCGACCACCTTGCCGTCTGCCGAGAATACCGGTCCTCCTGACATGCCCTTGGCGGTCGGACCGTCGTGGGTGGCGTACATCACGCTGCCCTCTTTGGGGTCCAGTCGGACCATCGCCGACAACGCATGGCCACTGCCCTTGACCGACATGTACAGCGAGTTGTACCCCACTGCCGTCAGCGCCTCGCCAGGGTGGTAGGCCCGCCACGCCGGCACGCCGCTGGCCTTGTGGCGGAAGAACTGAACATCGCCCTGACCTTGATAGACAGCGCCGGACAGATAGGGGATGTGCTTGACCGTGACGGCGTAATCTTCATTCCACTGTATCGCTGTGCCCATGAGCACATACGGCAGCGGCGCGCCCGAATGGACGACGAAGGCCTGATCAAATACGGGGTCCTGGGTAAAAGCGGTTGGCACTCCATTGCACCCGCTGAGCAGCACTGAGGCCGCAACAAGTGACTTTATGGGACGCATTTTTGCACCCGAATGGGCGGTGGATGGTGAGGCCAATATGTCATTGAGCCATCATGGCTTGCAATAGACTCAGGCTACCGTTTGTCTGCTACCGATAAATTCAGTGCATTGGATCCAAGGTATGGATTGTGGGGTGGCGGGTGGGTGATGGGTAATTGACGCGGAGCGTCACACACGGCATTCCCACGCAGAGCGTGGGAACGATCAAAGGCGCCCTCCGGGCCGAAGCAGAATGGGGGGCGCCGCCCGTTTGTGATTCCGGCCCAAGGAAGTCCTTTGATTCTGCCCGCAGGGCGTAGGAGCCGGCTTGCTGGCGATCTGGCGCGAAGCGCCAATAAACCCTGCGCAGGGGATTTACCTGACACAGCCAAGGCGCCTGGTTCTACTGCCGGTGCCCGGCAGCTCGCGGGGCATGCTCGCTCCTGCGCTGAAGAGCAATCGCCGTCAAATCGCCACTTGCAGATAAAACTCTGCGCGGATGCGTTGGGGTTCGAGGGTCGGGATCGCGTCGATCAACGCGCGGGTGTAGGCATGCAGCGGGCGGTCGAACACCGTCCGCACCGGCCCTGACTCCACGACCTCGCCATCCTTCATCACCAGCACGCGTTCGCAGACGTGATTGATCACCCCCAGGTCGTGGGAGATGAACAGGCAAGCCAGACCCAGACGCTGCTTGAGGTCATCAAGCAGTTGCAGAATCTGCGCCTGCACCGAGACGTCCAGCGCCGAAACCGGCTCATCGCAGATCAATATCTGTGGCTGCGAAGCCAGTGCCCGGGCGATGGCGATGCGCTGCCGCTGGCCGCCCGACAGTTCGATGGGACGGCGAGTCAACGCTGCCCCATCGAGGCGCACCCACTCCAGCAGCTGCAAGGCCCGGCTACGCCACTCGCGGCGGGGCAAGCCTGCGACCGAGAGCGCCTCGAACAACACCCGTTGCACGGTGTAACGCGGGTCGAAGGAGCTCAGCGGGTCCTGAAACACCACCTGCACTGCACGACGCGCCGTACGCCTTTGCCGAGTGTCCAGCGTCGACCATTGCTGACCGGCGATCCAGACCTCCCCGGCGTCGGCGCTTTCCAGCCCCAGAATCAACCGCGTCAAGGTGGTCTTGCCGGACCCCGACTCGCCCACCACGCCCAGGGTCTCGCCACGCCGCAGTTGCAAGGACGCCTGTTTGAGTACGCAACGGCTGCGCCCATCAGGGCCGATAAATGATTTGCTCAGCTGCCGTGCCTCCAGCAGCACCTCCCCTTCGATTGGCGGGTCCGGGGTCACGGCGGCGAGCCGTTGGCGCTCGGGCTGGAAGTGCACGGCCCTGGCGGCGCGCAACAGTGACTGGGTGTAGGGATGTTGCGGATCCTGCAAGACCTGCTCGGTGCTGCCCTGCTCGACGATCACACCATGGCGCATGACGGCGACGCGGTCTGCCAGGCGCGATACCACCGACAGGTCATGGCTGACCATCAACAGCGCGTTGTCTTCACCGCGCAGGCTTTCCAGCAGTGCGATGATCTGCGCTTGCACCGTGGCGTCCAGGGCCGTGGTGGGTTCATCGGCAATGATCAGGCGCGGATTGCAGGCAATGGCCGAGGCAATCAATGCGCGCTGGCGCAGCCCGCCAGACAATTGCCAGGGGTACTGGCTGGCGCGCAACTCCGGCTCCGGTACGCCGACATTGCGCAACAGCTCAAGCACGCGCAGCCGCCGGGCCTCAGCGCGCAGTGGAGTATGCAGGTGCAGCGGCTCTTCGATTTCAGCACCGACCCGGCGCAACGGGTCCAGTGCGCCGAGGGCATCCTGCATCACGAAGCCAATGCGCGCACCCCGCAGGCGCTGCCAGGTGCGCTCGTCCAGGCGGCGCAGATCAATGCCCTCAAATGCCAGCTTGGCCGCCTCGACCCGGGCGCCGTTACCGGTGAGCCCGGCCAGCGTCCGGGCGGTGACGCTCTTGCCCGAGCCCGACTCCCCGACCAGGGCAAGGCATTCGCCACGCTCGATGCGCAGGCTGACGCCGTGAACAACCGGCGCAGCCGTGCCGAAACCTACGTTGAGGTCCCGGATATCAACCAATGGACCGAGGGTCTGGATGTCTGCATTCATAGCGGTTTTCCTTCGCTGCGGCGTAAAAGTTCACGGCCGATGGCACTGATCGAAACAACGGTGAGGGTGATGCTCAACGCAGGCCAGGCCACCAGCCAGGGAGCATTGGCGAGGAAACTGCGACCGATGGCCATCATCGCGCCCCACTCCGGCGCCGGCGGTGGCGCGCCAAAGCCGAGAAAGCTCAAGGCGGCACCGGCGGTGATGGTGCCGCCGATGCCGATGATGGCCAGGATCAGCACGGGTTTGAAGGCGTTGGGCAGGATGTGCCGCGCGATCACCGCCAGATGCGATTGCCCCAGGGTCAGCGCCGCCTCCACGTAGCCTGCGTTGCGCACATTCAGGGTCTGCGCCCTGACCAGTCGCGCATAGCGCGGTACTGCGGCAATGCCAACGGCAAGAATCAGATTGGCCGTGCCCTGACCGAAAAAGGTGATGATCACCAATGCCAGCAGCAGGTCCGGAAAGGCCAGCAACACATCGACAGCGCGCATCAGCCCGGCATCCAGCCAGCGCGGTCCGAGCCCGGACAGCAGGCCCAGCAGCGTGCCCCAGGCCAGACCCAGCGCGGTGGCGGCCAGGCCCATGAACAGCGAGGGTCCCACCCCGTAGATCAGCCGACTGAGCACATCGCGACCGTTTTCATCCGTACCTAGCCAGTGAGGGGTTCCAGGTGCCTGGAAAGCCAGGCGCGCCGTGGCATCCAGTGGATCGAACGGCGCCAGCAGGGCTGGAAACAACGCCGCGAGCAGCAACAGCGTCACGCACAGCCCCGCCAACCATAATCCCGGACGTAGCCGGGTGAGCCTTGCCGGACGCAACGGGCGACTGCCACCCACGCCTGTCACGGGCCCGACGATGAGCGTTTCAATTGCCTGGGACATTCACCACCTCCTCTGTTCGATCATGGGCCGATCAGCCGGTTTCCACCTTGCGCAGCGGTCCGCTCAGGGCGCAGGGTTGGGGATGCGTTGATGCACCGCCTGCACTTGCGCCTTGATCTCATCGCTCAGGGTCAGATCCAGCGCCCCGAGGTTTTCGCGCAGTTGCGCAAGGCTGGTCTGGCCGCTGAGCGCGCTGCTGACGAAGGGTTTGTCGATGACATACGCCAGCGCCAGTTGCGCCGGGGCCAGAGCGTGCTGCCGGGCGATCTGCACATAAGCGGCGATGGCCTCTTGCGCCGACGGGCTGTCGTAGCGGTTGAAGGTCCGGTACACCGCCGACAGCCGCGAACCCTCGGGCCGTGCGCCATTGAGGTATTTGCCGGTCAGCGCGCCGAACGCCAGTGGCGAGTAGGCCAACAGCCCCAGCCCTTCGCGATGGCTGAACTCCGACAAACCGCCTTCGTACAGCCGGTTGAGCAGGCTGTAGGGGTTTTGCACGCTGACGATACGCGGCAGACCCAGGCGCTCGCTCTGCTTGAGAAACTCGGCCACTCCCCACGGGGTTTCATTGGAAACCCCGATGTGGCGGACCTTGCCGGCCTTGACCTGATCGGCCAGTACCGACAGCGTCTCTTCGATGGCGACACTGTCGGTGTCGTCGATGTAGGGGTATTCGCGTTGGCCGAACATGTTGGTCTTGCGATCCGGCCAGTGCAGTTGATAGAGGTCCAGGTAATCGGTCTGCAGACGCTTGAGGCTGTCGTCCAGCGCCTGGACGATATTGCGCCGGTCATGGCGACTGAGTCCGTCGCGAATATGTGCCTGACCGGCGGGATCGCGCGCCGGGCCGGCGATCTTGCTGGCCAGCACCACCTCGGCACGACGGCCGCGATTGGCCAGCCAGGAGCCGATATAACGCTCGGTGGTGCGCCAGGTTTCGGCCTTGGTAGGGGTTGGGTACATCTCGGCGGTGTCGATCAGGTTGATGCCTTCGGCCAGCGCCAGATCAAGCTGCTGATGAGCGTCGTGCTCAGTGTTCTGATGCCCCCAGGTCATGGTGCCAAGCCCCAGAACGCTGACCTGGATGTCGCTGTTGCCCAGTGTGCGGTAACGCATGATCGATCCTTTTGAATGAAGCATGTAGACGCAACGGGTCAGGCCCGCTGCGCGTATTGACTGGTGGGAAACGGCAGCCCCAGATGCTCGCGCAAGGTGCTGCCGGTGTACTCGTGACGGAACACACCGCGCTTTTGCAACAGTGGCACGACCTCGTCGACGAAGATCTCGACACCGGAAGGAAACATGTCCGGCATGATGTTGAAGCCGTCGGCGGCGTGGGCCAGAAACCAGTGGGTCAAGGTCTCGGCCACCTGCTCGGGGGTGCCGACCAACAGCCGATGGCCGACCAGGATGCGTCGCGACAGCTGGCGAATGCTGAGGTTTTCCCGGCGCGCCAGATTCAACTGCGCTTCCAGAAACCCCTGGGAGCCGCGTTCGAAATCCGCCACCGAGCCAATCCGCGCCCAGGGCAGCGGAGCATCCGGGTCCAGCTCACCCGCCGGAATACCGATCCTGCCCGCGACTTGCTCCAGCAGGCCGTGCTCGCCATGCCAGGCGTTGAGTGCGTCAAAACGCGCATGGGCTTCGGCCTCGGTACTGCCGATCACGGTCGACAGCCCCGGCATGATCTTCAGGTGTTGAGGGTTGCGGCCCCAGCCCGCAGCGCGCTCCTTCATCTCGCCGTAGAACGCCTGGCCGTCTTCGAGGGTGGTCTGGGTGGTGAAAATGGCGTCGGCATAACGCGAACCGAGCGCCTTGCCGCCCTCGGATGACCCGGCCTGCACCAGCACCGGACGCCCCTGTGGCGAGCGCGGCACGTTCAACGGTCCCTTGACCGAAAAATGCTTGCCGACAAAGTCGATGGCATGGACCTTTGTCGGATCGGCAAAGCGCCCGCCGCGCGCATCACCGATGATCGCGTCGTCTTCCCAGCTGTCCCACAGCTTGACCGTCACGTCGATGAACTCATCGGCCCGGGCATAGCGGTCGACGTGCAACGGCGCGCCCGCCAGGCCGAAGTTTTGCGCAGCGGCATCGCCTGCGTTGGTGACCACGTTCCAGGCCGCGCGACCGCCGCTGATGTGGTCCAGCGAGGCAAAACGCCGAGCGATGTTGAACGGATCGTTATAGGTGCTCGATGCGGTGGCAATCACCCCGATGCGCTGGGTGGCCAGGGCGACGGCGGTCAACAGCACCGTGGGCTCCAGACGCCCGCCGGGCTGGGTCGACACGTCACCGGCCAGCGCCGGCCCGTCAGCCAGGAAAATCGCGTCCAGACAGCCGCGTTCGGAGATACGCGCGATGTTGCGGTAGTACTCAACGTCCAGATAGGCGTCGGCGGCGACCTCGGCACTGCGCCAGGCACCGGAGTGCGCGCCAAAGCCGAGAATGTTCATGCCAAGGCTCATCTGCCCTTCACGGATATTGCGGGTCGTGGTGCTCATACGGCGCTCGCTTCATCGCGGGCACTGCCGGCCTGCTGTTCGGCGTCGGCCGTCTGCAGGGTGCGCCACGCGGCATTGGGGGTGATGTCGTTGAGGTAAAAGTTGCCCAGCGCTCGCTCGCGGTAGATCGCCGGATTGTGCGAGGCCAGGGTGCGCGCGTTGCGCCAGTGACGGTCGAAACGCCGGCTCTGGCTGGTGGCCGAGGCGCCGCCGACTTCGAACAACAGCGTGGTGGCCTCCAGCACTTGCTCGATGATGATCTGCTGCGCCTGATAGGCGCGGATTTCGGCCTCGGTGTAATGCTGCTCGATGGCGTAGCCGCCCTGCTCTGCCTGGTGCACATCCTGTAGCACCTGGGCGACCGCCAGGACCTGGGTCCGAGCAGCGTAGGCCAGGCTCGAGAGGCGCCCGACCACACGCTGCACCAGCGGATCGTCCTTGGGACTCGACTGCCCCGGGACACCGAATGCACGGGTCCGGCCCTTCACGAAATCGCTGGCATCGTGCAGCACCGCGTCGGCGATCCCGGTCAGGGTGGCCAGGTGAAACAGCTGGTAGAACGCCGTCAGATAGGACTCGGCGCGCAGTTCGTCTTTCTTGAAGCGGCGAACGATGTGTTGCTCTGGCACCTTCACAGCGTTGAATCGGGTGGTCCCGCTGCCCGTCAGCCGCTGACCGAAGCCGTCCCAGTCATCCTCGACCGTCACGCCGTCGGCGTCGGTGGGCACCGCAACGCTGACAAAGTCTTCGCCATCCAGGGCCACGGCGGCAATCCAGTCGGCGTACAGGGTGCCGGTGCAGTAATATTTCTCGCCGTCCAGCTGCCAGCCGGCGCCGGGATTGCCGGGCTCGACCGCGCTGAGCGTCACCGAGTTGCGCGTGGTGTCCGTGCGCTCGGCCATCGCCGCGCCCCACAGCTGCCCCTCGGCGACTTTTGCCAGCCAGTAATCCTGGGACTGGGCATCACGACTGGACAGCCGCCCTTCGACAAAACCGAAATGCGCACGCACGATTTGCGGCAGGTTGGAGTCGGCCTGTCCAAGCTTGATCAACAGCTCGAACAACTGCGGCAGGCTGGCGCCCAGGCCACCCTGGGCCACGGGCACGCGCAAGGCGCCGAAACCTGCGTCACGCAGCCATTGCACGGCCTCGAACGCAAGCTCGCGCTTGTGCTCGCGCGCCACAGCGGTCTGGGCGATACGCGCAAACACATCGGCAAAACGCAGGTGCAGGTCCTGGGTGTTCACATCGGGGGGTATCGGGGAGTTCATGATGGATTCCTTGTTCATGTTCGGTTGCACTTGATCGGCCCTCACGCCCGGGCCGCTCGCGGATCGATCCAGCGGTTGATCAGGTCGACAGCCAGGTTGACCACCACGTAAACGGTGGCTGCCAGCAAGGTCACGCCCAACACCAGCGGCACATCCTTGTTGCTGGTGGCGTCGAGCATCAGGCGGCCGATGCCCTGACGGGCGAACAACAGCTCAACCACGACCGCGCCCCCGAGCAGGCTGGCAAAGACAAAACCGGCCAGCGTCACCAGCGGCACCAGGGCATGACGCAAGGCATGGCGTAGGCGTACGGCGGTTTCCGATAGCCCCCGGGCACGCGCCATGGCGATAAAGGGTTGTTCCAGGGTCTCTTCCAGTGACTGGCGCAGCAGCTGGGTCAGCACCGCAGCCACCGGTAATGCCAGTGCCACCGACGGCAGGATCAAGGAGCGCCAGCCCGTCGAGCCGGACGGCGGCAACCAGTGCCAGTGAAAGGAAAACACCAGCAGCAGCAAAATGCCGATGACAAAGGACGGTGCCGACGACAGCACCAGCTCGCTGCCCGAAGCCAAGGAGCGCACCCAGCGCGAGCGGTTGGCCGTGAGGATCGCGCAGACCAGCGCCAGGAGGACGGCCAGTAATGCCGCGCTGATCGACAACTGGAAGGTGGCGCCGATCTGCTCGGAAATGGCCTGCACCACCGGGATGCGCAAGCGATACGATTCACCCAGGTCGCCATGGGCCAGCCGCGCCAGGTAGTTGCCGTACTGCGTCATCAGCGGCTGGTCCAGCCCATACTCGGCGCGCACCCGGGCCAGCAACTCCGGGGTGGGCAGCGCCTCAGGGCCGCCGAGAATGGCCAGGGCGGTGTCGCCACCGCTGAAATTGACCGCCAGGAAGGTCAGCGTCGCGGCGCCCCAGAGCACGCCAACGCCTGCCAGCAGCCGCAACAGGATCGGCCTGAGTGTGCTCATGGTTGCCCCCGGTCCAGCCAGATGCTGGTGAAAAACGGCACGTTGTGTGAGGTGTCGAAGATCACCCCCTTGACCTGTCGGCCATACGCGGTGAGCACCTGGCTCTCCACCGAAGGCACCGCCGGCACGGTTTCACTCAGGCGTTTCTGTGCCTGTGCGTACAACGCCTGCAATTGCACCGGGTCGCGTGACAGGCGTGCGGCGCTGAGCAGCCGATCCAGTTCGGCGTCACGAAAGCGCCCGGCGTTCTGGCCGATCAGCTTCGCGGTGCTGATGGACTGGCTGTGGTACAGCACGAATAAGCCGTCCGGCGTATTGGTGTGCCAGTAACCGGCGGCCAATGCCTGGAACTTGCCGGCATAGCGGCGCTCGGTGACGCGGGTCAGCGGCAGCATCTCGATGGGCATGTCGAAACCGACCTTCTTCAGGTCAGCCTGAATGGCCACCGAAACGCTGGCCGGAAACGCCGGGTTGTCGTAGGTCAGCAGGGTCGCCTTGAGTCGTTGCCCGTCCCGTGTCCGATACCCCTGGGCGTCACGCCCGGTCCAGCCGGCCTGATCGAGCAGCGTGTTGGCGGCGCTCACGTCATAGGCCAGTGCGTCGTTGTTCGGTTGATAGAAGCGCGTGTTGGCGGCGAGGAAATCCGCCTTGCTGATGAACTCGCCAAACCCGGAAATCCACGCCAGACCCTCACGGTCGATGGCCTTGGCCACTGCGCGGCGCACCCGCACGTCATCGAAGGGTGGTTGCTCGACATTGAAGGTCATGCTGCGGCTGGGATTGCCCTTGCGAATCCGGCTGCGCATGACCAGGGCGGGATTGGCGCGAATGGCAGCAGCGTTCTGCGCCGGCGCATCCAGAGCGAAGTCCGACTGTCCCGACTCCAGCGCGGTAAAGCGGATCATCGCCTCGGGCACATAGCTGAGCTCTATACGGTCCAGGTACGCCTCGCCCTGGTGACGGGTCACTGGCGGCGCCCAGTGGTAGCCGCGCCGCTTGACGAAGACCGCGCCTTGATCACGCGTATAGCGCTGCAATACGAACGGCCCGCTGCCCACCGGGTGCTCGGCAATGCTCTTGGGCGCTTCACGGATCTGCCGCGGCGAGACCATGCCCAGCCAGGACTGCGCCAGCACATCGAGGAACGGCGTATAAGGCTCACGCAGCTGCGCCTGGAAGGTGTATTCATCAAGCACCTTGCCGTCCTGATAGGGCGCGATGTAAGCGGCCGCCAGCGGTGATTTGGTTGCCGGATCACGCATGTGTTCAAGATTGCTCTGCAGCGCCGCGGCGTTGAATTTCTCGCCATCGCTGAAGGTCACGTCATCGCGCAGATGAAAGGTGTAGGTTTTGCCGTCCTGGGAAATCTCCCAGGACTTTGCCAGCCACGGACTGATGTTGCCCTGCTCGTCCTGATACACCAGGCAGTCGAAAAGAATGCGCCCCATCCACTGTATGTTGCCGTTGGACAAGGCGTGAATATCAAAGCTGCCAGCGTCCGAAGCGGCGGACACCCTTAGTGTTCCACCATCAACTCCGCGCGCCTGTTCATGAAAGTCAGACGCCGGATAGGTAATGACGCCATCAGTGACCGAGCCGTCGGCATGCGCTACACCCGAGTCAGGTGCCGTTGCAGGTGAACAGGCACTGATAGCGATATAAAGGGAAACAAGCGTTGTGAACTTGCAGAGAGCGGCCAAAGAAACTTCCTTGATGGACTCAGGTGATCGCAATGATGATAAGAGTGCCTATGCAGTGAACATGCCACTCCATCGAAAGTCTCTTTCCAGCGCTTGACCATGATCAGATGGCGCTTGATGTTTATTCGTGAAACCCCCTACCTGCTGGCGTTGTAGCTGATCGCCCTTCCCCCGCCCGGCATTGATCAGCAGTCATGACCACGGCCAATAATGCTCCGCGCTTATATGCTTATAGCCAGGATGCGGGTTCTTCTGGTCGATCTGCCGACAGAGTGTTCGTTAACTGTTGCGTTTACAACAGGAACGCAAACTCCGTGCAAATAATCACAACTGGACCAAAGTGTTGCAAAGCAGACATGCATTCAAAACAAAGTACGCCGATCAGCAACTCCATTAACTTACAACGCACTCATGCCCGTTAAAATCGGTGAAACTTGCTTGGCATGGAAACTGCTGAGAGCGGATCAGGCATGACTATACGAATAGAAAGCTGGCATTCATTTATCTATTCATAAGGAAATACCTTTGATGCATTCAGTTTTTCGGGGAGAGTTACAAGCGTTGCCATTGGCTGTACGCCGGGCAAGCTGGTTGACGCTGGGGGTGGGTTCAGTGTTGTTGATGGCAGGCGCGGTTCGGGCCGATGAGCTGACTCAGACGCCAGCGAGCGACACGCAGGCCACCGCGCGGCTCAGTACCGTCACGGTCAAAGCGCAGAAGATCACGCCGGCCGAGGCGGCAAAGAGTCAGCTTGATGAAGTGCCCGGCGGCACCAGCGTGGTCGACAGCGAGCAGGTCGCCAAGGGCCGCACCGCTACCCTGCAAGACACTCTGGCGTATCAGCCGGGGGTGTTCGTGCAGTCGACCGGCGGCAACGACGCGGCAAAGATTTCCATTCGCGGCTCGGGCGCCAACACCTCGCCGGGTTACTTTCGTGAGGGCATCAAGTTCCTGTTCAATGGCCTGCCCATCACCGGTCCCGGCGGCACGCCTTACGAGTTTCTCAACGGTTCGGGGGTCAATTACACGGAAATCCTGCGCGGCGCCAATGCGTTCCAGTACGGCGCCTTGAGCCTGGGTGGCGCGATCAATTTCGTCAACCAGACCGGCTACACCGCCCCCGGACTGCGGGTACGGGCCGAAACCGGCAGCTACGGCTACAACAAGCAAAGCATCAGCACCGGTGGCGTCGAAGGGGATTTCGATTACTACCTCAATGCCGATAACTACCGCAGCGACGGTTACCGCGACTACAGCCTGTCCAAGAGCCAGGGTGTGGTGGCCAACTTCGGCTACAAGTTCAGCCCCAAGCTTGAAACCCAACTGATGCTGCGCTATCGCGACGAGTACCATAACGACCCCAGTCCCACCACGCTGGATGCGGTCAAGCATCACACCCGCGATGCCAGTGACACGGCCGCCAGCAGCGGTGCGGGCAGCCGCCGTCCCGGCAGTGTCTGGGCCGGCAGCAAGACCACCTACAGCTTCGACGACGACTCAAGGCTCTCGGTCGGCTTTTCCTACTACGAGTACGCTCACAACAACAGCCCGAACAGCCCGAGCAACCCCAGCTACTGGGACTGGCACGACCTGAGCTTCGTACTGGGCTATGAGCGCACAGACAAGCTGTTTGGCCATGAAAGCCGCAGCAGCGTGGCGTTCACCTCGACCGAACACCTCAAGGGTGAGGTCAATTCCACCTTCGCCAACAAGCAGACGCGCAAGTTCGTCGACTATGGCTCCTCGTTCGACCATGTGTTCTCGTTCGGCAATGATCTGGAACTGCTCGACGGGCTGTGGCTGACCAGCGGTGTGTCGGCCATCGACGTGCGCCGTCACGCCGATGTGAAAGAGTCACTGCAGGCCAACACCACCCGCTATCCCACCGACGTCACCTACGACAACTGGAGCCTGGCGCCGCGCATGGGTGTGCGTTACGAGTTCACCCCGCAGTTCCAGGCGTTTGCCAACTTCAGCCGCTCCATCGACCCACCGGCGTCCTGGGAATACTCGGGCTCAGGTCCTACCTCACCGTACGTACGCCCGCTGGTTGAGCAGAAAGCCAATACCCTGGAAATCGGGGTCAAGGGTGCCTCGGGCATTTTCGATGGCAGCCTGGCGCTCTACCGCTCGTGGATTCGTGATGAGCTGCTGAATGTGCAGATCGTCGCACCCACGGCAAACGCCGCTGCGGTGACCGGCGCGTTCAACGCCACACCGACCATCCACCAAGGCATCGAAGCAGGTCTGAACACCCGGTTGTGGGAAAGCGACTCCGGCGAAAAAGTCAGCTGGCGGCAGGTCTACACTTACAATGATTTTTACTACCGGCATGACCCGACCTTCGGCAATAACCAGTTGCCGGGCATTCCCAAACACATCTATCAGGGCGAGGTGCAGTACCAGCATCCAGCAGGCTTCTACACCGGCGTGAACGTACAATCTGCCTCACGCACAGCGGTGGATTACGCCAACACCTTTTATGCGCCGTCCTACACCATCTTCGGCGCGAACGTGGGTTACGAGACGCCGAACAAAGACTGGAAAGTCTCGCTGGACGTGAAAAACCTGACCGACAAGAAGTACGTCACCGCTGTCCAGCCGATTTACAACGCAGCGGGCCAGGACACGGCCTCGCTGTATCCCGGTGACGGCATTGGCGCCTACGTCGGGGTAGAGTTTCGTTACTGAAGCCTGGCAAGGTGAAACATGACAGGGCCCCTGCGGCCCTGTCTGGCCTCACCGCAGGCTGACCCATTGAAGGACCACACATGACCCAGAATATCTACGACAGCCCCGCGTTTTTCGAAGGCTACAGCCAGTTGCCACGCTCGCTTGAGGGGCTCGATGGCGCACCTGAATGGCCGGCACTGAGCGCGCTGCTGCCACCGCTGGCGGGCCAGGACATCGTCGACCTTGGCTGCGGCTATGGCTGGTTCAGCCGCTGGGCTGTCGAGCACGGCGCGCGAAGCGTGCTGGCCATCGACGTGTCGCAAAAGATGCTGGAACGCGCAGTCGCGATCAACAACGACCCCCGCATCACCTATCAATGCAGTGACCTGGAGGGCCTGCAACTTCCCCAGGCAAGCTTCACCCTGGCCTACAGCTCGCTGGTTCTGCATTACATCCGTGACCTGGGCGCGCTGTTTCGTAGCATTCATGACGCGCTGCTGCCGGGGGGCCAATGGCTGTTCTCGATCGAGCACCCGATCTACATGGCTTCGCTGCATCCCGACTGGGTTGTCGATGCACAGGGCGGAAGATCCTGGCCGGTGGACCATTACCAGATCGAGGGCCCGCGCAGCACGAACTGGCTGAGCGATGGCGTGATCAAGCAGCATCGAACCCTGGGGACGCTGATCAACCTGCTGATCGCCAGTGGCTTTACCCTCAAGCATGTCAACGAGTGGGGGCCTGACGATGAAGACCTCAAGCGCCGCCCCGCCCTTGCCGACGAAGTACACCGGCCGATGATGCTGATCGTCGCCGCCAGTCGCTGAGGCCGCAGCGGTGCCCCGCCCTATCCGTGGCGAGGATTCTGATTGGCTGCCGGTGCCCGGCAGATCGCCGGCAAGCCAGGCTCCCACGCCCTGCGGGCCGAAGCCGAATGGGCTTGACGTGAAACTGCAGGAGCCGGCCACGCCGGTCACCGGGCGTTTTGTTCGAGCCAGTCTTCCCTGCGCAATTCCCAGGTCTGCTTGCCCAACCGGCCACTGACGAAATCCCCCTCGCCGACATTGATCAGGCGCATCCCCTCGCGTTCGGACACTCTTCGCGAAGCGTCGTTGCCCACCGCTTTGGGCACCTGCATGACGGGCCGGGCCAGGGTTTCGAACCAGTGCTGATTGATGGCCTTGCAGGCCTCCTGCATATAACCCTGACCTTGCCAGGGCGGCGACAACCAGAAACCGCGATGATTGCCCGGCTGGTCGTACAGGCTGATGCTGCCGATGCACTGCTCGGGGTCGGTGGCCAGTCTGATCATCCAGTGCCATTCCTTGCCTTGACCCATGGCTGGCAAAACGTGGTCCTGCACATAGCGTTCAGCGCCGTCAGGCGGATAAGGCCAGGGCACGCGACTGTCGAGGTAGCGCACCACATCCCAGTGCGGGAAGAGTTGCTGGATGGCGGGAATATCCGCAGCTTGCAGGGGTGTAAGGAGAAGACGTGGGGTATGAAAGGTGGGGCTGCTGTCCATGGCGCTCACTCGTCGTTGATCGCCGCAAATCCTAGCATGAGTCGGGCCAGCACCGTTGCGACAGCAATCGGTCGATTCCGCAACCCCGCGCAGCCAGGACGTTGGCCACGCTGGCTGCCTCACGCATCAAGGCAGCCGGCGACCGGGTCTCACGGCTTCCACGCACCCCCTTCGACAATCACTGCCGCAGGGTCGGTGCCTTCAGCCAGTTGGCTGCGCACGTACTGGTCGTAGAGTTTGAGCAGGTATTTGTCCTGACCCAGGCTGGCCAGTTCGCTGTTCACCCAGTCGCGCAATTCGAGGTTGCCTTTTTTCACCGCCGGGGCAATCGGCGCTTCGTCACCCAGTTTTTGTGCCAGCACGCGGTAGCCCGGGTTCTGTTTGGCCCAGCTGAACAGCACCAGGTTGTCTTGGGCATAGGCATCGCCGCGACCGTTGGCCAAGGCTTGCAGCGACTCGGAGTTTTTCTCGAACTTGAGCAGCTTCCAGTCAGGGTGATTTTTCGTCAGCCAGATGTCGGCCGTGGTGCCGGTGGTGACGATGGTGGTCTTGCTGGCCAGGTCATCGAGGCTTTTCACCGCGCTGTTCTCAGGCACCAGCGCCTGTACCGCGACACGCAGGTTGGGGTGAGTGAAGTCCACCACTTGCGCGCGTTCCGGGGTGACCGTCATGTTGGCGAGGATCAGGTCGACCTTGTCGCTTTGCAGAAACGGGATACGGCTGGCGGGCTCGACCACCACAAATTCGATCTTCTTCTCGTCACCCAGCAGGTCCTTGGCAAAACGTCGGCCCAGGTCCGTGTCGAAGCCGACATAGTCGCCTTTTTCGTTGACGAAACCAAAGGGCGGCTTGTCGCTGAACACGCCGACCACCAGTTTGTCTCGGGCCTTGATGGCGCTCAACGAGCTTTCAGCCTGAGCGCTGGCGGCGACACCGGCCAATAATCCGATCGCCAGCAGTGGCAGTACGAGGGCAGTTTTGAATGTCATGAAGCTTTCCTTTTAGGCATGTTTTCCACGTAGGAGAATTTCTCCAGGAACTGCTGCGCGCGTGCGGTCTGCGGGGCGCTGAAGAAGGTTTGGGGGTCGCCCTGTTCGACGATCCGGCCGCCGTCCATGAACAGGATCCGGTCCGCCACCGCACGGGCGAAGGCCATTTCGTGGGTGACGATCAACAGGGTCATGCCGCTGCGCGCCAGATCGAGGATGACCTCCAGCACTTCCTTGACCATTTCCGGGTCGAGGGCTGCGGTGACCTCATCGAACAGCATGACCTTGGGGTTCATGCACAGCGCCCGGACAATGGCGATGCGTTGCTGCTGGCCGCCGGACAGCTCACGCGGATAAGCGTCGCGCTTGTCCAGCAGGCCAACGCGTGCGAGCAGGGTTTCGGCCTGCTGCCGCGCCTCGCTGCGCAAACGCTTCTGCACGCTCACCGGCCCCAGCAGCACGTTGTCCAGCACACTCATGTGCGCGAATAAGTGGTAGCTCTGAAACACCATGCCGATCTGTTGGCGAACGCTGCGCCAGTCGGTGTCGGCGGTCAGCTCGCGACCGGCGAAACGGTAATGCCCGGCGTGACCGGATTCCAGGCCATTGAGGCAGCGCAGCAAGGTGCTCTTGCCACAGCCGCTGGGGCCGAGGATGACCAACACTTCGCCCTCATGGACACTCAGATTGACATCCTGCAGCACCGCCACCTCGGCGAAACGCTTGTTGAAACCAGACAGTTCTATCAATGCACTCATGAGTGACTCCAGCGTCGCTCAAGCACACGCGAGGCGGCCGACAACGGGTAGCAGACGAGAAAGAAAAACACGAACAGAAAGCCGTAGATCAGCACCGACTCATAAGTCCGCTCGATGATTTGCTGGCCGATCTTGATCACATCGACCACGCCGATCAGCACCGCCAGCGAGCTGGTTTTGATCAGCCGGGTGAACACGTTGATCATTGGCGGGGTCATGCGTCGCAGCGCCTGCGGCAACAACACGCGGCCATACAGCGCCGGCAAGCCAAGGCCGATGGCCAGCCCTGCCTCTCGTTGACCACGGGGGATGGAGAGCAAGGCGCCGCGCACCACCTCTCCAGCTTCACTGATGCCCCAGAGCGACAACACCAGCACCGCGCAGCCGAAGCCGGAAATGCTCCAGCCAAAGAAAATCGGCAAGCCGAAAAAGAACAGGTACAGCCACACCAGCACCGGGATCGCCCTGAAGGCCTCCAGGTACACCAGCAGCACGGCGTCCAGCCATCTAATTCCCAGGTTGCGTAGCACCCCGTAGGCCAACCCGCCCGCGCTGCTGAACACAATCGCCAGCAGGGAAATCCCCAACGTGCGCCCTATGCCGGTCAACAACTGCGGCGCAGACACCCACAGCAACTCAAGACCCGAACTGGCCATGCTGGAGCCTCCTTTCAATGAACCGCAGCAACAGCGAAAGCGGCACGAACAGCAGCACGCAAAGCCCGGTCATGACCGCGAGCATTTCGTAGGTCTTGTAGTACAAGGCGATGTAACTTTTGGTGGTGTAGAGAATTTCCGGCACCGCCACCGCCGACACCACGGTGGTTTCCTTGAGCAGGAAAACGAAGTTGGCGAACAGCGCCGGCAGGCTGAGGATGCCCGCCTGGGGCAGGATCACGTAGCGCAACAGCTGCCAGCGCGACAGCCCGATGGACAGCCCCGACTCGATCTGCGACTTGGGCACCGCCTCGATTCCGGCACGCAGAATCTCGGTCAGGTACGCGCCGCCGAGAAAGGTCATCGCGATAATGGCCGAGGCGAACCCGGAAACGCGGATACCGATGCCGGGCAGCGCGAAGTAGATGAAAAACAGCTGGATCAGCAAGGGTGTGTTGCGTGCAAGTTCCACATACAGCCGTACCAGACGCTGCAACACGGGCACCTCGAACAGCGCGATAGCGGCGTTGATCAAGGCGACCGCCAGCGAGGTGACGATGGCGATCAGGCCAACCTGCAGCGTGACCCCGACCGCAACGATGAACGCAGGGAGTGTGGACAGCGCGAACGCGACATCGAAGCTCATGTCGGGTCACACCATGGCAACAGGCATAGGGGGCAAAAGACGCGCAACACGGGCACTCCTGACGCTAAGGCACACCACTCGGACAGAGCACGTGCACGGATGAGTCAGGACTGATTGCAGGCTTTATGCCATACCGTCGATCACCCTGTTGCGGGGCCATCGACAGCATGAGGGCCGAGATTAACTGTCTGTTTTTACTCGTTTTTGCTGACGGGCTGTTGCCCCGGCAACAGCGCTGCCAACCTACGGGTGTTCCCCGACCTGGGTTTTCAGCCAGCCGAGAAACGCCTGAATGTCCGGAGTCTTTTCCTTACCCGGCGCGCAGAGAAAGTGATAACCGGTGGTGGTGTCCATCTCGTCGGCGGACAACCGGCGCAGCTTGCCGCAGCTCAGTTCATCGGACAGGTGCGAGGTACGCGCCATCGCCACGCCAAGCCCGCGAAGCGCTGCCAGAACCGCCATGCTGGTGTGAGGCACGGTCAACGCGCAATTGAGCGCGGCGCCGGACATGCCGTTGCGGTCCAGCCAGTATTCCCAGGACGGCGAACAGACACGTTCTCCGCTCAGCATGCTGCGCGCGCGCAGGATCAGCGGGTACTTCAAGATGTCGGCGAGCGTCGCAGGCTCGCCGAATGCCTCGATCAGCGCCGGGCTGCACACCGGAAAGATCCGCTCCAGCAGAATCAGGTCGCAGAACATCGCGCCCCAGCTCGCTCCCTTTGCCCCAAGCTTGATCGCCACCTGAACGTTGGGGTCTTCGAACCTTGAGAATTCCTCGGTGTTGAGCCTGATCCGGATACCCGGACACTGCGCATAGAAGCCAGGCAGACGCGGGATCAGCCAGGTATTGGCAAACGAATCGTGGACGAAGACCTCCAGCACCGACTCCTGCTGGCGTCCACGCTCGAAGCGCTCGACCACCGCACCCATGCCTTTGAAGAACGTGCGCACCACCGGCAACAGTTCAGCACCGTGCGGGCTGAGGCTCATGGCGCCGCCACTGCGCTCGAACAGTTCTACCCCCAACAGCTCTTCGAGCTGCCTGATCTGGTGGCTGATGGCGCTCTGCGTGAGGTGCAGCTCGGCGCCCGCCTGGGAGAAATTCAGATGCCTGGCACAGGCTTCGAAGCCCCGCAGGGCGGCCACTGACGGAAATTTCCTGAGCGCCATCAACCGGCCTCCAACACAATTTTCATAAGGCATGAAATCCTTTCATTAACGTCATGTGCGGCGCGCGGACCACAATAAGAAGGTCCTCATGGGTGCTGCGAAGATATGACACTTTCAACCTCGATACCTGATGTGCGTGGCGCTGACAGCGCGACACGGAAAAAAACCCTGGTGGCTGCGTGCACCGCCCACGCCACCCATGACGGCTTGAGCGACCTGGTGTATGTGCTGCTGCCGATCTGGCAAGACATGTTTGTGCTCAGTTACGTCTGGCTCAGTGTGCTCAGAAGCGCCTACTCGCTGACCCTGGCCGTATTGCAGATCCCGGCTGCGACCCTGTCGACCAGGATCAGGCCGGCGTGGCTGCTGGCAATCTCCACCGCCGTCACCGGTCTTGGATGGCTGGCCGCAGGTTTTGCCGGCAGTGCGATCGCTTTGGGTGCGTCGTTGGTGATTGCCGGCCTGGGCGCCAGCGTTCAACATCCGGTCGCCTCGGCCATGGTGTCCAGAGCCTATGCGGGAAACGCGAAAAAACCCTTGGGCCTCTACAACTTTTCCGGGGATCTGGGCAAGTCGATGCTGCCCGCCGGCGCTGCGTTTCTGCTGACCTGTACCACCTTTCAGGTGACCGCCACGGTGTTTGCAGGGATCGGGCTGCTCGCGGCGCTGGTCATCGGCGCGCTGCTCAGGCATGTTCCAGCGCCACGCATACTGACCTGCAAAGCCGCTGCGCTGCCTGCCGGTGCAGGTCATGCAGGGAGTCCGCGGGCGTTTGCTGCGCTGTTGTGGACGGCGATCATGGACAGCGCGGTAAGAATGGGCTTTTTGACCTTCCTGCCCTTCATCATCAAGCACAATGGCGGCTCTCTGGCTCAGGCAGGCGTGGCGCTGACCCTGGTGTTCATCGGCGGCGCGATGGGCAAGTTCGTCTGCGGCTGGATGTCCGAGAGATTCGGCACGCTCAAGACAATCGTCGTCACCGAGCTGGCCACCGCGCTGCTGATCGGGGTGGTGCTGATCGCGCCGATCAGCCTGGCGATGATCGTCCTGCCGCTGCTGGGGGCGGTGCTCAACGGCACCTCGTCGGTGCTGTATGGCGCGGTCACCGACGTGGTCGAGTCTCACAAACTGGAGAAAGCCTTCTCGGTGTTCTACACCGGAACCATCGGCTCCGGGGCGGTGGCGCCGATCCTGTACGGTTACGTCGGGGATCATGCCGGTGTGCTCAGCGCGACGGCGTTTGTCGCGCTGACCGCAGCCCTGGCGCTGCTGCCGGTTGTGCTGTTTTCACGCCTGCAGCCGGGGGCCTTCGATTCGCGTTCCTGAGGCGCTGTCTTCAGAAGTTGGCGGGGGTGTTGGCGCTGATGATCTCTGCCTCGTCCTGCCCGATGTTGCGAAACCGGTGCGGCAGTGTCGTAGGGAAGTAGTAGCCGTCGCCTGCGTTGAGCACGCTGATCTGCCCGTCGACCGTCAGCTCGACGGTGCCGCGGGTCACCAGTCCGCACTCCTCGCCTTGGGCGTGGACGATCGGCTCGGCACCGGAGCTGGCACCGGGCGCGTATTGTTCACGCAACATGCGCATCTGCCGACTCGGCACAGAGGCGCCGATCAGCAACAGCCGCAGGCCATCGCGGCCCAGATCCGGCTGTTCGCCGGCGCGGAAGACATAGCGCTGTTCCTGCGGGGGTTGATCGAACGAGAAGAAGTCCGCCAGGGTCATGGGAAACCCTTCGAGGAGCTTTTTCAGTGAACTGACCGATGGGCTGACGCGATTCAACTCAATCAAGGAGATCGTGCCGTTGGCGACTCCGCTGCGTCGGGCCAGCTCGCGCTGGGACAATTTGTAGCTTTCGCGTACTAGTTTGAGTCGTGACCCCGTATCCATGACAGCCCTATGTGAAAACCTGAGGGTATCGAGGGGCGTGCCGCAGCCGCTTGCCAGAGCAAACAACCGGTGGCCGCCCCCCACTTGAGTGGGGCTGATTAGAGCACGTTTAGCGCGCCCGAACCTAGACGGCCAAGCGACATGAACACCGCCCATGACGCTGCTGCAACATCAGGTGGCGTGCGCGGGGTATTGGGCCATGAACTGCCCGATGACGTCGGCGAAGTCATGATCGGCGGTGAAGCCAAGGTCCTTGGCATAGCGGGCGGCAAACGAGCCTGGCCATGAGCCGACGATGCGCACGATGGCCGGATCCGGTAGTACGGCAATCCGGCTGGCTACCTGGTCCCCTGCGGTCTGGCGCAAGGCGTCGATCATCTGCTGCACCGTGACCGACAGCCCTGGCATGTTGATCACCCGGCCCTGAGTCAATTGCTCGGCCGCCAGCTCATGACCGTGGATCAGGTTGCTGATCGCCTGCGCCGGAGACATCAGCCACAAGCGGGTATCGAGCGGAACCGGGCATACGCTGTGCTGACCGTTGAGTGGCTCGCGAATGATGCCGCTGGCAAAACTCGAGGCTGCCAGGTTCGGCTTGCCCGGACGCACCACGATGGTCGGCATGCGCAGGCTGCGACCGTCGACAAAACCGCGTCGGCTGTAGTCGGCCAGCAGCAGGTCGTTCATGGCCTTCTGCGTGCCGTAGGAGCTTTGCGGGGCCCACACCTGATCGTCCTCCACCTGTGCCGGCAGCTTGCCGCCGAACACCGCAACCGAACTGGTCATCACCCATTTGGGGCAGGTGTCCAGGCTGCGGATGCGCTCGAGCAGGTTGTGCGTGGCGCTGAAGTTGATGCGCATGCCCAGCTCGAAATCCTGCTCGGCCTGGCTGGAGACCACTGCCGCCAGATGGAAAATACTGTCGGTACGCGCATCGACCAGACTTTCCAGCACCTTTGCCTCGGCGATGTCGCCACAGACCACCTGCACCCGGGGATCGTCGATGCCGGCCAGCGGCACCACGTCAAAAGCGACGATCCGGGTGATGTTTTGCGACAGGCCCTGACGATCGGTCAGGGTGCCGCGCTGCAACAACGCTTCGATCAGGCGACGGCCGAGAAAGCCGGCCGCACCGGTCACGAGAATATTCATGGATGGCTCCTGTTGCTCAGCGGTTAACGAGTTTGGCGGGAATGCGGAAAATCAGCGCGGCACCGAGAAATAACGCACTGGCCATGACATACATGCCAATGGTGGTGCTTTGCGTGGTGTCCTTGAGAAATCCCATCAGGTACGGCGAGGCGAAACCGGCCAGGTTGCCCCACGAGTTGATCAAGGCGATGCCCGCAGCCGCGGCGGAACCGCCGAGAAAGGCCGTCGGCAGGCTCCAGAACAACGGCAAGGTGCTCAAGGCGCCCATCGCGCCCAGGGTCAGGCCGATCATCGAGACCGTGAAGTTAGCGCTCCAGGTGGCGGAAATGATCAAGCCGATGCCGCCGACAATCGCCGTCAGCGCCAAGTGCCAGCGGCGTTCGCGCAGGCGGTCGGCATTGCGCGAGACCAGCAGCATGGTGGCCGCCGCTGCGCCATAGGGGATGGCCGTCAGCAGGCCGATTTGCAGGATGTCCGTGACGCCCGCCTGGCGGACCAGGGTCGGCAGCCAGAATCCGACTGTGTAGAAGCCTGCGATCATGCAGAAGTAGATCGCGGTCAGCAGCCAGATCCGCGGCTGGCGAAACACTTCACGCACGCTGCGGGCTTCATGGCCCTGACTTTCGGCATCGATGCGCGATTGCAGCAGGGTCTTTTGCGCCGGCGTCAGCCAGCGGGCATGGGCGATTCGGTCGCTCAGGCAGAAGATCACCAGAATTCCCACCGCAATGGAGGGCAGCCCTTCGAGGAAAAACAGCCATTGCCAGCCGGCGTACCCGTGCGCACCATTGAACGCTGCCATCAACCAGCCGGACAGTGGCGCCCCGATCAGACCCGACAACGGCACCGCAGTGGCGAACAGGGCAAACATCTTTCCGCGGCGGTGCGTAGGAAACCAGTACGACAGGTAGAGAATGACGCCCGGATAGAACCCCGCCTCGGCCAGGCCCAACAGAAAGCGCATGATGTAGAACGACATCGGGGTACTGACAAAGGCCATGCACGAGGAGATCACCCCCCAGCTGATCATGATCCGGGCGATCCACAGCCGCGCGCCGACCCGGTGCAGGATCAGGTTGCTGGGGATTTCCACGAGAAAGTAGGCAATGAAGAAGATCCCGGCGCCCAGGCCGTAGACCGCTTCCGAGAAATGCAGGTCATCGGACATTTGCAGCTTGGCAAAACCGACGTTGACCCGGTCCAGATAGGCCACCAGATAACACAACAGCAACAGCGGCAGAATGCGCCAGGCGGCTTTGCGGTAGGCCGCGTCTTCCGAGGCGTCGGCAGGCGTACCGACGGCGTCTTGAGTCAGTGATTCACTCATCTGTTTTCCCATCCCTTTGTTTTTGTATTGGGCTGATGTCGCGGGCAAAACGGTGTGCTGAACAGCGTGCGGCAAATAAGTAACATAATACGTCATACGAATTCAACCCGCGTTTGGGCAGGACGCTGGCGTCCAAATGCAGTAACGTTCGCTGATTTGAAGCACGAGATTTCTATGGCTCCGTCCTCGCCCCCTGCTGCCAGCGGCAGTTTAAAAGATGCCTCCAAAGGCACCCTCGCCGACCAGGTCACCGCAGCGTTGAAAGCGCACATCGCCAGCGGCGAAGCCCTACCCGGGGCGCGTTTGCCGACTGAACCTGTGTTGTGCGAGCGCTACGGCGTCAGTCGCACGGTCATTCGCGAGGCCATTTCACGGCTCAAGTCGGCAGGTCTGGTGGAAGTACGCCAGGGCAGCGGCACGGTGGTCTGTGAGGGTGCGCACATCAAGGCGTTCACCATCGACCTGGATGTCTGTGGCTCGATCGACGCTGTGCTGCGGGTCACTGAACTGCGCCGGGGCATCGAAGGTGAAGCGGCGGCGCTGGCTGCCCAACGGCGTACCCCGCAACAGCTGCAAGCGATCGAGCAGGCGCTGAAAGCCATCGACACCGCCGAGCACGAAGGCCACGACGGCGTCGAACAAGACCTGGCCTTTCATCTGTCGATTTCCCACGCCACCGGCAACCCGCTGTATCCGTCACTGCATGAATTCATCGGCCAGTTCGTCAAGGAAGCGATCCGCATCACCCGCTCCAACGAAGAACGCCGCCGCGACATGGCCAGGACCGTGCACCTGGAGCACTTCGCGATCTACAGCGCCATTGCCGCAGGCGATGCCGAGGCCGCCCGTCATGCCGCCCTCAGCCATATCAATAACGCCGTGGAACGCCTGAAGAAGGCCGACCCCGCGTTCTGGCAGAACCCCGGGACCAGGACCTGATGACGGGCTTGCGGTCCGAGCGCCGGACCGTTCGTCGCAAAAGTCTAAACAGGAATCAGTTATAAAAAGGTTTTCACGAAACCTTCACGCCGACGGGTTCAGCCTGCACCTACTCCTTTTGATCCTCTTTAAGCCCGTTCTCCCCAGCGGGCTTTTTTATGCCTGTCGTTTGAGCACCCGCAGCGCAAAAATCTCGAACTCGTGTGCGGCGCTGACATCCAACGGCTAAGTCACCCGAGGATATCGACATGAGTAACGACGAGCGCAACACCCCAGCCACTTCCAGCACGCCGGTCAATGCCCCACCGACCGATGCTTCTGGGCAGCCAGTCAATGTCGTGGAGCGCGATCTACAGGATCGCGATGACGACACCCGCGCCGTGGACGAGGTCATCACCCCCTCCTCGATCAGGACCAAGGAACAGGAAGCCGAGGAGCTGAACCGCAAGACCGCAGAAATCGAACGAAAAGTGGCAGACAGTCACTGATCGGCAGTTGTGAATGCCGCATTTGGGAACGGATTCCCATTGCTGGGCGCCCATGGATGGGCTCGGCGTAAGGTTGTGCTAAACCTGTTCCGGGTACCACGCCCAGCCACTCAAGGGATGAGACGGTCTTATGCGTTTGAATATGCCGGTTACACAGCAGGAACGAACTTTCGCCGCCAGCGAGCGCTTGATCTCCACCACCGACCTCAGCAGCCATATCACCTACTGCAACGATGCCTTCGTCGACCTCAGCGGTTTCACCCGTGAGGAGCTGATCGGCCAAGCGCATAATCTGGTGCGCCATCCAGACATGCCGCCGTCGGTGTTCGCGCACATGTGGCAGACCCTCAAACAAGGCAAGCCGTGGATGGGGGTGGTCAAGAATCGCAGCAAGAACGGCGACTTCTATTGGGTCAGCGCTTACGTCACCCCCATCTATGAAGCCGGAAAAGTCGCGGGCTATGAATCGGTGCGCTCACTGCCCAGCCGCGACCAGGTGCGCCGCGCCCAGGCCTTGTACGCCCGCCTGCACGCAGGGAAAAGCGCCGTCAGCGCGTTCAGTACTGCTCGCTATTACCTGCTTGGGCAGTTGCCGCTGATCTGCGCTGCGCTGGTGCTCGGGCTGTGCAACTATCTGTTGCCGGGGCACGCCTCACTGGCGGCGATCATACTGACCCTGGTCGCATTGAGCGCCACGCTGGAGCTGCGTCAGAGCCGCACGCTCAAGGCCATTCTCAATGACCATCCCAAGGCATTCAGCGACCCGCTGATCGCGCTGACCTACAGCGACAAACGTGGCCCGCAGGCGCAGCTGGACCTGGCAATGCTCAGCGAGGAAGCGCGTCTGCAAACCGCCCTGACCCGCCTGGCCGATGCCGGTGAAGGCGTCAAGCAGCGAGCCGCGCAATCGGCCAGCCTGTCGCTGTTGCAGGCCGAGGCGCTGGACCAGCAGCGCAACGAAACCGATCAGTCGGCGACGGCAATCACCCAGATGGCGGCGACGATCCAGGAAGTCACGCACAACGTGCAGAACACCGCGCACGCCGCCCAGCAAGCCGAGGGACTGGCGCAACAGGGTCGAGGGCTGGCGGACGAGAGCCTGCTGGCGATCCGGCATATGGCCAACTCGGTGGCGGAAATCGGTCAAGCGGTCGGCGACCTGGCCGGGGCGACCCAGTCGATCGGCAGCGTCGTCGAGGTGATTAACTCGATTGCGCAGCAGACCAACCTGCTGGCACTCAACGCGGCGATTGAAGCGGCCCGGGCCGGGGAGCAGGGACGCGGGTTCGCGGTGGTCGCCGACGAAGTACGCTCGCTGGCCTCACGCACGCAGACATCCACCGAACAGATCCAGGGCATCATCAGCGAACTGCGCGAGGGCGCCAGCCGTGCGGTCGCCACTGCCAGCCGCGGGCAGGCGATGTCGCAGGAAAGCGTGGTCAGCGTTGAGGCGGTGCAGCAGGCATTGAGTGGCATCAGCGAGGCGGTCACCCGCATCACCGGGATGAGCCAGCAAATGGCCTCGGCGTCTGAAGAGCAGACCCATGTCGCTGAAAACATCAACCAGCAGATCAACCGCATTGCCCAGCTTTGCGATGAGAGCGCGGCGCAGGCCCAACAGGGCTCGACCATCAGTCGCGAGCTTGAGCAGATGGCTCAGTATCTGCACAGCCTGGCCGAGCGCTTCAATCGTTAGTCGCTGCTGACTCGCAGGGGTCACCAGGGCTGCCGGCATCGCGCTGCGGCTGGCAGCCTGCGTGCTCCGACAGCTGTCGACTGACCGCCGCCAGCAGTTCCTCAGCCAACCCCTGCCCCTTGGCCATCCGCGAGACGGTCAGCGCGCCCATCATCGCGCACAGGGTCAGTAGCGCCTGATCCCGAGCGTCAGACCCGGCCGTTGTTTGCAGTTGCCGCGAGAGCAACTGGATCATTCGCTCGAAGCCATCGACCCCAGCCCTCCTCACCTGCTCATCGCCCCTGGCCAGCTCGCTGCCCATGGCGGCATAGGGGCAGCCGCTAACGCCGTCACGGTGAGCCGCGGACAGATATCCCTGGACCGTGCTCTTGAAGGCGCCAGCGTCGCCGCTTTGCGGCGGCAATTGCTCAAGCACCGTCAGCAGCTCATCCACCGCTGCGGTGGTGGCCTGCGCGACCAGTTGAGCCTTGGACTCGAAGTGTTTGTAAAAGCCGCCCTGGGTCATTCCCGCAGCCGCCATCAACCCGGTAAGGCCACTGCCATCGATGCCATCGCGTCGAAATTGGGCACGTGCGGCGTCGACGATCCTGGCCCGCGTGGCGGCGGTTTGCAGTCTGCTCTTGCGCATCGAAATCACCTTTCATCCGAAGACCGATTGACTTTAGATGTCGTTCACCATCTAATTAGGATTACAATCTTCATATAACTCATCCCGCCGCGCAAGCGGTTTGTCATTTCCGAGGATTTTTCCATGACTCAAGCCACCATTCTTGTCAGCGGTGCCACCGGTTTCACTGGCCGCAGAACCGTTGAAATCCTGCGCGAGCAGAACATTGCCGTGCGTGCCCTGGTGCGCAGTGACGACCAACGTGCCGAAGAGCTGCGCCAGCTCGGCGCCGAAGTGGTGATCGGCGACCTGCTCGACCTGAACGCCCTGCGCGCTGCGTTCGAAGGCATCGAAACGGCGTACTTCGTCTATCCCATCGCCCCGGGCCTGCTCGAAGCCACCGCGCGCTTCGCCCTGGCTGCCCAGGAAGCCGGCGTGAAGGCGGTGGTCAACATGTCGCAAATCTCGGCACGTCGCGTAGCCAAAAGCAACGCCGCGCTGGACCACTACACCGCCGAGCGTATCTTCGACTGGTCGGGCCTGGCCATGACTCACTTGCGTCCGACCTACTTTGCCCAATGGCTGATCTACCCGCACTGGCGCCAGCACATCGTTGAGCGTGGTGAAATCCGCCTGCCCTTCGGCGATGGCCGCCACGCGCCTATCGCCACTGAAGACCAGGCGCGTCTGATCGCTGCGATTCTTATGGACCCAACGGCGCATGCCGGCAAAACCTACGACCTCAATGGCCCGGTTGAACTGAGCCAACAGGGCGTGGCCGATGCAGTGGGCCAGGTGCTCGGCCGGCCGATCACCTACGTGCCCATCACGTTGGATCAATACGACCTTGAAATGACCGAAGCCGGGCTGCCGCCTTTCATCAGACAGCACCTGATCGAAGTCGCCCAGGACTACCAACACGGTGTTTTCGAAGGTGAAGACGGCATCATCGCCCAAGTGACCGGCCAGGCGCCCATGACCGTCCAGGCGTTCGTCACCTTGCACAAGGCACTGTTTCAGGGCTGACCGGGGGGTTCTGGCTTGTAGGAGCGAGCTTGGGGCCAGATTCAAAAACGCAACGCGCGTGCGCTTTTTGCCCCGCCCGCTTTTGATTCTGGCCAAAGGCCGTGGGAGTCCAGCTTGCTGACGATCTGCCGGGCACCGGCAGTAGAATCGGGCACCGCGGCCGGGTCAGGCAGATCGCGCGGGGCCAGTCTCTGCGCCCCGCCACCGGTGCCGCCTGGCATAGCCATGTCCCGGACAATGCCTGGCATCCACAGCAGCGCTGTCGCTAGCGCTGGGTTTCCCGGGAAACGATCGCTTCGGCGTTCATTTCAAGTTCGGTTCGGGGTGTGCTGAAGAACTTGTAGCCGCCCTTGAGCCCGTCGTTGACCAGCGCCCACATACCCTTGTTGAAGTCATAGCTGACGTTTTTCACGTTGTACGGCAAGTCCTTGTCGTAGAGCTGCACGCCGCTGAGAAACAACGATCGGTACAAGGCACCGCTGGCATCCCAGGCGTCGTACAGGCCGATGCCAAAGGTGTCTTCATCCAGATAGTAAGTGCGCTTGCTGTAGACATGGCGCATGCCCGGCTTGATGGTGGCCTCGACGACCCATACCCGGTGCAGCTCCCAACGCTCGCAGGCGGGGTTGGCATGGTGCGGCAGAAATTGATCCTCCTGCTTGCAGTCGAAGTAGAACTTGTAGGCGTTGTACGGGATGTACATCTCCTTGCGCCCCACCAGCTTGTAGTCGAACCGATCCTGGGCACCGGAAAACATCTGCAGTTCGTCGAACAGGTTGACCCCGCCCTGGTTGGATACCGGGGTGTCATAGCCGAACTCCGGGGCCAGCTTGATGCGCCGCTGCCCCGGTGTGTAGCTCCAGGCGCGGCGGGGCTTGGCGATCGGGTCCAGGTAGTCATCCAGGACAATCAACTGGCCGGCACTGCGCGCCGGGTATTTGTCCAGGGCATACACCCGTGCGTACATCTCAGGATCACGGTCAGTCTGCTTGACCTGGTAGAAAGGCTGCTCTTCGAAGGTACGTTGTTCGGCGGTCTTGGTCACCGAGCCGTTGGCGTCGATGACCCAGCTATTGGACGAAGAAGTGGTCGAGTAGCCTGGGCCGATCTTGTAGCGCAGTTGCTGATTCCACATCACCTCGTTGCCGTTCCTGGGTATCGGAAACGGCAGCCCGCCCCGGCAACCGGGGTCGACCGCCAGGCCGTTGTTGCGGGTCGCGCAACTGCTGGCATTGCGCACCGTCGCGTCGAGCACTTCCTTGGGATAGGCGGTGGTGCGATGGCTGGGGTAAATGTCCAGGTAATAGTCAGGGTACTTTTTCAGCAGCGTCTTCTGACCCTCACTGAGCTTGTCGGCGTATTTGTCCAGGTTCTTGGCATCGATGCGCAGCAGTGGTTTTTCGTCCTTGAAGGGGTCGATCCAAAAGCCGCTGTCGGCCGTAAAGCCTGCAGGGGCCTTGCGCAGGCCGCCGTCGTAAGCGGGAATCGAGCCATCGGCATTACCGGCCTTGATGGCGCCGAACAGCGTCAGGTCGTTGCCGAGCGCGGCCGCCTCCTGCGCGGTGACAGCGGCGTTGACAGACAGTGAACAGCCCACGAATGCGAGGCCAAGAACGAGGGTGGAACGTGAATGGCGCACAGGCATTTCTCCTGAGTGATTATTGTTGTCCAGGTGATGCGACAGTGTTTTAGAACGAGGTTTTGAAGGTGAAGGCCAGCCAGCCGCGATCGGTATTGCCGACCCCGCCATTGCCGCCCACGGTATTGCCGGCAAGGGTTTTCGATTGGGCGGTGGTGTCGGCGTAACGCAAGCCGAACTCATAACGCTGCGCGTAGGTCAGCTTGACGCCGGCCGACCAGGCCAGCGCACCTTCATTGCCGCCCCCGGCCACCGCGGCGTTACCGTGCAGTCCGTAGTTGAGGGTGATCGGCACGTCCATGTCCCACGACGGCATGACCGACAGATAGGTCGGGGTGAAATTGAGCGCGACGCCGTAGTAATCGCGGGTCGAACAGCCATCGGATTTGTCTCCGGAACCGGCAACGCCGGTGCGCTCGTCGACGCAGCCCGGGCGCCCTTCTCCGTTGTACAGTTCCTTGTGCTCGGTGATGCGCTCAAGGTGGCTGTAGGCGAACTCGCCGACGACGCTGGCGTTTTCTGCCAGGAAGCTGCGCGGCATCAGGTACACACCATTGAGGATGAAGTGCAGGGTGTCGCCGCGTGGTCCTTCGTCGTCCGTCGGATCCACCGCCGTGGCGTTCAGCGCGCCGTTCATGCGGTACGACAGTTCGCTGCCCACGGCGACTGTGTTGATCACCCTGGAAAAGCTCAGGCCCGCCAGCTTCACGCTGCGTGGGTAGACCAGCCGGTAGTCGCCTTGCGCCAATCGCAGCTGCGGTGCCAGCCACGGTTGGTAATCGTCGAACTGTCGGTAGTAGGCACCGAAATTCGATTCGATGGGCTCGACATTGAGCTTGGCCATCACCCCCCAGTTGGCGCCGTCGCGGCCAAACTTCGAGGACGCGTGGTTCAGGTACTGCCCGCCGCCTACCGGCAGGCGGTCAGTGCCTTCGAAAAACGGATCGGCCGGGCCGAAATAGGTGCCGCCATAGGGCAGCCGGGTATTGTCCCACTCGTAGAAATACTGCGCCGCGAGGGTCAACGAGTCGCTGACCTGGGCCTTAGCCGAGATCTGCCCGACCGGCAGGAACACCTCCTTGATCTCGATACCCGGGCTGGTAACGGCCTTGACCCCGTCAGTCGGTGCCTGGGAGTAGGAAATGGCGTGCGCTGCGAACAGCAGCCCTTCCCCCCAATAGTTGGTCTGGCGGCCGACCTTGACGTTGACCAGCGAGCCGGCCAGGGAAAAGTTCTTCCAGACGAACGCATCCAGCAACTCGGCCGAGGGCCCGTTGACGTAGCGGCTGACCTGAGAGCTGTAGTGGTCATTCTTGTAGCTGGTGCCGTAGGCCGGGTTGCTCGCGCTGACGTCACGGTCGTGGTACGCCTGATCGAACCAGCCGGCGCCGCTGACCCGCGCGCCCCAGCTGTTGAGATACGAAAAATCCAGTTCGCTGAGCACATCCAGGCGATTGGTGACGATGTCGCCCTTGTCGAACTTGCCATCGGATTCGTCGTAGCTGGGGTTGTTCATGATGCGCCGGTCCTGTCCTTCGGCGCGCATGCCCAGGGTGTAGCGCACGGTGTTGTCCCAGCGCAGCTGGTAATCGGGGTCGGGCAAATCGATCGAATCGGCACGCACTGCGCCACCGGCACCGAGCATCAGCAACGTGATCGCCCCACGGGTGACGACCTTGCGATCAAATCGGGTCATGTCTTTCATCAGTTCACCTTTTATTTTTATTGTCGATGTGTCCGTCAACGCGCCCCTCGTTCAGCGTCCGATGGGGTAGATGATGGATTTTTCCTGGGTGAATTCCTTGAGCCAGTCAGGGCCGAACTCGCGCCCGATGCCCGAACGCTTGTAGCCGCCAATCGGCGCATAGGGCATCTGTCCGCCGCCACCGTTGAGGTACACGCTGCCGGCGCGGATGCCTCGCGCCATGTCCAGGCCCTTGGCGGCATCGGCGGTGAAGATCCCGCCGTTGAGACCAAAGCGTGAATCGTTGGCGATCTGCAGCGCCTGTTCGTCGCTGTCAAAGCCGATGGTCACGCCCACCGGACCGAAGATTTCTTCCTGGGCAATTTCCATGTCATTGCGCACGTCGTCGAACAGCGTCAGCTCACTGAAGAAGCCACGGGACAGGTGCGCCGGGCGGCCGCCGCCGCAGACCAGCCGGGCACCACTGTCACGGCCGCGGTCGATGAAACCCTGGACCTTGCTGCGCTGCGATTCGCGGATCAACGGCCCCATCATCACGCTGGGATCCGCCGGGTTGCCGACCTTGATCTGGCTGGCGATGGCCTGGGCTGTCTGGATGAACGCCGGGCGTATCGACTCGTGCACGACAAAGCGTGTCAGCAGCGCACAGCCCTGCCCTGCGTTGACCGTCAGGCCGCCCACGGCAGCCAGGGCCGCGGTCTGCACGTCGGCGTCGGCGCGCACGATCAACGCCGACTTGCCGCCCAGTTCCAGATGCACCCGTTTAAGTGTGGTCGCCGCCTGGCTCATGATGCTGATGCCCACCGCTTCGGAACCTGTGAACGAGACCATGTCCACACCGGCATCGCTGCTGAGCATGGCGCCCACCTGAGGCCCGCCGGTGACGATGTTCAACACCCCCGCCGGCAGCCCGATGCGCTCGGCCAGCTGGCCGAACAGCAGCGCGGAATACGGGGTGAACGGCGAAGGTTTGAGCACCAGCGTGTTGCCTGCCAGCAACGCCGGAAAGACCTTCGCCAGGTTGAGCAGAAACGGAAAGTTGTAGCCGGTGATCCCGGCCACCACGCCGATGGGCTCACGCTCGATGCTGCCGCCACCGAGCAACAGCGCACCTGCAGGGTTGAACGGGTTGGGGGCGGTCTGGGTGGCGATCTGACGCGGCTCATGGCCCAGCGACTGGTCGATGGCGGTCAACACATGCCCCAACGGCATGTCCACCTGCATGCCATACGTCACCCCCTGCGAACAGCCGACCTCGCCGATGATCAATGCGGCGATGGCTTCGCGCTCTGCGACCAGTTCAGCATGCAGCCTGCGCAGATACCCGGCGCGCTGATACATCGACAACTGCGGCCAGGGCCCATGATCGAACGCCTGACGTGCAGCGGCGATGGCCGCTTGCGCGGTGCTGTCATCGCCGACCGGCGCGTGGCCGATCACCTCTTCGGTGGCCGGGTTGAGCACCGCCTCGGTGTCTTTGACCGCGACCCATTGGCCGCCGATATACAGTTTGTCGAGCTGGGTAAATGGGACGCTCATGGCTGTCGGGCTCCTTCGATACGACCGGTGATGATTTCGGCGGCGCGCATGGCGATCGCCATGGCCGGGGCATTGGTATTGCCGGACACCAGGGTGGGCATGACCGAAGTGTCGACCACTCGCAGGCCGTGCACGCCGCGCACCCTCAGCTGCAGATCCACCACCGATTCTGTGTCGGCGCCCATGCGGCAGGTGCCAGAGACGTGGAACGCGGTCTGTCCGTAATGGCGCAGCGCGGCGAGGATCTGCTCGTCGCTCTGGGCTTCGATGCCTGGCGTCAACTCGCGCACCACAAAGGGTTTGAGCGCCGACTGGCTGGCCAGCCGACGCAGCCAGCGCACCAGCGCGACCCCGGCCACCCGGTCGGTTTCGGCGCTCAGGTAGTTGGCCTCGATCAGCGGCGGCACCGCAGGATCCTTGGATTGAATGCGGATTTCGCCCTGGCTTTCGGGGCGCAGGAAATAACCGCCCAGCGTCAGGCCCGGTTGCTTGTCGATCATCACCCGGTTGCCGTCACCGAGCATCGAATAGAGACTCACACCGATCTGCGCGTCGGGCCGCTCCAGACCTTCGCGGGTTTTGACGAACCCCCCGGCTTCGTGCGCGGCGTGGGTCATCGGGCCTTTTTTGCGGATCAAGTAATCGAGCAACGAACGCACCAGCCCGAAACCGGCGAAGGCGTGGTTGAAGCTGCCGCGCGTCACTCGGTACTGCATGGCGATGTACAGGTGCTCACGCAGGTTGCGCCCCACGTTCGGCGAATCACTGATGACCTTGATCCCCAGCGAATGCAGTAGCCCGGCCGGTCCGATGCCGGACAGCTGCAGCAGCTTGGGGGTTTCGATGGCGCCGGCGCAGAGCACCGCCTCGCGCCGGACACCGATGCGCTGGGACGCCGATTTGTCCAGCACCTGGACGGCCACCGCACGGTCGCCTTCGAACTCGATACGTTGCACGGTGCTGCCGGTCATCACGGTCAGGTTGTCGCGCTGGCGTACCGGGTCGAGAAAGGCCTTGGCGGCGCTGAAACGCTGGCCGTGCCAGGTGGTCTGCGGTTGATAGCCAAAGCCGCCGTTGCTGACCGCGTCGACGTGGTTGGTGTCAGCCACTTCTGGGGTGCCGAGCTGGCCGGCTGCGGCGATGACCGCGTCGCACAGGTCATCGTTGGCCGGATGCACAGTGACCTTGAGCGGGCCGCCGGCACCGCGCCATTGCGCGCTGCCCAGCTGATGGTCCTCCAGGGCGACGAACTGCCGGCCGATGTCTTTCCAGCCCCAGCCTGCGCAACCCTGGGCCTCCCAGGCGTCGTAGTCAGCCGGCGCGCCGCGAACGTAGACCATGCCATTGACCGAGCTCGAACCGCCGATCGCCCTGCCCTTGAGCCAAAGTTCATCGGTCATGCCCTGGCCGCGGGACGCCTGGTAATCCCAGACATGGGGATTGCCCGGGGCGAGCAGTTTGCCGATGCCGCGCGGCATGGCGATCAAAGGGCTGGAGTGGTCCGGCCCGCTTTCGATCAACAGCACCGTCACGCTCGGGTCACTGGACAGCCGGTTAGCCATCACGCAGCCAGCCGAGCCCGCACCGATGATGATGTAGTCATAGATTTTCAACATTTTTTATTGTTCTGCGTGTCGAGAAGTTGACCGACTGTAGGACTGGGGCGGCAGGCGCACAACGGACAGAAATCCCGATCTGTTCGGTGATCGGCACTGGCAATTTATTGAACAGCGTATAAAGGCGTTTCTTGCTTGCGCCAGACGCCTGTGCCAGTCTGAACGGCGTGCGAAAAAGACATTCTTCAGAAATGTGTCCAATAAATCTAATAATCAACCGCGCCTGCCACGTAGAGATTCCCGATGAATCAATACATCTCCTCGCAAAATCAATGGCCTGAGAACATCTCCCCACGTGCTGATCGACACGCCCAGCGTGCACAACGCACCCGCGAATTGATGCTGGCGACCATGTATCAACTGGCCCTGGAAAAGGACTACCGGGAAATCACCGTACAGGATCTGCTGGACCGCTCAGGCGTTGCCCGGTCTACGTTTTACGCACACTTCAGGGACAAGGAAGACCTGCTGGTCGCGGGCTACGGCGTCATGGGCGAACCTGCGGTCAAGACCCACAGCGGTAATGGTCAATCGCGCATCGTGCTGGATGTCTGCGGCTGGCTATTCATTGCCACCGAACAACATGCCGCGCTGACCACCTCATTGATGGGCGGAGCTTCGCGAGAAATCGTGCTGGCGCACCTGGAAAACCTACTGATCATTCAGGTCCGCGAACACCTCAAGCGCCACGGTTCCTATCTGGACAATCCGGCACGCGGCGAGATCGCCGTTCGGGCGCTGGTCGGCGGCCTGCTGGCCCTGTGGCTGTGGTGGGTGCGTCAGGACTACGCCTGTGCACCGGCCGACATCAGTGACACCTTCAACGCGCTGATGAGCGACGGCGTGTGGCCCCAGGACACCGGCGCAAAGCGCTCGCCAGTCGTGCCGCTGACGCGCTAGAGCCCCTGCCCGGCATATTGCTGCTCGATGCGATCCAGGTAAGCCGTCAGCGCCAGCGGTGCCTCTTCGAGCAACAGTTCGCGCTTGAATTCACCGTTGCTCAAGGTGATTTGTACCAGCCCCAGCGGCAGACCAAACAAAGTCCTCACGACCCGGCGCAGCTGCGCGCCAGCCAGAGCGGGAGTGCGTATCGCCAGCACCCGGGCGTAGTTCGCCTCGATGTCAGCCTGAAGCTGCGGTGCCCGCAATGGCGCACTGAAGCCCGGACTGATCATCAGCATGAAGTCAGCGTGCGCCTCGATGTAGCGAATGATCGGCATGAACAGGTGTTCCACGACTTCTGCGCTTTGGTAGTCGACCCACTGTGCCGGACTGATTGCCATGATCTGTTCGGTAACCTCGCCGATGGCTTCCAGGTGGCGATCGCCCAGGGCATCGAGCACAGCCTGTTTGTCGGCGAAGAAGTGGTACATCGAGCCGATCGAGGTACCGGCCTCCTTGGCGATGGTGTGCACCGACAGCTTGCTGACGGTCTGCACCACGATCAGTCGCGCGCAGGCATCGAGGATCGCCGTGACCCGCTCGCGCCCCCGGGCCTGCTGGGGTGGACGCTGAACGCCGGGTGAATTGTCGCTGCGGGGGCTCATGCACAAAGCTCGTTTTACGGGTGCGCAGTATGGCGCACAGGCGCCCATTTGTCAGAATCCAGTACTAGACATAACATTCTAGTTTTGCGCAGAATGCGCCGGTTTCTGCCCAACCAATAATTTCAACAGGGAATAACAACAAGATGAAAGGCCGGTTAGTTACGAGTTTGCTTTCAGGATTGGCGGTGACGGCGCTCGGCAGCGCCGTCGCGCAAGCGGCGCCTGTATCGCAGGTGGTTTCATTCGGCGACAGCAATGCCGATGCAGGCGTGGGAGCTGCCCTTTCATTGTCGGTTTTCACCCACAACCCGTCGCCCACGGTGGGCTCGGTCGGCGGACGTTTCTCCAACGGGCCGGTTGCCGTTGAAGATGTCGCCAGCGACCTGGGCGTCAGTCTGGCCAGTTACGGGGTGGGTGGTGCGACGACCGGGGCCTACGCCTTCGGGGTAATCCCCAGCCTGCTGACGCAGATTCCGCTGTATCAGGCGACGCTGGCATCCGCCGCGCTCGACCCTCGCGCGCTGTACGTGATTACCGCCGGCTCCAATGACCTGTATGGATTGACCAGCAGCGTGCCCGCCGCGACGGTCGCCAACGGCGTCAATAACATTCAGAGCGCCGTCACCACGCTGAGCAACGCCGGGGCCAGGATTATCATCGTGGTCAATCGCACGGTCCGTCCCAACCCCGACAGCGTCGATAATGCCAACGGCGTGACCCTCAACGCCGCCCTGCAAAGCAAGGTTTCACAGCTTGATGCAGGCCTGCCAGGGCGCGTCCTGTATCTGGACGCCTACGGGATCTCCAGTGCCCTGCAGGCCAATCCCGCGACCTACGGGCTGACCGGCGGCAGCGCCCAATGCATCGAAAACCCGGCCTGCATTTCCGACCCCACGGGTCTGGGCGCCACCTACGTACGATTCGATTCGGCGCACTTTGCCCTGGGCGCCAATGCGATCATCGCCCAGGAGATGGAGCGTCTGGTGGTGATGCAGGACGCCCCCTCGCAAGTGGCATTGCTGCCGGCATTGGCTGTCAACATTCAGCGTCAGGATGCCGACAACGCGCTGGCAGCGGGCCCATTCCAGCGCAACGACCCGGTCGGTACGGTGCGTCCGATTGCGGTGGCGCACTACAGTGAACAGGCCTATGACCGGGCCGGGCATGATGCCGACGCCAACGTGACCGGGCTTATGCTCGGCGCCAAGTACAAGCTGAGCGAGGCGTGGATTCTGGGGCTGCTGGTGGGCTACGACCGTGTGGATGTCGACAGGCGCAGCAATCAGGCGGGGGTCGATGCCAGGCAGACCTACGGCTTCGCCACCCTGCAGTACGCAGAGGGCCCTGTAGCGTTCGACGCAGCCGTCGGTTACGGCGATGCGGACTTGCAGCGCATCACCCGCGAATCGCCGATGTTCGCCAGCGGCCGGCTCAACAGTGGTGACAGCACCGGGTACAGCTTGGGCGGCGTCGCGAAACTGAGCTATGACCTGTACACCGCCAACGGGCTGAGAATCGGCCCGATGCTCCAACTGGACTCCTGGCAGAGCAAGCTGGACGGTTATACCGAACAGGGTTCGGACAGCTCGGCGCTGCGTTTTGATGACTTTTCGGTCAGCGCCACTCGAATCGGCGCAGGTCCTCGAGTGCGCTTTGATGCTGGCAGCGCAGCCAGCCAGCTGAGCTTTGACTTTTCGGCGCTGTACCTGCATGACGTTGCCAGTGATGGGGGCAAAATCACCGCGAGTTCGCCACGTTTCTCGTTCATCAACCACGCCGAAAAAGGCCGTGATTTCGATGACGATACGCTGCAGCTCAATGCCTCGGTCTCCCGTCAGTGGGGGCCGCTGCAGGCGCGTTTGGGACTCAGTGGTCGTCTGGGCAATGACTCGCGGACCCTGGGCTCGGCAGCGGATGTTTCTTACGCCTTCTGACCCCAAGTGAAAAGGCCCCGGACCAATGTCCGGGGCCTCTGCTGGCGAATCCCGAGTTAGCCTGTGACCTCTGTCAGGCACTCAGCGCCTTGTCGATGGCCGCTGTCAGCCGTGCATCATCGGCGGCCACGTCCGGGGCGAAGCGACCGATCACGTGGCCGTCGCGGCCGATCAGGAACTTCTCGAAGTTCCACAGCACTTCCTGTCGGTCGCCACTTTCGATGCCATAGCCTTGGAGCCGCTCGCGGAACGGACCATCACCGGTGGCAGAAGGCTGTGCGGCGGTCAGTTCGCTGTACAGCGGGTGTTTGTCGGCACCTGCGACGGAGATCTTCGAGAACAGCGGAAAATGCACATCGTAGGTGGTCGAGCAAAACGCCTGGATCTCACTGTCGCTGCCTGGCTCCTGCTCCTTGAAGTTGTTGGCCGGGAAACCCAGCACTTCAAGGCCCTGGGCTTTCTTGCTCTGGTAGAGGCTTTCCAGCCCTTCGTATTGCGGCGTCAGACCGCACTTGGAGGCGACGTTGACCACCAGCAGCACCTTGCCCTTGTATTGGCCGAGATTGCCGCAAGTACCGTCGATTTGTTTTAACGGGATGTCGTACAAAGAATCGCTCATGCTGTCTCCTTGAATGGATCGTGCCTGATGGTGGTTCGCTGCTGCGAGTTACCTTAAAGCGTACGACCGATAATTTCCTTCATGATTTCAGAAGTGCCGCCATATATCCGGGCCACCCGGGCATCGACCCAGGCGCGACTGATCTTGTATTCGCTCATGAAACCATAACCGCCGTGCAACTGCAGGAACTCGTCGAGCAGCTTGCCTTGCATTTCCGAGCCCAGCAACTTGGCCATGGCGGCGATCTCCGGCGTCAGCTCGCCATGCATGACCTTCTCCAGGCAGTCGTCGACGAATACCCGCAGCATGGTTGCCTGCGCCTTGGCCTCGGCCAGCTTGAAGCGGGTGTTCTGGAAATCCAGCACCGGTTTGCCGAAGACCTTGCGCTCGCGGGTGTACGCGATGGTTTCTTCGAGCAAGGTATCGATCGATTGCGCGGCACGGATGGCGATGATCAGCCGTTCCCAGGCCAGTTGGTGAGTCAGGTATTTAAAGCCCATGCCCTCCTCGCCCAGGCGGTTACCGACCGGCACCCGGACCTGATCGAAGAACAGCTCGGAGGTGTCCTGGCCCTTGAGGCCGATCTTTTCCAGCAAGCGGCCCTTGGAAAAGCCCGGACGGTCTTCCTCGACACAGATCAGTGTCAGTTCCCTGGCCGCCGGATCGATCTTGGTTGCAGTGACCATCAGCCCGGCGTTGCCGCCATTGGTGATGAAGGTCTTCTGGCCGTTGACGATGTACTCATCGCCCTCGCGGCGCAGGGAGGTGCGCATCGAACGCAGATCGCTGCCGATGCCCGGCTCGCTCATGGCGATCACCCCGATCAGTTCGCCACTGACCATGCGCGGCAGCCAGCGCTGTTTTTGCGCCTCGCTGCCATAGGCAACGATGTAGGGGGTGACGATCTCCGAATGGGTGGTGAAACCCACTGCGGTGGCGTTGGCGCGGGCCAACTCCTCGATCATTACCGCCGAGTGGCCGAAATCGCCGCCCGAACCGCCGTATTGCTCCGGGACCGTGGCGCACAGCAGGCCGGTCTCGCCGGCCTTGAGCCAGAGTTCTCTGGGCACGATGCCGGCTTTTTCCCATTCGTGCAGGTAGGGCACGATTTCGCGCTCGACGAAGCGTCGGGCCTGATCGCGGAACATGTTGTGGTCTTCACGAAAGACACGGCGCATGACTGTTCTCCAAATCGTTCTTATTGTTCTGCAACGGCGGTTATTGATCCTGATAGCTGGGCGGACGCTTATCGACGAACGCGGCCACCGCTTCTTCGTGATCCTGGGTGTGATGGGCGATGGACTGATAGGCGGCCGACAGCTCGAGCAGCGAATCCAGGCGCATGTGCTGGCCTTCGCGCAGCAATCGCTTGCACAGGCGCAGCGCGTGTCCGGGGTTGCTGGCGATGCGTCTGGCCAGTGCCTGCGCCTCCGACTGCAGGGTCTCGTGGGTGCACACCTGCTCCACGAGGCCCCACTCCAGGGCCTTCGCCGCATCGATGGGGTCACCGGTGAATGCCATCAGGCTGGCCTTGGGAATGCCGATAATCCGCGGCAGCAGCCAAGCGCCGCCATCGCCGGGGACAATCCCCAGGCGCACGAAGCTTTCGGCGAACAGCGCGTTCGGCGCCGCCAGGCGGATGTCGCACATGCACGCCAGGTCCAGGCCCGCACCGATGGCCGGACCGTTGACCGCCGCAATGATCGGAATGTCCAGTTCGTACAGCGCCAGCGGAATGCGCTGGATGCCGTCACGGTAGGTATTGCGCAGCTCGTAGGGCGAGCCTGCGAAGATACCGCTGCGTTCGCGCATGTCCTTGACGTTGCCGCCGGCACAGAACGCCTTGCCGTTGCCGGTGAGGACCATGACCCGTGCCGAGCGATCGACCCGCAGCGCTGTACAGAGCTGGACGAACTCCTCGATCTGCTCGGGGGACGTCAAGGCATTGCGGGTGTCGGGATGGTCCATGCGCACGGTCACGATCGGACCGTCGCGCTCGATTTTCAGAAACGTGCTCATGCCGGCACTCCACTGTGGCAATCCTGGGTCAGCAACGACCACAAGCCGTCGCCGCCGACGGCACAGACACGCTCGCCGATCTGCTGGCTCCAGCGGGTGGCCGAGCCATATTCGGCGCGCCACGCCCACAGCCTGCGGCTGAACAGGTGCAGGCGGTATTCCTGGGTGAAGCCGATCGCCCCGTGTACCGCGTGGGCAATATTTGCGCACTGCGTGGCCGCTTCAGCGCAGGTGACCTTGGCCACCGCGATCGGCAACCACGCCAGCACCTGGTCTGACTGGGCGAAGGCAGCCTCGGCCGCGCTGTTGGCAGCGCCGGCCTGTTCGGCAAATACCGCCAGTTGCTGCTGAATGGCCTGGAACGAACCGATGGGCTTGCCGAACTGCTGACGCTGGCCTGCGTATTCAGCGGTCATCTCAAGCAAGGTGCCCAGGGCGCCGGCGATCTGCCCGCAGCGGATCAACGCGCCACCCAGGCGCAAGACATCGGCGGGCAGATGCGGTGGCAGCGGCACGCTATGCAAAACCGTCGCTTGGGCGAAAAACATCTCATCGCGCGGCTCACCCGCCACATTCAGGCGCGGATCAATGCGCACCGCGCTGCTGCCCGACAGCACCACCAGCAGCGGCTCGCCACTGGCAGCGTTGGCTATCGCCAGCACCGCCTGCACATGGCGCCCCCACGGCACATCGCGCAACACGCCGCTGACCGCGCCATCGAGCACCGTCAGGTCGCTCTCGGCGGCGATGCTCAGACTGCCTGAACGGGCCTCGCTACCGGCCTGACCCAACAGCCAGTTGGCCAATAACGCCTCACTCAGAGGCACCGGCGCAGCAAACCGGCCGACCGCGCGGGCAATCACATACAGATCCGCCCACCCCGCCTCGGCACCGCCTGACGCCTCCGGGGCGCCGGCAAGGCTGAAGCCGGAGGCGTCAACGGCGTCCCATAAGGCCGCCGGCCAGATTCCGCCTTCGCTGGCAAGCACCGCCGCACTGCTCGACTCATCGGCCAGCAGGCGCTCGATGGTCGCTTCAAATAACTCGCGCATGATTATCGCAACCCCAGGCCACGGGCGATGATGCCGCGCAGAATCTCGCGGGTACCGCCACGCAATGAAAAAGAAGGCGCCATTTGCATCAGATAGGCCAGGACCCGGGCATGATCGCCGCCACCCTGCTGCCGTGGCTCGATGTCCAGCAAGCGCTGGGCAAGTTCGGGAATTTCCTGCTCGAACACGTTGCCCAGATCCTTCACGCAGGACGCCGCCCAGGCAGGGTTCGCGCCGTCGGCCAGTTGCGCGGTGACGGCCAGCGACATGTTGCGCAACGTTGCCAGCCGGGCGGTCAGCCGGCCGATCTCTGCTGCCTGCAGTGCGTCGGGTCGACTACCAATGGCGTCGATCATGGTTTTGATCAGCGCCATGGAGCTGAGGAAACGCTCCGGTCCGCTGCGTTCGAATGCAAGCTCGGCGGTGACCTGATCCCAGCCCTTGCCCTCGGTGCCGATCAGCCCGTCGCCTGGCAAATAAACGTTGTCGAAAAACACTTCATTGAAATGCTCGCCACCGGCCAGATCGCGGATCGGCCTGACGGTAATCCCCGGCAGGCTCAGGTCGACGATGAACTGCGACATGCCTTCGTGGCGCGCGGCCTGTTTCTCGCCGGTACGCAGCAGGGCGATCATGTAATGGGAGTGGTGGGCATTGGTGGTCCAGACCTTTTGCCCGTTCAAGCGCCAGCCGTCACCGTCGCGGGTGGCCGTGGACTTGATGGAGGCCAGATCGGAGCCGGAATTGGGTTCGCTCATGCCGATGCAGAAATAGCTTTCGCCTCGGCATATCGCTGGCAGATAACGGTCTTTTTGCGCAGGGGTGCCGAATTTGTTGATCAGCGGACCACTCTGCCGGTCGGCGATCCAGTGCGCCGACACAGGGGCTCCGGCGGCCAGCAACTCTTCACTGATGACATAGCGGGCGAAGAAGCCCGCCTGCGAGCCGCCATACGCTTTGGGCAATGCCATGCCGAGCCAGCCCTTGCGGCCCAGCGCCTGACTGAAGTGTGCGTCAAAGCCCATCCACGATTGCGCGCGCAATACCGGCGGGTAATCGCTCAGGGTTTGGCTGAGGAACTGGCGCACCTCGACACGCAACGTTTCGGCCTCAGCAGGGATCTTGCTGTAGGTAAACTCATTGATGGCCATGAATGCTCTCGAAAACGGGACACGCAGAATGCGGACGCAATATCCGCTCGACCCCACGCCCATGACGGGCGGCGGCCGGTTCCAGCCAGTGCGTGGCTTGCTGGAACCGGCCGTGGCGCGCGTTTTAGAGCGCGGTGCCGGCGTCGGCTTTTTCGAACATCGCGTTGATGTCGCCGGAGGTCACCGGTTTGCCATCTTCGCGGCCGTGATCGGCACCGCCCAGGCCCAGCGCAGGTTCGATCTTGACGTGAGTGGCCTGTGCACGCAGGGCGCCGACCGTGCAGTTTTCACGCCCCAGAATGGCGAACGGGTCGTAGGAGAACTCGCGCATGGCATTGAGGTGGGTCAGCTTGTTGATGGTGTGTTCAGGCAGGTGTTTGAGGCCGTCCCACGCGGTTTCCGGCGACTCCGGCCAGGTGCAGTCCGAGTGCGGATAATCGCTCTCCCAGGTGACCATGTCCTCGTTCATGAAACTGAGGTTCTGCAGGCCGAACTTGTCTTCGATAAAGCAGGTAATGATGTGCTTGTGGAAGATATCGCTGGGCATCTTGCCGCCGAAGTTGGAGTTGGTCCAGGCGTTGTGATGGCGGTGGGTGAAGTCGGCGCGCTCGAGCAGGTAAGGCACCCAGCCGATGCTGCCTTCGGACAACGCCATGCGCAGGTCCGGGAATTTTTTCCACATTGGCGCCCAGATCCAGTCCGCCGCGGAGTTGGCGATCGAGATCGGCATCGAGGTGATCCAGGCATCGATCGGCGACAGGTCGGATGCGTGGTTGGCTTTGACGCCGGTGCCGATGTGGCAGCAGATGACCACTTTGTTGTCCGAACAGGCTTTCCACAACGGGTCCCAGTAGTCACTGTGGATCGAGGGATAGCCGTGGATCGCCGGGTTGTCCGACAGTGACAGGGCGTGCACGCCCTGGCGGGCCATGCGGTTCACTTCGGCGGCGGCCGCCTGCATGTCCCACCATGGCACCAGCATCAGTGGAATGAAGCGGCCAGGTGCGGCGTTGCACCAGTCGTGCAGGTGCCAGTCGTTGTAAGCCTGGATCGCCGCCAGCGAAACATCACGGTCAGCGTGAACCTGGAAGCGTTGACCGGCGAAACCGGGGAACGTCGGGAAGCACAGCGAACCGAGCACGCCATTGGCGCTCATGTCATCGACGCGGTCCTTGATGTTCCAGGTGCCACGGCGCATCTGGTCATAACCCAGCGGCTCCATGCCGTACTCTTCCTTGGGCCGACCCACCACCGAGTTCAGGCCCATGTAGCCGGTGGCCTGCTCTTCGAACACCCAGACATCACGATTACCGCTTTTCACCACATGCGGCTCACGACCCTTGAAGCGGGCCGGCATGTGACGAGCGAACGCATCTGGCGGTTCGATGGCATGGTCATCGACGCTGACGAGAATCAGATCTTCAATTTTCATTGTTCTTCCCTTTGCTACGGGTTGTTTGTTGTTGTGCCTGAATCATAGATCACAGTCAGCATTAATTAAACACTTTATTTGATTGTGTTCATATAAATTCAAACCAGTAGCACGCGCCGCGAAATCGGAACCCACAAAAAACCCGCGCCCCTGAGGGTCGCGGGTTCCTGCCAACAGGCCTGCGCTCAGATGCCGATCAGTCCCAGATCACATGCACCTGGTGCGGACCGCGCAGCTGCGCCCCGACAATTTCCGGTGCAGGCTTGTCAGGGTCCAGGCGGATGTTGGGCAGCAGGTCAAGAATGGCGTTGATCGCGCAGTTGATCTCGGTCTTGGCCACGAACTGGCCGATGCACATGTGCGGACCAAAGCCGAAACCAAAAGAGGGCCTGGGCTTGCGGTCGATGTCGAACAGATGGGCGTTTTCGAAAGCGTCCTCGTCACGGTTGGCCGACGACACGATGCACTGCACCATCGCGCCCTTGGGGATGTGCACGCCACGGATCTCAGTGTCCTGTGCGGTCTGGCGAACCTTGAAGGTTGCCACCGGCTCGTAGCGCACGGCCTCGTCAATGGCCTTGTTGACCAGGCTGCGGTCATTGCGCACCCGCTCCAGGGTCTGCGGGTGTTGTAACAGCAGGGTGAGCAAGGTGCCGAAGGTGCGGGTGGTGGTTTCACTGGCCGCCGGTAGCAGGGAGCGCACGAAGGTGGCGATTTCATGGTCGTCCAGCGAGCGGCCCTCGTATTCGGCGCGGATCAACCGGCTGATCAGATCGTCGCCCTTGGCACCCTTGGCGCGTCGCTCGGCCACGACCTCCTTGACCACGTCGTACAACGCCTTGGCCGCATGCATGGCGGCGCCACGGGCAGCGGCGGCCTTTTGCGGGTCGACTTGCGGGCCGGCGAGAATCGCCAGGGCCCAGGCAGCGTACTGTTCGATCTCCTCGGGCTTGTCTTCGGGGAAGCCGATCAGCGCGTAGATCACCCGGATCGGAAAGTACAGCCCGAACTCCATCAGGTCAGCGGATCTGGCCGCCACCATCGGCTTGATGTACTCCTCGCGGATCACCCGGTCGATCTTGGTTTCCTTCCAGCGATTGACGGTGTCGGGCATGAACACCGGTTGCAGCAGGTTGCGGATGTTCTTGTGCGCTTCGCCGTCCATCGCAGTCAGGATCAGACCATCGAAGAACGCCCCCAGGCCTTCGGCGATGAAACCACTGGTGAAGTTTTTCGCATCGCGCATCACCGCCATGACATCGTCATATTTGAACAGGGTGAAGGTCGGGCGATTGGGGTCCAGACCCGCGATCGAGGGGACCCCGAGCCCGGCCATGAAGTTGCCTTCCATGATCGGTGAGGTCTGGCGCATCTGTGCATAGACAGCTTGCAGGTCAACGTCGCTGCCACGGTAATTGCTGGCGACGTTGGCGAACTCCTTGTTCAGGTTACTGGTGGCCTGGACGGACATGATCATCTCCTTTCTTATTGTTCATTGTTAGCGATTGCGCCAAGGCGCCGATGATGCTGGAGTAGCCCCGCTTACTGGCGGGTGAAGTCTTGAAAATACCCCCGCCGGCGAGCCACGCAGCTACAGGGAGGGGCAGCTCCATCGTTGTCGGCAGATGGCGCATGGGCTGCTGGAGTCTAGGCGCAAAGTCGAAATATTTGAACGTAATTTGCGTATCTGGCTCGTAACCTTCTATTTCCGTCTCTAATACGCCTGTTGCACATAGGTCATGCGCCCGCCTGCCAGCATCAGTGCGCAATACAGATTCAATTCGACAATCTGTGCCGTTTCAAAATAAACCGCCAGTCGTTCGAAATGCGCCTGGCCGATGGACTGGTAATCGCTGGCAAACAGATCGGCGAAGCTCAGCGCAGCTCGTTCGGCGGGGCTGAAGTGCTCGCTGTCGGAGGCAATACAGGCAATGTCCAACTCATCGACCTGATCGGACTTGCGCGCCAGCTGACAAGCCTGGCACTGGGTCAGGCTGGCAATCTTCAGACGCACCAGTTCGCGCAGACGCTCATCGAGCAGGCTGTCATCGTGCAGGCTTTCCATCAGCCCCAGCCAGGCCAGCGCCGCCTTGGGCCGATGCGCCCAGACCTGCACCGGCAGACTGTTGCTCAACAGCCGGCTGGCCAGGGCGCGGTCAATGGCCGCACGCAACTCCCCCGGCAATCGGTCCAGAGGCACCGGCGGCAATCGAGAGGTCCCGCTGCCCTGCCCGGCGTTCAATCCAGACGCTCGATGATGGTCGCGGTGCCCAGGCCGCCGGCACAGCAGATCGCCTGTAGCCCGTAACGCGCGCCACGACGCTCCAGTTCATTGAGCAAGGTGGTCATCAGCCGGGCGCCGCTGGCCCCCAATGGATGGCCCAAAGCAATGGCGCCGCCATTGACGTTGAGCCGCTCGTGACCGACGCCGGTCTCCTGCATCCAGGCCAAGGGCACCGAGGCGAAGGCTTCATTGACCTCGAACAAGTCGATGTCGTTGAGGTGCAGCCCGGCCTTCTTCAGGACCTTGGCGGTGGCTTCGATCGGCCCGGTGAGCATCAGCGTCGGGTCCGTGCCGACTGTGGTAAAGGCAACGATCCGGGCGCGCGGCTTGAGCCCATGCCTGCGCGCAGCTTCGGCATCCATGATCAGCAAGGCAGCAGCGCCATCGGAAATCTGCGACGCATTACCCGCGGTGATCCTGCCGTGGTCCGGGCGGAAACTGGTTTTCAACGTGGAAAGCTTTTCCCGCGTGGTGTCCCGGCGAATAGTTTCGTCGGTTGTCAGCGCAGCGGCCGGGTCGGTCAGGTTCTTCTCGCGCAACGCCTGGACCGGGACCGGCACCAACTGGCTGTCGAAATAACCCGCATCGCTGGCCGTGGCCGCGCGCTGGTGGCTGGAGAAGGCGTAATCGTCCAGTGCTTCGCGGCTCAGGTTCCACTTGTCGGCAATGCGTTCTGCCGCCTCGCCCTGGCTGGTCAGTTCATAACGTTCACTGGCCATCCAGCCAAACGCTTCGCCATGCAGGTCGCGGTTGCTGCCCATGGGCACGCGGCTCATGTTTTCCGCGCCGCCGGCCACCACCACATCAGCCATGCCGGTGGCAATGGCACCCGCCGCCGCATGCACGGCGGCTTCGCCCGATCCGCATTTGCGGTCCAGGGTCAGCCCGGGAATGCTCACCGGCCAACCGGCGCCGAGCAACGCCGTGCGGGCGATATTGGCCGACTGCTCACCAATCTGCGTGACACAGCCGAAGATCACGTCATCCACTGCCGCCGGTGACAGATCATTGCGCTCCACCAGGGCGCTGATCACCAGCGAGCCCAGGTGGTCGGCCCGTACCCCGGCCAGACTGCCGCGAAAACGTCCGACAGGCGTACGCAAGGCATCGACAATCACGATCTCCCTCATAGCACGCTCGCTCGCAGACCACTGCCCGGCACCGCTTTGTTGTCTTCATAGCGGTACACGCCATGCCCGGTCTTGCGCCCCAGACGCCCCGCCGCGACCATTTTGATGATCAACGGACACGGGCGGAATTTCTCGCCCAGCGTCTGATGCAGATAGCGCAGCACCGCCAAGCGCGTATCCCAACCGGTCAGGTCGCCCAGCTCCAGCGGCCCCATCGGATGGTTGAAGCCCATGCGCAGTGCGGTGTCGATGTCTTCGGCACTGGCGATGCCTTCCTGCAGCATGTACATGGCCTCATTGCCGAGCATGGCCGACATGCGACTGGTGGTCAGCCCGGGCGATTCGTTGACAATGATCGAGGTCTTGCCCATCACGTCGCAGAGGTCACGGGTGCGGGCGACGGTTTCGTCACTGGTGGCCAGGCCACGAACCAACTCCACCAGCTTCATTTTGTGCACGGGGTTGAAAAAGTGCATGCCGATCACCCGGTCGGCGCTCGGCACCGAGGCGGCAATTTCCGTCACGCTCAGTGCCGAGGTGTTGGTGGCGATGATCGCATCGGGGGCCATCAACGGCGCCGCTTGAGCAACGATGGCCTTCTTGATCGCCAACTGCTCGGACACGGTTTCCACCAGCCAGTTGGCGCCGTCGGCGGCGGCACTCAGGTCGGTGGCAGTGCTCAGTCTGGCCATGGACGCGTCGGCCTGCTGCGCTGTGACCTTGCCCAGGCCGACACCGGTTTTCAGAATGCTTTCGATGGCGGCCCGGGCAGTGACCAGCGATTGGGGGTTGGTATCGACCAGCACCGTATGCAGCCCGGCACTGACGAACCCGTGAGCGATCCCGGTGCCCATCAGCCCGGCACCGACCACCACTACTTTGTTGTTCTTATCCATGCTCATGCCAGCACCTTCGATTTGACCGGTGACTTTTCACCCACGACGTTGCGCAAGGTGCCAATGCCTTCGATGCTTGCTTCAACCACATCACCGGGGTTGAGGAACACCCCGGTGCCCATGCCGACGCCGGCTGGGGAGCCGGTGAACAGCACGTCGCCACAGGCGAAACTGGAGCGTTGCTGAACGAAGGCGATCAGCTCGCCGACGTCCCAGGTCATGTCGGCGGTGTTGCCGTCCTGGCGCAGCTGGCCATTGACCCTGAGCGTGAGACGCAGCCCGGGTGAGCCCTGGGCAAACTCATCCTTGGTCACGACCCAGGGGCCGAGCCCTGTGGTCTTGTCCTGGCTCTTGGCGGCAAACAGGTCCATGCCGATCCCTTTCGGTCCGCTGCGTTGCAGGTCCCGGGCGCTGACGTCATTGCCCACCGTGTAGCCCAGCACGCAGGCCAACGGGTCATCGAGGTCGACAGCATCGCTGCCGATCACCGCCACCAGTTCGACTTCATGGTCCAGTTCGTCGGTCAGCGGCGGAAAGCGAATCGGATCATTGGCCCCGATCAATGCGCCATACGCCTTGAGAAAGGCTATGGGTTGCGAAGGCGCCGACAAACCGAATTCGACCAGATGCTTGGCGTAGTTCGCCCCGGCCACCACCACCCGGTTCACCGGATCGATGGGCGGCAGCAACGTCACCTGGGACAAGGCCAGCGGCGGCCCGGAAAAGCGCAATGCGCTTATCCCGGCACCGCGCGCCACCACAGGTGCCCAGCTGCTGAACTCACCGGCGATGGGCGTGACCATGTCCTGCTGGACGTCGACCACCGCCCAGAACACGCCGCTGTCGAAATAGGAACAGCGAGCCAGTTTCATCAGACGGCTTCCTTGACCGCAGAAACCTGGCCGATTTTGGCCGGATCCAGGTGGAGCAACTTGCAAGCGTTCTGCCAACGGATTTTCTGCAGGTCGGCATCGCTGAGCTTCAGGCCGTGGGTCAGGTCATGACGCACCGCATCACTGCCGCCGAAATTACTGCCGTAGACCATCTGATCGGCACCGATGACCTCGATCAGCGCCTGACGCATCGGCAGTTCATGCAACTCGACGTCGAAGTAGAAGTTCTTCATGTAATCGAGCACCGGACGCTTGTTGTGCACGACATCCAGATTCTTGTTGGTCTGCGCCAGGCGACCCAGCTGATAAGGCACATAACCACCGCCATGGGTGATGTACACCTTCAGGTCCGGGAAGCGATCGAGGACACCGCCACAGATCAGGTTCCAGAAGCAGCGTGTCTCGTCGTACTGCATGCCAACGATTGCGGTGGTTTCGTAGCGATCTTCGTTGGCCCGGTCGCCCCAGGTCACTGACTGGTTATAGCCGTGGATGAACATCGGCAGGTCGAGGTCGCACAGGGTCTTCCAGACGACATCCAGCTCAGGGGAATCGAACTCCAGGCCGCCAAAGTTGGCGCCACCGGCCGAGAGCCCCTTGGCCCCAAGTTCGGTGCATGCCCGGCGCAACTCCACCGCGGCCGCCTGGGGTGCATTGAGCGGCGCGTGGGCCCAGAACATCAGACGGTCCGCAGCGGCGGAGCAATATTCGGCGAAGGTGTCGTTGACGGTGCGCGCATAAGGCACGGCGTATTCAGCTTCGGTCCAGTACATGTAGCAGTGCGACGGCACCGAAACCACTTGCAGGTTCTGCCCCGCGGCGTCCATCCCGGCCAGCCGCACCTTCGGATCGGCCCACTTGGCCATGTATTCCTCAAGCTTCAGGCCTTTGCCGGCACGCACCGCAGCCTTGCGCTCTGGCGAGCCAAGGGTCAGCTGCCATTTGCCGACGCGCAGGCGGATATCGCCGTCGTCACATTGCTCGAAGAACGGCCCCCAATGCGGGTGCTGGTTGTAATAGCCAGGGAGCGGAGCATGGGCGTGAAGATCGATAAGCATAATCCGGGACCTCGAGAGGAAAACTTTCTGGTTCTTGTGATTGTTCTGGGTGGCGCATGACCGCTGCACAGCCCGCAACGGCGAGCCTGATGCCCGTGCGAATCAATCCGTGAACCGGGATGACTGCACCGTGGTCTGTTCGAAGCATAAAATTAAATTGAGCATAAATCAAAATAGTGTTCAGTTTATTTTTGCAGATGAACCACAACGGCCGGAACAGAGCGCTCAACGGATCAGGAACGGGGGTGCAAGACCGAATACAATCGTCAGTAAAACCGAGGTGCTGGCAATTTACAGGCGAAAAAAAACCGGATCCCCCTGCACGGGGGACCCGGTTTTGTTTGTTCGAGAACTGTCTAACTCATCGGTCAGCGGCGGGTACGGGATGTCGAGCCCATGATCAGTGCCGCCGTAAGCTTCTTGACCCTGACCGGCAACAGGCGGCGGCTGGCGCTTTCTGGAACCAGAATCTCACTGAGCACGTAGCGGATGATCATCTCGCAGATCAGCTCGCGATCCAGACGCACGCCGAGCTTTTCGTCCCAGTCGTCGAAAACGATGTTCAGCACATCCTGAAAGCGCACGATCGAGTCGTGGAAAATCCGTCGGAAGAAGCCCAGAGCGTAATCCGGCGCGACTACCAGCAAGCGTCGGGCGCGGCTCTGCTCCAGGTAATTATCCAGGTACACGAACAGCGCGTTGAGGCGCGCCTCCGGCTCTTCGATATGGCTCAAGGCCGCGCTGAGTGCGACATGGAAGCTGTCGCGCTTGTGCCGCGAGAAGGTGTCGAGCAGGTCTTCCTGGGAGGAAAAATAGCGATAGAACGTACCGCGGGAAACGCCCGCGACCTTGCACACGTCAAGAATCGAGATTCGATCGGCACCCGACTGCAACACCACCTCTTCAGTGGCCGCCAGGATATTGGAGATGGTCTCCTCGGAGCGGCGATTGGGCTTGACCTTGCTGACAGGCGCTGCACCGTTGGCACCATTTGCCAGCTCGGCACCCGCCTTGCCCGCTGTTCTGGCTTTTTTCACCGGGGCCGGGGTTTTCTTTTTAGTGACCGCAGCGGGCTTTGGTGCTGCGGTCTCCGCCAGCTGGTTGGCTTGTTTAGGCATGAAGGTAAAGACTCGTAGACAATTCGATGGGCCACGTTAGCATAGGAATTAAGCATTTAACCGGTAATTTGTTCAACTTCTCGCTAAAGACATTTACTAAATTTGTATTTAGAATGGAATTCTCTAATCAAAATAATATCCGGGTATAGGCTTCAGGCAATGCCCCAAAAGAGGAGATAGTACATGAGCGGCATTGGGAATCCGGAAACCTGGGCAGTGGGCGAAAGAGACACGGTAATTTCTGCACTGGAGCGCGCCGTTGCAAGGGCTCCAGACAGGATTCTGTTGGATTTCAGCTCTAGGTTATACACATACGCAGAAGTTGATCAGCTTTCCAACCGCATGGCCAACGCACTGTCAACCTTGGGCGTCACCACCGGTGCCACAGTGCTGACCATGCTCGACAACAACATCGATGCGGTCGTCACCTGGCTTGCTATCAATAAGCTGGGCGCGGTCAGCGTGCCGATCAACACGGCGCTCAAGGGCGAGTTCCTCAGGCATCAGATCGCCGATACCGGCACCCATCTGGTGATCTGCGAAGCTGATTACCTGCCACGTATTGCCGCCATTGCCGAGCAGCTGCACGACGTCAAGCGCGTGCTGTATCGCCATCAACCGGACAAGCCACCTGAATCGGTGCCTGCCTGCCCCATTGCAATCGAACCGCTGGACGCGCACCGCGGACACGACGACACGCCACAGAGCATCAAGCCGCAACCGTCGGACCTCGCCTGCCTGATCTACACCTCCGGCACCACCGGCCCCTCCAAGGGCTGCATGATCAGCTATAACTTCATGTGTAACCTTGCGCGCCTGCAATTGCGCGCCGGCCCCGCCAGCGCAGACGACATCACCATTACCCCGCTGCCGCTGTTCCACATGAACGCCCTGTGCGTCAGCATCATTGCCAGCATCCTGGTCGGCGCCCGCGCAGTGATACTGCCGCGCTTTTCGGTTTCCAACTTCTGGCCGGAGGTCGAGCGCTCGGGTGCAACCATCGCATCGATCCTCGGCGGCATGGGCGGCCTGCTCGCGCAAGCGCCGGACAACGCAGAGATGCTGCGTTGCAAGGGCCAGATTCATACCGCGCGCGGCAACCCCTACACCGAGGAAACCAAGAAAATCTGGCGCGAACGCTTCGGCACGCCGCTGGTGGGCGGCAACGGCTACGGTCTGACTGAAGCGTGCGTGATCACCTCGCTGGCGGCCGGGGAGCACGCAGCGCCGGGTTCATCGGGCAAGCGCATTGCCGATTTCGATGTACGCATCGTCGACGAACAGGATCAGGAAGTACCCACCAATACGCCGGGGGAAATCGTCGTCCGGCCGCTGCGCCCGGACATCATGTTCCAGGGCTACTGGCGCCGCCCGGAGGACACCCACAAGCTGATGCGCAACATGTGGTTCCACACCGGCGACGTGGGCAGGTTCGATGACGATGGTTTTTTCTATTTCGTCGACCGCAAGAAGGACTACCTGCGTCGGCGCGGCGAGAACATCTCCAGTTTCGAGATGGAGGCAGCCTTCGCTGTCCACCCTGCGCTGTCGGAAGTGGCCGTGCATGCCGTCCCGTCGGACAAGGGTGAGGATGACGTCAAGGTCACTGCGGTGCTGCACCCGGGCGTCGAACTTGATCCCGAAGACCTGTTTCGCTGGGCGGCAGACGCGGTGCCGTACTATGCGCTGCCACGCTACATCGAGTTTCGCAGCAGCTTGCCGAAGAACCCGCAGGGCCGCGTACTGAAATACCTGCTGCGTGATGAAGGCAAGACCAGCGACACCTGGGATCTGGATGACACGGACATCAGGGTCGCCAAACGCTGAACACCCAGGCGGCGTGCCACGCACGCCGCCTTGCTGGCTGTATCAGTACTCCCGTGCCGGGATGTGCTTGGGCCGCGAGTTGTAGCCAGGCAAGTGCAGGCCGCCATCTACATGCAGGGTTTCCCCCGTCACGAAACGTGACATCTCCGAGGCCAGAAACACCACCACCGGACCGATATCCGCCTCCGGTTCGCCACACCGTCCGAGGGGGCGGAGCCCGGCAGACATCTCGGCAAACCCCGGGTTCTCTTCGGCAAGCTTGTGAAACGTCGCCCCCATGGCCGTGGGCGCGATGGCGTTGACGCGAATGTTGAACCGTCCCCACTCCGAGGCCGCACTGCGGGTCAGCCCGACCACCGCTGCCTTGGCGGTGTTGTAGTCGCCATGCAGCCAGGCCCCGACTTCGGTGTCGATCGAATAGAAATTGATGATCTTGCCGCCCCCTCGTGCCTGCATGTGTGGCAAGGCGGCTTTCATTGACCACCAGGCAGCCCAGACCGTGGAGTTGAGGGTGCGCTCGAGCATCTCATCGGTCTTGTCTTCGAGCAGCACGTTGGGCGTTGGCGCGAACGCGTTGTTGACCAGGATGTCCAGGCCGCCGAACTGGCTGACCGCGGCATTGATGGCGGCCTCGATATCGGCCTTGCAGCTGACGTCGGTCTTGATGAACAAGGCCTTTGCGCCCAGATCACGCAACTCCTGGGCCACGGCCGCGCCGCTGACTTCGTCGAGCTCGGCCACCACTACCGCAGCCCCCTGCCTGGCGAAGCTCAGGGCGACGCCGCGTCCGATACCACCACCGGCACCGGTGATCAGTGCCACTTGTTCTTGCAACAGGCCCATGGTTGTTCCTTCTTGTAGTTGTTCCAGGAAATGTGCCGCTCATTTAGTGAACATTATCAGATATAGTGTTCAAATATACCTCATAAAAACAATCAGCCTGAGACAAAAAGGATATCCCGGATGAGTACTTTTCGCCGCCGTGTGGAGATTGTTTCCAGCGTTGGGGCTCATGGCAACGATGGTGAGGTCCGTGCCGCCCTGGAAGACGACTTTCATCACTTCCGCGTGTGCTTGCTGCATGAGCACGGGCAACTCAAGGGCATCACTGGCCAGGCGTTGCGCTTCCCCTACTCCGCCTGCCCTGAGGCCATCGATCCGCTGCGCGAGCTGATCGGCATGGCGTTGTCGCCCATCGCCCATTCGGTCACGCGGCAGACCGACGCACAGCACCAATGTACCCATCTTCTGGATCTCGCGGGGCTGGCCGTTGCGGCGGCGCTGCGCCCTGCCCAGACACGGCGCTACGACATCCAGGTGCCGATGCGCGTTGAAGGCAGGACACGCCCGGTTCTGCAGCTCAACGGGCAGGTGATGCTCGAATGGTCGACCCACGGACCGATCATCGAAGGCCCCGAGCCGTTTACCGGTATCAACATACGCGAAGGCATGGCGCGCTGGGCATTGAGCACCCTGACCCCTGACATTGCCGAAGCGGCCCTGCTGCTGCGTCGCTGCACCATGATCTCGATTGGCAAGACGCACAATCTGGACAGCCAAAGCCACGCCTCAAGCACCGGTCGCTGTTACAGCCAGCAGACCGCGCGGGCGCCACAGGCGTTGCGGATCAAAGGCTCGACCTGGGATGTGGTCAGCAATGACGTGCTCTGTGCCGCGGACCGGGAGTGGCTGGCAGGCAGGGTCTGATCGTGGCCACGCTCTGCGTGGGGATGCATCGTCTGACGCTCCGCGTCACCCCGCGGCAGACGCGGAGCGTCGAAGGCGGCGTTACCACGCGGAGCGTGGGAACGATCAGGGGGTTGGTGGGGTACCGGATTTCTGCACGCACGCGGCCCCTGTAGCCGTCCGGCTTGCCGGCGGCAGCGACCTCTAGCCCGCCACCACCGGCAAGCCGTGACAGTGATCGTTCCCACGCTCCGCGTGGTGATGCATCCCCTGACGCTCCGCGTCACCCCGCGGCAGACGCGGAGCGTCGAAGGCGGCGTTACCACGCGGAGCGTGGGAACGATCAGGGGGTTGGTGGGGTACCCGGATTTCTGCACGCACGCGGCCCCTGTAGCCGTCCGGCTTGCCGGCGGCAGCGACCTCCAGCCCGCCACCACCGGCAAGCCGTGACAGTGATCGTTCCCACGCTCTGGGTGGGGATGCATCGTCTGACGCTCTGCGTCACCCGGCGGCAGACGCGGAGCGTCGAAGGCGGCGTTACCACGCGGAGCGTGGGAACGATCAGGGGGATTGGTGGGGTACCCGGATTTTGCGCACGCACGCGGCCTCTGTAGCCGTCCGGCTTGCCGGCGGCAGCGACCTCCAGTACGCGACCACCGGCAAGCCGTGACAGTGATCGTTCCCACGCTCCGCGTGGGAATGCATCGTCTGACGCTCCGCGTCACCCCGCGGCAGACGCGGAGCGTCGAAGGCGGCGTTACCACGCGGAGCGTGGGAACGATCAGGGTTGGTGGGGTACCCGGATTTTGCGCACGCACGCGGCCTATGTAGCCGTCCGGCTTGCCGGCGGCAGCGACCTCCAGCCCGCCACTACCGGCAAGCCGTCATGGTGATCGTTCCCACGCTCCGCGTGGGGATGCATAGCCTGACGCTCTGCGTCACCGGGCGGCAGACGCGGAGCGTCGAAGGCGGCGTTACCACGCGGAGCGTGGGAACGATCAGGGGGTTGGTGGGGTACCCGGATTTCTGCACGCACGCGGCCTCTGTAGCCGTCCGGCTTGCCGGCGGCAGCGACCTCCAGTACGCCACCACCGGCAAGCCGTGACAGTGATCGTTCCCACGTTCCGCGTGGGAACGATAGACGTTGCCGCAGCCAGCGTCTAGAGAAACACCGCCAGATTGGGCGTGCCCAGCACCGCCTGGTCAAGGATCACTTCGCGTCGGGCCAGTTTGAAACTGTCGCCGTCGACTCGCAGCACGTCACGTCGCTCGCCGCTGATGATGTCCACGTGGTGATCCTTGAAGCGGTTGCGGGTCAGCAGCAGGTAGCTGGTGACCACGAACTCGTCAGGCTTGTCGGTTTCTTCGACGAACACGTTGGTCACCAGGCGTCGCGTGCGTGATGGCGGGTCTTCGGCCCAGGCGCTTTTGCCGGAAAGCCGCAGCACCCGTCCCAGGATGGAGCGATAGTCATCGTGGTAATGCTGCACGCTGCGCACGATGCTGGTGGACAGTTCGGCAGCGGTGCGCGTGTGCCGCAGCGGCACGGTGTAGATCAGGTCGGTGGCCAGCCGCTGGACCCACTCCTGCAGGCGGATCTGATCGAGCAGCGTCGCCTCCTCATACAGAAAGGTGACCACCGCGTTGTACACCGGCGCCCCGACCGGCACGCGCTTGATACCCAGCGGCGAGCCGGGCTGCACGTGTTCGGCGCTGCGTTGCTGGACTTCGAGCGACGGTCGGTCCGCCAATTGAGCTTCAGACATGACTGTATTCCCGGATTTATTGTTGTGGGGTTGATCAGGCAAAAGCCCTTACCGAGGCTCGTCGACCGGCGCGGTCATCAGTTCGTGCCAGTGCAGCCACCAGTGCCACTGGGTGTCGTCCTTGGTGAAGCCTTCATTGACGATACCCGGGCCAGGCCAGCCTTCAGGCGCGCCGGTTTCGAACACGGCCTGATACTTGAGCGTGCTCTTGCGGCCCATCGCGCCCTTGGCGGCCAGGGTCATGTGTGGCCAGGTATCGGAGTCATCCTGCTCGACCATGCCGGAGGTGCCAAACAGTTGAATGGTCTGCTTGAGCATCTTCTCGCGCAGCTCGGGCGGCGCATCCTTCTCGGCAAAGATCCAGTTGACGAACTCCAGCTTGTCCGGCCCTTGCGGCACATAGGCGTGCAGGGTCATGGAACCGACCACCGTGCCGTCCGGCTGTGGAATGTAGACGAAACCGAAGAGGATATTGGGAAACATCCCGCCCACTTGCGGCGGCATGCTGGTCAGCACTTTGAGCTGGTCTTCGCTGAGATTGCGCGCCAGTTGTTCGACCATGTCGGCGGTCATGCCGGCAGGTGGCAGCGCCAGGAGTTTCTCCTGGACGCTTAGGGTTTCCGGGTCCAGGCCAGTCAGGCGCTTGATCTTGCGTGCCAGATCGATGCAGCGCAGCGCGTGGCCGTGGGGCGAGCTGATTTCCACACCATACATTTCAGGACTCAGGTCGGCGCTCTGGCCGTTCTCGTCCTTCTTCGCGTAGTTGCCCACTTCGCCCAACCAGCGGTGCAGGGTCAGGGTGTGGAATCCATCGGCCGCCGACTGCTCGCCCGCGGTTTTCCAGTTGGCGTTGACGATAAAGCGCTGCGGCGGGCCGAGCACTTCCATGCCTTTGTCGGTGCGCTGGAACAGCATGTCGTAATACCACTTGGTGTCGCCGAGGAATTCGTCGAACGACGGCCCTTCGATGTTCCAGGTGGCGAACACCAGCCCGCCATACAGGGTGACCCGGGCTTTTCTCAGGCCCAGGTCTTCCTTGGCGAGCATCTTGCCGTGCATGCATTCGCGGTCGACCGGCGAGCCGATGAAGTCGCCGTTGGGACGGAATGCCCAACCGTGGTAGATGCACTTGTGAATCTGCGTGTTGCCACAATCGGCGGTGCTGATGCGCATGCCACGGTGCGGGCAGACGTTCAGGGTGACATGCACCGCACCTTCCTTGTCGCGGGCAACGATGACCGAGTCAGAACCCAGATCGCGGACCATGAAGTCACCGGAGTTGGGGATCTCCGATTCATGGCCCAGCAGTACCCAGATCTTGCCGAAGATTTTCTCCATCTCGATTTCATAGATTTCGCGGTCAGACAGCACGCGCATCTGCACTTCACGGGTGGACGGGTAGATCAGGTCGGCGACCTTGGTTCCATCGGACAGTACGGGGCTTGTTCTTGTTAGCATATTGGCCTCCAGATCAGGGTGTCACGGCTACGTCGAGCCGGTTGAATATAAGACAGATTAAAGAAATATGTACATGGAAATCGTTTGACTCAACGGCAAAGGCTTGTGCCCCCGAGGCGTTTTCACGGCACGGTACCGACCTGGGTACGCAAGATCCCGATGCCCTCTACCTCAAGCTCCACCAGGTCCCCGGGCTTGAGGTAGCGCAGTTGCTCCAGGCCGCAGCCGTTGCCCACCGTTCCCGAGCCGAGAAACTCCCCTGGATAAAGTGTTTCAGAGCGTGACACGTGGGCAATGACGTCCTCGAACTGCCAGCGCATGTCCCGGGTGTTGCCTCTGCCCCACTCCTCACCATTGACCCGGGCGACCATGTCCAGATCGTAGGGATCGCCCAGCTCGTCGCAGGTCACCAGGCACGGCCCCATGATGTTGGCGGTGTCGAAATCCTTGCTTTTGGCCGGGCCCAGCATGCCGGGCATCTCTGCGGCCTGAGCGTCGCGGGCGCTCATGTCGTTGAAAATGGTAAAACCAACGATATGCTCGCCAGCTTTGTCGCGGGAGATGTCCTTGCCCTTCTTGCCGATGTAGCAGCCAAACTCCAGCTCGAAATCCAGCGCCTTGCTGAACGATGGCCAGAGGAACTCGTCGTCGGCACCGATCACCGCAAAGCGGTTGCATTTGTAATAGATCGGCTGGCGGTTGAAGGTTTCGATGACGCGGTCGTCGGCACGGGTGTTCATCGCCTTGAGCGTCGCCTCAGGATCATCGCTACGCAACGCCCGGGCCTTGCGCGCGGCGGCGAAGGCCTGGCGCAGGTGCAGCTCGAAACACGAACAGTCGCGCATCTGCGGCGGTGGCTGGATCGGTGCCCGCAGCCTGACGTCACTGCGCGGGATGATCGCCGCGCTCGGCGACTTGCTCAGCAAGGTGCGGGCCAGCTGCAACGCGTCTTCGCCGCCCTCGACCAGCTTGAGCACGCTGCTCAAGGCCGCGCTTTCGCCACCCTGAACGTGACGGTGTGCCGCTTGCAGGTCAATGACCAACTGGTCGTTATCCAGCAAGGCGCCAGCACGCTCGACCCCGTCGCCGCGGGTGAAAGTGACCAGCCTCATACCCGGCCGCTCACGGGCAGACAGGCGCCGGTCACCGCCTGCGCCGCGTCCGACAGCAAAAAGGCGATGACGGCGGCCAGCTGCACAGGGCTGACCCAACGACTGCAGTCGGCGTCCGGCATGTCCTTGCGGTTGGTCGGGGTGTCGATGATGCTCGGCAGCACCGCATTGACGGTGATGTGTCGGTCCTTCAGCTCTTCGGCCAAGGCTTCGGTAAGGCGCGCGACGCCGGCCTTGGACGCAGCGTAAGCGCCCATGCCCATCCCGGCCTTGAGGCTGGCCTGGGCGCTGACATTGACGATGCGCCCCGCTTGAGCGGCGAACAGGTGCTCGAGCACCGCCTGCGAGGCGACCACCGCAGTGCGCAGGTTCATTTGATAGAGGTGATCCCAGGTGGCCAGGCTGCCGCCTTCAACGGTCTCCCAGGCAAAGCCGCCGGCGACGTTGACCAGGCCATCAATACGGCCAAAGTGTTCAGCTGTCTGCTTCAGGGCTGCGGTTGCCGATTCGACCGATGTCAGATCTACGCCGCCGAGGGCCAGGATGGTCTGGTCGTTGACGATGCCTGCGGTGGCCGGGTCTGCCCGGTCGAGCAAGGCGATACGGGCACCCTGCGCGCGCAATTGCTGACCCAGTGCACTGCCAAGCACGCCGAAGCCACCGGTAACGACAATGACTTTGCCTTCCAGAGACGTACCTTGAAATGCCTGGTCCTGGGATGAACTGGACATCGCGAAATCCTCTTATTGTTGTTGAGCGCACCCTTCAAGGGGCGAGATTCCGATTAATATATGACACTTTTTAAAAATATGTACAAATGATACTGTGAGCAGGTTGACTCACATCAATCAAAAATCAGCGGATCCGCACGCCCATGTCCAGAAAACTGCCTGCCCTGACTGACGACAACCGTGCCTTCTGGCAAGGCGGTGAGCAGGGCCGATTGCTGATCCATCATTGCCAGCGCTGCGCCCGCTTCTTTCACCCGCCCTCGCCCATGTGCCCTCGCTGCACCAGTTTCGACGTCGCTGCGCGCCCGGTTTGCGGCAAGGGTTCGGTGGCCAGCTTTACCATCAACCATCAGCAGTGGACGCCGGGCCTGGAGGTGCCGTTCGTGGTGGCGATCGTTGAGCTGATCGAGCAACCGGGCCTGCGTTTCGTCAGCAACATCGTCGGTTGCGACCCGCAGTCGGTGGCGATAGGCATGCGCGTGAAGGTTATCTTCGAGCATCACGAAGACGTCTGGATTCCCCTGTTCGAGAAGGATCAATGATGTTCGATCATCGCTACGAAAAACAGGTCGCCATCACCGGCATCGGTCAGTCAGAGGTCGGCAGGCCTTCGAACAAATCGGCCATGCGCCTGACGCTCGAGGCATGCCTGGAAGCCATCGACGACGCAGGCCTGACCCGCGAAGACATTGACGGCGTGGCCTGCTGGCCGGGCGACAACAATAATGGAGACCCGTTTTCCCCGGTCGGCCCCAGCGCACTGAAAAGCGCGCTGGGCCTGAACGTCAACTGGTTTGGCGCAGGCTACGAGGGGCCCGGCCCGCTGGCGGGCATGATCAACGGCGCAATGGCGATCGCCGCCGGGTTGTGCCGCCACGTGCTGGTGTTCCGCACCATCACCGAGGCCTCGGCCAGGGTTCACAACAAACAGGCAGGCGCCTTGAGTGCCAAGACCGTGGGCCGCGACAGCAGCCATGCCTGGCAATGGTTCACGCCGTTCAACGTGCACTCGGGAATCAACCTGATGGCGCTTTATGCGCAACGGCACTTTTACCAATACGGAACGCGGCCCGAGCAGTTGGCACAGATCGCCCTGACCTGCAGGGCCAATGCCCAGCGCAACCCCAAGGCGATCTACCGCACGCCCATGAGCATGGATGACTACATGGCCTCGAGGATGATTTCCTCGCCGCTACGCATGTTCGATTGCGATGTGCACTGCGATGCCTCCACCGCTATCGTCCTCTCGCGCCGGGATGCTGCGCGCGACACACGGCATCAGCCGATCCGTATCGAAGCCATGGGCGCGGCACTCGATCAGCCGTGGTCGTGGGACCAGATTTCCCTGACGCAGATGGCCGCCTTCGATGTGGCGCGGATGATGTGGGCGCGTACCGACTACACCGCAGCGGATGTCGGCTCGGCGCAGCTGTACGATGGGTTCTCGATTCTGACGATGATCTGGCTGGAGGCATTGGGGCTGTGCCCGACCGGTGAAAGCGGCGCGTTCGTCGAGGGCGGCCAGCGCATTGCCCTGAACGGACCACTGCCGATCAACACCAATGGCGGGCAGTTGTCCGGTGGCCGCACTCATGGGCTTGGCTATGTGCATGAAGCCTGCCTGCAGCTGTGGGGCCGCGCCGAAGGACGGCAGACCAGAGCCCACGATGTGGCAGCGGTCGCGGCCGGTGGTGGCCCGCTCGGCGGCAGCCTGCTGTTGGTCAGGGACTGAAGGCGCAGCGGCGGGCCAGGTCTGTCAAAACAGCACCTTGCCCAGCTCGGCGCAGAATTCCACCAGCGCCCGACCGATGTCTTCAATGCCATGCTCATCGCGCTGCCCGCGAAACAACACGGCCGAGACGGTGAAGTCGATGTTGCCGGCCGGTGAGTAGACCGGCGCGGCGATCGCCAGGATCCCCACCGAAAAATAGCCGTCATCCACTGCCCAGCCACGCTCGGCAGCCAGGGCCACTTCGTCACGGTAGACCTCCATCGGCAAGGGTCTGGCCCAGCGAATGGCGTCGAACCCTTCCCTGACCCGCGCCTCGTCCATGTCTACCTGGGTCGCGAACAGCCGACCACTGGCGCCCATCAGAATGGGCAGGCGTTGCCCTTCGGCCATGTCGATGCGCACATCGGTTGGGCTGGCGGCGGAACTGACAATGACAATGCGGTCGGCGCCCATTCGGCGCCACAACGTGACGGTGACACGCAAGCGTGCTGCCAGGTCCTGCAGCAGCGGTTTGGCAAACTGCACCCGCTGACCCTGGGTCACCAGTTGCTCCACCAGCCGCGCCAGACCCAGCCCGGCCGAGTAGCGCTTGGACAGCGGGTTGAAATCCACCACGTCTTCCATCACCAGGGTGCGCAGGATGTTGAAGCAGGTACTGGGGTTGATACCCAGGATGCGCGCCAGATCGACCGAGCGCTCCGGGGTGCCCGCCTGGCTCAAGTGACGCAGAATGCGGATGGCGTTGGACACCGGCTTGACACTCACCGCGCCTTTCTGGCCGTCAGCGGTTTCAACGGTGTCTGTGGCGGACGGTGTGGAGTTGTCGATCTTGGGGCTGGCCATCGGGAATACCGAGCGAACGTTTGGAAGGCCATTCTAACCTGAGAACAGTTAGGTATTAGAAGTTTAGTATCGAAACAAAACCCTATTTCTGTTCGGGGCTGATGCCGGGTTGATGGATGTATCGCCGTGAGCTCTGCCCGACGTCCCGATACTGGCTCAATCTGGCCTCTTGCAGCTGATCGGCCCGCGTCTGGCGCGATTCCTGGCGCAGGTAATCGAGCCAGGACTCAACGATGAAACGCTCGATGTAGTGATCGTTGTCATCCAGGTCGCAGTACAGCCGCCAGTGCTGCACGCCGTTGCGACGGCGCGCCTGACCCACCGCGTAGGCCGCTTGCACAAACCCCTGGCGATCAGCGGCCGGTACCCGGTAGGTGATTTCGATCGACACCGGGCCCGGGCGCGTCGACTCGGGCAGCAACAAGCGGTCGGTCGGTTGCAAGACCATGGCGTAGTCGGCCTCCTGACCCAGCTGCAGCTTGCCGCCGCGCGTGAGCAGCAAGCCAAGCACCAGGGTCAGGGCCGCCAGCAGCAGGCTTTGTTGCAGCCCGATACGTTCGGCCAACGCGCCCCAGACAGCGCCGCCAATGGCCATGGCGCCCATCAGCATCAACAGATAGACCGACGCCACCCGGGCCCGCACCCAGTTCGCCGCGCAGGTCTGCACAACGGTGGAAATCGTCGCATTGACCGCCATCCACGACATCCCGGCCACCATCAACATCGCGCACACCAGGACCCGGCTATGGGACAGCGCCGCAGTCAGCGTTGCCAGAGCGAAACCGATGGCGCCGGCCATGATCAGCACTCGCAGCGCATAGCGTCGATACAGCGCCGTCAGGTTGAACGCCCCGACCACCGCCCCGGCGCCCAGGAACCCCATGAGCAGACCGTAGCCGCCGGCGTCGAGCCCCAGTTCGTGCTTGGCCACCAGCGGCATCAGCGCCCACAGGGCACTGGCGCTGAGGGTGAAGACAAACACCTGTTTCATGGCACTGGTAAGTACGCTGGAATGACGAATGTAGCGAACACCGCTGCGCAGCCCACCGCCGAAACTCTCCTTGGGCAGGCTGGCGGGTGCCTGATGCGGGGTGAATACCGAGACCAGCACGATCACCAGGGCCAGGCAAACGGCGATCACCACGAACACCGAACCTGCGCTCCACCAGGCAATCAACCCTCCGGCAATGGCCGGGCCAAGGGCCCGCGCCGCGTTGGTCGATATCCCGTTGAGCGCCACCGCGGCAGGCACCTGATCGCGGGGCAGGACCGAGACAATGGTGACCATCCACGCCGACATGCTCAATGCGCTACCGGTGCCCAACAGAAAGGTAAACAGCAGCAGCGACTCGGCCGTCAGCAGGTCAAGGGATGACAGTCCGGCCAGCGCAACGGCCGCCAGCAGCATGATGCTCTGGGTGATGGCCAGCCATTTGCGGCGGTCCACCAGGTCGGCAATCACCCCGCCTGGCAACGCGAACAGAAACGCCGGCAGCGCGATGGCGGTCTGCACCAGCGAAACCATCAACGGCGAGGTGGACAACAAGGTCATGATCCAGGCGGCGCCCACGGTCTGCATCCAGATCGCCAGATTGACCATCGCCCCACCGCACCACAGCCAGCGAAAGCGCCGGTTGCCCAGTGGCGCCCAGGCCGATGCAGGGGGTTGCAGCGGGGCATGCTGCTCGCCGCCGGGCCGGCTCATGTCGTTCATGTGGGCAGCGGCTCGCCAAGCCTGCCCACGGCGCGGGCCGGGCTCAGACGGCGTGGCTCGCTGACCCGGTTGCTCAGTGTGCCCACGCCCTCAATGCGCACATCGACCTGGTCACCCGGCTGCAGGAAGCGCCCATCCTCCAGGCCCACGCCATGGCTGGAGCCGGTGAACACCAGATCCCCCGGGCGCAAGGAAATGCGCGCATCCAGGTAATTGAGCAGTTCGTCGAGGGCGAAAATCATCTGCCGGGTGTTGTCTAACTGGCGCCGCTCGCCGTTGACGCGCAGTTCGATGTCCAGTGCCGGTTGAGCGCTGCCAAACTCATCGAGCGTGACCACCCAGGGCCCGACCGGGGTGGTGCGGTCCATGGCTTTTTGCGTGAGCAGATCCAGCCGGCCGATGCGCTTGCCGGCATCCCGGGCACTGACGTCATTGCCGCAGGTATAGCCCAGCAGGCAGTCGCTGGCGCGGGGTTCGTCACCCAACGCCCGGCCGACGACCGCCACCAGTTCGACCTCGTAGTCCAGTTGCGCGGTCAGGGCCGGGTACTGGATGTCGTCATGGGCGCCCACCAGCGCCGATTCCGGCTTGATATAGGCCAGCGTGTGTTCCGGTGCGACGCTGCCAAGGCGCTGCAAGTGACTGAGGTAGTTCAGCCCGACACCAAACACTCGGGCCCCAGGCTCCAGCGGCGGCAGCACGCGGCACTGGGCCAGGGCAATGCCGATCTTGTCCGGACTGAACGCTTCGAGGCCCTGTGTGGAGCGGCCGCCTGCCCATTCTGCGAACGGTGCACGGATGCGCTGCAGGAAATTCGCCTCGGCGTCGAGCACCGCCCAGAAGCATTCGCCGCGATGCTCGACCCTGATCAGGCGCATCTCAGCGCTTGCTCGCCAGGTACTCGGGGTCCAGGACTTCTTCGGGCGTCTTTACACTGGGGCCCAGGATCGGACCGACCATTTCGTGGCCCCACAGGCTTAGTTTTTCAGGGTTGAGTTCAAACGGGTCGCCTTGCCACGGCTCGATCTCGGCAATGGTTTCGAAGGCAAACCCTGACGGCGTGAAATGGTAGAACGACAGGTGCGGGTCCTGCGTGTGCTGACCCAGGGTCATCATCATCTGCAGCTCACGCTTGTTGACGATGTCGTAGGTTTCGCCAACGTCACGAATGCTGTTGACGAACAAGCCGACGTGTTGCACGCCCATACGTCCAACGCCATGCCCATAGGCAATGTCGTGGCTGGTGTGGTGGTTGAGCCTGGAGCGGAAAAACCCGGTGCGGCCTTTGCCTGCGCCGGCGCCATACCAGTGAAAGCCCATGATCCGGGTGAGGAAGTCCTCAAGCTCGTCGGTGTATTCAGGGGTGATCACCACCACGTGGCCAGCGCCGCGCTCGTTGGCCAGGAAACCGCCATGGGGGCGGCCTGGGAAAAACGAACGCGGGGTCCATTTCTGGCCATAGAACAATTCATGCTGATAGCCGACCGGGTCGCGAAAGCGGATCAGCTCACGCACGCCGCGGCGTTCACACAGCTGAGCGTCACCACGGGTGATTTCGACGTTGTTGGCTTCGAATGTCTTGATCGCAGCGTCGAACGCCTGGCGCCCCAGGGCCTCCCAGCCGATGTAGGCCAGACGGTCGACCTTGCCGGGATGAAAGGCGAAGCGGTGACGACGATCGTCGATCTTGAAGTACAGCGACTGACTGTCGCTTTCAGGCGATGGCGCTACAGCAAAGCCCATGACCTGTGGCCCGTATTCACGCCAGGCGTCGAGGCTGGGCGTTTCGAAGCCCAGGTAACCAATACCGATGATGTCCATGTGAATGCACCTGTTGTTCTTGTTTGAAGAGCCGATGGGTGTGCCGCGCCAGGGTCATACCGCCAGCAGTCCGCCATCGATCACGATGTCTGAGCCGGTGATGAATGAAGCCTCGGCGGACGCCACGAACAGCGCCATGGCCACCACTTCTTCCGGCTCTCCGGGGCGGTCCATGAGCACGCCATCGAGCAGCGCTGCGCGTATCGCCGGATTTTCCATGAATGCCGCAGTGCCCGGCGTGGCGATGAAGCCGGGGCTGATGCTGACGGCGCGAATGCCAACCGCAGCGCCCTCCACCGCCAGTTGCCGGGTGAAGGCAATGACCGCGCCTTTGGCAGCGGCGTGGGCGCTGATGCCCGCGACTTTGGAGCCACCCCAGCCTGCGGTGGAGGAGATATTGATGATCACCCCACGCTGCTCGGCCAGGTGGTCCCAGGCGTATTTTGTGGTGTAGAACAGCAAGTCGATTTCGTTGCGCATGGTGAACTGCCAGTCCTCGATGGACAGCTGATTCACCGGCCCGAATTTGGCCGCCGACGCGTTGTTGTACAGCACGTCGATGCGGCCGTGCTGCTCGACGGCGGCGTCGATCCAGGCCTTGGCCTGCGCGGGGTCACCCAGGTCCACCGGCGCTGCGCCATAGAGTTGCAAACCCTCGGCCTGCAGCAATGCAGCGGTTTGCTCATGGGCGGCGGCGTTGGTGTCACAACCAACCACAATCGCGCCTTCGCGGGCGAACTTCAGGGCCGCCACGCGCCCCTGACCGCCGCCGGTTCCGGTAATCAGAACCACTTTGTCCTGCAAACGAGCTGTCATCCCTTGATCCTCAAAAAAATTCGCATAGCGTCATCGAGCGGCAACCGCGCAGGCGGTCACGGGCAAATCATCACGCGGCGTTTTCGGGAGAATCCAGGGGCTCCAGCCAGATGGCCTCTGCGGGGCAGGCAGCCGCGCCCTCACGGGCTTCTTCCAGCAGTTGCGGCGGCACATGATCATCGTCCAGGTACACCAGCCCATCGCCATCGAGCTTGTAGATGCTGGGGCAAATCGCAGCGCAAAGCCCGTAGCCGCAGCAGCGGGAACGATCGGCCACGACTTTGAATTGTGCTTTTTCTGATTCTGGGCTCATTTCTTGTCTCCTTTGTCGGCTCAGCTGGGCCAATAATGAACACTTTCAATGCATGTGTAAATATTTCATATTAACGTCGCGATTCCGACGATCGGATTGGCCTGCAACGGGCCAACTGAAGCCTTCTGGACATTTCGCCCTGGCGCAGCATGGGTTTTCGGAAAGCCTACAGCGCACTGCTGAAGCTGATTTACTGAACAAATAACGGTTTTATGTCTAGAATCTCCCCATACATGCCGCTTCGATGGCTGGACAGTGCCACTTGGCTGCCTTATTCTCGGCTCTGCATTCGATTCTCGGATCAGAACGCCGCGCACTGTCATTCACCCGACCCTGCGGCGATGCTTGGCTCAACAAAACCAATAAGGAAGCCAAAACATGACCCCTTCCAAAAGCGAAGCGGCAATTGATTTCACGGAATTCCGTAACGCCTGGAAGATCCTCATCCTCTCGGTCGCCGGGGTCGCCGTCAGTATCAACGCCGCCTTGCTCTACGGTTTCGGCACCCTGGTCCTTCCGCTCAATCAGGCCTTCGGCTGGAGCAAGCCCGAGTTGCAGGCGTGCATCACCTTCCTGTTTGGCGGCGCGGTGATCTCGCTGCAACTGGTGGGCTGGTTCAACCTGCGCTACGGGATCAAGCGCGTCACGGTGGTGTCGCTGCTATTGCTGGTGCTTGGCTACCTTGCGACCACGCAACTGACCTCGTCCATCTGGTCGATGTACCTGGCCTTTGCGCTGCTACCCATCGTAGGCATGGGCACACTGGCGGTGACCTGGACCCAGTTGCTCAGCCTTTGGTATGAACGCAACCGTGGCCTGGCGCTGGCGGTCGGACTCTCAGGCACCGGCCTGACCGCCGCGATCGTGCCTAGGCTGATGACCTGGGGTATCGAACAGTGGGACTGGCGCGCCGCCTTCGTGATCCTGGCCATCCTCAACCTGGTCGTGCTCCTGCCACTGACCCTGCTGTGGTTTCGCCTGCCAGGTGTGACTGGGGTCGAAAACACTTCCCGGCCCGGGGATGGCGATAGTCAATTGTCGACCCTGCCCGGAATGAGCTTTCGCCAGGGCATGCGCTCGGGCAAATTCTGGATCTGCAACCTGGCGCTGTCGCTGGTGGTGTCGGCGGTGGTCGGCATGGTCACCAGCACCATTCCGCTGCTGCAGTCCAGAGGGCTGAGCGCCAGCGACGCCGGAATGATCTTCAGCGGCTTCGGCGTTTCTTTGATTTTCGGGCGGATGCTGATCGGCTATCTGCTGGACCGTCTATGGCCACCGGGTGTGGCGGCCTGCAGCCTGATGCTGCCCGCTGTGGGCTGCATGATTTACCTGGGTGGCAGCAGCGATTTCCAGGCGTTGCTGTTCGCGGCGATGCTGGTCGGTTTCGGTGCCGGCGCCGAGTTCGACATCGCAGCCTTCCTGGTGGCGCGCTACTTCGGCCTGCGTGAATACGGCCGCCTGTTCGGCGTGCATCAAGGCCTCAACACCGTGGCCTCGGCGCTGGCGCCGTTGCTGTTCGCCTTCATGCTCAGCCGCGCCGGCGACTACTCGGCGATGCTGGTGTACTGCATGGCCTGCTGCCTGATCGGCCCCGTGCTGCTGCTGGCGCTGGGCCGCGCTCCGCGTTTCCAGCACGCGCCCATGCTCGCTCAACCCTGACCCTTTGACGACAAAAACAACATAAAGGATGCCCCACATGCCAACCCTGACCCTGATTGAGTTCAACGGCACCGAGCACCGCGTCACGGCGCAAGTCGGCCAGTCGGTGATGCAGGCTGCCAACTTCGCCAACGTGCCGGGCCTGCAGGCCGATTGCGGCGGTGCCTGCAGTTGCGCCACCTGCCATGCCTTTGTCGACGACGCCTGGCTCGATCGCGTGCCGGCTGCGCAAGACGCTGAAGGGGACATGCTCGAGTACGCCTGCGGTCGAACCGACAACAGCCGCCTGACCTGCCAGTTGATCGTCAGCGACGCCCTCGACGGCTTGCTCCTGCGCCTGCCCGAATCGCAATACTGATCGCTTGCCGCGATCCCGAATACGTCCAAGGAGTTGTCATGTCACTTGCCTCGATTGTGATTGTCGGTGCGGGCCAGGCCGGTTATCAGGTGGCCGCCTCGTTGCGTCAGGAAGGCTACACCGGGCGCATCAGCCTGGTCGGCGACGAACCCGGACTGCCGTATCAGCGTCCCCCCCTGTCCAAGGCCTACCTGCTGGGCAAGATCAGCGAAACCGCCCTGCTGTTCCGCCCCGCCGATTTCTTCGCCACCCAGAACATCGAGCTGATCCACGATCAGGCCAGCGCCATCGACCGCCTCAATCGCCGGGTGCTCCTGGCTTCGGGCAACGCGCTGAGCTACGACCATCTGGTGTTGGCCACCGGCGCGCATAACCGGCCATTGCCCGTGCCCGGCGCCGACCTGCAGGGTGTGTTCGGGATCAAGACCAAACTGCATGCCGACACCCTCTCCCCGTTGGCCCATCAGGCACGCAACGTGGTGGTGATCGGTGCCGGTTTCATCGGCCTGGAGTTCGCCGCCGTGGCGGCAGCGCTGGGCGCCACGGTTCATGTGCTGGAGCTGGCTGACCGACCCATGGCCCGTGCGGTATCCCGGGAAATGTCCGAGGTGTTTCGCGCCGCCCATGAGAGCTGGGGCGTGCGCTTCGATTTCCGTGAGGGGCTGTCGAGCATCGAAGGCGACAATGGCAAGGTCTGTGCGGTGCACACCAGCGATGGGCGCAAGCTGCCCGCCGACCTGGTGGTCTTCGGCATCGGGGTCATTCCCAACGTGCTGCTGGCCAGTGAAGCGGGGCTGGATATCGAAAACGGGATCAAGGTCGATGCGCATCTGCTGACCAGCGACCCACAGATTTCCGCCCTCGGCGATGTCGCCTGCTTCCCCTGCCTGCACAACGATCAGCAGCCGATTCGACTGGAGTCGGTGCAGAACGCCGTCGACCAGGCGCGCAGCATTGCCGCGCGCCTGATGGGCAAACCTGCGGCCTATGAAGCGCTGCCCTGGTTCTGGACCGATCAGGGTCGGCTCAAACTGCAAATCGCCGGTCTGTCCAACGGTTATGACAGCACGGTAACCCTGGGATCACAGGACGACTCGCAGCTGTCGGTACTGTGTTTTCGCGATGATCAACTGATCGCCGTGGAGTCCTGCAATCGGCCGGGCGATCACATGGCGGCGCGCAAGATCCTGGCTCGAGCCCCCCAACTGACGGCGGCGCAAGCGGCAGAACCGGGATTCGAACTCAAAGCATGGGAGGCAGCCAATCGACCATGAATAAAATCTGGATGATAACCGGGGCCTCAAGGGGATTAGGCGCGCACATCGCCCAGGCTGCGTTGTCGGCGGGCGATCGGGTCGTGGTCACCGCGCGCAACCTGCGCGCCCTGGACGACCTGTTTAACGACGACGCGGACCGGGTGCTCAAACAGGCGCTGGACGTCACCGATCAGGCCCAGGCCTGTGCGGCGGTGGACGCGGCCCTGAACCACTTCGGCGCGATTGACGTGCTGGTCAACAACGCCGGCTACGGTCAGCTCGGCCCGTTCGAAACCAACACGCAGGCCGACGTCGAACGGCAGTTTCAGACCAACGTCTTTGGCGTGTTCAACCTGTGCCGGGCGGTGCTCCCGCTGATGCGTACCCAGCGCCGGGGTCATGTGTTCAACCTGTCCTCGGTGGGCGGGTTGATCGGCATGGGTGGCGCTTCCTTATACAGCGCCTCGAAGTTCGCGGTTGAAGGCTTCAGTGAAGCGCTGGCCCAGGAAGTCGCCAGTTACGGTATTCGGGTCACGCTGGTCGAACCCGGAGTGTTGCGCACCGACTTTCTCGACGGCAGCTCGCTGGCGTTCGGCAATGCGCAGATCGCCGACTATTCGGCACTGGTGGACAAACTGCAGGCCTCCTGCGCAGCCGGCAATCACCAGCAAGCAGGCGACCCGGCAAAACTGGGCCAGGCCCTGGTGTCGCTGGCCAACTGCGAAGCGCCGCCTTTGCGCTTTCTGGCCGGCAGCGACGCCTACACCCAGGTCAGCGCCAAGCTGACACGCATGAACAGCGAAATCGAACGCTGGCAGACACTCTCCTGCTCAACCGACGGCGACTGGATCACCGGCACAGAGAACTGAGTCCGGCAATGCGATCAACGCTGGCGCATCATCGCGGTCGCCAGCGCACATCCGGCCAATGCCAGACATGCCAGGTAAAACGCATCGCTGTAGGCCAACAGATACGCTTCGCGCCTGATGGTCATGGCCAGCGCTCCAAGCGCCTGCTGCTGGGCGGGCAGCCAGGTATGCACCACGTGGCCCAGGCGCTCCTGTAGGCCAGGGGAAAATACGTTGACATGCTCGCTCAGCCGCTCGGAATGGAAGCGCTCGCGCATCGCGACGATCTGGGTCAAAGCAGCGGTACCGACAGCCCCGCCCAGATTACGCAGCATGGAGAACAACGCCGAAGCGGCCCCCGCCTCGCTTTTTTCCAGACCGGCGACGGCCAGAACGGACAACGCCACCATGATCAAGGGCTGCCCCATACCACGCACCACCGTGGAGGGAATGATGACGTTGGCCGCGCTGTCAGCGTTCAGGTGCGCGCCCAGCCAGCAGCCCAGGGCCATGATTGCGAAACCGCTGGCCACCATTATCCTGGGGCTGATCCAGCGCATCAGGCCCGGCATCAGGGGTGCCAACAGCAGCTGCACCATGCCGTAGGCGATCAGCGTGATGCCGATTTCACCCGCGTTGTAGTGCTGCAGGAACGACAGATAATTGGGCACTAGAAACACCAGCCCATAAGTGGCGGCGCCGAAGGTGAACATGGCCACACTGGCAACGCCAAAGTTGTAGCGCCGCAACAGTCGCAGGTTGATAAAGGCACGCGAGCCATACAGCTGCGCCAGCACGAATCCGCTCAGCGCGAAGCCTGCGATGATCGACATACCGAGGATATAGCTGGAGCCGAACCAGTCCTTGCGTCCGCCCTCTTCGAGGACGATCTGCAAACTGCCCAGGCCGATGACCATGGCGCTGATACCGAACCAGTCCGCGCGTCGCAACAGTTCGAGCTTCATCGGCTTGGCGTCGATGGACCAGGCGATGGCCATGAGCAGCGCGACCCCCGGAATCAGCTGCAGGTAAAAGATCCAGCGCCAGGAATAGGTGTCGGTCAGCCAGCCGCCAATCGAGGGCCCCGCCGCTTGCGCGACACTGTTGGCCAGGCTGAACAGGGCCATGCCTAACGCCATTTTCGCGGGCGGCAACTCGGTAATGATCAACTGGAAAGACAGTGGGATGAGCACCGCCCCGGCGGCCCCCTGGATCACCCGGATAACGATCATCGCCTGCAGGTTCGGCGCCCAGGAGCAGCCGACTGATGCCAGCAGAAAGATGAACGAGCCAAGCCACATCACGCGCCGCATGGAAAACACTTCTACCAGCCAGGCTGTCAGCGGGATCATCACGATTTCGGCCACCAAATAGGCGGTGGATATCCACGAACCTTCCTCGAATGTCGCGCCTAGCGAGCCTTCGATTTCCGGGAGCGCTGCACTGGTGACGTGCACGTTCATGCCGGCCATGAAACAGCCGAACAGGCCGCCAATCACCGCAACCCAGGCACGCTTGGAGACGGCGAACTCACTGCTCATCGGCGCCTGCCTCCCGGCGGGTATCGACCGTGGTGGTCACGGACATGCCCGGCAAGACCTGAATCGCCTGCGGCTCATCCAGGACAATCCGTACGGCAAAGCGCTGGACGATCTTGGTGAAGTTGCCAGTGGCGTTGTCCGAAGGCAGCAAGGCAAACACATTGCCTGAGCCCGGGGAAAAACTGGCCACGTGGCCACGCAGTGGCAGGTCAGGGAAACTGTCGACGTGAATGATCGCGGGCTGACCCGGCTGCATGTGCGTCAACTGGGTTTCCTTGTAGTTGGCCACCACATAGGTCTGGTGCACCGGAACTACCGCCAGCAGCGGCTGGCCGGGGACCACGTATTGACCACTGCGCACCTGCCGCTGTCCGACCACCCCACCGATCGGCGCACGAATCACCGTGTCCTGCCGATTCTGCTCAGCCAGCGTGCGCCGGGCCAACACACTGGCCTGAGCAGCCGCCCGTGCATTGATCTGTACGTCCGCCAATCGGGCCTGCGCTTGCGTCACTGCCAGCAACGCTTGTTGCTCGCGCAGTCGCGCTTGGGTGCCTTGAAGCGCCGCGTGTGCCTGCTGCGCTCCGGCATCGGCGGTTTCCAGGTGCTGTTGCGTGGCGGCATTGTCCCTTACCAGACCCCGGTAGCGTTGCATGTCCAGCTGGCTGCGCCGGTCTTCGGCAGTCGCACTTTGTACCGCAGCCCGGGCCTGGGCGATGGCCTCGCGCTGTTGCTCGACACGCTCGGCGGCCACTTGCTGCCGGGCTTGCGCGGCCAGCAGCGCACCCTCGGCCTCGGCGACCACGGCCTGGGCCTGCTCGTAGATTGCCTGGTAATCACGGCTTTCCAGGCGCACCAGTACATCGCCCGCCTTGACCGGCTGATCATCCGTCACCTCTACCTGCGCGACATAGCCGCTAACACGCGCACTGACCGCCACCCAGTCGGCGCGTACATAAGCATCGTCGGTGGTCTGCAAGTACTGCCCACTGACGAACCAATAAAACCCCCACGCCACGATGCCCAAACCGGCCAGGCCAGCGCCGCCCAGCATCCACCAGCGCTGGCGGCTCAGGCGGAGATCGGCGTGCGGCGCAGTGCCCGGGCCGACAACAGGCTCTTTTTCCACAGCAATGTTCATGGCGGGTTTCCGGCAGCGTGAATGAGGGCCGCAGGCGATGCCACGCCCAGTCGGGCGTCGCTCTGCCAGCTGCCGCCCAAGGCTTTGAACAGGTTGATTTCGCTGAGGGCCAGGCGCCCTTGCGCATCGATTGTGCGAGCGCGGACGGCAATCAAATCGCGCTCGCTGTCGAGCAGTGCGAGGCCATCCACGCTGCCGGCGCGCAGGCCATCTTCGGCCAATTCATAGCTGCGCTGGCTTTGCTGCAAGGCCAGGGTCAAGGCCTGCTGGCGCTGCCGCTCGCCGTCATACAGCGCCAATGCCTGACGCACGTCTTTCAAAGCGGCCAGCACCACGCTGTGGAAGGTTGCCTGTTGGCTCTCTGCCAGCGCCTGAGCCTTGCCGACCCGGGCACGATTGGCTTGCAGATTGGGGAATTGCCAACTGATCAACGGGCCAATGCCAAACATCACTGCATGGCTGTCACCGAGCCCGTTAAGCCGATGGCTGGACGAGGTCAGCGACGCGCCGAAGCTGACCTTGGGATACAGGTCAGCCTTGACGATGTCGACCTCCAGAAGGCTCGCCGACAGTTCGCGCTCGGCCTGGCGCACATCGGGGCGTTGCTGCAGCAGGTGCCAACCGTCACCGCCGGGCAATGGCCTGTTGAGCGCGGGGATGGTCTTGCAGGCTGCGGTTTCGGCGTCCGAGGCCGCATCGGACTGGCCGCTGAGCATCGTCAGTTCGTACTGCGCCATGCGCTGATGCGCTTCGAGCAGAGGCAATTCGGCACTGACCTGCTCACGCAGGCTTCGCAAGCGTGCACTGTCCAGCTCGGTGGCAATCCCGGCCTGACGCTGGCGCTCGCTCAACGCCACACTTCGGTCCAGGGTTTGCAATGAGCGCCGTGTCACCTCAATACGCGCACCCATCGTGCATTGCTTGACATACGCCCGGCTGGTCTGGCTGGCCACGTTGATGCGCAGCAGGTCGTAGGCTTCGCTGGCTGCCTCGGCCTGAACCTGTGCACGCGTTATCGCATTGCGCACCTGACCCCAAACGTCCAGCTGATAAGTCAGCTCCGCGCCGGGATTGAACTGCCACTGCGCGGGCGCCTGCCGACCGCGTGCCTGGGCCAGCGTCTGGTCATCGGCGGTCCTGCCGTACACCGCCGCCACGCCCAGCGAAGTCGCCGGCCAGCGCTGGCCTTCGAATTCGCCGATGCCAGCGAGCATGGCCTGCACGTTGGCCTGGGCGGCGGCCAGGTCCTGGTTATGCGCCAAGGCTTGCTGAACCCAGTGATTCAATGTCGGGTCCTCATACAGTTGCCACCAGCGGGCTGGCAGTGGTCGATGGCTGACGCCCGCCGGCAGCGACAGCATCGGATTGACCGACACCGTACCGAGGGATGCCGCCGGTGCGGTTGGCGTGGCACAGCCGCACAGGGTCAGCGCCAGCGTCACAGCAACTGGGAGACAGGCCAGGCGCAAGCAAGGTTGAGGTTCGGGCATTGCGAGCAAGCGCCTGAAGAATGGACAGCCAGACTAGCGAGCAAATCGGGCCCGTTCTGCTCGAAACCGGACAACCTTGCGCGTGATCAAGACAACCTGATCAGCCTGGGAGGGATCGGCAAGCGACCGGTACGGCCCTGCGGGCGGGCGGGGTCAGTGCACGGCTGCGGGTCCGGGCACCTCGTGCCTGCCAGCACGACAGGCGCGTGGCGTATAGCCCAACACGCGCTTGAACACGGCGGCGAACGCGCTGGCGCTCTGATAACCATGTTCGAGCGCCACATGGAGGATGGGCGCACCGTCCGTCAGGCGTTGTTGACTGAGGATCATGCGGGCGTGGGTCCGCCATTCCGCGAAGGTCATGCCCAGTTCGCGCTGGAACAGCCGCGCCACCGTACGTGCGCTCATGTTCAGACGTACGCCGCACTCGTCCAGCGACAAGTCCTGCGCCGGGTCGTCAAGAAAGCGCTCGCACAATTGCAGCAAGCGTGGCAGACGCGGCATGGGAATGTGCGAGACGACGCGCCTGGCATTGACCAGTTCGTGCAGCACCAGCGCGCGGAGATGCCCGGCCAATGGCGTGGAATCCGGGATCAGCAGGCGCTGCGCCGCAAGAATCAGTTCGCGCAGCAAGGCTGGCACTTCGATGACCTGACAGGGCCGCTCCTGCGCGGGCAACAACAGCGTACGCATGCACACGTCACCGCTCATGCGGATTTCATGGCCCACGCCAGCGGGCACCCACAGCGCATGCCCGCTCGGGATGATCCAGTTGCCACGTTCGGTGCGCACCTGCATCACCCCTTGGGTGGCGTAGATCAACTGGTCCTCGGCGTGGCAATGGCGACCGATCCACTCGCCATGCCTGTAATCCATCCCCAGAGCTTCCATGAACTGCGCATCCCTCGATCATGCCCTCATGATGCCGAACAGTCTAACGACGCCCAATCGGCAGCACTGGCCTAAAAGGCGTCCTGAAAACGGACGTTCGGCAATAAATCCTTCAAAGCCTTCCAGAACCGGCAATCAGCTTGCGACGCTGCCCTCAAACTGGGTTGCAAAGGCATCAACAGTCATGCCCCGCGAGCGGCTCGGCGTACAACCACTCACCCGGCAATGAAATAGCGCACTGACAACAAGCCGTCCTCGAATCGATAAAGCTCGATGGTTTCGATACCGCCCTCGGCACCGATGAACGCATTGCGATGATGACACGCCGCCTCGGTGCCGTTGACCACCGTCAGCTTCACTTCGATGCGGATCCGCGATTGCTGCTGCGCCCACATGCCTTCCAGCACCTGCCAGGCATCCCGTTCGGGCTGGCCGACGTATTCGATGCTCAAGCCCTTGCTGGCTACCCGTCGGTAATGCGCGAAGAAGCCTTCCTTGTCGCCTGCGTTCCAGCACGCCACCTGCCCGTGCAGGAAATGCTCGATGCTCTGTTGCTCGGAAATACTCATGATTAACCTCCAAAGAGACTCAGAGCGAGACCTTGCGATACAGCGGCGCAGACCCGAGGGTCAGCATCACCAGCGGTGCGACGACGGCACAACCCAGGCAATAGAACAGCACCGGGTTGTAGTTGCCGAACAGGGTAAACAAGTGCCCGAACATCGCCGGTGCCAGACCGGAAATGACCGTCACCAGGCCCAGGTGCAGGCCAAAGATGCGCGCGTAGTCCCGTAGCCCGAAATAGCGAGCGATGAGAAATGCGGCGATGTCGAACTCGGCCCCGGCGCTGAAACCGATGCACACCGTCGCCAGCACCAATAACCCGATAGCCTGCGGTCCGGTGAACATGAACAACAGACAACCCACGGCGGGAACACAAAGGCTGGCCGCAGCAATCAGGTGCGGTGGGAAGCGATCCAGCAGATACCCCACCAGCAGGCGGCCGACGATAATCGAAATGCCGAAGCTGCTGAAGACCTGACTGGCGGTCAGGCTCGGCACACCCTTGTCCTGAAGATATGGCACGATGGTGGTCACCATGCCGACGATCAGCGACACCGACAGAATCAACGCCAGGTTGCAGCCCCAGAACACCCGTGTGCGAATCGCCAGCGCAAAGGTCATACCCTCGACCACCGGCTCAGTCGTGGAGGCCTGCGCCGCGGTCAACCGTTGTGCCGGAAACTTCAGCCAGGCCACGGCCATGGGTAATGTAAGCAACAAGGGCATGGCCGCCAGCAGCAGAAAGGCCCAGCGCCAGCCTCCGTGCGCAATCGACCAGGCCAACAGCGGCGGCATGACCATCGCGGCCAGGCCCGAGCCACTGAGGATGATCGCCAAGGCCACGCCCCGGTTACGTTCGAACCACAGACTCACCAGTTGCGTCCAGGTGATGGCGATGGTGCCGACGGCCAGCAGCGGCATGAGAAAGAACGCCAGGTATAGCCAGTAGATGCTGCCGCCGAGCAAGGTCAGCGACGCATAACACAGCACCTGCAGCACCAGGCTGACGAGGGCCACCCGCCGCAAACCGTAACGGGCATACAGCCCGCCCAGCAGTTGCGAGCCGATGGCGACGCCAGCGAACAGAAAGGTGATCGAGGTCTGCAGTTCGCCACGGTTCCAGCCAAAGGCGTCCTGCAACGGAATCACCAGGGTGCCGAAGCCATACAGCAATGCCGCGCTGGTGCTGGTCAATACGCCTGCCAGGCCCAGCACGACGATGCGCCAGCCCCGGTGAAACTCGCCCGTGACCGTTTGGCCCGCCAATGAATCCTGTAAAACGTTCATGCTCGTGCTCCGGCGTCAGACCTGAACCGCTTCCCGACGCCTCGAAAGTTAATGGGCGTTTTTCAGCGAGGCATCGATCTTCGGCAGCGCGACCATGGTTGCCCCGCCGTCGACCAACAGCGAAGTGCCGGTGATATATGACGCCTCACTGGACGCCAGGAACATCACGGCCGAGGCAATTTCTTCCGGCCTGCCGACCCGGGGCACCGGGAAGTTCGCGGCGAGTGTATCCGGCAGCTCGTGACCGAGGGTTTCGTGCATGTGATCGGTGCCGATCAGGCCTGGCTCGACCACGTTGACGAGCACGTTCAGGGCGCCGAGTTCTACCGCAAGGCCTCGGGCAAAAGCATTCATGAAGGCCTTGGTCGAGCTGTACGGAATCAGACGCGGGGTGTATTTGCGATTGGCTTCGCCCGACGAAATGTAGATCAGCCGGCCCTTGTCAGCGGACTTGCCCAGATGCGGCGTGGCGTCCTTGGCCAGCCAGAACAACGCCTGCACGTTGCTGCGCACAATGTGATCAAAGGTCTCGTCGGCCATCTCGACGATCAGCCCGCTGCTGGTGTCCGCCGCGCAATGCACCAGAATGTCGAGGCCACCGAACACCTCAACCCCGCCTTCGACCATGCCTTTGACCGCCGCCCGGTCAGCGACATCGCCCCCTACCAGACAGGCAGCGCCACCGCCTGCTTCGATCAGCGCCACGGTTTCCTGCCCGCGGCTTTCAGTACGTGCGCTGACCACCACTTTCGCGCCTTCTCGGGCAAAGGCCAGCGCGATCGCCCGCCCCATGCCCCGCCCGGCGCCAGTCACCAGCACCACTTTGTCTTTGAACCTCATGCACGCACCTCATTGTTATTGTTGTTGTGCTGCGGGCAATGGGCATTGCCCGCAGGCTCAAGGCTTAACGATCAATCACCGGTTTCAGATATCCGAGCCCTTGACGTTGCGCGACGGGCCGTTGCGGCGGTCGGATTCGCCCCAGGCCAGCCAGTGATCCGGCTCGCGGGTGTCGCCCACCCGGCGCCAGCGGCCTTCCTGTTGCGCAGTGACCGGGAAGCCGCCGACGAAATCAATCATTTCGCCCTTGGGATCGGGCAGAAACTCCCACTCTTCCTGACCGTCGAGCACGATGCGCGCCGAGTCGAGGAAGTAACTGCCGTCCTTGTGCACCGTGCTGCCTTCGATGTCGCTGGTGACCCGCACCTCGCCCTTTTCGTTGGCGAAAATCGCATAACCCAGATGATCGTGTCCGACCATGAACGAGCCGGTGTCCCAGGTGCCGTCCTTGTAGACCGTGGCGAAAGTCCACCAGATCACATGCTTGTTGTTGTTCACCACCAAATCTTTCTTGAAGTGGATGGCGCCGCCCTCGGCCATGTAGAACTGATCCAGGGCCATGGCGCCTTTCACCGGCTTGCCGTTGCACACGCCATGGATATCCCAGACCTGGGACACGTAGAAGGTGCCCCACTCCACCCCTGGCAGGTACCACTGCAGACCCGGTGCCAGCAAACGCCCTTCAAGGTTGAACAACCCGTCCTCCCGGTAGGTGATGCGTTCGCTCGATGCGGTGATCTCCCAGCCGTTGCCAGGTTCCCCCGGCTGGCTGCTCCAGCGCACGGTATCGCCATCGAGTACTTGCACCGGCTTTGGGGTCAGCGCTTGCCTGGCGATGCATGCCTGATCCATACGCAAATGCTGGCCATCGACCAAAGTGCTCATGAAGAAGAACTTGGTGGGATTGGGCGTGCCGGTCGGCGCCATGATCGAACGCACGAATGAATAGATATTGCCGTCTTCGTCGCGCACCGAACCAAAGGGCGCACTCTTGCTCAATTGCAGGCCAAAGAAGCCGCGTTCACCGGCCAGCGCCGGGCCCGTCACCTGGTGTGGGCCTACCAGCTGCTGGAAGCCGAAATCGCCCCGTTCAGGGATGGTCTTGAAGGTTTTCATGGCGTCATGTCTCTGTCTTGTTGTTGTTTGAATGGCGTGCCCGGACCCGCAGCGCGGTCAGTCCCAGATCACCGGCAGGCTTGAGGCCCCACGCAGTTGCGCCCCGGTAATCACCGGCTGGGGTCTGGACGGGTCGAAGCGGACATTGGGAAACAGGTCGAGAATCGCGTTGATCGCGCAGTTGAGCTCGACCTTGGCCACGAACTGGCCGATGCACATATGCGGTCCGAAACCGAAGCCGAAGGAAGGCTTGGGCTTGCGGTCGATGTCGAACTGGTCCGGGTTTTCGAACGCCGCTTCATCACGGTTGGCCGACACCACCATGCACTGCACGAAGGCACCCTTGGGAATGCTCACCCCACCGATTTCCACGTCCCGCGCCGCCTCGCGCACCTTGAAGGTGGCCACCGGTTCATAGCGCACCGTTTCGTCGATCAGTTTGCCGACCAGGGTGCGGTCTTCGCGCACCCGCGCCACCAGCCCCGGGGTGCTCAACAACAAGGTCAGTACCGAGCTGAAGGTGCGGGAAGTGGTTTCGCCTGCGGCGGGCAACAGCGAGCGGACAAAGGTGGTGACTTCATGGTCGTCAAGCTGGCGTCCCTCATGCTCGGCACGCAGCAGGCGGCCAATCAGGTCATCGCCGCCGCTGCCGTCGGCGCGACGCTGGATGACCACCTTGAGGATCTCGTCATACAGCGCCTTTACCGCGATGCCGGCCAGACGCCGCGCCTCAGGGGCCTTGGCCGGATCGATCTGGTTGCCGCCGACCATCGCCAGCGCCCAGGCGGCATATTGGCGATAGGTCTGCGGATCGTCCTCGGGGAAACCCATCAAGGCGTACATTTCGCGAATCGGGAAGTTCAGGCCGAAGTCCATCAGGTCGGCCTGCTTGTCACCAACTAAGGGAATGAGAAAGTCCTGGCGGATCACCCGGTCGATCTTGTCGCGCCATTTGTTCACGGTTTCGGGCATGAACGCCGGCTGCAGCAACGCCCGCACCTTGCGATGCTGCTCACCGTCCATGGCCAGAATGATCAAACCGTCGAAAAACGCCCCCAGCCCTTCGGCGATGAAACCGCTGGTGAAGCTGGCGCCATCGCGCAGCACCGCCATGACGTCCTGGTACTTGAACAGGGCGAATGTCGGACGGGTTCCCGCCTGCATCCCGGCGTTGGTCGGCACACCGAACTGGGCGATGAAGTCGCCTTCGTGGACCGGGGAGCGATGGCGCATCTCGCGACACAGCGCGTGGATGTCGAGGTCAGCGCCCTTGTACATGTCCGAGACTGCCGAGTACGCGGACTCAAGGTTCAGGGCCGTGCTGTCGCTGCTCATGGTTCACACCTTTTTTATTGTCGTTGTTATGGGCACTGTCGAGTCACTGAAGCGCTGGATCAATGGTATCCACAAGGCCGTCGGGCGCGTGTTCAATTCGTTGTACGTCAGGTAAAACGAAACGTTGACGGCGATAAACTGCGCCAGAGCATTGCTTGTTGGGCCAACCGACGGCAGTGTGTCCAGGGGGTGGCAAGGGCCTGTCACCGCATGACCAAAACCGTGAATGGAGAGAGCTGGTGAAAAGCGTCGAACAACCCGAGGCGGGCAAACTCAACACCCTCAAACGCATTCTGGCAGCTGCTCGACAGGCATTCTCCGAGCATGGCCTGGCGGGTGCGCGGATCGACGACATCGCCCAGGAGGCCGGGGTCACCAAGCAGTTGATCCACCATTATTACGGCACCAAGGAAGGCTTGTTCGTGGCGGTGCTCGACGAAGCCTCGGACACCATCATGTCCGAACTGGTGGGCCTGCAAGTGGACGCGTTGAGCCCCACCGATGCCCTGCGCCGGGTGCTCAATCACTTCTTCGATCAGTACAAGAACGACCCGCTGATGGGCTCGCTGGCCCTGGAAGGCATTCGCTATCACGATGCCCACCAGACCCCGCGTAATCATTTCCTCGAGCTGTCACCCCGGCTGATCGACAAGCTCGATGGCATCCTGCGGCGCGGTGCTGCCAGCGGCGCGTTCAAGCCGCACGTCGATGCCCGACTGTTGTTGGCCACGGCAGCGCTGGTGACCACCGGCTGGTTCACCAACCGCTACTCGACATCCGCGCTGACCGGGCTTGAAACTTACTCCGAACAAGGCCTGCGCGTCTGGCGCCAGCATTCGGCAGACTTCGTCCTGGCCAGTATCGCGGCCTCTGGCGCTTGAATCTGCAAGCGCCCGCCAGCGCCAGAATGGCCTGGGCAGCCGGCCGAGGACTGGCCGGCGATCTCCCGGGTTAGGCAACCGCCGGTACGGTTTCAACCGAGAAAGCGTTTGACCCGCCCTGCCGCGATCTTGCCGGGCATGCCGGTCACGCCGCCGCCGGGGTGAATCCCCGCACCGCCGAAGAACAACCCGGCGATGGGCAATGTGTCGCCGCCCAGCCCCGCCGCCGGGCGCATGGTGCTGGAACGAAAGATCGAGGTGTCGATGTGCAGTACGCAGCCGTTATGGGCATTAAGCCGCTTGGCCAACTCTGGCGCGGTCTCGACCCGCCGGCCGATTTCCAGGCTGGCGATCTCCGGCACGTATTGACTGGCGAATTCGATGGTCTGGCGCACCGCCTGCTCGCGTATGGCTTCCCAGCCCTCGCGCGGGTTGACCGGCATGGCCGGTGGATACAGGTAAACGATGTCCTGCCCGTCCGGGGTCTGTGACGCGTCGATGGCGCTGGGCGTGGCGATCCACATCCACGGCAGTTTCGGCACTTCCCCGCGCGCTGCCGATTCGAAATTCTCGATCACCGCTTCTGCGGTGCCCACCAGCAACACCGGGCCGCGCAGGTTCAAGCCGTCGCTACGTTTGGCCTGATGCAAGGGCACGCTGATCTGTCCGCTCAAGGCGATGTCCACCTTCAACGGCGAGCCGCCATGACCGTTGGCCGGGGCCATGGCAATGCGGGTCAGCCATTTGCGCTCCAGTTCACCTGCGGTGACCATGTCCAGCGCCATTTTCGGGTGACAGCTGGCAATCACCGCCCTGGCGTTGATCACTTCACCGCTTTGCAGGCGTACGCCCGTGGTGCGGCCCTTGACCGAAATGATCTCGGTCACCGGCGACAGGGTGCGCACTTCTCCGCCCAGCTCCTTGAAACGCGAGAGCATGGCGTTGGGAATGGTCTGCATGCCGCCGATCGGCCGGCCAATGCCAAAGCGGTGCAAGAATCCCAGCACCGCGAAATACAGGCCGCTGCCATCGGCTTTGACCGGCCCCGCAGCACCGGTCAGGCAGGTCAATGCGGAAATCGTCACCGGATGGACAAAACGCTCCACCGCTGCCGCGTAAGCCGAACCACTGGCCAGCGCGACGATGTCAGGCTTGAGCGCCTTGTGCCTGCGCAGGGTGCGAAAGGCCTTGAACTTGACCCCCAGATTCTTCTGCGCCGGATCCACGCGCATCATCGGGTGCACCACGTCGAGCAGGGCAAAGATCACCTCGACGAACTTGACGTAGGCATCGGCGTCCTCGGGGCAGAATTTGCGGATTTCGTCGGCGGTTTTCTGCGGATCGCGCCAGAACACCAGTGAGGTGCCGTCCGGGTGCAGATAGACGTAGGAAGGCTTCAATTCGACCTGTTTGAAGCCGTGGCGCTCAAGTTGCAACTCCTCGACCACCGAATGCGCGCGCAACGACAACAGGTCGGCGGCACAAGGGTGCACCAGGTGGTTGGGCGCCTCCGGGATCAGATACCCCGAAGACGCCATGCCGCCCACCTTGTCCAGTGCCTCCAGGACCAGTACCGACTTGCCTTCACCGGCCAGATAGCAACCGGCGGATAGACCGTTATGGCCGCCGCCGACAATCACCACATCGTATTCGGACTTCTGCGCCGCAGTATTCATGTCAAATCCTTTTCAGCTGCATCAGTGGCCCGCAAGCCGTCGCCGCAGCATGACCAGCCATGCGCGGGCTTGAAGGCAGGAAAGTGGAACGGGCCGCTACATTCCCGAGCGGCCCATCTTTTCGAACAGCGCACGCATGGCCACCAGCGAAGGGGTATGACTGCTGAAACCGCCGTCTGCCACCAAGGTCGTGCCAGTGACGAACGAGGATTCATCGCAGGCCAGGAAAGCCACCACATCGGCAATCTGCCGCGGGGTGCCCAGTTCCGGGGTCAGGTGGTTGTCACGGATGATTTCCAGCAGCTCGGGCGGCATCGAACCATGGGCGTTTTCCGCAGGTGCCAGGCCGATCTGCACGGCGTTGGCACGAATGCCCTGCTTGCCATACTGCGCCGCGATGCTCCGCGGCAGCATCATCAGCCCGGCCTTGGAAGTGGCGTAGCCGGTGAGCGACATGTCGCCCTGCATGCCGAGCCCCGAGGTGGCGAAAATCACCGAGCCCGACTGGCGCTCGAGCATCACCGGGATCACGTATTTGCTGCACAGCACCGCCCCGCGCAGGTTGACCGCGATCGCCCGGTCCCAGGCCTGCATGTCGAGGTTGCAGATGTCGCGGTCGCGCTGACGCTGGTCGACGCTGAGCACCGCCGCGTTGTTGTGCAGCACGTCGATCCGGCCGAAGCGCGCCTTGACCTGCGCCGCCATGTCCCTGACTTGCTCTTCGGACGAGACGTCGCAGCGAATCGCCATCGACTGCACGCCCAGCTCGCTGACCGCCTTGGCGACCTCGCGTGCGGCATCGCCGTCGATGTCCAGCACCACCACATTGGCACCATGACTGGCCAGTACCCGTGCGCACTCGGCGCCCAATCCATTGCCGCCACCGGTGACGATGGCAACGCGTTCTGCAAGCTTTGCTGTGCTCATGAGGTTCTCTTCTTGTTATCCATCAGGCTTTCATTCACCGGTAAAACGCGGTTCGCGTCGCTCGGCGAACGCTTGAGCCGCTTCCTTGGCATCTTTGCTCGGCGCCAGCAGCGCGAACAGATCCAGTTCCAGGTCCAGGCCGCTCTGCAGATCCAGCTCCAGCGCTGCCCGTGCTGCCCGCTTGACCGAGGCCGAGGCCGCCGGCGGCTTGGCGGCGATGCGCTGGGCAAAGGCCAGGACTTCGCTGAGCAGGGCCGTCGAATCGCTGGCCAGACGACTGACCAGCCCGATATCCCGCGCTTCCTGGGCGTTCATCCGGTCACCGGTCAGGAGCATGTCCAGCGCCCTGCCCGGCGCCACCACGCGCGACAGCCGCTGCGTACCGCCACCACCGGGAATCAGGCCCAGCCCGGTTTCCGGCAGGGCGAACACCGCATCCGGCGCTGCAAAACGAATGTCACAGGCCAGCGCCAGTTCCAGCCCGCCGCCCATGCAGTAACCGTGAATGGCGGCGATGACCGGTTTTTCAATGCGGTCCAGGCTGCCGATCCAGCGCGAACCTTGCAGGCGCTGGCGCACTTGCAGGGCGGTCTCTTCGCCACGCCGCTCCTTGATGTCGGCACCGGCACAGAAACCCCGTTCGCCTTCGCCACGGATCACGATCACGCGGATCTGCGGGTCGGCATCGAGCAGCCGTAAGCCCTGCGGCGCCCCTTCGCGAATCTGGTCGTTGATGGCGTTGATCTGCCTGGACCGAGTCAGCACCAGCCAGCCCACCGCGCCCTGACGTTCAAGGGTCACCGCTTCGTTGATCACCGTCGTGCGTTGCTGCTGCTCAGGCTCGACACTCATTTCAGCACTCCTCGAACTCGAACAATTGCCCATCCAGCTCCTTGGGATCGATGCGGATCAGCGGCTTGCCGCCCACCGCCTCACTGGACTCGATCCATTTGAAGGCCGTGCCGCGCGCACGCAGGTCTTCGGCCTTGGCCTGCAAGCCGTTGACCCCGATGCGGATGTAATAAGGTCCTGGCCCCCAACTGTTGAGGTACAACCCGGCGTCGCTGTCCCAACGCGTGGCTTCGATGATGTCCAGCGTCGCGCTATTGGCCAGGGTGAAACCCATGCGCGCGCGGCGATAACCCTCATCGTGCAGGGCCTGGATCGGGCCGCTCGGTTCCCAGTCCAGATTGGCCGAACAACGGTGCAAGGTGTCGTCCAGGTCACGTACCAGATAACCCCGCGCCGTGACCCGGACCATGTCACCGGGTTTCAGATCACGTGGCTGCACGGGCGGCTCGGCGAAGGTTTCGGCGGGCATCTGCAACGGTTCCATCGGCATGATTTCAATGCACAGGCCGCCATCGACCGACGGTTCGTAATAGGGTTTTTCCGGGGTCACCCCCAGCCACAGACGATCGAACGGCATCTCCTCGGTGCGCTGCGCCATGCGAAACGGCACGCGTCGACGCATGAGTTTTTCCACCAGGGCGTTGAATTTGTCGCCATGGGTCGCCAGCACGATCGAGTGGGTGATCATCGGTCGATGCCGCCCCTGGAATTGCTTCAGGCTTTCCAGAAAATCATGGAACAACGGATCGCCCGGGTTGGGCCGGTCCAGATGCCACTGCGGCTCGACCCTTGTCGGTGACACTGCCAGCGACTTGTGAACCCTGAGAAAGTGCGCGATGTAGGGATGATTATCGAAGGCCTGGCGCCAGCGTTCATGCTTGTAGATCCCCAGCTTGTCGACCAGTTTCTCGGTCATGGCATCCGGGTCCGGCACCATCATGTCGGCACTCATCAACAACTCGAACATACCCTTTCCCCTTTCATGTTTCTTCGCATGATTGCGCCGACTGTGCGGCGTTTATTGTTATTGGCAGGCGACACTCAGCCGTGTTGCACCGCGTGGCTGTCACTGGCGAGCGCGGCTGCCGAATTGGCCCTGGGGCGCTCCTGGGGCAGCACCTTGGCTGGTGTGCCGTGCGGCCCGTCCTCCTGCGGCTCGCTGATCCCTTTCACCCGCGGATTGAGCAGGTAATGCGACAGGGCCGGGATCAGGATCAGCGCACCGAGCATGTTCCACAGGAACATGAAGGTCAGCAGGATGCCCATGTCTGCCTGAAACTTGATGGGCGACCAGGCCCAGGTGATCACCCCGGCGGCCATGGTCAGGCCGATCAGCGCCACCACCCGGCCGGTGAAGTCAAGCGACCGGCGATAGGCCGTGGCCAGCGAACCGCCGCGCTCCTGCACGGCCAATTGCACGCTCAACAGATAGAGCGCGTAGTCAACGCCGACCCCCACCCCCACGGCAATCACCGGCAGCGTCGCGACCTTCAGGCCGATGCCCAGCCAGACCATCAGCGCCTTGCAGATGATCGTGGTCATGACCAGCGGAATCAGCGCCACCAGCGTCGCCCGCCAGCTGCGGAAGGTCAGCAGGCAGAGCAACGCCGTGGCCCCGTAGACCGCGAAATACATGGTGATGATGCCCTTCTCGACCTCGATGTTGGTCGCCGCCTCGATCCCGGCGTTACCGGCCGCCAGCAGGAACTGAGGCTGATCGGCAGCCCCTAAAGCCTTGCTTTCGTCGGCGAAGGTCTGCGCCACGCTCAGCACCCGATTCAGAGTGTCGGCCTTGTGGTCGGCCAGATAGGCAATCAAAGGCGTCACCGAACACTTCTGGTTGGTGATGCCTGGCTGGGAAATCATCGCGGCATCCACCGAGGCATTGGTGATCGCCTGGTCGCGGCTGATGGTCAGCCATTTGCCACTGCCTTCGGCCATGCCCGAGGTGATGAAGCGCACGGTTTCCGGCAATGAACTGGTGGTCTGCACCCCCGCTGTCTGACGCAGGCGCCAGGCCAGTCGGTCCATGGCCTGCAGGGATGGGTAGAGTCGGCAGCCATCCTCCGGAGTGGTCATGATCACCACGAACTGATCGCTGGACAGACCGTAGTTGTTGGTGATGAACGCGCTGTCCAGGTTGTAGCGCGAATTGGCCCGCAGCTCCGGGGCACCGGGGTCGAGATCGCCGACCTTCAGGTGCATCATCACCACGCTGCCGCCGGCGGTCACCAGCAGCGAGATGGCAATCACCAGGGTGGCCCAGCGTCGTTCGGTGAAGCGGTCCAGGCTGTGCCAGATGCGTCCCAGCAGGCCGCGGTTGGCTTCGCCTGCGCGGTCCTTTTCAATGGCAATGCGCGCGGCTTTCTCACTCACGCCAAGGTAGGACAGGGCCACCGGAATCAGCAGCAATTTGGTGAAAATCAGCACCGCGACGCCGATGCTGGTAGTCAGCGCCAGGTCGCGAATCACCGGGATGTCGATGATCACCAGCACCGCAAAACCGACAATATTGGTCAGCAACGCGGTCAGGCCGGTCAGGAACAGGCGGCGGAAGGTATAGCGCGCGGCGATGTACTTGTGGGTCCCGCGCCCGATGTCCTGGAGGATGCCGTTCATCTTTTGCGTGCCGTGGGACAGGCCAATGGCAAAGATCAAAAACGGCACCAGAATCGAATAAGGGTCCAGCGAATAGCCCAGCAGTTCCATCAGGCCCAGCAGCCAGACCACGCCGGCGATGGCCACCCCCACCAGCAGCAACGTGCTGCGCAGGCAACGGGTGTACAGGTAGACGAACAGCGCGGCGATCACCACCGAAGCACCGAAAAACAGCATCACCGCATACAGGCCATCGATCAGATCCCCGACCAGCTTGCTGAAGCCGACCATGTGAATGCCGATCTTGTCGCTTTGCAGGGAGCGGATCTGGGTTTCCAGCTGTTTGGAGAAGTCGCCGTAATTGAGCGGCTGGCCGGTTTGCGGGTTGGTGTCCAGCAATGGCGCGACGATCATGCTCGAGCGGCTGTTGTTGGCCACCAGGTTGCCCATGATATTGGCCCGGCCGATGTTCTGGCGCAGCTTGTCGATGGAGGCGGCACTGGCGTTGTAATCGGCGGGCATTACTGCGCCGCCCTCGATCCCCTCCTCGGTCACTTCCTTCCAGCGCACGATGGGCATCCACAACGATTTCATCCACGAGCGATCGACGCCGGGGATCAGGTACAGGGTGTCATTGACCTTCTGCAGGGCCTGCAGGTATTCGGGGTCGTAGATGTCGCCGGTCTTGTTTTCCACGACGATGCGGATGGTGTTGCCAAGCCCTGGCAGCTCGCCTTTATAGGTGAGGTAGTTCTTGATGTAGGGGCTGGCGCTGGGAATCATTTTTTCGAAGCTGGCGTTGACCTGCAGCCGGGTCGCGAAGAACCCCAGGACCAGCGTTGCCAGCAGGCAGGCGATGATGACTGGAATGCGGTTGTTGAAAATGACCCGCTCCAGCAGGCCGCCGGAGTTCATGTCGAAGTCCTTGAGCTCTGCGATCACCGGCATTCCGCTGTTGTACTTTTGCTCTACCATCGCTGCATTCCTGTTGAAGATGTTGCCAGTCAGACGACGGCAATTGATGCGTCGCCAACCTCAGTCGGCCTTGGCGATGTCCACTATCGCCGGCCCGGAAAACCGCGTTACCAGCAGCTGCCCCGGCTGTTGCGTGGCGCTGGCGCCGTACACCTCGCCGCCCTGGGCCGGACGCAATCTGCCGGTTTGCAGGGTGTGCGGATCGAGATCCAGCAACTGCCCACCCTGCCCGACCACCGTCAGCCTTCCATCGCGCTGAGAGGTGATACCCACCAGGCTGGCGTTGATCGCGGTTTCGACCTTCTGCCATTGCTGGCCATCGTCACGGCTGGCGAACAAGTTGCCGCGCAGGCCGTGTACCAACAGCAGATCCTTGAGCGCCACGACCCCGAACAGCGTGCCGCTGTAGGGCAGCTCGATGTGAGTGAAGCGCTGCCCGGCCACGTCCTGCTTGAGCAGCAGACCCTGTTCGCCGCTGATGTAGAAAACCCCGTCACGCTGGGCCAGGCCATAGAGGTGCATGCGCCGCTCGTTGTCACTGCGCTCGACCCAGGGCTGCCAATGACTGCCGTTGTCGCTGCTGTGCAGGAGCATGCCGAAGGCACCCACCACGAACCCGTTGCCGTGGCCGTCAAACAACACATCCAGAAACGGCGCGGCGAGCACGCCCGGGGTGGCCGTGCTGCCTGCCGCCGTGGCGACTTCCCTGAGCATCTGCGCTGCTGCTTCATCGCCCTGGTTGGCCAGCGGCTGATAATGCTCATCGAGCAGTTTCAGCAAGCTGCGACCGTCCAGTTGCACCTGCCAGCTCACGCCGGCGTCGGTGCTGTGCATGACCAGAGAATCGTGGCCGACGATCCAGCCGTTGCGATCATCGATGAAGCGGACCTGGACCAGGTCGCTGGACACCGGACTTGCGACCTGGTGCCAGCTTTGACCGCCATCCACCGAACGCTGGATCACGCCATGCAGGCCCACGCCGATCAAGGCATCGGCCACCCTGGCCACCGACAACAGCGGCACCGGCAGACGCTCGTCGACGTTTTGTGCCGGCGCGTCGAGCACATCGCTGGCCGCTGTCGCCGACGCTGCGCCAGCGGCATGCAGCGACGCGGCAAGACAGGTTGCCAGCAAGCAGGCGTGCGCCCAGCCTGCGCGTGTGTGGCTCTTGTGGTCAGGCGCGCTGCGGCGAGACAGATGAGGGTCGGGGCTAATCATTGTTGTTATCCTCATTCGGGCGATCTTGAGCGCTCACCCGATGGCATTGCGTGACGGTTTGACCCGGCGCGACCGAAGCCATCGGCCGGCCCGCTCAAACCGTATGCACTTCAGCGCTGGGTGACCCGCGCCACCACCGCTTCCATGTTCATGTCGCGCTCGGCCAATGGCTTGTCGACGAACTTGTAACCGCCCTTGAGCCCATCGTTAAGCAGCGCGTACATGCCTTTGTTGAAGTCGTAGACGACGTTTTTCACGTTGTACGGAATGGTCTTGTCGTACAGCTGCACGCCACTGAGGAAGATCGAGCGATACAGCGCGCCGCTCTTGTCCCAGGCGTCGTACAGGCCGACGCCGTAGGTGTCTTCGTCCAGGTAATAGGTGCGTTTGCCATACACATGGCGCATCCCGGGCTTGAGCGTGGCTTCAACCACCCAGACACGGTGCAGTTCCCAGCGCTCGTTTTCCGGGTTGGCAAAATGCGGTTTGAACTGATCATCCTGCTTGGCGGTGAAGTAGAACTTGTAGGCGTTGTACGGGATGTACATTTCCTTGCGGCCCACCAGCTTGTAGTCGAAGCGGTCCTGGCTGCCGGAGAACATCTGCAGTTCATCGAACAGCGTCACGCCGCCCTGGCTGGCGACCGGGGTGTCGAAGTTGAATTCCGGCGCCAGCTTCACCCGGCGTTGCCCCGGCGAATAGCTGTATGAGCGTCGTGCCTTGGACAGCGGGTCGAGAAAGTCCTGCAGCATCACCACTTCACCGGAGCGACGCGCCGGGTAGTCGTTGCGCGAGAACACCCGGGCGTACAGCGTCGGGTCACGGTCCTGCTGGGAGACCTGGTAGTAAGGGGTTTCTTCGAACGTGGCCTGTTCGGCGGTCTTGGTGATCGAGCCGTTGGCATCCACTACCCAGCTGTTGGACGAGGTGGTGGTCGAGTAGCCGGTACCGATCTTGTAGCGCACCTGCTGGTTCCACATCACCTCATTGCCGGTCTTGGGAATCGGGAACGGCAGACCGCCGCGGCATGCGGGATCGACGGCCAGCCCGTCTCTCTGGATCTGGCAACTGGTGGCGTTGCGCGTCGTGGCGTCGAGCACTGCCTTGGGATAAGCCGTGGTGCGATGGCTGGGGTAGATATCCAGGTAATACTCGGGGTACTTCTTGAGCAGGGTCTTCTGCCCTTCGCTGAGTTTGTCGGCGTACTTGTCGAGGTTTTTCGAGTCGATTCGAAACAGCGGTTTTTCGTCCTTGAACGGATCTACCCAAAACCCGCTGTCAGGCTTGAAGCCTGCCGGCGCTGCGGTCAGGCCGCCGGTGTAAGGCGGAATGCTGCCGTCGGCATTGCCGGCGGTAATCGCACCAAAGGGGGTGAGGGTCTTTCCGATTTCCGCCGCTTCATTGGCCGGCACCGCGGCCAGGCTACAGGTGGCAACCCCCATCAAGGCAAGGGATAAGGCAAGTTGTCGTTTCATACACACTTACTCCGATTCTTATTCGATTTGTCAGAATGAGGTCTTGAACGTGAAAGCCAGCCATCCGCGGTCGGTACCGCCGACGTTTCCGTTACCGGCGACAGTGCCGTTGGCCAGGTTTTTCGAGCGCGCGTCGGTATCTGCATATCGCAGGCCAAACTCGTAGAGTTGTGCATAGGTGAACTTGACGCCCAGCGAGTAGGACAGCGCGCCTTCGCTACCACCACCGGCGGTGGGTGCGTTGCCGTGCAGGCCATAGTTGACGGTCAGTGGAACGTCCAGGTCCCAGGAGGGGAAGATCGAGATGTATTGCGGGGTGTAGTTGACGGCCACGGCGTAGTAGTTCTTCGATGAGCAACCATCGGATTCGCTGCCGGAACCGGCGATGCCCGGCGTTCTGCTGTTCACACAGGCGGCATTGCCGACGCCTTTGTACAACTCATCGTGCTCGGTGACGCGCAATAGATGGCTGTAAGCGAATTCGCCGACCAGCGTGCCGTTATCGGAAATGAAGTTGCGCGGAACCCCGTACACGGCGTTGGCAATGAAGTGCAGGGTATCGCCGCGCGGGCCTTCGTTGTCGACGGTGCTGACGCCGGTGGCATTGAGTGCGCCGTTCATGCGATAGGACACCTCGCTGCCTACCGCCACGGTGTCGATGACCCGGGCAAAGCTCAAGCCGGCCATTTTGACCCCGCGTGGATAGACCACGCGATAGAGGCCGGAGCTGGCTTTGATCTGCGGAGCGAGCCAGGGCTGGTAGTCGTCGAACTCGCGGTAGTAGGCGCCGAAGGTCGATTCCAGCTCCTCGACGTTGAGTTTGGCCATCACGCCCCAGTTCTTGCCGTCGCGACCGAAGCGCGAATTCTGACGCTGGAATACCGCGCCGTTGGCCGCCAGCGGCAGCCGGTCCGGGCCTTCGAACAGTGGGTCGGCGCCACCGAAATAGGTGCCGCCGTAGGGAATGCGGGTGGGTTCCCACTCATAAAAGTACTGACCGGCCACCGACAGGTGGTCGGTGACCTGCGCCTTGGCCGACACCTGGCCCACGGGCAGGAACACTTCCTTGGTTTCGATACCGGGGCTGGTCGCGGCCTTCACGCCATCGCTGGGCGCCTGGGAATAGGAAACCGAGTGCGCGCCGAACAACAGCCCTTCGCCCCAGTAGTTGGTGTGGCGACCCAGTTTGACGTTGACCGGGGTGTCGCCAATGTTGAAGTTGCGCCACACGAATGCGTCGAGAATCTCGCCCGAAGGGCCGCGCACGTAGCGTTTGACTTCACCGCTGTAATGGTCGTTCTGGTAGCTGGTGGCATAGCCTGGGACGTTACCCTTGACGTTATCGTCGTGGTAGGCCTGATCGTACCAGCCGGCCGCGCTGAGCCGCGCGCCCCAGTCGTTGAGGTAGGAGAAGTCGATTTCGGTCAACACATCCAGGCGGTTTGTCACGACATCGCCGCGATCGAACTTGCCGTCGGATTCATCGTAGTTCGGGGTGTTCATGATGCGGCTGTCCTGGCCGTCAGTGCGCAGGCCCAGGTTATAGCGCACGGTGTTGTCCCAGCGCAGGCGGTAATCAGGGTTTGGCAGATCGAACGAAGCCGCAACGGCATTCTGTGCGCATCCGATCATCAACAAGGTCATTGCACCGTGAGTCAACGCGAAGCGACCCGGGTTGGTCATCTCTCTCATACAAACTACCTTTTATTTTTATTTTCAGTCGTTTATGTGCATCCGGCCCTGCGTCTGGTGATCCGCCGTAGCGCACCCATCGCCGCATCCTGATCAGGCCGAACGGTGGGCTCCCGAGGTTCACTCCACCTCGACTTACCGTGTCTTGCTCAGCTGAATCTCAAGGTAAATGATCTTTCCGGGAAATTCCACATAAAGATTCACGTTCTCTATACAGAATATCCAGAATCGTTCAATGCAGCCCCTCCAAACCTTGCACAGCCCCTGATGAGGCGCAATACTGCACACAATATTTGTTAATGTTCAATTAAACTTTATCCATGAATGTTTCCACGCATTTCACCCGTATCAGGCGCCTGCGCCCTGCCGGGCGCGGGCTCTGGACCGCCTGGTCTGCGGCCGATGCGACATAAAACGACAAAAAGAGAGAAATTGATGAATATCGACCTGAGCGCAAAACGCGTCATTGTCACCGGTGCATCACGGGGGATCGGCCTGGCCATCGCCAGGGCCTTCGCGGCGGAAGGTGCCCGGGTGGCGATCTGCGCACGCAACCAGCAGTCGGTCAGCGAAGCCGCTCAGTTGTTGGCCGGCCAGGCGCAGGCGGTGATCGCCCGCGCCGTGGATGTCACCGACACCGTCGGCGTGCAGGCATTCGTATCCGAGGTGGTACAGGCCTGGGGCGGCGTCGATGTGCTGGTCAACAATGCCGGTCAGGGCCGCGGTGGCAACCTCGACACGCTGACTCCGGAGGCGATCCTGGAACACGCCAACGTGCTGCAGATGGGCCACTTTCGCTTTGTCCAGGCGGTAGTGCCCCATATGCGCGAGCAGCGCTGGGGACGGATCATCGAAATCAACGCACTGGCAGGTGCCATCCCCACCCCCGATGGCATTCCTTCGGTCATCAACCGTGCCTCTTGCATCGCCCTGTCAAAGACCCTGGGCATGTCACTGCCCAAGGACAATATTCTGGTCAACAGCCTGAACATGGGCTGGATCGACACCGGTCAATGGGATCGCCACTACCGCGAAATGGGCCCCGGCGTCAGCCGCGAGGAGTTCGATGCGATGGTCATGAAGGTGGTGCCGATCGGCCGCTACGGCAAGCCCGAGGATGTCGCCGGCATGGCGCTGTTCCTGGCCAGTGAATACGCCAGTTTCATCAGCGCTGCCTCCATCGACATCGCGGGCGGCATGGGTGGCCAGATCGCCTACTTCCCGCAGCTCAAGCGCGACTTCGCCGCCATGATCAAGGCGCGCAATAGCCAGCAGTCGTGATCGGCTGACAAAGACGAGCCGCCCTCCCGGGCGGCTCGCAGCGCCAATCCAGCGATCAGCCCACGGCCACCGGCACGTCCAGTTTCAGCAGCTTGATCGCGTTGACGCTGCGGATGCGCTCCCGCTCCTCACTGCTCAAGCCAAGGCCTTCGGTCAGGTCACCATGATCGTAGGCTCCGCCGAAGTTGGTGCCATACAGCAGCCGGTCGCTGCCGACCACCTCCGCCACCGCACGGCGCAGCGCCGGTGCATGCACATCCAGATCGAAATAGAAGTTGTCCATGTACTCCATCAGCGGTTTGCGGTTGCGCGAGTCCGGCGCCATCGCCCGATTCAGCTCGCTCAGGCGCCCCAGCTGGAACACCGCCATACCGCCGGCATGGGTGATGTACGTCTTGAGGTTGGGAAACACGTCCAGCGCCCCGCCGTTGATCAGGTACCAGAAGAACAGGGTTTCGTCGACGCAGTCACCGACGATCGAACTGGTCTCGAAGCGGTCCTCGGTGTGCCGTTCGCCCAGCCAGATCGACTGGTTATAGCCATGGACCATGATCGGCACGTCCAGCTGCGACAGTTTTTCCCAGACCGGAAAAAGCTTTTCATCGTGGGCCTCAAGGCCATTGAAGTTCGCCCCGCCGACGCACACGCCCTTGGCACCCAACACAGTGACCGCGCGCTCGATTTCCCGGGCCGCGCCCTGCGGATCGGCGAGGTTGGCGTGGCACCAGAAATCGAAGTGCTCAGGATCGGCCCGACAGAAGGCGGCGATCTCGTCGTTGCAGGTCTTTGCGTATTCGCTGCCGAATTCCCCGGCCCAGTACATGAAGGCATGGGATGGCGTGGAAAGCACCAGCTTGTCGACCCCGCGCTCGGCCATCAGCGCCCGGCGACTGGCATGGGTCATTCGCGCCAGCAGGTTGGCCTCCGCCTCTTCGTGGCTCGCCGCTTTCGCCGGCTGCTTGGTGCCCAGGGAAAAGTGCCCGACCGTCAGACCCTGGGTCTTCATGAAGGGCCCCCAGAATTCGTGCTGGTTGAGCATTCCCTTGGTCAGCAGGTGCGCATGGACATCGATAAGCATGGTCTTCTCCTTGTTGTTGTGCGGGTCAGCGTTGCAAAATTTCGAATCGATATGGACACTACCAGTAATTATGTTCAGCAAAACATGATCAAACCGTGCAGGCCATCATCAGGAATTGCTTGAATGCCTGCGCGGGCGCGCTGAGGTGGGCTTGCGGTTGCCAGATCAAGCCCAGCTCCATGGGCGGGATCGCATCGGACAATGGCCGGATGTCGATCTTCTTGCCTTCCAGCGACCAGGCCCGGTACAGCATGTCGGAAAGAATCGTCACCCCGAACCCATGGGCCACCAGCCCGCGCAGCGCCTCCATGGACGAGGTGCGAAACGCGACCCTGGGCGTCAACCCCAGGCTTTGCCAGTAACGGCTGGTGGAAATGTCGCCCTCATCGACGGTGGCCAGGATGTAGGCGTGCCCGGCCACGTCGGCGAGGCTGATGCTGGCGGCGTTGGCCAGCGGATGCTGGCTGGACAGCCACAAGCGCCTGGGCGAGCGGATCAGCACGTGATGGTCGAACAGGTGCAGGTGGCGGGTGTTGGAAACGATCACCAGCCCCACGTCGAGGCTGCCATCGGCCACCGCCTTTTCGATGCTGGCGCGGTCCATGTCCACCAGGTCGATCTCGATCTGCGGATAGCTGCGTTTGAACCGCGCCAGCAGCGCAGGCAGGAAATACCCCAGCACCGTGTACGAGGCGCCGACCCGCACCACTCCTTCAACGGCGTGACTGAGGAATAACGGTTCGCTCAAGGCATCCTGCAGGGTCTCCAGAATATGCCGCGCATGCTGCACGAACTTATGCCCCTCAGCGGTCAGCGTGACCCCGTGGGGCAGCCGATCGAACAGGCTGACCCCCAGCACCTCCTCCAGCTGCAGCACGGCGGCGGTGACCGCCGATTGCGAAACATGGACCTTGAGCGCCGCCTGGGAAAACTGCCCGGCATCGGCTGCGGCCACGAAGTAGCGCAGCTGACGCAATGAAATGTCGTTGCTCTTGGCCATTGCCGCCCCGCTAGCTGGTCAGCGAGCAATCTTCGCCACGATCTTGGCATGCGGTCCGGCCACCTGCGCGGCCCAGGCCTGGGACGCCTGATCCAGCGTGTAGTCGGCGTAATCGACCTGGATCTGCTGTTCACCAGCGGTGCGCAACAACCGTTGCCAGATCTGCTGCCGATCGGCTGGCGGACGCTGGCCGGTACCGATACAGGACAGATTGCGGAACAACAGGTCGGCGATGTCCAGCTCGATCTTGCGCCCGGCGCCGGTGCCGATGGTCATGATCCGCGCCCCCCAGTTGGTCGCCTTGAGCGATGACAACAGCGGCTGGCCGCAGACCAGATCAAGCACCACATCAAAACCGCCGTCCGCTGCGTCCTTCAACGCGGCGGTGTCCTCTTCACCGCCCAGGCACACCACTTCATCGGCAAACCCGCGCGCCTTCAAACCGGCCAGCGCCTGTTGCGAACGTGCCGCGCCGACCACCCTCCCGGCGCCCAGAGAACGCGCCAGTTGCAGTGCGATCAGCCCCAGGGTGCCGGTGGCGCCAAGGATCAGGACCTTTTCACCCTTCTGAATCTTTGCCAGTTCCAGCGGCACCACCGCCCCGGTGGCGGCGATGCCCATGCTGATCGCGGTGCGGTCATCGACATCGTCAGGGACTTCCCAGACTTCTTCACGCGGCACCAGTGTGCGTTCGGCCCAGGCGCCGAAGGGCTGAACCGAGCGCTCACCGAAATACACCCGGCGCCCCTCTGCCGTGCGGCCTACGCCTTCGCCGCGGATCACGCAGGGATAACTGACCCCCAGGCGATAGGCGCCCAGCACATCCCAGCCACCCAGGCCTGCGGTATCGACATCGATCAACACCGAGCCTTCAGTGGCCTGGGGTTCAGCGAACTCTTCAACCACCGGCGGGGCATTACGTTCGTGGATGACAGCGGCGCGCATGGCGGACTCCTTGTAGTTATTGTGGTCTGCTTCGACTGAGCGCAATAATAGAACAGATATTTGAATTGTGTTCCATATCTGTGATGACAATCTCTCACCATTGATCCAGTGGCAGGCACCGACGCGGCGGGCCAGGTATCTGATTTTCCAATACCGGCGCGCCATATTTGTGATTTTACGATGCAAAGGCCGCTACCTAGACTCGGTAGCCATAACAGCTGTGCCGGGTCTTGCTGCCCAGGCACGCATACAACAGCCTGGAGACCGCGCCATGTCCGCCACCCCTTCCCTGGAAGACAAATACGTCCAGCTCAACGGCAAAGTGCTGCTGGCCGGCATTCAGGCGCTGGTTCGCCTGCCGCTGATGCAGCGTCAACGTGACCTGGCCAACGGGCTCAACACCGCGGGGTTCATTTCCGGTTATCGCGGCTCGCCACTGGGAGGCTTCGACCAGGCCCTGTGGAAGGCCCGCGATCACCTCAAGGCCCATCACACGGTGTTCAATCCCGGGGTCAACGAGGACCTGGCGGCGACCTCGGTCTGGGGCACCCAGCAAGTCAACATTTTCGAGGGCGCCACCTACGACGGCGTGTTCGGCATGTGGTATGGCAAGGGGCCCGGGGTGGATCGCTGCGGCGATGTGTTCCGCCATGCCAACGCTGCCGGGACCTCTAAGTTCGGCGGTGTGCTGGCCATCGCCGGGGACGACCATGGGGCCCGCAGCTCGTCGCTGCCGCACCAGACCGAGCACATTTTCAAAGCCGTGATGATTCCGGTGCTGGCGCCCTCCGGGGTCCAGGAATACCTGGACTATGGCCTGCATGGCTGGGCCATGTCGCGCTACTCCGGCTGCTGGGTCGCGCTCAAGGCGGTGGCCGATACGGTGGAGAGCGCGGCCATCGTCGACCTCGATCCGGACCGCGTGCAGCCGCTGATCCCGGACATTGCGCTGCCTGAAGGCGGGCTGAACATTCGCTGGCCCGACCCGCCCCTGGCCCAGGAAAAGCGCCTGCTGGAGCACAAACTGTATGCCGCGCTGGCCTACGCCCGCCTGAACCGGCTGGACCGGGTGACGCTTGATTCCCCCAAGGCGCGAATCGGTATCGTCACCTCCGGCAAGTCGTATCTGGACGTCTGCCAGGCGCTGGAGATCCTTGGCATCGATGAGCAGCTGGCGCAACAGATCGGCTTGCGCGTCTATAAGGTCGGGATGATCTGGCCGCTGGATGCCGAAGGGGTCCGGCAATTTGCCGAGGGCCTTGAAGAAATCGTCGTGGTCGAGGAGAAACGCCACCTGCTGGAATACCAGCTCAAGGAAGAACTGTACAACTGGCGCGAAGACGTACGCCCGCGCATTGTCGGCAAATTCGACGACAAGGGTGAATGGAGCCTGCCGCACACCGGCTGGCTGCTGCCTGCGATCGGCGAGCTGACCCCGGCGCAGATCGCCCGGGCCCTGGCGCGGCGTATTCTGCGGGTGCACCAGAGCGGTCCGTTGCAGGTGCGTCTGGCGGTGCTGGATGCGCAGTTACTGGCCTGCAGCTCACCGGCCAACCTGATGGAGCGCGTGCCGCACTACTGCTCCGGTTGCCCGCACAACACCTCGACCAAGGTCCCCGAAGGCAGCCGCGCACTGGCCGGCATCGGCTGCCACTACATGGCGGCCTGGATCTACCCCGAGACCCAGACCTTCAGCCAGATGGGCGGCGAAGGCGTGGCCTGGATCGGCCAGGCGCCTTTCACCCAGACCCGCCACGTCTTCGCCAACCTTGGCGACGGCACCTATTTCCATTCCGGCTTGTTGGCCATTCGTGCCTCCGTCGCGGCCAAGGTGCCGATTACCTACAAGATCCTCTATAACGATGCGGTGGCCATGACCGGCGGACAACCGGTCGACGGCACCATCAGCGTCGCGCAGATCAGCCGCCAGCTCGCCGCCGAAGGGGTGCGGCGGATCATCATCGTGACCGACGAGCCCGAGCGCTACGAACACATCACCGACCTGGCGCCGGACGTGCCGGTCTATCGTCGTGAGCGCATGGAGGAGCTGCAGCAAGCGCTGCGGGAATACCCCGACGTCTCAGCGTTGATCTATGACCAGACCTGCGCCGCCGAGAAACGCCGACGGCGCAAACGCGGCAAATTTGCCGATCCGGCCCGCCGGGTGGTGATCAACCCTTCGGTGTGTGAAGGCTGTGGCGATTGCAGCAGCCAGTCCAATTGCATGTCGGTGGTGCCGGTGGACACCGAGTACGGCCGCAAGCGCGAGATCGATCAATCGTCCTGCAACAAGGACTTCACCTGCCTGTCCGGGTTTTGCCCCAGCTTCGTCACCGTTGAAGGCGGCAAGCTGCGCAAACCCAAGGCCCTGGCGCAGAACGCCGAAGATCACTGGGAGCTGCCCGCCCCCGCCCTGCGCACGCTGGATGAGCCGTGCAGCATTCTGGTGACCGGGGTCGGTGGCACCGGCGTCGTGACCATCGGCGCGTTGCTTGGCATGGCGGCGTTCATCGAAGGCAAAGGCGTGTTGAACCTGGACATGGCCGGCATGGCGCAGAAAGGCGGCGCGGTGTGGTCGCACATTCGCATTGCCGCCGATCAGCAACAGTTGTATGCGCCGCGCATCGCCGAGGGTGAGGCCAGCCTGTTGCTGGGCTGCGATCTGGTGGTCAGCGCCAACGCCGAAACCCTGGCCAAACTGCGCCACGGGGTGACCCATGCCGTCATCAACTGCGAGCAAAGCCAGACCAGCGCCTTCGTCCGTACTTTCGCCAGGCAGGCGCAGAGCGGTGATCTGCTCCAGCATCCCGACCCGCAATTCCGCAGCCCCGGCATGTCGCAGCAGATCAACGAAGCGGTCGGCGAACAGCAAGCCTGTTTCATCGATGCCAGCCGGATCGCCACCGCCTTGATGGGCGACTCCATCGCCACCAACACTTTCATGCTCGGTTTCGCCTGGCAGCAAGGCTGGTTGCCTGTGGGGGAAGCGGCGCTGATGCAGGCCATCGAGCTCAATGGCACGGCGGTGGAATTCAATCGCATGGCGTTCCTCTGGGGGCGTCGCGCAGCGGTCGATCTGCCACGCCTGCAGGCGCGGATCGATGCGCAGAAGGTGCAAGCCGGCGACCGCCAGCTATCCGAGAACCTGGAACAGCGCATCAGCCGTCGCGTGGCATTTCTTACCAGTTACCAGGACGCCTCCTACGCTGAGCGGTACAGGCGCCAGGTCGAGGCGTTCAGCCAGGCCGAAACGGAGCTCAAGGGCCAGCCGGGGGCGCTGACCGAAGCAGTGGCGCGCTACTACTTCAAGGTGCTGGCGATCAAGGACGAGTACGAGGTGGCGCGTCTTTACACTGATGGGGAGTTCCTCCGCCAGGTCCAGGCCGGTTTCGAAGGCGACTACCGCATGCGCTTCCACCTGGCGCCACCCCTGCTCAAGCATGCCGAAGATGGCGTGGCCCCGAGCAAGAGCAGTTACGGACCATGGATGCTCACCGGCTTCAAGGTCCTGGCAAAATTGCGCCGTGTGCGCAACACCTGGCTCGATCCCTTTGCCCGGACCCATGAGCGCAGGATCGAACTGCAATGGCTGGCCGATTACGAGCGGCTGCTGGGCATGCTGTTGAAGAGCTTGAATGCCGATAACCTGCCTCTGGCGATCTCCCTGGCCGAGCTGCCTGATGCCGTACGCGGCTATGGCCCGGTCAAGGAACGCTATCTGCTCAACGCTCGGCAGCGGCTGGCGGCGTTGCTTGAGCAATGGCACGGCAATGCGGTGTTCACCGATGCGAGCAGACCCGCCGCATCTCGGATCAGCGTCACTCAAGTTTGAGCCACCGCCCGGGGCTCGTCACGGCGAGCCCCGGCCACGCGCAACTTCCTGTCGAGGTGTAGACCATGCATGCGTTGCTTTCGCTGGACCCCGCACCACCGGTTGGCCTGGCGTCACCCCGTGAGCACATCCGTCAGGTCGCCTTGCAGATGTTCGTCGAGCTGGGCTTTCACGCCGTCAGTCTGCGGCAGTTGGCAGGCGCGGTGGGGATGCAGGCGGGCTCGCTGTACAACCACATCGAAAGCAAGGATGCGCTGCTGTTCGAGCTGATCGAGGCGTACGAAAGCGATCTGTGCCAAGCGCTGCCGAGCGGGAGTGCGGTCGAGCGCGATCCGTTGAAAGCGCTCAATACCTTCATTCGCACTCACGTGACCTTCACCGATGCCCAACGCCAGCGCTGGTTGCTGGCACGCCTGGAATATCGCTGCCTGGCGCCCGCCCACCAAGCGCCGATCCTGGCGCTGCGCGATCAAGTGGCAGCGCGCCTGGCGTACATCCTCAAGGCGGGTATCGAGCAACATCGATTTGCCAGGGTGTCGGTCAGCGCGATGGTCCCCTGCATGCTGGCGATGCTCAACGAAATCAGCAGCTGGCACAGCCCAGGCTCGACGCTATCGCTCGGCGCCAGCATCGGCCTGCACACGCAGATGATCCACGCAGTGCTGCAGCCACAAAGCACGCCACCTGAGCAACCGATGTCGCCAAACCTTGAACAGGCCGCCAGCACCGGTCCGCGATGATTTGGGCTGAACGCGGCCAACGCCAGTCTGTCGGATTAACCAAACCGCCACGGCCATGCTGCGGTCAATTCTGCATGCGGGTGTGGGGCAACAAGTCCGTGTGCGCGCCGGGCACACGCATCACTGCCCAGCGCTACGCCTGATCGCGAGGGTCACCCATGGTTGATGTCGTCATTCCATCTGCAACGAACAGCATCCAGCCGCCGGGGTTGGCGGGCAGCGCATGAAGGTAATCACCCTGGTGCACGGCCGCAGCAACCACCTGGCGAATCTGATCCAGGGCCTGGAGGGTTCCAGCCTCCTCCCGCAGGGGTTGTGGATCGTGCACATGAATGAGCCACCTGGCGCATTCACCAGCCACCTGTTTCCCATCACAACCCTGCATCTGGATGAGGCTGGCGGCTTGCCACTGGCCAAGGCGCGCAACAGCGTGCGCGCGATTGACCCTGATGGGCCCTGGGTTTTTCTCGACGTGGATTGCATTCCCGCACACGACTTGCTGGCGCATTACCGCGACGGGCTGCAGGCGCAACCCGATGCGCTGCACATGGGCCAGGTTCGTTACCTGCCCCAGGGCGCCAACCGTCCGGGCTGGAACGAAGCGGCACTCTATGCGCAGGGCGTCGAGCACCCGCTGGCGAGGTTTCGCGCAGGACCGGGCAGCAGCCTGCCCCACCACCTGTTCTGGTCACTGAACTTTGCCTGTAACGGCCGTACCTTCGCCCGCATTGGCGGGTTCGATGAGGATTACCAGGGGTATGGCGGCGAAGATACCGACTTCGCTTTCCGGGCGCGGCAGGTGGGCGTGGGCCTGCTCGACAATTCGGCGATGACGTTTCATCAGTACCACCCCACTTACGATCCGCCGTTGAACCATTTCGTCGACATCGTTGCCAATGCGCAACGCTTCCACCGCCGCTGGGGTGTATGGCCCATGGAGGGCTGGTTACGCGCATTCCACGAACAGGGCCTGCTGCACTGGGGCGAGGAACACCTCGAAATCATTCAGGCGCCGTCTGCCGAACGGGTGGCGCAGGCGCTCAACCCTGATCGCCTGGGCTTCTGATCACCCGCGCCAGCGTGCTTTCGATGAGCCGAGCCGCTTGTGCTGCGGCGCCCACGTCGGCCCAACCACGCCAGCGAACAGGGTCGAGCGCAAGCGCTGCGTCGAACAAGGCAGGCCACAATGGCGCTGCCGGCCAGCCATGCTCCAGCCCTATGGCCAGGTTCAATTCATTCAAGCGCCGGGCCTGCAGCCGTTGCTCATCAAAAGGGCGTTCTTCGGCCACGGCAATGTAGCGACAACCGAGCGATGCAGCTTCACCGACCAGGCTATCGCTGGCGCTGCCGACCACAATCTGTGCGCTGCGCATCTCATGTTGCGGGTCGCTCAGGTGCCCGAGCCAGTGCAAGTTGGCCATTGCTGTACCAGGTGCCAGCCCACCGGCGACGCGAAATTGCCGCTCGGGGCATTGCCGCGCGACGGCTTCGATCAGTGCAGCCGACAGACCCGTACCGCCCTGCCCGGTGATGATCAACACCTGGCCGGGTTGCGGCGCAGCACAAGGCGCGCCGGCAAATCGCGAGAGCCAGCCGCTGTAGGTGGTCTTGGCGCGCAGCCATTGCGCCGTGCCGGGCGCTTCCATCGCTGGCGGATAAGGCGCCAGCAGTGCGCTGGCGCTGTCGTAGGCCTGGCGGTGAGCAGCATCGTCACGCAAGCCATGCTGGCGCACATAGACAACCGGCACCGCGCACAGCCGCGCGAACAACGCGACCTCCACCGACACATCGACCACCAGCAGGCAGGGCCAGTGTTCGCCGAACCATTGAGCGAGCATCGCCATGCGCTGGCGCACGCCTTCCACCGCCAAGGGTGCGTAGTGCAACACGTCAAACCGTTCGACGAGCATGCCCTGCGCCGTATCCCCTGGCAGTTGCAACCTGTGCACGCCAGCCGGCAGGTGCTCGGGCAATCGCGAGCCGATCAGCGTCACCGGCACGCGCAATGCCTGAGCAATGTGCGCGGCACGCACGCCATGGCCGGCGCCGTGATGGTGGACGTAGTAGCCGACCTGCGGCTCAGGCATGTTGCGCGGCCACGTCGCCAAGCAAGGCCTGGTAACGGTCCAGCATCAGGCTCTGACTCCACAGGGCTTCGGCGCGGGCACGGCAGGCGAGTCGCGATTTGCCGCGCGCCAGCGCTATGGCGGCGGCAAGCGCTTTCACGTCATTGGGCGGCACCAGGCAACCGACTTCGTCGCTGATCAGGTCGCGCATCGCCCCGCGATCAAATGCGGCCACCGGCGTGCCACAGGCCAGCGCCTCGGCGACCACCAGGCCGAAGGGCTCCTCCCAGCAAGGGGTCACCAGGGCCACGGCGGCGCTCGCCAGTTCGGCTGCCAGCTCGCCGCGCTGCAAGTGGCCAAGGTACTCGACACCCGGACCCAGCCTGGGCTCGATCTGCTGCCTGAAGTACTCATCGTCCACCACCTGCCCCGCCAGCCGCAGGGTCACGCCGGCCAGGCGGGCGGCGTCGATCGCCAGATGCGCCCCCTTGTCCGGCACCAACCGACCAAACCACAGCGCGTGTTCACCCACGTTGGCGACGGGGTGCCAACTGTGCAGATCGATACCGTTGGGGATCACTGTGCACTGCGGCACCAGGTCGCTCCACTTGCGTGCGTTGGCCGCCGACAAGGTGCTGAACCGACCGCTCTGGCGATCGCCGCGCAACGCATGGCTCATCTCGAAGAACGGCGGCGTGTGCAGCACCGTGAGCATCGGCGTGCGAATCAGTGAGGCCATGGTCACCGGCACGTAATGCAGGCTGTTGTTGAAGATCACATCGAAGCCGTGATCGTCGATGCCCTGCATGAGTTTTAGATAGGCATGGTGTTCGGCAATGTAGGCGCTGCTCAGGCTGGCGTGGCGACACAGGTCTTCATCCGGCATCGCTACCGCCGCAAGTTCCGCAGCGCTGCCTGCCTTGGCGAAGAGGGTCACGGCGTGGCCGCGTGCACGCAAGCCCAGGGTTACGTCATGGGTAAATGACTCCAGCCCGCCCGCAAACGGCTGGCACACCGCAAACCTGATATGGGTGAGCACGCCGATGCGCAGCGGCTGATGCACGCCTGTGAACGGGGGTCGGGGAGTCGTTTCCTGGTAGCTGCGCCACATGCCTTGCCTCCTTCTGGTTACTCATTCAGGCGGCGGGGAACGGCAATGGTTCCGCGTAGATACCGCAGCGTTATTTTTTCGTGCGATGGGCGAGGTGCGGATACGCGGGCTCGAACGCGGTACCGGCAGCGCTACAACCCAGTGTCAAAGACGCCGCGGGTGTTCTGCACGCGACACACGCCGTCCGGCACAGGCAGCAGTCTTCAAGGGCGGCGCTGGGGCGGCAGCATGCGCTCCAGCATGCCATCGCGGCGGATCGCCACATGCCAGACAGTCGCTGCGACATGCAGCACGATCAGCCCATAGACTGCGAACTGACAGCCTACATGCACGGTATCGGCGAACATCCCCAGAGGCTCATTGTGGGCAAACCCGGGCAAGGCAATCACTCTGAAAAACGGCACATCCTGACCATTGCCCGCCATCAGGTAGCCGGTCACCGGCATCACCAGCAGCACGGCATACAGCAACCCATGATTGATCCCGGCCAACACCGCCGTCACCCGGCCGGTGCCAGGTGGATAAGCCGGCGAGCGATGGCGCCAGCGCCAGGTCAGGCGCACCAGCACCAGCAACAACACGCTGATGCCCATGGATTCATGGGCCATATACCAGAACACCCGAACCGGACCCGGCGGAAAATTCTCCGCGACCCAGACAAAAGGCAACAGCAGGCACAACGCTGCGACGGTCAGCCAGTGCAAAGCCTGAGCGACCCCGGTGTATCGCTCCATGGAAACCCTCGCCCCCCTCGATGACGGTTGTCAGGCCTGAAGGTTAGCTCATGTGGCGAACCAGGCAGTGGTCACGGAGCTATTAGCCTTCTGCGCAGCACATACCTGCGTGGAAAGTTCGGCCATTAGATCGCCACTAGGGAGCACTCACGCAATGCGTTCATCGGAGCAGATTGGAATGAGGCAGAGCGGGCTTTCCAGGTAGCCCAGAACAGCACTGGCCGGGGCTTGCCATCGGCAATGTCATGGCTTGGCCGTCAAGCACCTGTTTCGGTGATGGGTGTCGGTGTATTACGGATGGACGAGATCCCGGCACTCAGGCCTGGACTCGACCACCAGGATCATTGTCATGACCGACTCTATTACGCCTTACCAGATACCGCATTGGGTGCCCGGCGAAATCCTCGGTAGCAGCGACACACTGGATTGGAGCGATGTGATCCAGCGCTCCTATCGACTGAGTGCGGCGGACGTCTGCGTACCTCCCGTAGATCATTTCGCAATCATGCTGCAATGCTCCAAACCTGCAGAGTTGCAGCGCCGAACCGGGAGCAAATGGGTTCGCAGTCGTTATGCCCCCGATGATGTCTCACTGTTGTCGGTCGCCCGGCAATCCCACTGGCGCTGGCTCGACGATTTGCACGTTTCACATGTTTATCTAAGCCGCAATCTGCTCACCCGAGTGGCCGAGGAGATCGCCGGGCGCAGCGTCACTGATGTCGTCCTGCACGACATCCTGGTGACGACAGACCCATTACTGGCAAGGCTGGTCAATGCCATTACCGCCGAGGCGGCGGCACCAGCTCTTGGCGGCAGTGTCTACGTCGACGCACTGGCAACCCAGATGGCCGTGCACCTGCTGCGCCGCTACTCCACGCTGCAATATCGGCAAATGACGCCGCAGCCCAAGCTTGATGGTTCACGCCTGCGCGAGCTACAGGCGTTCATGGAGGAGCACTTGCATGATGCACTGTCCGTTACCCGCCTGGCAGAGCAGGTCGGTATGGGCAGCTGGACTTTTTCCCGAGCGTTCAAGCAAGCAACCGGCTGTCCCGCGCATCAGTACATCATCGGCGCGAGGATCAAGCGCGCCAAGCGCCTTCTGGCAGATCCGACCCTGGTCTTGAGTGATATCGCCGCGCAGTGTGGTTTCTCCGACCAGGCGCACATGACTCGCCTGCTTAAAGCCAGTCTGGGTGTCACCCCCCGCCAATTACGCAACCGCCCCGACTGTGCCATAGACCAACCTTCAGGCGATTCACTGTCGCTCTGACCGCAGTCAACGAGCCACCGGATTATTCAAAAGGCCCCACTGATTCCTTCAATACGCCTCCCTCCCCGGCTCTGTAGCGTGGCTGATAACGGATTGTCAGTCGCCCGCGCGCAAGACGCAGGTCACTGACACTTCGCCGATTATAAAAATAAAACTGGAGGCCCTATGACCAACGCCGCAGCTACTCCCCGCCCTGCCGCCGTACACAGTCCCGAGCGTTTTGACGCCGTCATCATTGGTGCCGGTATCGGCGGCCTGTACCAGTTGTATCGCCTGCGTGAAGCCGGGCTCAAGGTTATCGCCATCGACGCCGGAACAGGTGTCGGCGGGACCTGGTACTGGAATCGCTATCCAGGCGCGCGCGTCGACTCGCCCAGTCACGTCTATCAGTATTGGTTCAGCGAAGCACTCAACAATGCCTGGGACTGGAGCGAACGGTTTCCCGCACAGCCTGAAACCGAGCGTTACCTGAACTTCGTCGCGGATCGTTATGAGCTGCGCAAGGACATCCGGTTTTCTACCCGCGTGCTCGCGTGTGATTTCGACGAGATCGCGCAGCGCTGGCAGATCACGACCGACCACGGCCAAACGCTGGACGCCAAGTATCTGATTTCCTGCGCCGGCACGCTGTCGACCCCCCTGAAAAACCTGTTCCAGGGGGAAGAGTCGTTTCAAGGCGAGGTCTACCACACCGCCCGCTGGCCCAAACAGCCTGTGGACTTCACCGGCAAACGTGTTGGCGTCGTCGGCACGGGGGCCACGGGTATTCAGGTGATCCAGACCATCGCGCCTCAAGTGAAGACGCTGACGGTGTTCCAACGCACCGCGCCCTACACCATTCCCATGCGCAATCAGCGCTATAACGATGACGACCGCGCCCGACTCAAGGCTCGCTTTCACGAAATAAAGGCGCAGACGCGTAACAGTTTTGTCGGTTTCGACTTCGATTTCAGCTATGGCAGTTATCACGATGCGAGCGCACACGACCGACGGGAAATCCTGGAAATGCTGTGGGACGATGGCTCACTTGCGCTGTGGGCCGGCTCCTATGGCGAAATATTTACCGACGAGGCCGTCAACCGTGAAGTGTCTGCTTTTGTCCGGCAGAAGATGAGCGAACGGATCAAGGACAAGGACCTGATCAGGCAGCTGGTGCCGACCGACTACGGCTTCGGAACCCGGCGCGTGCCGCTGGACACCGGTTATCTGGAAACCTTCCTGCGCCCGAATGTCGACATCGTCGACATCAAAAGCGCGCCCATCGAGCGGATCGTCGGCAACGGCGTGCAGACTGCGGACGGCAAAATCCACGAATTGGACGTGCTGATCCTCGCCACCGGTTTTGACGCATCGACCGGCGCCCTGACTCAGATCGATATCCGCGGCAAAAACAGCCAACTGCTGCGCGATGAATGGTCCAAGGACCTGAGAACCACCCTGGGACTGATGGTGCACAAATTCCCCAATCTGTTCCTCACCGCTGCGCCGCTCTCACCTGGAGCAGCCCTGTGCAACGCCCCCACCTGTCTGCAGCATCAGGTCGAGTGGATCACCGACTGCATCATGTTCCTGGAAACCCACCGGCGCGCATCGATCGAACCGACCCTGGACCAGCAGGACCAATGGGTCGCCCACCATGACGAGATGGCCTCGACCTCGCTATTGGCCAAAACCCGCTCCTGGTACACGGGCGCCAACGTGGACGGTAAACCGAAGCGGCTGCTGGCCTATGCCGGAGGTGTGAACGTCTACCGCGAACAGTGCGAAGCGGTTGCGGCGAAGTCCTACGCGGACTTTTGCATCAACTGATCCGAGCGCCGGCCTTGGCGCCGGCGTTTCTTCGCTGCTCTCCCGATCGCGCAGGTGCATCAATGACTCAACACCCGTATTACAACCCGCAAATCCACGGCGCCTATGAGCGCTTCAACATCGGCGACCTGCCACTTGCCTGCGGTGAGACGCTACGCGACTGCACGCTGGCCGTGGTCACCCTCGGCCAGCTCAACGCCGCCCGCGACAATGCCATCCTGATACCGACCTGGTATTCCGGCACCAGCAAAGTCATTCAGGACGTATTCGTTGGCGCCGGGCGCGCCATCGACCCGCAGAAATACTTCATCATCATCGTCAATCAGCTCGGCAATGGGCTGTCCAGTTCACCCCATGACACTGTCGGTCCCCAAGCCCGCGCAGGGTTTGCAAAGATCACCATCGCAGACGATGTCAGCGCCCAGCACCGGCTAGTGACCGAGCGCCTGGGCCTGAGTCAGCTTGCCTTGGTCATGGGCGGTTCGATGGGTGCCCAGCAAGCCTACGAATGGGCGGTGCGCTATCCGGCGATGGTGCAGCGTCTGGCGGCCATCGCTGGCAGTGCCCGAACCTCGCAGATCAACCAGGTCATCGCCGACGCGATCATCCATGGACTGCGCAGCGATCCCGGGTTCAAGGCCGGCAACTACGTCTCATCCAGTGCGGTGAGCGAGGGGTTGGAGCAGCATGCACGGCTGATGACGCTGCATGGCTTGAGCGCCGAATTCTTCGAGCAGCAGCATTACAAATCCTTGGGATTCGACACTGTCGCAGGCTTCGTGGAGGGGTTCATGATCCCTTACTTTGCGCCCATGGACCCCAATGCCCTGATCACCATGCTGGAAAAGTGGCGCGGGGCTGATGTCAGCCACAGCTGCGCCGGTGACCTGCGCGCAGCGCTGGGAAGAATCACCGCCAGGACGCTGGTTCTGCCCATCAGCCAGGATGAATTTTTCCCGCCGTCCATATGCCTGGCTGACGCGCAGTTGATTGCTAATGCGCGTTTCAAAGCGCTGGACAGCCCTTTTGGCCATCTGGGGTTGTTCGGTGCCGACGCACACTGGCTGCAGCAGGTGGACGCAGAGCTTGCTGCATTGCTGGATCAACCCTGACCAGGATCGAGTCAGCGCCCAGGCGGGTATGGCTGGACAACCGCTCTTTTTGGCCGTCACGCACCTGTCTTCAGACGCTGCACTCCTTAAAATAGCCGACACTCGATTACCGTCGATGCCACCAGACGCTGCGCCTTACCAACGCTCCACACGTCAGGCTGGCTCACCTGGCTTCCTTCGGTTCAGGTGAATACTTCAGGCGCCCCAGGGCGCCTTTTTTTTGCTTCGCCGCCCAGTAAATCGCGGCCACAAAAAAAGCAGCCCCGGGGCTGCCTTCGATCAATGTTCACTGCCAACACTCAGCGCATGCCACCCACCAGTCCAAGCGAACGTAGCACGTCGTCGGCTTGCAAGTGGGTGTGCGGGCTGACCATCTTGCCACCCTGCTCGACCCAGCCCATGAAGTTCTCTCCCGCATCCCACCCGAGCAACCGTTGCACCTCCTCCGGCAAGCCCTTGAGGATGTCGAATGGAACCGACAGGTATTGGTTTTCTTCCTGGCGAACGCAGCCCAGGTCGATGCCCATGGTCAGACCGGTGCGCAGGCCATCGCTGCTGTTGGTGCCGCCGCCATGGTACGTGGAGCCGATGAACAGCATGGCAGAGCCGACGGCCATGACCGCATCCACGGCTTCTTCAGGTTCAGGCCGGCGCTCGTCATCCCATTTGTGGCTGCCGGGTATGACCTTGGTCGCGCCAGTGGTTTCGTTGAACTCGCTGACCGCCAGCATGATCTGCAGACGTGCTTCACGCCCGTAGCCGGGATGACGCCAGAGGAAGCTGGTGTCGTCGCGGTGCAATGGCTGTTTGCCCTGCCCCGGATGAATCTGGATGGCCTGGGTCATGCCGATCTGGATCTGCGGGGTCACGGTGGTGCGTTCGTGACCGAACCAGACCGAGACCGGCTTTTGCAGGATCTTGCGCGCCGCGCCCAGGTAAAGGGGATGCATGACCACATCGACCATGCGACTGCAACGGGCAAACAGCCGGCTGGCGCGTCGGGTTGAGGTACCCACGAAGAAGTTTTCATGGCCAAACGTCGACGTATCCAAGGCAGCATCGATCTGCTGCTTGAGTTCCTGAAACGCCGTGCCGGTCAGGAAATCCGCAATGATAACGCCGCCATCACGCTCGATGATTTCAACGACCTGCTCGACCGAAGCGTTGCCGGGCAGAGTAACGAGGGAAGCCTTGGACATGGTGGATTCCTTGCGAATCGGTTAACAAGGCGCCGCCCGCAAGCGTGCGCAAAGAGATTTCGTGGAGGAATATAAATCGGCGCCCCCTCGGGTCACAGGTTGGCGCCAGACATTAACAGGTGAATAACGGCCAGGCGGGTAAGCCCGACGCTGGCTGTTTCGACCGATGGAATCAGAATGTCCAGGTCACCAGGGTTTCGAACAGGTTGGAGCGATCGTTATCACCGAACATCTGCTTGCCACCCTCACCCGGTACCGTCAGGCCATAGACCGCCGTCAGCGTGACGGCTGGCGTGACCGTCCAGTTGACGTACAGATCCACCTCTTTGGCGAAGTCGCGGCTGCTCACGCCGTCGGGCTTTTTGTCGAGCTGGAAACGATAGCCCATCAAGCCGACACCCAGGTCCTGGCGCGGCTGCACGGCGAGCTTGAGCATGTCGATGTTGACGTTGCTGTTGAACAGCATGTACTCACCGACGATTTCACCCTGGTACCAGGTACCGTATTCGCCGCCGTACCCATAGGTCATTGGATCGTAGTCATCGGAGTACTGGGTGCGCCGGTACGTCACCGCCGGCGTCCACGGCAGGTCGCTGAACGCATAAGTGGCCTGGGCATACCAGCCGTGGGCGGACTTGTCGTTGTCGCCGCCTTTTTCCCAGACGTACTCGCCCGCCAGGCTCACTTGTGGAAGGGCGGTGAACGGCGTGCCCTTGGCGCGCAGGTCATAGACATCGATGCCGTCGCGTGCTGCGTTGTCGGCGTCCATCGTGTGGTAATAGGTCGCGCCCAACGTGCCAAGGCTGTCGCGCCACTCCAGATTACCGCCGCGCATGCGCAGGCGCTCCTTGTAGTCGGCGTAATCGAGGTCGGCATTGGCGGTCAGATCGAACAGGTCGGCGTGCACCTTGCCAGTGTTCAGTTGGGCAATCAGGGTATTGGTGTAGGCCGTGCGTGGGCCAATCCAGGCGGCGGCATCCTTGCCCTGATCGGCATGCCCGTCGCCGATCAGAAAGCCGTTATCGATCATGAAGTTCTGGCGGCCGGCACTGATCGTGAGGGCGTCTTTGCCCAGAGACGCAAATAGATCGGCACTTTTCCAGCCCACGTAAGCCGTTTCCAGGCCCACAGACTCAGGGTTGTCGTGGGTAAAGCCGCCAGCGTCGCTGCCACCGCGGGTCATCGCCCCTACTGCCGACGCTCCACCGAAGAACGTCCCGTAGCTGGTCTGCGGGCCGGTGACTTTTACCCCCGGCAGGACGAACCCTTCAAACCGGCTGGAGCTGCGGTCGACCTCCAGGCCGATGCTGCTGGTGCGACCACCGAATGCCTGATTCTTGTGGTTCAGATAGGCTGCTCCCACCGTCACCGTGGGCTCGACGAGCACATCGCCGAGCTGAAAACTATCAAGTGCGAAACTGGAGCTGGCATACAAGGCCCCGACACTTGCTGCCAAAAAACGACCTGACACTTTCATAACTGGCATTCCCCATTTGCAATGAACACAACCCGCGGCCGATGCTGGCCGCTTGGGTTCGATTGTCGGGGCTTGGGTCTTTGCCCTGAAGGCGCAAACAGGTCAAAAAAGGGGATCGTCGAAGACACATCCGGCGGGCCGATAAAGCCTGCACTGATCAATGCCGAACCTGGGATCGGTACTGCGATGGCGTGCAGCCGCTCCAGCGCTGAAACGCCCTGCGAAATGCCGCCGCCTCACTGAAACCAAGGTTTTCAGCGATCCGCGCCACCGGCATCTGGCGCAATAACAGCTCTTGAGCACGCTGATACCGTGCCTCGCAGAGCACTTCGTTGAAGCTGGTGCCTGCCGCGCGCAGGTGACGCTGCAATGTCTTGTTCGAACAGGCCAGCGACGCCGCGACGTTGCTTAACGAGGGTGACGTGTCGAAGCCTGCGCAGATGGCCGATTTGACGCTGGCGAGAAAATCTCGCGGGCTTTCCAGATGCGATTTGAGTACCGAACAATGCGCTTTCATCTCGTGGTGGGCGACGGGATTGGCACAGGGCAAGGGGTAATCGAGCCAGGCGGCATCGAATGAGAGGCTGGTGGGTCGAGACGCGTCGAAGGTGATCGGGCAACTGAAGTACGGCAAATAAGGTGTGCAAAGCGCCTCACTGGCAAAACCGATATTGATCGCCGACAACGGCAAGGGCTGATAGAGCAGATCGGCCATCACGCTTTGCAACGCGGTCAGCGAGAACTCGATGGCCAGGCAGCGCAGTTCGTCCTCGATATCAAAGGTGGCGTCAATGTTCAGCCAGCCAATGCCCTGCTCCTGCACCAGCCGTAGCTCGAAGCCGGTACCCAGCGGCAGGGGGTACTCGAAAAACAGCTCCAGCGCCGAACGCAAGTCGCAGCTCGATAACAAGGTAAAGCCGAATACGCCGTAGGCGGCCAAACGGCAGCGGTGACCCAATTCCAGGCCCAGGTGCCGCGCTTGAGTCAGGCGCTGGGCGTTGCGCAGGATCATGCATTCCTGTTCGACCGAGATCAGTTTATCGCCGGCTCGCAGGTCATCGGCAACCAGTTGGGTACCCAGTAACAGGCTTTCAGTGGAGTGACCCGACTCGGCAACGAAGGTATTGACCAATGCAATGAAGTGCAGCGTTGCCAGGCGGTCGATGTATTGATGAGAGGTAGCCATGGTGCACACCCTGAAACCCGATTCGGCCCAGAGCATAAAGCCTGGGCCGACCGCTGAAACAGGTGAGCAATGACCAAAAAACGGGGAGTGATGGCCGACCGGATCCGGTCAACCGGCGCGAATCATCGTCAGCCACATGCCTACCGTGGTATCGACGGTTTCCTGCCAGTTCTTCTCAAGGGCCTTGGTGTGCTTGTGGTAAAACAGCAGCCCTTCTATCTGCGAGGCGATCAATACGGCGAATATTTCGGCACGCGCTGGCGTCAGTTGCGGATTGACCTCGTGAATCAGCTGCGCCATCACCCTGCAGAATGTTTCGTAAATGATGGTCAGGTGTTCGCCAATCGCCAGATCGTGTTCAGCCAGCGCCCAGCTCTGGAAGGAAAACGAGGCGATCCAGGGGTCGCGCGCCGCTTCCATGTCCTGTTCGATCACTTCGATCAGTCGCTGCTCGGGAGGACGCGAGGTATCGCCGGCGATGCCGACAAACTGGGTTACGAAGACCTCGATCTTGGCCCGAATCATCGACAGCAAGAGGTTTTCCGTGGTGCCGCAGTAATGCTGGAGATTGCTCAGACTGATACCCATCTCGCCCGCGACACGGCGAGCGGAAAACTGCGCATAACCGTCTCGCACGAAGATCATCGCAGCGGTGTCGATGATATCTTCGATCCGCTGGACACGTTTCTTCTCACGGGGGCTTGCCGTGCGCTCGAACAGCGACTCGGCCTGCGGTAGTTCACTCAACATTCATGTACTCCAAAGCAGATGGCTCCGACACACAGGATGCCTGCCGCAGAGCGGGTGGCGCAACCCCACGGCTGTCCATGTGATGTCGATTCGCCGCCCTGATTGAAGGAGTGTACTGAACCCGGCAAACTAAGGTCAACCGACCTATTTTATCTTGTCGATTCACCCGCCCCGTCACTGCAACTGCCTAGAGGTCCTGGCGACCAATGCGGCGGTAGGAATCGGGCTTGGCCGCTTTCAGGTACAAGGCCAGCAGCATGCCGGCGATTGGCACGGCCCAGACCGCCCCCTGCATCAATAGCGCCCCTTCTCCGGTGATCCCGACCAGCGTTTCGAAGTTGCTGACGGCAAGGTAGAACACATAGCCCAGGCCCAGGGCTGCGGCCACCGGCGCCACGAATGTACGCAGGCGGGAAACCTTGACCGGCGTCGAATTGCGCAGAAAGTACGCTGCGATCGCCACACTGGTGATCAGCATCAGGCTCAGATAGCCATAGGCACCGACCCCGGATTGATGGGCATAGAGGGTCGCCGGATCGGCACCATTGAATATGAACGGGACTTCGATCAATGCCACGCAAATGGTCGCGACCAGAGACCCCATGTAGGGCGATTTATTACGTGGGTGAACGCGGGCCAGCACTTTGGGTAACGCGCCGTCCATGCCCAGCGAGTACAGATAGCGCGACATGATGTTCTGCATGCACAGCAGGCCGGCGAAGATGGAGGTGACCACCAGCACTGCGGCCAGATTCACCCCGAATTGGCCGACGTATCTGCCCATGGCATCCGGGAACATGCCTACCGTGTTGTTGGTCGCCACTGCAACTGCATCAGACACGCCATAGGCTGTCACCATCACCCAGGCAGAGGCGGCGAAGAACAAGCCGATCAGGGTGACCACCAGACCCGTCGCCCGCGGGATCGTGCGCTCAGGGTTTCGGGTTTCTTCGCGAAACACCGCCGTGGCTTCGAAACCGTTGAAGCACAAGACGGCGAAAAGCATGGCCAGGCCGAACTGGCCGCCGGTCAACGCGCTCCAGGAGAACGGCGCCATGGAGCGTCCTTCTGGTCCGCCGTTGATCAGCACCGCCAGATCGAAAATCGAAATCACCACCAGCTCCACGACCATCGCGACGACCAGTACATGGGATGACACCTCAAGCTTGAGGTAACCGCAGTAGCCGACGATCCCCCAGATGGCAATCGCATACCAGTACCATTCGATCACCGGGCCACCCAGGGTGCTCGATACCAGGGTCGACGCCGAGATACCGAAGAAGGTGTAGGTACAGGCGGACATCATCAGGTAGGTAAACACCGCAAGAAACGCCGAGCCTAACCCCGCTACCCGTCCCAGCCCGGCCGTGATGTAGGCGTAATAAGCGCCCGGATTGGGAAGGAAGCGGCTCATGGCCGTGAAGCCCGCAGCGAAGATCCCCACCAACACCAGCCCTGTGAGGTAAATCGCCGGGGCGCCGATGCCGCCGAACATGACGATGATGGAAATGTAACCGGCAACAGTCACCAGCGGCGCGGCGAATGCCAGCACCGCACCCATGAGCCTGAACAAGCCCATATCGCCTTCAAGGCCGACCGGCGTGACCAGTTCGACCGCCCGGTGGGCATCGAGGGGCGCGCCGGCAGCGGGTGTAAACACCTGGCTCAAATGCTCAGTCGCCAGTCTCGGCGCACCGTCGGGATGGAGATTGGAGAGATTGTTTGTCGTACTCACCGGATAGCCCTTTTGTTGATGCTCAAAGGTAGATTCGCAAGCGATGCGTCAGGACCCAGCCCGCCACGCAGCCAATGACGCGGTCCCGCACTTGGGCCTCGTCAGCCCTGAAATTAGGCGTATGGGCGTCCGTCAAACAGGTTCGGTTGGGTCATTTTGGGGGATCTAATGTCCTGCCTTGCCATCAGCTCGGCTGGCCAACAACCCCGCTGACCGAGCAGCATCAGCTGCCGCCCGCACCGACATGCCTGTGAGCGACCGACGACACGAATACGGCGATGAACGTATTGACTTAGGTCAGACGACCGTGTTTTATAGGTCGCATGACCTCTTCGGTATAAGTCGAGGCACAGACCTTGCGCACGGCACTTGCCGTCGTTTGACCGCTGCACCTGCACCCTCAAGATGATCCCCGGCCTGCCAAGACCGCTTTACCTGCAATGTTCCACCCAGAGTTGCGTTGCGCTCTGTTCTGGAACGATTTGGCTAGCCGATGAGGGCCGTATGATGGTGTCAGTGCAAGCGTCACCCGTTACTCCGGAAGACCGCGTCTTCTCCACCGTTGAGTTGCAGGCGTTGTTAATCGCCCACGGTGACAAGAGCCCCGCCCTGACGGAGGTGCTGGCACTCAACGGCCTGCAACGCGAAGCTGTCGATGATCCCCAGACTCGCTTGTCGCTGAACCAGTGGTTGGGCGCGCTGACCGGCTGCTGTCTCGATCGCCAGGATCCGCTGTTGGCCCTGCGGGTCGGCCAACAGATGCATCTGACGGCCTACGGCATGCTCGGCTTCACCCTGCTCAGCAGCGCCTCTCTGCGCGAAGCGCTGGACATCGCCAACCGTTTCGGGCTGTTGGCCAATCTGAAACACAAGCTGCAGCTGGAAGTCAAAGGCGACGTTGCGCACCTGTATTTGCGCGACAATTTCGCCTTGCTCGGCACCGACCGATACTTCTCCTCGCTGCTGGAAAGCGCGAAGATTCTGACCCTGCTCGGCGACATGCTCGGCCACGGTTTCAAGGCAGGGTGCGTGCAACTGAACGTCAACACCGATCCGGCCCAGGTGCAGGCACTCAGCCTGGCACTGGGCATTGCTGTGGAGGCCAACTGCCCGGATAACTGCATCACCTTCAGCAGCCACTACGTCGACCAGCCGCTGCCACAGTCCCACTCCATGACGCATCAGTCCTGCAAGGCGCTGTGCACCGCGCAACTACGCGAACACAGCCAGCGCTACGATCTGTGCTACCAGATCCAGAAAATGCTGCTGGCATCGCCAAGCCGCATTCCGCCGCTACCCGAAGTCGCTTCGCGGCTGCATCTGTCGCCGCGCACGCTACGGCGCAAGCTGGAGGCGGTCGGCAGCTCCTACAACCTGATACTCGAAGACGTGCGCAAGAAACTCGCCATACGCTATCTGCTGGATACGCCCCTGACCACCGAGGCCATTTCCGAAAAACTCAGCTACAGCGATGCCGCCAATTTTCGCCACGCCTTCAAGCGCTGGACCGGCACTGCACCGCGAGCGTTCCGCTCCCAGAACCGCGACATCGACTGGACGATCCCGCCGGCCTTCGCCCTGCCCGGCGCCAGGACCGCTACGCTGGCACACGCGCACGGATGAGCCCCGGAGTACGACAAAGGCGCTCAATAGAGCGCCTTTGTCTTGCAAGCAGTGCTGTTCTTGAGAGGCTTTTTCGCGTCAGCGCCGAGTCACAGCCCGACCCTGATCTTTTGCCGGGCCAGCTGCCGGACATCGCGATAGCCTCCGCGATGACTGCTGGCGATCACCAGGCGCATCAACAGGTAATACGCCAGCATGCAGATCGCCAGGGTCGGCATGGTCGCGCCCACGTAGCGAAAGGTCGGACCCACCTGCAGCGACAGTGGATCGAACAGCATCAGATAGACCCCGGCCCCCAGGGCGATGATGGCCATGGCCACCCAGTTGACCCCGCCCCAGAACCAGTAGGCGCCGTGGTGATCCTTGACGAACAGATGGGCCGGCAACACCACCTGGCGGCGCAGCAACAGGTAATCGGTGAGCATTACCGCAGCGATGCCGACGAACATCGCGCTGTTATAGGCCAGCCAGTTCATCACATGGGCGATCAACCACTGGGTATTGAACGCGACCACCAGCCCCGGCAACAGCAGGATGGCGACGATCAGGTCCCAGCGCATGTTGGCAAACAGGCGCACTTGCTGCACCGAGACGCCGGCGAAGTAAAAGAAGCTGATCAAGGTGCCCAGGTTGGCCAGCAGCAGCAACGACACGATCAGCGTCCCGACGCCGTTGCCTGCGGTCTTGACCACCCACTCTGCAGGCTCGGTGGAACCGGTGGCAATCGCCGCCAACGCGCCGACCGATGACGTGAACACCGCACCGATGATGCCCGCGCCGAGCAGCGAAGGCGTAATGACGTGCTTGCGCTTCTGGATAAGCCGCGCAATGCCGCCGAAGAACGGTACGCTGGTCAGCGCATTGGACGCACCGAATTCCACACCGTATGCCAGTTGCAGCAACGGGTCGGTGGCATACGCAAGCTTGGGGTCGACATTGGTGTGCAGCAACGTCGTCAGGCTGACATCCCGGGTGATCAGATACAGCAGCACGCAGGCGATGATCAGGATCGCAGGCGAGGTATAGCGCGTGAGCAAGGCGATCATCGCCGGGCCCTTGCGCAGCAATACCCAGACCAGCACCAGCATGGCTATCGAAACCGCAATCACGAAAGCGTTGTTGATATCGCCACCCGGGTTGAACAGCACTTGCTGCAGTCGGCCCGCCGCCTGCCCGGTCATGGCAATCAAGACAAAGGACCAGCCCAGGGTGGTGATCAGGATCAATGTCAGCAACAAGGCTGAACCGCGCGTGCCCATGGAGCTTTTGGCGGCATCCACCGGGTCCACCCCATGGCGGTAACAGATCATTCCCGACGCCAGGTAGACCGGTGCCAACCCGACAATCAAGCCGATCAGGTAGCCAAGGATGCCAATGCGGGTATCACCGATATAAGCGATCGAAGCACCGAACAGGTAATTGAAGCTCGCCGCGCCAATCGCCACGCAAGCGGCCAGCAGGGAGCCGAACCCCTTGTAGAGGCGATCGGCGCCCTGAATCGGCAAGCGCCCCGCCAGCGCCTCGCGCGCTGTTACTGCACTGACCTGTGTATCCGAATGACTCATGTACTTCCCCGCCTGGCCCGTCGAAAAATCAGCGGCGATTATGAGCCAGCCATGGCCGACAAACAGGTGCGCGGCGGTCAAATTTGCAGTGACCGCAGCGACAGACGCGCAACCAAAAAAGCCCCGACATTACGTCGGGGCCCTGGTTTGCAAACTACGCCGACTCAAAGACCGACGGCAACTTTTTTCATTGCCAGCCGCTCGGTGGTGCGATAACCGCCCTTCTCGCTTGAGGCAATGACCAGACGCATGGCCACGTAGTAGACGGCAATGCACAGTATGAAAGACGGCATGGCCGCGCCCATGTAGCGAAATGAGCTACTGACTTCCAGCGTCATCGGGTTGAAGAATGACAGGTAGGAACACGCCCCCAGCAGCACCACGGCAATCGCCACCCAGTTGATGCCACCCCAATACCAGTAGGCGCTGTCACTGGTTTTGACGAACAGGTGAGCCGGCAAGATGCGCTGGCGACGCAACAACAGGTAGTCGGTGAAGAGCACGGCCGCAATCCCGGCGAACATCGCGCCGTTATAGGCCAGCCAGTTCATCACGTGCGCAATCAGCCAGTCGGTCTGGAAGGCCACCAATACCCCAGGCAGCAACAGCACGGCGATGATCACATCCCAACGCATGCGGGCAAAGAACCTGATCTGCTGTACAGAGACGCCCGCCAGATAGAAGAAACTCACCAGCGTACCAAGGTTGGCCAGCAGCAGGACGATCACGATAACCGCCCCAAGCCCACTGCCTGCGGTCTTGACCACCCACTGCGCAGGCTCGGTAGAACCTGTGGCCACCGACGCCAGCGCGCCGACCGCCGTGGTGAAGCCAGCGCCGATCAGACCCGAGCCCAGCAGGCATGGCGTGATCAGGTGCTTGCGCTTGTGAATCAGACGCGCCATACCGCCGAAGAACGGAACGATCGTCAGAGCGTTGGAGGCGCCGAACTCCACACCGTAGGCCAACTGCAGCAAAGGGTCGGTGGTGTAGGCAGCGCTCGCCGGGACATTGGTGTGCCACAGCGTCGACAGGCTGACATCACGGGTGATCAGATAAAGCAGGATAGCCGCAATGATCAGTACCGCTGGCGAGGTGAAGCGCGTCATCAATGCCATCATCGCAGGGCCTTTGCGCAGTGCCACCCACACCAGTACCAGCATCAGGATCGAGACGAGCGCCACAAAGGTATTGTCGATGCCAGCGCCAGGATGCATCAGCACTTGTTGCAAGCGCCCCGCCGCCTGGCCCGTCATGGCCACCAGCACGAACCCCCAACCCAGGGTGGTGATCAGGATCATGAACAACAGCAGTGACGAGCCGCGCGTGCCCAGCGCACTCTTGGCCGCATCGACCGGGTCGACACCGTGCCGATAGCTGAGCATACCGGACGCCAGGTACATCGGCGCCAGGGTCATCATCAGGCCTATCACGTAGCCGATGATACCCAGCGAGGTACTGCCGACCGCCGCCACCGAGGCGCCAAACAAGTAGTTATAGCTGGCCGCGCCCAATGCCACGGCGGCATTGAGCAGTGTGCCGAAGCCGGTGTACAGCCGGGCCGCACCCGGCACTGGCAGGCGACCGGCGAGGGTTTCCCGGGAGATCTGACCGCTCACATCCGCATTGGAGTGACTCATCTTGCACCCTCCTCAGATGTAAAAACCCACCAGGGCCCAAAGCACCACACCGGCGATGAACCAGGCGGCGGCCGAGACGATGATCGAGCCGGTCGGTTGACTGGTTTCATCAGCGACGTTTTCGGCCGAGTTCAACGCGACCAGGCTTTTCACCAGGTCCAGATCGAGGTCGCCAATGGAATCGTCAATCAAAAAACAATGATCGCCCAGTAGATGAACGCTGGTTGCATCACGCATAGGGTGCTCCTGAAAACGAGAGACGGCAGGGTTTCGAGGGATTCATTATTGTTCTCGGATCCGGGCGTCCGCCGCTTGCGCCGGGCGCCTGGTCCGTGGGCTGATTATGCCCTTGCCAAGGGTGCCCAACAGGTGCGCAGAGGCCATCCTGCGGGACCTTGCCGATCACCGGGGACGAAAAACCTCGTAGGCTGCAGGCAACTCATCGGCCTGGTGACCATTGGTCGCCGCCTGGTCGACGTAACCGGCAAAAAGCTGCAGCAGCCCGTGCTCGACGCCGGCGTTCTTCGCGCGTTCAAGCAGCGACTGTACACCCAGCGAATGCACATGGATCGACGCTTCGTTACCGGAGTAATCCTTGCGATCAATGGCTTGCACCGTGCGTTTCCAAGTGCTTTCGATGACTGGCTTGAACGCCTGCAGAGCGGTCGCGAAATCCTTGATGTCGACCTCCTCGGCCTGGAGCATCGCCGCGCTCTGCATCAAGGCGAAAGTATTGCCGTAGTACATAGTCAGCAGGCTGCCATCGAGAACGTTGGCCGAGCCTGGTTTCTCCCCCACATACGTCATGCGCCCGCCCAGCAGCATCAGCTCCTCGGCGCAGCTGTTCCACACGGCCAAGCCCCCCGAGACCAGCAGCATGCATTCAGGGCCGCCGACTTTCGTCGGGTAATCCATGATCGCACCGTCCAGGTAGTCAAGGCCGATCTCGGCCGCCCACCGGGCACCGGCCTGCGCCTGCTTGCCGTCACCGGTAGTCAGTTGCACAAGGGTCTTGCCTTTGAGCAGGGGCGCGATGCCATCCTGCAGAAACAACGCGTTGCTGCTGGCATAGTCGGACAGGCAGACGATGATCAGATCGGACGCCTTGATCGCCTCGACGAAACTGGCCTGCGCAGTGGCGCCCAGTGCCACCAACGGCTGGGCCTTGGCGATCGAACGGTTCCACACGGTGACGTGCAGACCTGCATCAATGAATGGCGGCGCCAGTGCCGCTCCCATTTGTCCCAGACCGATGAACGTCACGTTCGAGTGCTTCATGCCTGATCCCTTTGTCGGTGAAGTCCGGCGGCGTCAGTGCGCCGGGTTGCCAGAACTGTAGGCAGGCACGGGCGCGGAAAAAAGGTGAATTCAGGCCAAGAAAGCGACCGTGGCGGGACACGTTCAGGCTCACCGCCACCCGCGGCGCGCTGGCCGCATCACCTTGCTAAGTTGGCCCCTGCTCACCTGTTGGTGCTCGCCTGAGGCCCCCTAAGATAAACCCACAGGCAACGACGCCACGGCCCAGCGCCAAAGCGGTCCATTCCTTCTATTGAGAGAGAGCGAACGATGACGATCATTCAGGCAGATCACATCATGTTGAACGATCCGGCGCACGCTCGGGCGGCACATGATCCGAAGTACGGCCACGGCTCGGCGTTCATCCACGGCACTTACGTCGACCTGGATAATGCCGCTATTCCCATGTCGGACCTGGGTTTCACCCAAGCCGATGCCTGCTATGACGTGGTCAGCGTAAGCAAAGGCTATCTGTTCCGCCTCGAAGATCACCTGGAGCGTTTCGAAAGCGCATGCCGCAAGTTCCAGCTGACCAACCCCTACTCCAAAGCGCAAACCGTCGAGATCCTGGACAACCTCATCAAGCAAGCCGGCACCAGGGAGGCCTACGTCTGGTGGGCAGTGACTCGCGGCTTCATGCCCGATGGCAATGACCGCATCAATCCACAGGCCTATGAGAACCGCTTCTACGCCTTCGTCGTGCCTTATGTGTTCATTTCCAACGACGAACAGCGCAGCCGTGGCATGGACGTATTGGTCAGCAAGCAATTCATCCGGATCCCGCCCAAAGCGGTCGACCCGACGGCCAAGAACTTCCACTGGATGGACCTCAAGCTGTCGCTGTTCGAAGCGCGTGCGGCAAGCAAAGAGTGGTCGGTGTTGTGCGACGCCGATGGCTATCTGACTGAAGCCCCCGGCTCGAACATTTTTCTGATCAAAGATGGCGTGCTGTTCACGCCCGATTCCGGCTGCCTGGAAGGCATCACCCGCAAGACTACACTGGAACTGGCTGAAGAGATGGGGCTGCCACTGCACGTTGAGCGTGTACATGTCGAACAACTGTTGAACGCCGACGAAGCCTTCCTGACGTCTACCGCTGGCGGTGTCATGCCAATCAACAGCGTCGACGACAGGGTCCTGGGTGGCAAGGCCGGCCCTGGCGCACTGACCACACAGCTGCACAACCTGTACTGGACCAAGCGTTGGGACGGCTGGTTGGGTACCGCCGTGGATTTCACCACGCCTGCCGCGATTTAGGCTGGCCTGCCCTCGCGGTGACCCTGACCGGTGCCGCGATACACCTCATCGAGGAACGTCCATGCCACACGCTAATACTTCCGTCAGCATTCTGGGCCTTGGTGCAATGGGCGGCGTGCTGGCGCGCACGCTGATGCAAGCGGGCTGCGCAGTAACCGTATGGAATCGCAACGCCGAGCGCGCAACGCCTCTGGTCGAGGCAGGCGCTACCCTGGCCGGCGACGTGCAAACAGCGCTACTGGCCAGTGACCTGACAATCATCTGCATGATCGACAAGCTGGCTTGCGAGACCGTGCTGCACAGCCTTGGCCCAAGCTTGGACCTGGGCGCCAGGACGATCGTCAACATGAGCACCGGCACGGTCGAGGATGTCGTTCGCCTCGCCGGCTGGGCAGACGAACACAACGCGCGGTACCTGGACGCTGGCATCCTCTGCTACCCCAAGGACATTGGCGCTGCGAAGACGGCCATTCTGTATTCCGGCAGTCCAGAGGCCTGGCACAGCCATCAGCCTACCCTGAAGATTCTGGCCGGCAACCCGCGTTACCTGGGCGCTGACCCGAAATCCTGCACTCCCGCGTATCTGGCGCTGTATGCGTTTTACTTCGGCGCATTCGCGGCGTGGCTCGAAGGCGCAGTGCTGGCAGCGTCCGCCGGGGTTTCGGTGGACGCCTTCAAGCACCTGTCTTCCATCATGACCGACATGCTGGTGGACGGTATCGCCACCGCCGCCGATCGAATCACCCATGACAACTACAGCGGGGAACAGGCATCGGTCGATGTCCATGTCGCCGGCCAAGAGGTGGTGCTCGATGCGCTGACAAGCGCCAATGTGCCGCACGCCAGCACCGATGCGTATCTGGCCTACTGCCGGATGGCCCAGGCCGCGGGCATGGGCGAGCAGGACATCGCCGCACTCTACAAAGCCATGCACCCTGAACATCGCCCCGCCTGAGAGCACTTGATCATGACGACTGCAACTAAACGCGTGGCCATCATCGGCCTGGACACCTTCGGCAGCAGCATTGCCCGCACGCTGGCGCAGCAAGGTTTTGACGTCTCCGGGCTGGATCCGCTGCGTAACAACCTGGTAGCGCCCTGCGAAGGCTTCACCCTGCTGCGCAACCTCGAACAGGCGGTCGACAGCAGCGACATCGTGATCACCTGCTTTCCTGACCAGTTGCTGATGAACGCACGTCTGTGCAGTCCTGAAACGACTTTTGGCCTGCACGGCAAGGCGCTGATCAGTTTCAATACCTCGCAGAGCCGCCCCGCCTCCTCGGCGCGCTCGATGGGTGAGTGGGCCCGCAGTGAGCACATCGACTATCTGGAAATCAGCCTGACCGGCCATGCCGATGACATTGGCCAGAGCGGCTGCGAACTGGTCTGCGCCGGGCCACGACGGGTCTATGAAAAACTCAAGCCCCTGTGCCACAGCCTGGGCGCGTCCCTTACCTACCTGGGCAGCGACTGCGCCGCCCCCCTTGAATATCGCGCGGCGGCTCATACCGATCCTGACGTCGGGCAGGCACTCGCGCCATAGGGACTGGACCGGCCGACACCGCGGCACCGACCTCTGCTCAGGCAGCGAAAAAAACTCACCTCAACGGTGAGTTTTTTTATGGAATTCGCTTTACGGTCACTTGACCTAGGTCAAGCGACCGTATTTAATCGGTCACACGACCTAGTTAAGCGCCACGCGATTTCCAAGGTCCTGCGTGCAAACGTGATTCCTACCTGAAAGACCAACAAAAACAGGGCTCCGCATGCCGGGCCCGAAAGGTCAGGAGATAAAAAAAATGAGGTCCAAGACCCGTTCTGCAAATGCTGTCTCGCCGTATTTGAACGCCTGCTTCACTGCGGTTTTTTGTCCACCCGCCTGCCCCGGCGCGGCGTCGCTAAGCGATACCTCACCGGCGCGCGCAATCCCCCGGCCTGCCCAAGCCAATGCATCGAATCTTGAATAGTTTCGATGCGGATATCTCCTTTCGATTGCGCCTTGCTGCGCGATCCATTTGCGTGATTATCGCCGTGAGGGCTGCATGATGGGACTGATGGACACAACACCAATAACCTGCGACGACAAGATTTTCTCCACAGCCGAGATCCTTGCCGCGGCAAACGTCACCGGCTGTGACGAGCAGCAGCTCAGTCAATGCCTGGCGACGGGCGATCTCACCCTCGCCGACCTGTACAACCCGCAGAGCAGAATCTCGCTCAATCAACATGCGCGGATTCATGCCGCCTTCAATCGCAGCGCCAACAATCCCCTGCTGGGCCTGGAAGTGGGCAAGCGCCTGCACCTGACTTCCTACGGGATTGTCGGCTTCGCCCTGCTCAGCAGCGCCACCCTGCGTGAAGCCCTGGCTGTGGCTGAGCAGTTTGGCCTGTTGATGAATTTCAAGCTCGGGCTGCACATCAATGATGATGACCAGACCACTCGCCTTGAACTCACTGATCATTACGGCCTGAGCAATGGCCAGGAAGGTTTCTGGTATTACCTGGAAATCTCCAAGCTGATGACGCTGCTGCAAGACATTCATGGGATGGGCTTCCAGTGCGAAGGCATCGACCTTTGCATCGACGCCACGCCACAGGAGCAAGCCCGGGTACGCACCAGCCTTGGCCTGGATGTGCGCTTCAACTGCGACCGCACCGCTATCCGCTTCGCCGACCATTGGCTCGATGCCAAGCTGGCTCAGGCCAACAGCATCACCCACGCCAGCTGCAAGGCGACCTGCCAGGCGCAGCTGCGCGAAGTCGTGCAGAAATACGACCTCAGCTATCGAGTACAGAATCTGTTGCTTCGCTCCGGGCACTGTATTGCCTCGCTGTCCGATATCGCCGACAGCCTGCACCTGTCGCCGCGCACCCTGCGCCGGCGCCTGGATGCGCTGGGCACCTCGTACAACGCCCTGCTGGTGGAAGTGCGCAAGAAGCTGGCGATTCGTTATCTGCTCAACACCCCGATGACCACCGAGGCTATCTCCGAGCAGTTGAACTACAGCGACGCGGCAAACTTCCGCCATGCCTTCAAGCGCTGGACCGGCCGCTCGCCTCGCGAATACCGGGTGCTCAACAACGGCGGCAAATACGCCTCACGTTTCGGCCATGGCAAGAGCGCCGGTGGGCAGCTGCAGCCGTCGCACGCACTGTGGGCTGAAAGAAGCATGGCGGCGGTCAGCTGACATGCGCCCCTGACAAGACCGCGCGGATGCCTGCATGACAACGCTCATCGCGCGGTTCCATCCACTCAAGCGTCACTCCCCTGCAAGGTACTCTTTGATGGACATGAAACTGGCCGGCAAGGTCGTGGTAATCACCGGTGCGAGCACCGGCCTTGGCCGCGGCATTGCCCTGAAACTGGCAGAAGAAGGCGCATGCCTGGTCATTGGCGATATCAGTGAGGCCAGCAACCCCAAGGGCTTCGATGAGCAGCCTGAACGGACCACCGCGCAACTGATCATCGAGCGTGGCGGGCAGGCGATCTTCCAGCACTGCGACGTAACCCGCAGTGCCGACCTGACGACACTGGTGCAAGCGGCGACCGAGCGATTCGGGCGCCTGGACATCATGATCAACAATGCCGGCGTTTATCGCGACGGTAAACTGATCCACGAGTTCAGCGAGCAAGAGCTGGACCTGTGCCTGAACGTCAACGTCAAAGGCTCGTTCTTCGGAGCGCAGGCCGCTATCAAAGCGTTTCTGAGTCAGGGGGGTGGCGGCAACATCATCAACCTGGTCTCCACCGCCGGCCTGCAAGGCCACCCATGGCAATCGGTCTACAACATCTCCAAGGGCGCACAGGCCAACCTGACCCGCTGCCTGGCGATCGAATATGGCCACCACGGCATCCGCGTCAACGGTATTTGCCCGACCTACGCCAAGACCGCCCTCACCCGCGCCCTGATGGAGCAACCCGGTTACGTCGATGACTTCGCCCAAACCATTCCGCTCAAGCGCTGGGGAGAGATCGAGGACGTCGCCGACCTGGCGGTGTTCCTGGCCTCGGACCGCTCCAGCTACATCCATGGCGCCCTGGTGCGCATCGATGGCGGCGAAACCCTGTCGCGTTATTCGGTATAGGGCTCAAGCCCGTCACAGCTCTTCCTCAAGCCTGCAATGGAACCGAACCTATGAGCATTTTCAAGCCGTTTACTTTCGACACCGTGGCCTCGATCTACTGCGAATGGGGCGCCGCTCGGAGGCTGGGCGAGATACTCGGCGCCTGGACCGAACGGCGTAATCTGCTCATCGTCACCGACAAGTTCCTGCACACCGCAGGCTTGCTCGACCCTGCCAAGACCTCGCTGCAAGAAGCCGGATTCAACATCAGTGTGTTCGATGACGTGGTGGCCGATCCGCCGGAAGCGGTGTTGCATCAGTGTGTCGATCAGGCCAGGGCAGTAGAGGCCGACATTGTCCTGGGCCTGGGCGGTGGCTCTTCAATGGACATCGCCAAGCTCGCGGCTGTCCTGATCCCGTCGAACCAGCCACTGTCCGAGCTGTACGGCATCGGCAAAGTCAAAGGCACGCGTTTGCCTTTGGTGCAGATTCCAACCACCGCCGGCACCGGCTCGGAAGTCACCAACATCACCATCCTGACCACCGGTGAGACCACAAAAATGGGCGTCGTCGCGTCCCAACTGTACGCCGACCAGGTCATCCTCGATGCCGAGCTGACCGTGGGCCTGCCGCCGCTGATAACGGCCGCGACCGGTATTGACGCGATGGTGCATGCCATCGAGGCCTACACCAGCCGCCATCGCAAGAATCCGATTTCCGATGCCCTCGCCCGCGAAGCGCTGAGGCTGCTGGCGAACAATCTGATCGCCGCCTGCGAAGACGGCAAGAACCGTCTGGCCCGCGAAGCCATGCTGCTGGGCGCGACGCTGGCCGGACAAGCGTTCGCCAACGCGCCGGTGGCGGCCGTGCACGCCCTGGCCTATCCGCTGGGTGGCCACTATCACATTCCCCATGGCCTATCCAATGCACTGATGCTCGGCCCGGTGCTGCGTTTCAACCTCAGCGCGGCGGCGCCGCTGTACGCCGAACTTGCAGACGTGCTGCTGGGCCCCGGCAACGCCACCATCACTTCGCGCGCGACCCGGTTCGTGGAGTTCATGGATGACTTGATGAACCGCTCCGGCGCACCCCGCCGCCTGCGTGATGTGAACGTCACTGAAGACAGCCTGGCACTGCTGGCCAAAGACGCCATGAAGCAGGAGCGCCTGCTGCAGAACAATCCGGTCGGGCTGCGCGAAGCCGACGCCCTGGCGCTCTACAAGAAAGCCTACTGAACCCACGCACATCGCCTCTGAACAACCGAGGCTCTTCACACGAGCCGCTTACAAGAAAGGAACCGATCATGCCGCACAACGCACACAACTCTTACGACATCGTCATTCTCGGTGCAGGCTTCGGTGGCCTGGGCATGGCCGCCCAGCTGAAAATGCAGGGCATCGAAAACTTCATCATCCTGGAGCGTGGTTCGCGCATCGGTGGCGTATGGCGCGACAATGCCTACCCTGGCGCGGCGTGCGACACCGAATCGCATCTGTACTGCTACAGCTTCTACCCTCACCTGCGTGTGAGCAAAATGTACGCTGATCGCCAGGAGCTACTGGGCTATATGGACGCCATGGCCGAGCACTACGACCTGATGCAGCACATCAAGCTCGAAAGCGAACTGACCCAGGCCCGCTGGGATGAATCGCTGCAGCAATGGGGCTTCGAACTTGCCGATGGCGAGCGGTTGCAAGGGCGCTTCTTCGTCCCGGCATGGGGCCAGTTGAACAAGCCGGCCATCCCACGATTCAAAGGCCTGGACAGCTTCGCCGGGCAGTACTTCCATTCGGCCCAGTGGCCAGATGACGCACAGCTGGCGGGTAAAAAGGTCGCCAGCATCGGTGCTGCGGCCAGTGCCGTGCAATATGTCCCCGAGGTTGCGAAGCAAGCCGCGCACCTGACCGTTTTCCAGCGCAGCGCCAACTGGATCATGCCGCGCAACCAGATCATCTTCTCCGAGGATCAACTTGACGCCTACAGCGCCGAACCTGATCTGTTCCACGAGAGCCGCCGGCAGTTGCATGCGTTTCGCGAAAATGGTTTTGCCCGTACTCGCCACGGCACCGACGCTCAACAGGAAGGCATCAAGATGGCCAGCGGTCACCTGGCCGCGCAAGTACCGGATCTGGGGTTGCGCGCCAAGTTGACGCCTGATTACGAATTCGCCTGCAAGCGCATCCTGCGTTCCGACGATTATTACCCGGCGCTGATGCGTAGCAACGTAAGCCTTGAGACAGCGGCCGTCGACCATTTCGTAGCCGAAGGCATCGTCGACAAAAACGGTACGCTGCACGCGTTCGATGTGGTGATTTTCGGCACCGGTTTTGAAAGCCAGGCATTCCAGGGCGACCTGCAGGTGCTCGGCCTCGATGGCCGCACCCTGCACGACCGCTGGCAGCAAGGCGCCGAGGCCTATCTGGGAATGACCGTACCCGGCTTCCCCAATATGTTCATGATCTACGGGCCGAACACCAACCTGAACCACAACTCGATCATCACCATGCTGGAGATCCAGCAGCGCTATATCATCCAGGCCGTGCAGACCGTGGCCGCACAGGCAATCGACGTCAAGCAGGAGGCGTTCGACGCTTACAACGACGCGCTGCAAACCAACATGCAGTCTTCGGCCTTCTCTTCGGACTGCTCCAGTTGGTACAAAAATGCTGCCGGCAAGGTCATTAACAACTGGTCAGGTACCGTTGACGAATACCGCGCACTGGCCAGCCACTGGCGAGCAGAGGATTACGAGGTGTTGGACGTTCGTAGCGAGGTCAGCGCATGACCGAAGCCATCGCACTGGAACAGGTCGCCGCCGATGCGGTAGACCTGGTCCGTGCGTTCCGGGCCAGCGGCGCAGTCTCATTCCAGGACGTGCCATTGACCGACGCACGGGCCAATTACCTCAAGGCTTGCGCTGCCAACGGCGTTGCCGCGCAAGCCGTGGCAGAGGTGCGCACCCTCGACTACCCGGTCGCACAGGGCACAGCCACGCTACGCCTCTATCGGCCGATGGGCTGCAGCCCCGCCACCCGCACCCCGGTGGTGGTATTCATCCACGGTGGCGGTTGGGTCATCGGTGATCTGCAAAGCCATGACAGCCTCTGTCGCAGCCTGGCCAACCAGTCGGCAGTCAGTGTAGTCGCGGTCAACTATCGCCTGGCCCCGGAGCAGCGCTTTCCGGTGCCGCTGGACGATTGCCTGGCGGCGGTTCGATTCATTCGAGACAACGCCAGCGATCTGCACCTGGACCTGGGCAATGCGGTGATCGCGGGTGACAGCGCCGGCGGCAACATGGCCACGGTGCTGGCCAATCACCCCGCGTATCAGGTACAGGATGTTGTCTTCAAGGCCCAGGTGCTGTTCTACCCGGTGACCGACCTGACCGCCAGCCACCCTTCATACCAGCGCATCACCCAAGGCTTCCCGCTGACAGCGGCGTCGATGCACTGGTTCAGGGAGCAATATGTGCCGGCCGGTGCGGACCTCAGCGATGCCCGGCTGTCACCCCTGTTGCACGCTGAAGGCCGTGTGCAACCGGACTTGTTCATGCTCACCGTGGGTCATGACCCTCTGGCCGACGAAGGCATTGCCTATGCTGCGGCCGCCGCTCGCGCCGGTACCGCGGTGGTTCATCAGCATCTGCCCCGTCATGCTCATGGCCTGCTGACCAGCGCCGGCAAGATCGAAACCGGCCGCCTGCTGATCACACGGGCAGCGCAGTTCATTGCCCAGCGAGTGGCGGTCTCGGACTGAGACAATCGCGCGACGGCTGCGGCCGCCGCGCGTTCCGATCAGGGCTGGACCACCTGCGCACCGCCCACCGATGACCTGCCAACCAGGCCCAATACAAGTGCCGCCGCAAACCCCAATGGCAGATGATTGACCCACCACTGATCGCTACCGGTCATCACCGCGTAATTGTCAATCATCAGCACGAACGCTAGCAGCATACTCAGCCCGCCAAGCAAAGGCGCCACCGCCGTGCTCCAAAGTGATTCCCCTCGGCGGTGGCGACTGAAATAGCGCAGCACCGCAAAGCTGGTCAGGCACTGCAACAGCACGATCCCCAGCACTCCCATGCCGAACAGGGCAACCCCCATCTGCAGATACGGATGCTGCCCGGCCGCGACGAAGCAAAGGGTGACCCCCGCCACCAGCGCCAGCTGGACCACTGTGCCATTGAACGGCGAATGGTATGTGGGATGGGTCTTGCCCATCCACGCTGGCAGGACGCCGCTGCGCGCCAGTGAAAAGTGATACCGCGCCGCACTCATGTGCAGCGCCAGAAAGCCGGCAAACAGGCTGGTGATCACCAACACTTGCATGATCTGAGTCGCCAGGCTGCCAACGTACTGGTTATTGATGATGAACAGGAAAGAGGCCGGATCAGCCGCTGCCGCTTCCCTGGCATGTTCCACACCGACCGCGGACACCATGGCCCAGGTTGTCGTCAGGTAAAAAATCGCAATCAGGCCAATCGCGATGTAGGTCGCCCGTGAAACGGTGCGCCGCGCATCGCGGGCTTCCTCGCCGTAAATCACCGTTGCCTCGAAGCCGATGAACGAGCCAAGGCCAAGAATCAGGCTCAACCCGGCACCGCTGCCCAGCACCAGGTGAGGGTTGAATACTTCCAGCGAAAAGCCGTGAAAGCCCTTGTCCCACAGCACCGCCAGATCGAAGGCAAACAGGCTGACCACTTCAAGCACCAACGCCACTGCCAGTACCTTGGCGCTGGCGCCGACATCCAGGTAACCGAGGATCAGCGTCGCACTGAGCCATAGCATGCCCAACCATTGCCAGCCGACATCGATACCGGTCAGGTCCTTGAGCACCAGGCTGCTGAAAAACGACAGGCTGCCAAAGGTACCGATCGTGATTGCGTTATAGGTGATCACCGCCAGCCAGGCAGCGACGCGCCCTGCCTTGGCGCCAAAGCCTGCGCTGATATAGGCGTAGAACGCGCCAGCATTGGTGATGCGCTGGCTCATCTTCAGATACCCCACGGCGAATACCGAAAAGATCAGTGCCGCGACGATATACGTGCCCGGGGTACCGGCGCCGGTGCCCAGGGCAATGGACAGCGTGGTCAGCGAAACCACAATGCCCATGGGGGCGACAGCGGCGAGTACCAGCAGCACCAGATCCCTGGTATCCAGGGTATCGCGCTTGAGTGAATGGGCAGCAGGTTGCGACATGGTTTGGGCCTCGAAAAACAAGAGCAAGAGGGACAGATTCGGGCCAAGGCTAGCGCCACAGCGCCCCCTCGCAACAGGTTGCCAACGGCCAATGTGTGCAGCGCTGATCGCCCCCCACGCCGCATTTTTCCAACGCAGGGGAACTGTCCTTTTTGCACCTGTTAACGCCCGCAGCGGGTTCTTAGACTCTCGCCGTGACACTCAAGACAAGGGGCATGCCTGCTCCTGACACCCTGCTTGCCGATGGAGGCGACCCAATGCGATTCAACAACAAAATAGCCATTGTGACCGGTTCAAGTTCAGGTAACGGTCGCGCCATAGCCTTGGCGCTGGCCGCCGAAGGTGCCCGCCTGGTGTGCTCGGACCTGACCAGCAGCGCCCGCCCGGAAGGCTTCGAAACCGACCTGCACATCGACACTGACCAGCTGATTCGTGACAAGGGCGGCGAGGCTATTTTCGTCAAGGCCAACGTCGCCCTTTACACTGAAATGGAAGCGCTGGTACAGGCGGCCGTCGAGCGCTTCGGGCGCCTGGATATCATGATCAACAACGCCGGCGTAGCGGTTGAGCTCAAGACTATCGTCGAGGAAACCGAGGCTGACTACGACCTGACCATGAACGTCAACACCAAGGGCACATGGCTTGGCTGCAAGTTTGCGATCACGCAAATGATGAAGCAGGAAGTGAGCGACACCGGCACCCGAGGAAAAATCGTCAACATCTCTTCCATAGGCGGGCTGGTAGGTCTGGCGCAAGAGGCCTCCTACTGTGCGTCCAAAGGCGCGGTGAACAACCTGACCCGCCAACTGGCCGTGGATTTTGCCGCTCACAAGATCAACGTCAATGCGGTATGCCCGGGTTTCCTTGCCACGGCGATGGTGCGTCAGGAGCTGGACGATCCCGAGATCAAGACGCTGCTGGAAAACCTCACTCCCTGGCCGCGCATCGGCAACGTCAATGATGTCGCCAAGGCCGTGACTTTTCTGGCCTGCGAAGACGCGCAGTGGATGACCGGCTCGCTGCTGACGGTGGATGGCGCCTACACCGCACAATAATCGGCAGACGAAAAAAAGCGGCGCTGCCAGGGCAGCGCCGCTTTTTCGTGCGTCTCAATCAGCCTTCGGCAGCGTCGTTGACCGCCTGGCGGGCCGCCCGCTCGGTGGCAGCGACAAAACCGTCGATATCCGCCTCGGTCATCACCGTCGACAGGAACGCCTTGCCGGTCTTGGCGATGTGATAGCCCTCCAGCACCAGATTGCGTTGCAGGCGCGTGACCCACTTGGACTCTTGCTTGCTGGAATAGCCGCTGCGGTAATCGCTGATCTCGCGCTGATGACCGAACACCATGAACATCGAGGAGAAACCCGTCACCTGACCGGGGAAACCGGCCTTGGCGAAGGCCTGGGTAACGCCGGCGCGCAACCGGTCGCCCAACACATCCATACGATCGGACTCAGCCTGGGTATACAGGTCCAGGGCAATCTTGCCCGCGGTCATGGTGATCGGATTCGCGGTGAACGTGCCGCTCCATGGCAGCAGCGGCTTGCCTTCGCGGTGATCGAACACCTGCATGAACTTGCGCAGCCCGACCACGGCGCCTACCGGGAAGCCACCGCCGATGATCTTCGCCAACACGGTCAGGTCAGGCTTGATATTGAAACGTGTCTGCGCCCCGCCGCTGTGTACCCGGAAGGTGATGACTTCGTCCAGGATGAACACCGCGCCGATGTCAGTCGACACCCGACGGATCATCTCGATGAAGGCCTGCGTTACCGGAACGAAACCGAAATAGCTGGGGGCCGGATCGATGAGAATCGCAGCGATGGCCTCGCGATTGGCAAGAATGATTCGCTCGGCGGCCTCGACATCATTGAACGGGATCACCACCACGTCATTCTTGACGCCTTCAGGCACGCCTTTGGAATAGCCGATGGATTTGGGGTCATCGCCCCAGTTTTCCGGTGACGAATCGAGGCTGACCTCGGCGTAGTCGTAGGAGCCGTGATACACGCCTTCACATTTGACGATCTTCGAGCGGCCGGTGAGTGCCCGCGCCGCCTTGATCGCGCACATCACCGCTTCCGAACCCGAGTTGGAGAAGCGTATCCACTCGAACCCCTCGGCGCGTGCACAGACGGTTTCGGCCAGGGCTACTTCAGGTTCGGTCGGCAAGGTGAAGGCGGTGCCTTTGGTGACCTGCTCCTGGATCGCCGCAACGATCGCCGGATGGGCATGACCGTGGATCAGCGAGGCGAAGTTGTTCAACAGGTCCAGCCGACGGGTGCCGTCGACATCGGTCACGTAAGCGCCCGAGCCACTGCCGGCATACACCGGAAACGGTTCCTGCCACGGCAGGATTCGGGTGATACCGCCCGGCATGACCTTGGTCGCTCGGTCATAAAGGGCTTTGGACTGGCTGTGGTTTTCAGGCCATTTTGCGGCAGACATAGGTGAATTCCTTGAAACGGGCAGACCGGGTTTAAACAGGGGATGGAAAAATCACAGGTGACGCTTGAACCATTCGACGGCAGCGCCGCTGGACGCCTGGAACTCGCTCAGGTACGGATCGAAGTGACCGCAGTCCAGCAGCACCAGGTGCTTGGGTTGCAATGCTTTTTCATACGCTTTGAGTGCCGCATCGGGGACCGTAACGGTGTCCTTGAGCGCCACGATCAACTGCAGCGGCGTAGGGCTGATGCGGTCGATGGCATAGCCAGGCTCGTATTCGTTGAGCAGTTCGATGCTTTTGAGCGTGACCTCATTGCGCCAGGCCGGTGCAACGCTGTCGCCGCTTTGGGTGAAGAAATCGAAGCAGTCCTGGCCAGGCAAGGCACAGTCGGCCTTGGGGTCCACGGCTACCACATCCATCAGCAGCGGCTGTTCGCCGGCATAACGGGCGGCCCGATCGGCCTCGAAGGCTTCGATCAGGCCCGGCATCAGGTCGGGGCGCACCGCCATGCGCACGTCGGCCGAGCCACTGATGGCTGGCACCTGGGACGACACGCACTTGACCCGGCGATCGAAGGCCGCCACTTGCAGCACATGGCCGCCGCTGTAGCTCGAGCCCCAAACCCCGATGCGGGCAGGGTCGATGATGTCCAGGCTGCTGACGTAAGTGATTGCATCGCGGTAATCGCGCACCTGCAATTGCGGGTCGGCCTCCTGACGCGGCAGGCCTTGGCTGGCACCGAAGTTACGATTGTCATAGACCAGCACCGCGAACCCCTGCTGCGCGAACACTTCGGCGTAACGGTCCAGGTACTGCTCCTTGACCGCAGTGAACCCGTGGGCCATGACGATTGCCGGGTGTCGTCCGCTGTCGCCGGCCGGTAGATAAAGCCAGCCTTTCAAGGTCAGGCCGTCGGTTGTCTTGAAGCTGATATCGCTGCGCATGAACATCTCCTGCCAATGGCGGGACCGATCGTCACGACGGTCCTGTTTCAGCGGATGTTGCCGCTGTCCACGGGGAGCGCACAGGTTCGCGGTGGCCAAACTTCTGTGCGCGCCAGCCAATGACGATGCTGGCCGTCAAAGCCTAGATATTTGGCCTGCATCCACCTGTTGAGCCGCTATCGCCAGCCCTAATATCGGTTCATGCCTTGCGTCACTGCGCAACCGGCACAGCGTCCCATACGACTGGAGAACCTCATGCTTGCTACCCAGACTCAATCCAAGAACGAAACGCTTGTGAAGCTGCGCGAAGTCGCCGCAGGTACCGCACCGGACATCGTCAAACGCATCATCGATGAGGACGGTGGGGTCATCATCAAGGGGCTGTTCAGCGCCCAGGTTGACCGCTTCAACGCCGAGATGGACCCTATCGTCGCCACCTGGACGTCAGGCAACACCGGACCTGACTGGATGCAGGAGTTCGCCGGCAAGAAGACCAAGCGTGTGACCCAGTTGATCCGCCGCAGCAAGACCTTCCGTGAGGAGATGCTGGACCACGAGATTCTGCTGTCCTATATCGACACCATGATGCTGGAGACCAGTGACGCCTACTGGATGAACGCCGCCCAGATCATCGAGATCCAGCCGACAGAAAAACTCCAATACCTGCATCGCGACCTGGAGAACTACCCGGTGTTTCGCAGCCTCGGCCCGGCCGGCCCGGAAGTGATGTGCAACTGCCTGGTGGCACTGTCGGAATACACCGAAGAAATGGGCGCCACGCGCATCATTCCCGGCAGCCAGAGCTGGCCTGACTTCAACGACCGCGAGCGCATCGAAAATACCCCGACCATCCCTGTCGTCATGGAAAAAGGCGATGCCTTTCTCTACTCCGGCAAAGTCGTGCACGGCGGCGGCGCCAACGTGTCAGATCGGCCGCGTCGTGCGCTGGCCCTGGCCTTCTGCCCAGGCTGGCTGGTGCCTGAAGAGGCCTATCCCTTCGCTGTGCCGCTGGAGATGGCGCGCACCTTGAGCAAGCGCGGCCAGCAGCTGACCGGTTTCCGTTCCCAGCACAACCAGAAACTGGGCGGTGGGACCTTGTGGAGCCTGGATTACGTCGAACTGGCCAAGGTGCTGGAACTGGACTGATCACAAGCCCCCCCTCCAATCATCCAGTGAAGGACCCACGATGCCAGGCTCGAATGATTCATTAGCGGCAAAGGACGTGCGCTTTCAGCTTCATTCCTATACCGATGCGCGAGCACACGAGGAAAAAGGGCCGCTGATCATCGAGCGTGGCGAGGGGGTCTTCGTCATCGATGAGCATGGCAGGCGCTACCTTGAAGCGATGTCCGGACTCTGGAGCGTGGCATTGGGCTTCAGCGAGCAGCGGCTGGTGGACGCTGCCTGCCGCCAGCTGCAGGCCCTGCCCTTCTACCACACCTTCGGCCATAAATCGCACGCGCCCAGCATCGCGCTGGCCGAGCGTTTGATCGAACTGGCACCGGTACCCATGAGTAAGGTGTATTTCACCAACTCGGGTTCGGAAGCCAACGATGTGCTGATCAAGTTGATCTGGTATCGCAACAACGCCATCGGCCAGCCCAAGCGCAAGAAAATCATCAGCCGCCTGGGCGCTTATCACGGCGTGACCGCCTTGAGTGCGAGCCTGACCGGGTTGCCGAGCGTGCATAAGGGTTTTGATTTGCCGTTACCCGGTTTCCTGCATGTGGGAAATCCGCATTTTTACCGGCACGGCCGGCCGGGGGAAAACGAGGAACAGTTCGTCGAACGTTTGGCAGCAGAACTCCAAGCGTTGATCCTGAGCGAAGGTCCCGAGACCATCGCTGCTTTTGTCGCCGAACCGCTGATGGGTGCCGGTGGCGTGATCGTTCCGCCGCCGAGCTATTGGCAGCGGATTGAACAGGTGTGTCGCCGGCACGACGTGCTGATAGTCGCCGACGAAGTCATCTGCGGGTTTGGCCGCACCGGCAGACGTTTCGGTTGCGAAACCTTCGGCATCACTCCAGATGCAATGATCCTCTCCAAGCAGCTGTCATCGTCCTACCAGCCCATTGCCGCCGTGCTGATCAACGAGCAGCTGTATAGCGCGGTTGCCGACCAGAGCCACGCCTTGGGCGTGCTGGGCACCGGCTTTACCGGCAGCGGCCATCCGGTTGCCAGCGCTGTCGCACTGGCCAATATCAACATCATCGAGCAGGACCGCCTGATCGAGCACGCCGCGCTGATGGGACAGCGCCTGCACGCGGGGCTGCAACGACTCGCCAGCTCGCCGCTGGTGGGTCAGGTGCGCGGCTGTGGCCTGATTGCCGGGGTCGAGTTGGTGATCGACAAACCCACCAAGGCGCCCCTGGGCACTCTGGGACAGCTAGGCAAATACTTCACCGAGCGCGCACAACACAACGGGCTGATCGTGCGGGGGATCGGGGACAGCATCGCGTTGTGCCCACCGCTGATCATCAGCGCGGACGAGATCGACCTGTTGCTGGAGCGATTTCAGCGCACGCTCGACGAAACGCTCGACTGGGCCCGAAAACAACAAGGATTTGCGTGCACCGCTTAGTCAGCGGGTCTGCGCTGGCCTCCCCCATCCCCCATTTCCCCTTCTTCCGTGCACCGGCAGGTGCGCGGGCCTACATTTCGAGCAGGAGCTTCATCATGCGCCCCATAGGCAAGACATTGACGTTTGCGCTGGCCAGCCTGGTCATCTCCGGCGCCCGGGCAGGCGAAAACCTGACGGTCGTTTCCTTTGGCGGGACTAACAAGCAGGCACAGGCCCAGGCGTTCTATCAGCCTTGGGAAGCGCAGGGCCGAGGCAAGATCGTCGCCGGTGAATACAACGGCGAGATGGCCAGGCTCAAGGTTATGGTCGACACCCACAGCGTCGACTGGGACGTGGTCGAGGTGGAGTTGCCGGAGCTGGCACGGGGCTGTGACGAGGGCATGTTCGAACCTTTGCCGGCTGATCTGCTGGGCGCTCCTTCGCAGTACCTCAAGGGTGCCATACAACCCTGTGGTGTGGGTTTTTTCATCTGGTCGACGGTGCTCTCGTACAACGCCGACAAACTTGCCAGCGCGCCGAGCGGATGGGTGGATTTCTGGGATTTGAAGAAGTTTCCCGGCAAGCGCGGATTGCGCAAGACCGCCAAGTTCAGCCTGGAATTTGCCTTGATGGCCGACGGCGTACCGCCTTCGCAGGTCTACCAGATGCTCGCGACCAAAGCGGGACAGGACCGCGCTTTCGCCAAGCTTGACCAGATCAAGTCATCGATCCAGTGGTGGGAAGCAGGTGCGCAACCCGCGCAATACCTGGCGTCCGGTGATGTGGTGATGAGCGCTGCCTACAGCGGCCGGATCATCGCCGCGCAGAAAGACAGCAACCTGCGTGTGGTCTGGAACGGTGGCATTTATGACTTCGACGCCTGGGCAATCCCCAAGGGTTCGAAACACGTCGAGCAAGCCCGGCAGTTCATCACGTTCAGCCTGGAAGCGGCCCAGCAGCAACATTTCGCCGAGAGCATTGCCTATGGGCCAGCAAACCTGGCAGCCATCGCCCGCCTCGACAAGCCGATAGCCGAACGAACGCCAAACGCCCCGCAGCATATTGCCCAGCAGGTGCAGAACGACACGGCCTTCTGGGCTGATTACGGCGAGTCCCTGGAGCAGCGTTTCAACGCGTGGAGTGCCCAGTAACACTTGCGTGGTCCTGAATGATGCCCAAGCCATTGGCCGGGCATTGTTCACCAAGCGTCATGCGTTGCGAACAGCCTTCAGTTCTGAAATCCGAGAAGTGAATTTTGCAATTTTCTGAATGTTCTTTTGATCGAGGATTTGTTAGCTTCATTGCGTGAGCGAGTCGGCCAACGGTCACTCGATAAGCCTGCTACACAAAACGGCACTCACTGCTGCGGCCTTGCCCGCTTTTCTCATGCCTATAACGACACTAAAACAGGTATAGAAAAATGCATCTCCTTCACTCTCCGCTCCCTCCCTCGATCGTTCTGGGCACCGCGCTCGACGTGCGTATCTACTCGTCACGCTGCGACCTTGATGTCGCACTCGGCTCTTCGTTGTTTTTCACCAACTGCTGATCCCCTCCTGCGCAAACCCGGCGAGCCTGCTGTCAGGCTGGGACCGTGTTTGCACCTCCCAGCTGCAGCCTGCGTTCGCCCATTGATCCCTAACGGAAAACCGGGCGTAGATCGAACAGGGTCTGTTGGACCTGACTGTTCATTTCTCGTCATTCCTTGATTTCACGATTTCGAGGCTGGCTCTCATGCAATCATCAACACCTGTCGAGGACGACCTGTCCTCGGGCGCAAGTGCATCACCCACACGACAAACCAACAACCTGGCGGCCAATGCCATGGGCACTGCGGATCTGGTATTCACCGTACTGGCCGCGCTGGCACCCCTGACGCTGATCGTCGCTGTCACTCCCCTGCACTTTCTCAAGGGTGGATCCGCGGTGCCCGGTGGCTATCTGATCGCCGGCTGCATCATGGCCTTGTTTGCCGTAGGCTACATGGCGATCAGTCGTCATGTGCAGAATGCAGGAGCATTCTATTGCGTGATCGCCAAGGGGCTGGGTAAACCGATCGGCGCAGGCGCAGCGGCGGTAGCGCTGGTGTCCTACAACGCGCTGCAGATCAGCACTTACGGCGCATTGGGGGTGTACGCCAGCGACACCTTGGCTCACCTGACCGGCGTGACATTGCCGTGGTGGTTTTATGCAGTCGGGGCGGCCATGGCGGTCTATACCCTGGGGTATAAAGGCATCCATACCAGCGCACGGGTTCTGGCAATCATCCTGATCGGTGAGATTGCCATGCTTGTGGTGCTCGCCGGCGCCGTCATGCTGACCGCAGGCCACCCCTTACCCACTGAGTCCTTCACCGCCAGTAACGTCCTGCAGCCGCACAACGGCGCGATGTTTGCGTTGATCTTCGGCGCGTTCATGGGCTTCGAGTCGACGACGATCTTCAGCGAAGAAGCGCGCGGCGGGCATCGCACCGTTCGCCGTGCGACCTATATGGCGGTCGGTTTCATCGCGGTGTTCTACGCCCTGATGTCGGCAGTCATCGTGGCGGCCTACGGCAGTGACATGATCCAGGCCGAGGCTGAAAAAGACCCGATCAATCTGGTGGTCAATCTGTTCGTACGTTTCACCTCACCTCCCGTCGTCGATGTGATGAACCTGTTGCTACTGGGTAGCGCATTCGCAGCGCTGCTGGCGCTGCACAACGTGTCCAATCGCTATTTCTACGCCATGGGCCGTGAAGGCCTGTTGCCGGGCTGGCTGGCACTCACCCACCCGCAACGCAAGTCGCCGTGGCTGGCCGGACTGCTGCAATCATCGCTTGCCGTAGTGTTCATCGGCCTGACCGTCGTGTGTGGCGTTGACCCTTATCTGGGCCTGTTGCTGTGGGGCAGCGCACTGGGAATGCTCGGCATCATATTGCTGTGGGCACTGTGCTCGCTGGCGGTGCTGGTCTACATGCGGCGCCGCCCGGGCGGGGAAAGCCTGTGGACAGTGGTGATCGCGCCGACAGCGTCATTCCTGGCACTGAGCGTCATCTTCGTGCTGGCGATCGACAATATCGCTTTGCTCACTGGCGCATCGGACCAGGTCAACGGGCTGCTGCTGGCCTGTGGCGCTGGAGCGTTCGTTCTCGGTGGTGCCCGCGCCTTGTGGATGCGACGCGCCGAGCCTCTGCGCTACGAAGCACTGACCAGTAAAAAAGGGGTTCAGCCATGACCCATACCTCGTCCCGGTGCTGCCCTTCCCCTGGCAGCACCCTTGAGCCTGTTTCGCCATTACCACCCCTGGCGGGCGATTATCAGCCGCTGGATTTGAGTGCGCTCTACAACCGTGCGACCGATCTGCTGGAAGACGCGCATGAGGTGTGCCTGGGCGAGCGGGTCCTGCACGGACTGCCTTTCAGGTTTGCCGATGCCGCAGCACCCGCCACATTGCTGCTGCTACAGCCGAATCAGGCGCCGACCAGGGTCGACCTGGCGCGTCACGCCCAATGGCTGATCTTCGCTCACGCGCTGCTTGAAACGGACCTCTACGAAGGCGGCCCGGTGGGCATGGCCTGCGCGCACTACACGCTGCACTATAGCGACGGCAGCCGCGTGACGCGCCCGGTGCGCCAGCGCTTCGAGATCGGACCCACGCCGCGCAAATGGGAAGGACGCGCCATCCCGCTGGATTGGGGGCAGACCCCGTTTCTGGCGTTGAACGACGCCCAGCATCAATTGATGGACCGCTGCTGTGGCCGCTATGACGCAGCGGGCGCTCGCCTGGTTGAAGTGGAGGATCCGCAGTCGCGCATTCCTTACGTCTTGCCGTACCGTTTTTACCTCTGGCCCATGGAGAATCCAGAGCCTGAAAAAATGATCGATCACCTGGAGCTGCATGCCGCAGGCCGTTCGATCATCATCGGCGCGATCACGACCAGCCAACTGGCAGAAGATCCGTTCGGCCGAGAGGTATCACGCGACGTGTTGCTGCAGCTGCACCACCAGCCGATGGACGAGCAGGTGCAATTGCGCGTTGATCGTGGCTTTTGCAGCTACGCCTATCGACTGGCAGGTGGCAGTGTCGAAGAGGACAGCCATTTTCCGAAAGCATGGGGGGCGGCGCAGGCGCAACCTCACAAGGGCTATGTGCGGGTTACGTCCGTGCCTTCCGGCACGCTCAGCCTTTACGCGGGGTCGCAGTTGCTGGGGCACTGCCGATGGCAGACGTTGTTGGAGCAGCACCAAGTGCGCCTTGGCGAGCAGGCAACTTTACGACTGGCGCCAGCGGACCGTACGTGGGTGCGCACCCGTTTCGTCGATGCGGACACCGGCCAGGCGCTGACCTGCCGGGTACATATGCGAACCCCTGACTCGATCCCGGTGGCGCCGTACAGCCACCACGCCCATATAAACGCCGACGGCAACACCTGGAATCTGGATATCGGGGGCGATGTCCGGCTTGGCGCGCAGACCTATGCCTACATCAATGGGGAGTGCGAGGGTTGGTTACCTGTCGGCCCCTTGATCGTGGAAGCGGCAAGAGGCTTTGAATATGAGCCGTTTCACCAACAGCTGACGATTGCACCACGGCAAACCGAGTTGCTCGTTGCGCTGAAACGTGTGAGTGATATCCGCATCCAGGGCTATTACAGCGGCGATACCCACGTGCATTTCATCTCCACGCAAGGCGCTGAACTGGAGGCGCGGGGTGAAGACGTCAACGTCGTCAACCTGCTGCTCAGTCAATGGGGCCATCTGTACACCAGCACTGAGGAGTTCACTGGCCAACCGCACGCTTCAGCCGATGGCAATACCGTGGTGTTCGCCTGCCAGGAAAACCGCACCAACATGCTGGGGCACATGAACCTGCTTGGATTGCGCAAGCCGATCATGCCTTGGTGCACCGGCGGCGCGGAAGAAGCGGACCTGGGAGGCGGGCTGGAGACCAGCCTCTCCCATTGGGCCGATGAATGTCGAGCTCAGGGCGGCACGGTGATCCTTGCGCACTTTCCCGTCCCCAATGGCGAAGCGGCGGCTTTGATCGCGACCCAGCGCATCGATGCCGTGGAGATGATCGCCTACGACGACTACAACGTGCACGAATACTATCGGTACTTGAATGCCGGCTACCAGCTCCCCCTCGTCGGGGGTACGGACAAAATGACCAGCGAAGTACCAATCGGGCTGATCCGCACCTACGCGCATTGCGCCGAAGGTTTTGACTATTGGAGCTGGTGCGAAGGGGTACGCAATGGCAACACCTTCGTCAGCAGCGGTCCGCTCCTGACACTGACGGCCGAGGGGGTCAGCCCCGGTGGCGAACTTCTGCGATGTGCCGACAGACCGGTTGCCATCCATGCCAGGGTTACGTCGATCTTCCCGATCGACCGCCTGGAAATCGTGGTCAATGGGGTCGTGGTCGCCCGCGAGCATTGCATGCATCCAGCCCGCGAGATGGAGCTCGAAGCTCAACTGCCGCTGACCCAAGACAGCTGGGTCATTGCACGCTGCTACGGACCCGGGGAACAGGTGGCGCGGCACCATGATGTATGGCGTCGGCCGGTCATGGCTCATACCTCGCCCATCTACCTGGCGTGCGGCGATCACTATCAGCGATTCGATGCCGGAGTTGCGCAGTACATGCTGGCGCTGATCGAAGGCTGCGAACTGTACGTGACAGAGCGTTCCAGACGCTTCTGGCCCGGTGGCGCGCATCACCGTCACGGTCAAGGCGACCATCTGAAGTTTTTGCTCGAACCGTTTGCGCAAGCCCGCGCGGCCGTACTCGAGCGCATTGCCCAGGCGCGCGAATCAATGCAAGCCGGCCTGCCCCCAAGGACCTTTAAACAATGACCCTTCCTGCTCACGATACTTCACTCAAACCCGCATTCGCCTGGTCGAAGAAAGACTGGCCGTCTGAACGCCCGTTTCAGGATCCGACCGTGCGCGAGGCCTGGTGCTATACCGACCGTTTTTCCTATCTGCCAGGAGAGACGATCGACTTTCACCTGAGCAGCAACGCCGAACGCTTTTCCATGACCTTGCTGCGCGACGGTGCCACGCCCTGCGTGCTTCAGCGTTTCGAGCAGCTGCAGGCACCTGCGTTGCCTGCTCCGCCCGATGCACATGCCAGCGGATGCGCCTGGCCGGTCGGGCTGAGCTGGACACTGGCGCAGGACACCGCAAGTGGCTTCTACCTGGTGGTCCTTCAGGTGGTTCAGGCAGACGGCGAGATCTGGGAGCGCGAACACTTTTTCGTAGTACGTGCCCGTCAACGGCAGCGCATGGCACTGGTGCTCACCACCAGTACGCTTGTGGCCTACAACGACTGGGGCGGTGCCAACCACTACCGAGGCATGGGTGACGATCCGCGCCATGACGGCGGATCACCACTGGCATCCACTCAACGCCCCATCGGCAGGGGCATGCTGCGCAAGCCTGCCGGTGCCCCCCGCGAGGCCAACTGCGAAACCCCCGGTATTGGCTGGGCGCCGCGCTACCCGGCTTATGAGTGGGCTGCATTGCATGGCTACAGCCGGCACCACGCAGACGCTTTCTGGGCGACCTACGAAAGGCCGTTCGTGGTCTGGGCCGAACGCGCGGGGTATCAGTTCGACTATCTGACCCAGCATGACCTGCACTCGGACCCACAGTGCCTGGCGGGCTACGACTGCGTGGTGCTGGTGGGGCATGACGAGTATTGGAGCTGGGCAATGCGCGATCGGATCGATGCGTTTGTCGACGCAGGCGGAGGTCTGGCGCGATTCGGCGGCAATTACCAATGGCAGGTGCGCCTCAGTGACGACACCACCACGCAATACTGTTATCGCTTGCCCTCGCTGGATCCGCAGGCTGGCCAGACGCCACACCTGGCGACCACCGTATGGGAAGCACGCTCCGTAGGCCGACCAGGGGCAACGACCATGGGACTCAATGGCCTGGGCGGTATCTACAACCGCTACGGAACCGCGACGCCACGCTCCTCCGGCGGCTTTACCGTTTACCGGCCTGAGCATTGGGCCTTCGCCGGCACCGACCTGTACTACGGAGACCTGCTCGGCGGTGCCCCCATATGCCTGGCGGCTTTCGAGGTCGATTCGGTCGAATACACCTTTCACCGAGGCCTGCCCTACCCCACCTTCGAAGACGGCGCACCGCCCTCTCTGGAAATCCTCGCCCTGTGCCCGGCCGTACGCGGGGAAGAGGACCGATTCGCCGGACGTTACCCCATCGGAGGCCCGGAAGCCGAGGTCTACGCCTATAACGAAAGCCTTGGCGACGACTTGCCGGACTACCTGCACGAAGGCCAGATGCGCGGTGCAGGCATGATCGCGGCGTTCACTCGAGGCAAAGGCGAAGTGTTCAACGGTGGTTGTACCGAATGGCCCCATGCATTGGAGCAAGGCGACCCTTTCGTGGACATCATTGTGCGCAACGTACTTGACCGGTTTTGCAAAGGAGACAAAGCGTGAGCATTGAGCAAATTCGTACCATCGGCGACCACTGCACCGCAGTGACACCCTCTACGGCAGATTACGACGGTGTTTCGTCGACCTGGACTGAAACCGAGTACAGGGCCTTCGACTTGCCCGGCGGATCATTCGGCGGCTATTGGCGGGGCGCACCCGGCGATGTCTACTTCCGTTCATGGCCCTATAACGAGACCTGCGTGCTCACATTGGGCCGCATAGCGCTGGAGGACGCCAGCGGTCGGCGGATCGAGTTTACAAAGGGCGACGCGTTTTATATCCCGGCTGGGTTTGAAGGGCGATGGATAACGCTGGAGCCGACTGAAAAATACTTCATCGCCATTGCTGGTTAGCCTCCCGCGCTGGATCCCTGAATCGCTGCATCCGCCTTCGGGGTGGATGCAGCGACAGGCCCTGCGATGAATAAGCCATTGGGTAGCAGCTCAAACCGAGAGCAAGAGCCTGTTTCGCTGACACTCACAGCCCTTCCTCGCGCAACGCTTTGCGCACCGCAGGGCGAACCTTGACCCGGCATGAGTCGGCGGCGCAGCCAAAGACGCGTCAGCGACACTGGCCAGTGCTCACGCGCCGCTGCTGGCGGCAACCGCGTGAACACCGGGCTCTCGGTTCAGGCCTGTGCTAAGCGCGCAGGATTCGCTCGATGCGCTCGCGCGCAGGGCCTGTGAGCCGTTTCACGCCCAGCAGGCGGGCGACTTCCAGGGCTGCATCGCCTGCATCGATGATGCTCGCTGCAATACGCAGTTCCTCCGCCGCGATCTCTTCGATGGAGCGCGCGTCATTGGCCGATGCCGGGACCCGGTAGGTCGACCACTGCGCCACATCGCCCTCGGCGTGCCAGACGAACACCTCCTCCGATCCCGCCTGTTGAACGTGGTGGTGCTGGTCAGCCAACTCCAGCACCCGGTCACGAATCAGCCGCCCCGACCGTTGGAAGCCGTGCGCCCGAGCGATGCGCTGGACCAGCAAGGCGTCGAGGATCGGCGCTTCCTGACGCAGCACCTGCTCAATGATCTGGCGCAGCACCGGGGTGTAGCCAGGCAGGTGAAACTGCTCGGCCTGGATCATCGGCGCAAAGGCACTGAGATCGGCGACGCGATACTCGCCCTGTTGTCCCGCATCAACGGCTCGGTCAGCGCGAGCACGGGCGATGCGAACCTCGGCAACCTGGGCCGTGGACTCAGTCACAGGGGCGATTGGCGCTTCGATCAGCTCTCCAGCCACGCCGGCGTCGGTGGCAAAGTCGATAACCAGTGGAACCGCCGGCGGCTGCTCGGGTGGCTGACTGGCCACGGCCTCTGCTCGGGACTGAGTCAACAGCTCGTTCAGCGCCAGGTGCAGGCTCTGCAACGCACCTTCCTTATCCACCCACCATTGCGTCGACCACAGGCGCAGCAGGTTCCATCCCAAGCCACTGAGAATCGCTGCACGTACCTTGTCCCGATCCCGGGCAGTGGCGGCGCTATGGTAAGTGGCGCCGTCACATTCAACCCCTGCCAGGTAGTCCCCTGGACGATCAGGATGAACGATCCCCAGGTCGATGCGGAAACGCGACACACCGATTTGCGGCACCACCTGCCAGCCCAGACGCCGCAGCCCTTGCGCGACAGCCTCCTCGAACGGCGAGTCATAACCGCCCACCGAGCCCTGTATCGCTTCGGCCAAGGCCCTTGGACCGTGCTGAGCGAACTCGATGAAGTGCTTCAGATCCCGGACCGCGCGGGCATTGGTCCGGTTAAGGTCGATCATCGACGGGTCGAAGGATGAAAACACCAGCATCTCTCGTCGAGACCGGGTAATGGCGACGTTCAGCCTGCGCCATCCGCCGTCCTTGTTGAGCGGTCCGAAGTTCATCGACATCACTTGCGCACCCGCCTCGGTTGGCCCGTAGCCTATGCCGAGCATGATCAGGTCGCGCTCATCGCCCTGGACCGTTTCCAGGTTCTTGACGACCACAGGTTCCGTCTGGGTGTCCTGGAAGAACGGCTCGATCTGCGGGTATTGCTTACGGGCCGCATCCAGCAGGTCGTTGATCAGCTTTTGCTGGTCGGAGTTGAGCGTGATGATCCCGATGGAATGGCCGGCAGCGACGAACGCAGGGTCGGTGAGGCGCTTGACCGTCTCACTGACGATGGCTTGAGCCTCGGCCTGGTTGTAGCGCCCTTTGCCTTTGGCGTACACGCCATCGACCCTGCGCCACTCAACCGCGCTCGCACGCGTCTGTGCCGCAGGAAAGGTAATCAGGTTGCTGTCGTAATAACGGTGGTTGGAGAACGCGATCAGGCTTTCGTGACGACTGCGGTAGTGCCAGCTGAGGCTGTGGCTCGGCACCCCTGCTCCCAGGCATTCGTCCAGGATGCTTTCCATGTCCTCGGCGGTGTCGTCGTCTCCGGCATTCGCGCCGCGACTGAAAAAGTTGGTAGGAGGCATCTGACGCGGGTCACCGGCGATCACCACTTGCTTGCCACGGGCTATCGAGCCGATGGCATCCCACGGCGCGATCTGTGAAGCCTCGTCGAAAATGACCAGATCGAATGGCGGCTGATCAGCAGGCAGGAACTGCGCAATCGACAGCGGGCTCATGAGCATGCACGGCGCCAGGCGATTGAGCGCGTCACCCATTTCAATCGCCAGCTGGCGGACAGGCTTATGCCGACGAGACTTCTGCAGTTCATGCTTGAGAATGGCGAAGCCGCTGCTCTTGGGGATATCGTTTTTGGAAGGTATCAAGCCGCAGAGTTTCGCCCGGATGTAGCGCACCGTCAGTTTCGCCAGCTCATCGTCCAAACGAACGAAGGCGCCGATGTCACTCATGTGCTCGGCCGCCACGAAGTTTCTCAGCAGCGGCTCGCCATCGATGCCCTGGGTCGCAAACCAGTGGGCATAGGCGGTGACGAAGGTTTGCTCGCAGGCAGATGGCATCAGCGTTCCTGCTTCCAGTGCCTGGGCCAGACTCGCCAGGCCGGCCTCGCTGGCCTGCTCGCGCACCCGGCACCAATCGCACCAGGCCTTGAGTTGCTCTTCCTGCTGCTGGATGGACAGTGAGGTCGCGCGCATCGCAGCCAGGCTCGGCTGTGCGTCCGTGGTGGTTGCAGCCAGGCCTGCGAAGAGCCGAGCGGCGTCGTCATAGCGCGACAAGGCCTGTTGCAACATTGATAACGCTGCGCCGATCTGGCCCTCGGGCGCCAACATTTCATTGGCATCAATCACCAGACCCGCGACTGTGCTGCGCAACGAAACCAGCTGGTCCGGGGACTCGGCCAAGCCACTGAGCAGCCCGCGCAGACGTTCTGCCAGGGTGACGGCGCGCAGCGTGCGCGAGGTGTCACTGGCCAGACCTTGCCAGCCAGGAATCGACTGCATGGCACCGGCCAGAGCGTCCAGTTCCAACAGCTGCGACTGCAGGCGCTGGAACGTTGCCAGGTCGCTGAGCGTATCCGGCAGGCCTGCTGCGCCACCTGAAGCGGCCAGTTTCTTCGCGACCTTTTTCTTGGCCATGGTGGCCAGGAACCAGAACTTGCCCTCGGCCTCGCGCCATTCGCTGTGCATGGCCTCCAAGGGGATGCGACGGCAAGCTTCGTCGGCGTAATTGAGCGACAGGCTTTCTTCAAGCTCACGGTAGCTTTCGATCAACTGGCAGGCACGGCGCGCTGCCTCCAGACGCGCCACGGCGTCCGGCGCGAAGGCGAATGAAAGGTTCAGGCCATGGCATTGCACGATCAAGCTCGCCAGCTCGTTGAGCTGCTGGACCTGTGTCACTTCTGCCACGGGCAACGACAGGCGGGTCAGGCCAAGCAGCCTTTGACTCGCGTCGTTCAACGCATCCAGCGCCTGCGGCACCTCACGTGAGGCGCTGGCGATCTGCGCCTGCCAGGCGTTCGACCATTGGGTCTGCGCCAAACCACCAAACGTGCTCGACAGCTGGCGCGCAGCAGCACCGTTGAGCCCAAGCCGACGCGCGAGGTCCAGCAACTGGCCGTACTCGGCGGCATCGTGTTGCGTGTTTGCCGGCCAAAGCAGTCTGGGCGTCTGGGGGCCGTGGTCACGCACCACACGACCAATCGCCTGATGCAGGGAAAGTCCGTTGCCCCAACGTCGATGCAACACCTCGACCAGTTGGTTGAGCCGCGCGCGCAGGGTTTGCAATCGAGCGGCTTCACGCTCCCATTGCTCCCCGCTCAAGGCGTCGCTCACGTCCCAGGCCCGGTCCAGCTGCTTGAGCACTTCAACTTTCGACGCTTTGCTCGAATGCAGCTCCAGGCAGAATTCGCCCAGCCCCTTCTCCGCCAACCGACGGTACACCACGTCAAGGGCGGCCCTTTTCTCTGCGACGAACAGCACGCGACGGCCCAACGCAAGGTTGTGGGCGATCATATTGGCGATGGTCTGCGACTTACCGGTCCCCGGCGGCCCATCCATCACGAAGCTGTGAGTGCTGGCAGAGGCCACTACCGCCGATAGCTGCGAGGAATCGGCCGGCAACGGGGCAAACAGCTGTGCCGGGGTCACCGTCGCGTCAAGGCGTTCGGGTCTGGGAAACTCGTGCGAGCCAGAGAAGCCCTCGCCTGCGGCGTCTGGCGCCAACAGATGCTTGACCAACGGGCTTTGCAGCAACTGCGCGGCGTTGGCATTGAGGTCTTTCCACATCAGGTATTTGGCAAATGAGAAGGTGCCCAGGACCAGTTCGGTGCTGACTTCAAATCCAGGCACATCGCGTACCGCTCGGCGCACCATGTTCCAGATGCCGGTTACATCGATACCGCTTTCGTCACTTGGCAATTCACCGTCGAGCCCGGGAATCAGCAACTCAAAATCATGGCGCAGCAGTTCAAGCAGGGTCAGGTTGAAACGCGGCTCCTCGTCCAGCAGGCTCAGCGTCACCCCAGACAAGGCACTTTTGCGCTCGAGTTTCACCGGCAGCAGAATCAGTGGCGCGGAGTAGGTTTTCGGGTCTTCGGCGCTTTTCTTCCACTTGAGAAAGCCGATGGCCAGGAACAACGTGTTGGCACCCCCCTCCTCCAAATCGCTGCGTGCCTTGCGGAACAGATCAATCAGCGTTGCCTCAAGCTTGATCTTTTCCAGACTGGCGAGCACCTCACCCCGGGCGAGCGCCTGACGAGCGACTTCGTCGACCAGGCTTTGATTGTTTTGCTCCTCGTACAGGGCCACATCACGGCCACTGCTTTTAAGGTCGGGGACAGCCACCACGCGAATACGCTGCCCACTGGACAGCAGGTCTTCAAGGGCTGCGGGATCCGGGCAGAGCAGGCGCACGCCTTTGGCGCTGTCCGGGAGATGGAGCAGACGGTTGCGGGTCGTCAGATCCAGGAGCTTGCGTTGCCACAAGGTCAGTTTGCCCGCAGGCCCTTGGGCACCTTCGTTGATCTCGACATCGAAGCCGGGCAGCGCCGGGGCTTCTTCCAATCCCTCCGGGGCGGGCGTTGCGTCATCGCTCGCCCCGGATGCATTCACTGCCGACACCAGCGCCAGCGGGCGGATCTTCTGAATCCGGGCCCGGTGCAAATCGATGGCCATGATGAACTGCTCATCATCGAGCTGACGCTGCGCAGCCGCGACGGCCTGGGAGAAGCTGGGCGCCGGCGCCTGGGTCGCCAGGGTGGTCTCGAAAACCACCATTTCCTTGAGGTCCAGACGCTTGCGCACAGCCGATGCCTCATCGGTCAACAGCTGGGCGAACTCTTGTGGCTGCAACCAGACGCCGGCGAATGCGTGGCCCTTGGTCATGATCAGCAGGGCATTGAGTCCCGCCTGCTCCAGCGCCGCAGCGAACAGCAACGCGGTGTCCAGACAGGTGGCGACGCCGTTTTCCAGCACCACGCCTGGCGGCCTGATCTTCTGCCCCTGTTGCTCGAAACTGGCCGGGGGCAATGCGTAGCTCAATTGAAAGCTGCACACCGCAGACCAGATGGCCGAGGCAAGTTCCCAGGTGCGGCTGCGGGACTTGCTTTCATAACCGTCAATGCCATCTTTCTTGCCTGCGCGGCGCAAGACTTGAGAAGCCGCCTTGAGCACACGGTCTACGGCTGGATCATTGGGCATGCAAAAAGCCGCCAACAGCTCCGGCATGGCGCTCAAGCCGCCCCACTCGGTGCGCGCAAGAAGTTCGGTGGCAAAGCGCTGTTCCACCAATAGCTCGTCGCCGCGGCACAGGCGCATCACCACTTCGGCGCTCAGGCTTTCAGTCAGCCCGGACAGATAACCCGCGTTGAGCTTGATGTCGCGCTCGGAGATGCTGAGGCGATCACCTGCATGGATGCGGTCAATGTGCCAGGTGCGACTTTCAACGAACTCGGGGTCGGTACTTAACGTCAGTTGCAGGTTTTCAAACGTGCTTTGTTCCTGATTGCAGATGCTCAGCTCACGGACCAACGGAACGGCATTCTGGTGGGAGGCGAAGCCGATCTTGCGGGCGATCAGCGCCTCAATCTTGATATTCATTCACGGGCTCCTGGAGCTACGAGCGCGGGCCCCACTGAGAGGCCGCCAAATGGCGCCTATAGTCCATGAGTAATCGATGGTTGGGAATCGTTAATCGGCGAATCGACGGGCGTTGATGGCAAATCCTGAGTCAGTAGCCATGAGAGGTGGATTCGATCTGCTGCGTGTTCGCTCTTCAATCACTGCCGAGGGCTTCTATGCCTCCCTCGGATTCAGCTAAATCCCAGATGAATTCATGACGCCGAGCCTACGATCCATCTGGAAAACAAGACTCGTTTGATGACGCGCATCGGCTATTCAGCAAATCCGCGCTCGGAAGAGGAGGATCAGCGTCAGCTTTGTTCGGTCCGCAGCGATGCCCTACCGCCGCACGCTCATTCGTCCACCGGCGCTCTTCCGGCATCTGACATCACACCGCGGGATGTCGCAACTGGGGTCAACAACCCTCACCTGCGCAACGACTGCGCCGACGACGCGAGGGCATGCCGCCCCTGACTAGGGCTCTTCCTGCCTGAGCGCCTCCACAACCAGCGCAATCGCGCGCGAGGCCTGGCGGCGGCTGGGGTAGTACAGATGGAAGCCCAGATACGTCGGGAACCAGTCTTCCAGCACCCAGACCAGCCGACCCGCCCGCACGTGCTCCTCGACCAGGACCTTGGGTACATAGGCGATGCCGAAGCCTTCGAGGCAGGCATCGAGCATCTGATACGTGGAGTTGAACACCAGCTGCCCACTCACCCGGACCTGAACCTCTCGGCTGCCTTTGCGCAGTTCCCAGGGCATCAGTGCATTACGGGTTGGCAAACGAAGGTTGATGCAGCTGTGTCGAGTCAGATCCTGAGGCGTCTTGAGTTTTTCATGGGGTTGCATGAACGCTGCAGAGGCCACCATGGCCATGGTCAGGTCGGGCCCGATCCGAGCGGCGATCATGTCTTTCTCGACCTGATCACCCAAGCGGATGCCGATGTCGTAACGTTCCTCGACAATATTGGCCAGGCCGTAGTCGTTGATCAGCTCGATGTGAATATCGGGGTAGCGCTGCAGCAGTGGCTTGAGACGCGGCCATACATAGGCATTGGCTGCGAAGTCGATTGCGGTGATCCGTACGACGCCACTGGGCCGGTCCTTGAGTTCACCGATCAGCTCGAGCTCATGGTGGATTTCCTCGAACCTGGGCGCCACGGCTGCCAGCACCCGGCGCCCTGCATCCGTGAGTGTGACGCTGCGGGTGGTCCTGGTCAGCAGCACCAGGCCCAGCCGGTCTTCCAGTGCCCGGACAGTTCGGCTCAACGACGATTGAGAGACCCCCAATTGCGCTGCGGCGCGTGTGAAGTTTCGCTCACGCGCGACGGTCATGAAACCAAACAAGTCGCTGAAATTCTCGCCGTTCATTGATGCCTCTGTGCATAGGTGCATTCCTGTCTTGCCATCTAATCATTGATCAGCTGCGCCTATAAAGTGTTCTTGTCGTTCATGCAGCCTCGGCCCCTGGCCTCCAAGGCATCGGCGGCTGCAACGGCGCTCCGCATTAGCGAACGACGCAATCCCACAAGCAATCGAGGCAAGACCCATGAGCAGTTCTGATCAAACCATCATCCGCAACGGCAGCAAACCCTCGGTCAAGGGACCTGACAGCTGGTTCACCGGTTCGGTGCGCATTGATCATCTTTTCCAGGCCCAGGCGCCTGGGCGTGCGACCGGGGCCATCGTCACCTTTGAACCCTCGGCCCGGACCTTCTGGCACGCGCACCCTCTGGGCCAGATTCTGGTGGTGCTGACCGGCGTCGGCTGGACCCAGTGTGAAGGCGGGCCGCGGACCGAAATCCGCGCCGGTGACACAGTGACCTGCGCTTGTGGGAAACGGCATTGGCATGGCGCGTCTGCAACCAGCGCAATGTCGCACTTCGCCGTCACCGAGACGCTCGACGGCAAGAACACCGACTGGATGGAAGCGGTGACCGACGAGCAATATTCGAGCGGACCTCTGGTGACCGAGTGAAGCCTGCCCGGGCCACCCGACCGGAGCCATGCTGACCGCTTTGGCGCAGGCATTCAGGGCAGCGCCGCACCGGCGATGCGTGCTTTCATCTAACGGATGACGTCACCGTTCATCGCGCATTACTCATTTTTTTAAACTTTTTCCTCGCCCTGATGAGTCACAGCCCCAGAGTCGTTGGCACCCACGCCAACGTTCCTACCCTCTGATATTTGTGACGAAGAGGCTTTTGATATGAATAAGAAACTGAGTTCTGCGTGCGCAATGGCTGCACTGACCTGCGCACTTTCACTGCCGGTAATGGCCGCGACCAGCACCAGTGGCACCTCGACTGAAGGCAGCAGCGGCGGCTCTGCATCGACCCAGGGCACCTCCTCCAACTCTTCACGGCCAAGCGGCACCAACGGCGCCAATACCAATGGCTCTGCGCTTCCCGGCTCCGGCGGTGAAGCCGGCAGTGGGGGCAATTCGAGCCCTGGAAATAAAACCCCATCAGGCGCAGGTTCAAGCTCTCAGAGCACGGGCGGCACCGGCAGCTCCGGGTCGACTGGAAGCTCTGGCAGCGGTTCGTGAACCGGTGACAGTGAGCTGGCCAAGCCGTGCCTGCCAGGCTTTGGCCAGCCCTCCCGGATCGATTGCGCATGCGCCCTTCGATCCGGTTTGCGCCGCAGGTCCGGGCTCAATGGCCCGGCGCTGTTGCCCGTGTGAGCACATGCCCATACGCACGGATACGACCGTCGTCTTCAACGCGCAGGTACACACCCTGCAGTTCAGGGGTGAAGCCAGGGAACTGGTTGATCGCATCCTGCAGCGCCAGGAAATACGCCAACACCGCGCCGTCCCAGATCTCGCCCGGTACGACGCATAACACGCCGGGTGGATAGGGCAAGGCGCCCTCGGCTGCCACGCGCCCCCGGGCGTCCTCCAGGGCAATCAGCTCGACGTTTCCACGGACGAATTCCAGACTCGCAGCGCGTGGGTCCAGAGCGACCACGGGCATGCCAGCCTGGCGAAACATGTCTTTCTGCAGCTGCTTGACGTCATGGCGGGCATACAAAGAATGCATCTCCTGGCAGAGCTGGCGAATGCTGTAGTCGCAATAGCGCATGGGGTATGCGTTGTAGACGCCTGGCAACACCTGCGCCATCGGCGCGTCGTCCTTGATGAACCGTTCGAAGCGTCCGATCTGCGCGACCAGATGATCCATCTTCGCCTTGCCTTCGGCCGGCGTCAGCAGAAACAGGATGGAATTGAGGTCGTTCTTTTCCGGGACGATGTCGTATTGGCGCAAAAAGGTCGCCAGCACCCCGGCGTGAATGCCGAAGTCCATGTACTGACCGGTCTGGGCATCGATGCCGGGCGTGGTGAACAATAATTTGCATGGATCGATGAAGTACTGATTCTCGGCGTACCCTTCAAATGCATGCCAGCGCTCGTCGGGGTGATAGCGGAAAAACCTCAGGTCGTTGGCGATCTCGTCGGTTGGATAATCCTGCCAGGAGCGCCCATCGATGGTCGGCGGTACGAAGGGTTTGACCAAGGTGCAGTTGTCCATCAGCAGCTTGCGCGCCTCGATACCGGCGCGCACGCATTCATCCCACAAGCGGTGACCGCTGCGCCCGCTGTGCATGCGCGCATTGACGTCCAGGCAGGCGAACAACGGGTAAAACGGGCTGGTGGACGCTTGCGCCATGAACGCGTTGTTCAGCCGTAAATGATTGCAGTAGCGCGCCTGCCCCTTGATGTGCCGGTCTTTCTTGTGGATCTGCGAGGCCTGAGAGAAACCGGCCTGCTGCTTGTGGATCGACTGCGTGACGAAGATCCCGGGGTCGTCTGCGCCCAACTCCAGCAGCAACGGCGAGCAGTCCCGCATCATCGGGATGAACTGTTCATAACCCAGCCACGCCGAGTCGAACAGGATGTAGTCACACAGATGGCCAATGCGGTCAATGATCTGCCGGGCGTTGTAGACGGTCCCGTCGTAGGTGCCCAGCTGAATGATTGCCAGGCGGAACGGCCGTGCGTCATCGGCCTTGGCCGGCGCCACGCTGCGCAGTTGCTCGCGCAGGTAGCGCTCTTCGAAACAATGCGCGTCGATGCCGCCAATCAAGCCGTAAGGGTTGCGCGCCGTTTCCAGATAAAGCGGCGTGGCACCTGCCTGGAACAACGCGCCCTGATGAATGGATTTGTGGTTATTGCGGTCGAACAGCACCACATCGCCAGGCGTCAGCAAGGCCTGGGTAACGATCTTGTTCGAGGTCGAGGTGCCGTTGAGCACAAAGTAGGTCTTGTCGGCGTTGTACACCTTGGCGGCACGTTTCTGGGCTTGCAACGGCGCGCCTTCGTGGATCAGCAGATCACCCATTTCGACGTCGGCATTGCAGCGGTCGGCACGGAACAGGGTCTCGCCGAAGAATTCAAAGAACAGCCTGCCGCTCGGGTGTTTGCGGAAAAACTGGCCGCCCTGATGGCCCGGGCAGGCGAAGGTAGAATTACCGCGCTCGACGTAGTGTTTGAGCGCGCCGAAAAACGGCGGCAACAAGGCCTCCTCGTACTGCGTTGCCGCCCTCTCCAGCTGCTGGCCATAGTAGTGAGCGTCATCGCCCTCCAGGTCGAACACACCGCTGATCTGCAGCAACACCTTCTCGATGTCGAGGATCGCGGCGCGCGTCAGTTCGTCGTGTTTGGCGACGGCAAAAAATACCGGGATATCAAAGCCGGACCGATTGATGTCATCGACCCGACCGGCGCGCCAGTCGTGCGCCGTGAGCACCACCGCCGCGACGTCCGTCAGATCGGTTGCGCAAAAATCCACCACCTCGCGCGTTGTCACGAAGCTGCTTCGAGCGCCGGGGCTTGCGGCAATTTTCAATCTATTCATGAAAAAACCTTCCTGGAGAGGTGGGGTGAATGAGTCGCGCGGATGAAGGGTTGCCGGTGAGCCTGGTCGGTGAATGTGACCGTCTTGATACCCCGCCGGGAGGACAGTCTGACCCCGCCGCGCACGAGCGGTACTGATCCAGATCAGAGTGCGGCTATACACTGCCCTAACCCCTGCCCGGAGGGCGTGGGTCCACGGCCAGAACGCCCTGCCGCAGCCTCGCTTCTGCCCGGAGGGCGTGGGAGTCGGAAATCTAAGTCTGCGGTATGCCTCACATTGCTTCTGCCCGGAGGGCGTGGGAGTCAGAAATCCAAGTCCAGAGCATGACTCACACTGCTTCTGCCCGGAGGGCGTGGGAGTTCGGCTTGCCGACGATCTGGTGCGAAGCGCCAGCAAAGCCTGCCAACGCGGTGTGCCTGACCCGCCGCGCCGCCTGATCCTACTGCCGGTGCCCGGCAGATCGCTGGCAAGCCTAGCTCCCACGGCCTCTGGCCAGAATCAAAAGCAGGCGGCGCAATAGTCCAACGCTGCTTGAGGAGTTTGTTTGAAACCATAGAGTCTCCAACAGGGTGAACCGACCTCGAAAGTTGGACATCAATCCTGACTTTTTAGGGCTCGGTTCAGCGCTGCGAACAGAAATCCAAGTCTGCGGTATGACTCAGATTGCTTCTGCCCGGAGGGCGTGGGAGTCAGAAATCCAAGTCCAGAGCATGACTCACACTGCTTCTCCCCGGAGGGCGTGGGAGTCGGAAATCTAAGTCCAGAGCATGACTCACACTGCTTCTGCCCGGAGGGCGTGGGAGTACGGCTTGCCGACGATCTGGCGCGAAGCGCCAGCAAAGCCTGCCAACGCGGTGTACCTGATACTGCCGGGACGTCTGGTTTTACTGCCGGTGCCCGGCAGATCGCTGGCAAGCCTAGCTCCCACGGCCTCTGGCCAGAATCAAAAGCAGGCGGCGCAATAGCCCAACGCTGCTTGAGGAGTTTGTTTGAAACCATAGAATCTCCAACAGGGTGAACCGACCTCGAAAGTTGGACATCAATCCTGACTTTTTCGGGGTCAGTTCAGCGCTGCGAACAGAAATCCGAGTCTGCGGTATGCCTCAGATTGCTTCTGCCCAGAGGGCGTGTGAGTCAGAAATCCAAGTCCAGAGCATGACTCACACTGCTTCTCCCCGGAGGGCGTGTGAGTCAGAAATCCAAGTCCAGAGCATGCCTCAGATTGCTTCTGCCCGGAGGGCGTGGGAGTACGGCTTGCCGACGATCTGGCGCGAAGCGCCAGCAAAGCCGGCCAACGCGGTGTACCTGATACTGCCGGGACGTCTGGTTTTACTGCCGGTGCCCGGCAGATCGCTGGCAAGCCGAGCTCCCACGGCCTCTGGCCAGAATCAAAAGCAGGCGGCGCAATAGTCCAACGCTGCTTGAGGAGTTTGTTTGAAATCATAGAGTCTCCAACAGGGTGAACCGACCTCGAAAGTTGGACATCAATCCTGACTTTTTAGGGCTCGGTTCAGCGCTGCGAACAGAAATCCAAGTCTGCGGTATGACTCAGATTGCTTCTGCCCGGAGGGCGTGGGAGTCAGAAACCCAAGTCCAGAGCATGACTCACACTGCTTCTGCCCGGAGGGCGTGGGAGTCAGAAATCCAAGTCCAGAGCATGACTCACACTGCTTCTGCCCGGGAGGGCGTGGGAGTCAGAAATCTAAGTCCAGAGCATGACTCGGATTGCTTCTGCCCGGAGGGCGTGGGAGTACGGCTTGCCGACGATCTGGCGCGAAGCGCCAGCAAAGCCTGCCTACGCGGTGTGTCTGACACGGCCGGGACGTCTGGGTTTACTGCCGGTGCCCGGCAGCTCGCGGGGCAAGCCCGCTCCTACAGGGTGATCGACTAGAACGAGGGTTTTTGACCGGTTCGTGGCGCCGGCATGCGGGCTGGGGGGGTCATCAGCAGCATCTGGTCGCGGTACTCGTCGGTCACCTGCCGCGCCTGGCTGTTGTTGGAGACCACCCTGGGGGTGATCAGCACAATCAGCTCCGTGCGCCCTTTTGAACGGGAGGTCGCGCCAAACAGCCAGCCCAATCCCGGGATACGCCCCAGATAAGGCACTTTATTGGACGTATCGACCGTGTCCTGGCGGATCAACCCGCCCAGTAGAACCGTTTCCCCGCTCTGCACCGCGACCTGAGTGGAGATCGAGCGGGTGGAGATACGTGGATTGACATCGGCACTGGTGGTGGCGCCGGCGTCGCTGACCTGCTGACGGATGTCCAGATAGACCAGTCCCCCCGGATTGATGCGCGGCACCACGTCCAGAATCACCCCGGTCTGTATGTATTCGACGCTGCTCAAGGTGGTGTCGGTGTTGATCGTATTGACCGTGGTCTGGCTGATCGGGATGTTATCGCCGACCTGAATCTGCGCTGGCTGATTGTTCATGACCACCAGCGAGGGCGCGGACAGCACCTGGGTCTTGCCGCTGGCCTCCAGGGCACGCAAGGCGATTTGCAGGTTATTGCCGACGAAGGAGTAAAACAGCGCATCGCTGGCACCCAGCCCCGCGCCGCCGCTGCCCACCGCGCCCTGGCTGCCGGCGACGTTGCCGATGCCGGGCGTGGTCGAGTTCCCCGCCAATCGACCCAGGTACCACTGCACGCCCAGATCCAGCTCGTCGGTCAAGGTGACTTCCAGAATCCGCGTTTCGATCTGCACCTGCATGGGCGGATTGTCGAGGCGGCGAATGGCCGACTCGATTTCCGCCCATTGAGTGGGACGGGTCCGCACCAGCAGCTGGTTGCTGCTCTTTTGCGCCGAAATCCGTGTGCTGTCATCCAGCCCCTTGCTGGTGCCCGCTTCAGCGGCCGGCTCGGTGTTTTCGCTGTTGGTCTGTTCCTCTCCGGTGGCGCTGAAGGTTCTGCTGCTCTCCAACCCTTGCCCGCCATTCTGCTGATTGCCGCCCAATGACCCGCGGCGCAGCCCGTCCACCGAATTGCCGCCCAGGCTTGACCCACTGCCGCCCAATCCGGCGCCGTTGCCGATCGGTGAGGACAGAATGGTGGTGCTCATGGTCGGCGCGACCTGCGCCGGGGCATCCTCCTGAATCGCCCCGCTGCCATAGATCTGCCGCAGGTAGCGGGCCAGGTCGGCGGCTTTCATGTTGCGCACGTCGTAGACGTAGAGCTGAGGCTCGTTGCCGCCGCCCTCGTCGATGGTATGAATCCACTGCCCCACTTCCTGCAAGTACTGCGGCTGCGATGAAATCACCACCACCGAATTGGTGCGCTCGATGGGCAGAAAATTGAGCATGCCGGCAAGCGGTGTCCCGCTGTCTGCGCCGAACACCCGCTTGAGCTCCGGCATCAGCTCGGCCACGCTGGCCCGCTGCAGGCTGAATACACCCACTGACATGCCACGCAGCCAGTCGACATCGAAGGTGTCGATGGTTTTCTGATAGTTGCCCAGCTCCTCGCTGGTGCCGGCCATGCCCAAGACGTTTCGTGCCGGATCGACCAGCAGAAATGCACTGTCGCGGGCAAAAGGCTTGAGCAGTTTCTGCATCTCGGTCGCCGAGATGAACTTCAGCGCAAACAGCCGCACCGACATGCCCCGCGGTGGCGCGCCGATGCCGATCGAGGGCACCAGCAGGCCCGCCACTGCCTGCGAAGCGGGCAGGATCACGTAGCGGTTGCCCTGGCGGATCATGGCGTTGTTGGTCCAGCCCAGCAGGCTCTCGAGCACGGCCATGGCCTGATCCTTGGGGATCGGCCGCGAGGTGGAAAACGACACTTCGCCGGTCACTCCCTGGGCGATGGTGTAATTTTCTTCCAGCAGATCACCCATGATGGTGTTGACGATGGCGACGATCGACTGATTGGTGAAGTTCAGCATCACCCCGCCGCTTCCGGGCTCGACCGGGCCGGATCGCGGAGCCTGCGGCGCGGTGTCCTGGATGAAGCGCTGGCTGCCGCGAATGAGCTGGCGTTGCGAAGGCGCGGCTGTGGACCCTGGCGGCTGCGTCGCGCTGGCCACAGGCAGCGGCTGGGTGGCAGGCCGACGATCGCTGCCAGTGCCACGCATGGCCTCGCGGAGCAGATCGTCATCGCCGGCCGGAGGGCGCGGCGTGGCACAAGCCACCAGCCCCAGCAAGAGGATGCCGACCAGAATCCTGTTGGCTGCCGTTGTCCTTGAATGCATGGCCTCAAGGCCTCCCGTCGCGATGGGGTGGTGGCACCGGGACTGCTGGCAACCGTGGGGTGGCTAACTGAAGCACGCGTGATTCGTCTGCGCTGTGTAGTTCGACCCGCCGTGCATCGATACGCGTCACACGCCAGGTGGCGTTAAGGTCCGCGCCTTCCTTGAGCGTGAGGCTTCGGCCGTCGGGCTGTCTGAACAAAGCGATTTTGTGTCCGCCTTCGATGATCACCCCGGTCAATTGCATACCCTCAAGCCCGACCCCAGCGGCTGCACTGCTGCGTACGCGGTCCGGCTGGCGATCGGGGTTGAACAACGGGTGCTGCCAGGCCGCTTCAAGGCTTTGCAACGTAGGCGCGGACGCCGCTTCAGGGACAGCCTCGACTGCCTCGGCGACGGGCTGAGGGCTATCGGCGATGTCTTGCGTCTGGCGACCCGTTTGGCTCATCACACTGACGATAGCCCCTGTAACGAATATCAACCCGAGCAGCAGACCGATCCGCATCGTGCGGCTCACCGATCAGCACCTTCGTCCGCGGGGGACTGCACCGCAGCGTCGGGCGCCGCCTCCTCGGTGTCGCCTTGGCTCCCGGCGGCAGGCTCTGTCGGTGAGCCGGCCATGTAGCCGGCGATCAGCAGGTGCACGGTCAGTTTTGCCGACTGAGTCGGTAGGCTTGGCGCCGGGGTGTCCTGCGCGTCCTGAGGCACAACGCTTGCGCCACGACTGATGTTCAGCTCTTCGACGAACAACAAGGGTCTGGCGTATTCCAGCCAATACAACAGATGCAGCAGAGGCTCGATGGCGCAGTCCAGGTCCATGCTCAGCATCACCGGCCGCCAGGGACCGGCCACCGAGCGTTCAGTGGCAATCGGCATGCGCTGGATGACACTGCAGCCACCACCCACGGCATCCAGCCCCTTGACCTGCCCGCTGACGCGCTGCATCAGGTCAGCGGCCACGGCGCTGGCGTCCTCGCCGGGCAGCAGACCCTGGGTGTCACTGCTCCGGGTCCTGGCATCCTGCAACTGTCGCTGCAAGCCGTCGCGCCTGACCAGCAGTTCGCTGTAATGCCGATCCTGCTCAGCCAGGGTCTGCATGCGCTGATTGATTTCAAGCAGGGGACCTACGAACCAGCTGTGCACCAGCAACCAATAGGCCGCGACCAGACAGACGCCCAGCAGCGCCAGCGCAAGTGCGCGTTGCTCACGGTCCGATGGTGAGCGCAGCATGCTCGACCCCCCGCGATGCCTGGGCACGCAAGTAGAAGCGGTCTTTGCCGCTGCCGGCGTCAGGCTGGATGATGCCTTGGTACTGCGCGTCAGTCAGATGAGGGCACTGCTTGATCTGGTTGATCAGGCTGCTGGCGTCGGCGCTGAAACCGGCCAGGTCTACCTGACCTTGCTTGTTGATCTGCAGGCTCTGCAGCCAGGTGCTGGCAGGTAGACAGGCGCTCAGCTCGGCCAGCAGCAGCGCGCGGGTCGGCTGCTGTTGTTTAAGATCATCGAGGTAGCGCTCTGCACCGCCCGCCTGTTCCAGGTCCCGACGCAAGCCCAGCAACTCCGAGGCCGTGGCGCGCTGTTGGGCGACCTCGAGGGTTCGGCTGGCCAGGACTTGCTCGCGATCGTGCAGGGTCAGCGCCATGGCAACCCACAGCAGCACCAGCAACCCCGCGCCTGCCCACAGCCACCTGCGACCCGAGCCTGTACTCGTCTGCAAGGCATCGTCAGGCAACAGCTGGGCCCCGAGCCGCTGACCCTGTTCATCCAGAAGGTCTATACGGGCCAACGCGATGCCGTGCCGGCTGAAAGTGTCCAGCCATTGGCTCATGTGTTCGCGGCGCACGACCACCAGCGTCACGTGCAGCCGGCCTGCACTGAGGCGGGTGCTGTGGACCCAATAATGCACGCGTTCGGCTGGCAAGGGTGTGAAGCGGTCAAGCTCGAATGCCAGCACGTTGTGCAACGAGTGCCTGGCGGCCAGTGGCAACGTCAGGCAGTGCACCAGCGCCTGATCCGGCTGTAGCAGCAACACCGCCTGCACAGACCCGGCCGGCGGCGTGGGCGGCTCGGCCAGAGGCCATTGGTAGAGCTGTTCGGCGGGCTTGCGGGTCCAGTGTTCCGGCAGGCAAGCGCTCAGTTGTCCCAGCCACCACTGCCAGGCGCGGCGCAGCCCGCTGCCTCGCCAACGGTTGATCAGCTGTTGCATCCCGATCCACGGCAGCTGTGCGCGCATGTCAGGGCCAGACCTCATTCGCTGTAACGCAGGACCCGGAAGGGCCGTGAGTTTTGCTCAATAGACAGTAGCACCGTGCTGTCAATCGCGGCGGAAATCCCCCCCTGAGCGATGGCGGTACTCTGGATGCTCAGGATAGGACCGGGGTCGCTGCCTTCGGCCCGCGCATAAGCCAGGCCCAGCGCCTGACGCAATGCCGGGCTTGCGAACGCCGGTTCCGGGCGCGCCAGCCCGCTCCACAATGTCAGCTCGGGGGCCAGTTCAGCGAACAGCGCGGCGCTCATTCCCGGCCAGCTACACAGCTCTTCAAGGGCACGGATCGGCTTGTCGATGCCGGTACGACGCTGTTCCAGCGTGGCGGCCAGTGCTTGCGCTTGCTCCCGGGTAGCGCCCAACTGCACCACCACACGCGCCAGGTCACTGCCCGAGGCGGTGTTCAGGTCCAGCTTGCCGCGCTCGCTGCGGACCCGGATCTGCAAGCGGGTACCGTCCAGGTCCAGCGCGTTGAGTCGGCCATCGGCGATCCAGCGACGGGCCGGGGATGGCTCTCGCAGGCCGCGCACCGCCAGCGCCATACCGCCTTCGGCGGCCCAGATCGCGCGGGTGTGCTCCCGCTGCCACAGGCTCAGTCGCAGTTCCTGACCCACCACCGTGAGCAAGCCGCCGAGCATCAGGCTGACCATCGCCAGCAGCCAGATCACCAGCAACAACGCGATGCCCTGTGGCCGACGCTTCATGGCGCCTCCAGGTTGCCGCTCAAATCCAGGCGAAGTGCGATCACCTGGGCCACCCAGGGCACCGGCCCGGCCGCATCGATGGCGATGCCGACCTGCTGCGGCAAACGTCGAGGCCATGGCCAGCGCTCGAGCCAGGCGGTGGATTTGCCATCTACCCCCAGGCCACGGTAGGTCAGGTGCAGGCTGCGAATATCGCGCAACAGCCACTGCGGCTCGCCCCATGCCTGCGCTGCGGGGGTCTCGAAGCGGATGCGCAATGCCTGCCCCCGGCCATCGTCGAGCACCTCCAGAATGTGCCACTCAATGCCGCCCCCGAGGTTGGCCGGCAGGGTCGCCGCAAAGCGCAGGCTTTGCGGCCCGCCGTCGAACACCCCCCGCGCATCGCCAGTCCCCTGCTGCAACGGCAGGATGCGCTGGACGGCCTGTCGCAGAAAATTCTGCGCGGCGCGCACTTCATCCAGGCGTTGCGCGTACCGTTCGGCGCTGGCCAGCGAGCGGCGACCCACCAGCAACGTATTGGCGACCAGACCCGACAACACGCCCAGAAGCACCAACACCACGAGGATCTCCAGCAATGTGAAGCCGTTCATGCGTCGGTTCATGGGCTCGTTTCACTCAGGTCGGCGCGCTGGGCGATCAGCGTCACCAGCTCCCATTGCGCCTTGCCCGGCCCGGAGAGGTTCAGCTGCAGGCGAAACACCGGCAGTTGCCCCGGTTCCGAGGGCAGCCGGGTCACCCTTTCAGCCCATTGGATACCGCCCGCCATTGCGCCGCTGCGAACGCCGACCTGCACCCGCAGCTCGCGCTGCTCGTCCAGCAAGGTGCGAGCGACCTGGCTCAAGCGGTCACTGTCACGCACTTGCACCAGGCTGCGGCGAGCCTGGCCGAACGCGGCCAACATGACCGTGACCACCAGCACCAGCAACGCCAGGGCAGCGAGGATTTCCAACAGGGTGAACCCGCCAGCGCGATGTTTCAGTGGGTGATGGCTGATCGAGCAATGCTTCATGGCGTGATCTGCCAGCGCACATTGCCGGTCAACCAGCCGACGTCGATACGCCAGCGCTGGCCGCCCCGCGCAACCGACAAGTGGCCTCCGCTGGAGCTGCCGTCCGGGTAGAACGCCAGGCCGCTACCGGCCTGTGCCGCAGTGGTCAGGTCCACTGCCATGCTCGCAGGCCAGAACCGCCGAGGCTGGTCGGGGGCCTGAAACCAGCGTTGGCGCATGTCAAAACGCAGCACCGCCGGGGCCTGGCTAAGCACCGCGTGGGTGCGCGTCTGGCGCAGCGCATAAACCATATCGCGCAGCGTCTGCCGTTCGCGGGCTGCCTGCAGGCCCTGACTGATGCCGATGCTCATCGCGACCATCGCCACGCCGATCAGGGCAATGACCACCAGCAACTCGATCAGCGTGAAGCCCCTGCGACTTCTCACCACCATTCACTCCCAATTGCCCAGGTCGGTGTTGTAGCCCTCGCCGCCCGGCTGACCGTCCTGGCCATAGAAGATCAAGTCGAAACTGCCGTGCTTGCCGGGGTACAGGTAACCAAAACTGTGCCCGAAGGGATCCTTCAGGTCCGACGGTTTGGCATAGGGGCCGTTCCAGCCTTTGACCCCGGCTGGTTTGCCGGTGAGCTGATCAAGGCTTCTGGGGGGCGACCCGACGTCAAGGCCGTAGCTTTCGATCTTCATCCCAAGGCTTGCCAGTTGCGCCTTGCCCGCGCCGTATTTGCCCTTGTCGACATTGCCGCCGACCTGGCGCACGACGATGGTGGCCACGATGCCCAACAGGACAATCACCGCCAGCATTTCCAGAAGAGTGAATGCGCGCTGGGTGCGACGGTTTGTGTGCCGATGATGCATGTGAGAACCCTCAGATGGAGTTGGTCAGGCTCATCAGCGGCAGCATGATGGCCAACATGATCACGCCAACCAGTGCGGCCATGATCAAGGTCAGGGAAGGCACCAGCGCGGCCAGCAAGCGGGCAATGCTGCGCTGGGCCTGCTGGTCGAAGACGTCCGCGACCTTGAGTAGCATCCGGTCAAGCTGCCCGGCTTGCTCGCCGACCTGAATCATCTGCAACGCCAGGGCCGGCAACAGCCGCTCGTCATCCAGCGCCGCGGCCAGCGAGCCGCCGTTGCGCACCTTGTCCATCGCCGCCTCCACCAACGTGCCGATCGCGACGTTGGCACACACCTGGCGGGCGATGGCCAGCGCTTCGAGCAGGCCCACGCCATTGCTCAACAAGGTACCCAAGGTGCGGGCAAAGCGTGCGGCCTCCAGACGCTGGATCAGCAGGCCAATGATCGGCAAGCCCAGCACCCGCCGATGCAGGCGCAATCGACGCGCCGGTTGCCGCCAGTAAGCGGGGATCAACACCAGCATCAGCAGCACCAGCGCCGGCAGCCACAACCAATGGTCGGCCAGGAACAGGCCGACACCGAGGATCAGTTCGGTGATCAGCGGTAGCGGGACGCCAAGGTCGTTGAAGATAGGGACGAACTGGGGCACGACATAGCCCATCAGCAGCAGCAACGCACCCAGAACACCGGCGATCAGAAACGCCGGGTAGATCAGCGCATTGATGACCTGGCCGCGAAGAATCTGCCGACGCTCCAGGTACTCGCCAAGCTGACGCAGCGTGTCCTGCAACGCGCCACTGGCCTCCCCGGCCCTGACCAGGCTCAGGTACAAGGCAGAGAACTGGCCGTCCTCCTGGGCCATCGCCGTGGACAGCGGGACTCCCCCTTTGACGCGCTCGCGAATCCGCTCGATCAGCGCCCGCGCACTCATCCCCTCACGCCCAGGCTGCTTGATCAGCACCGTCAACGCCTGCTCCAGCGGCTGACCGGCACCGAGCAGAATCGCCATCTGCTGAGTGAAATTGAGCAGCGGGTCCTGCCCCAGGCTGCTTGACCGCTGCCACGGCCAGCGTCGGTCCCGGCCGGCCTCGATGCGCATCACCAGCAGCCCGCGCTTGTGCAGCAACGCTGCGACCTGAGCAGGGTCAGCGGCCTCCAGGTCACCTTCGCGCGGAGTGCCGTTGGCTTCCATGGCGCGGTATCTGAAACGTGGCATCAATGGCTCCCGCCTACTGTCCGCCGGTCACGCGCAGCACTTCATCGAGACTGGTGACACCGGCCACCGCCTGGCGCAACCCTTCCTCATAAAGCGTGCTCAGGCCGCCCTTGCGCGCGGCACGTTCGAGCGCAGCTGCGTCGGCGTGGGCCATCAGCAAGGTGCGCAGTTCGTCAGTCATGACCAGCAACTCGGTGATTGCGCTACGGCCGCGATAGCCACCGTCGGGCGATCCGGGGCGTGGCCGATACAGCAGGATCGGGCGGCGTTCGGTGAAGCGCTGCAGACCGTGCTCGGCCACCAGCGCCGGCGGCGCTTCAAAGGCTTCGCGGTGCTCGGGCGCCAGCCGACGTACCAGACGCTGGGCGAGGATGCCGGTCACCGTCGAGGCGATCAGATAACTTTCCACCCCCATGTCCAGCAGACGGGTGATGCTGGCCGCCGCGCTGTTGGTGTGCAACGTGGACAGCACCAGATGGCCGGTCAGCGATGACTGAATGGCGATACGACAGGTCTCCAGATCGCGCATCTCGCCGATCATGATCACATCCGGGTCCTGACGCACGATGGAGCGCAGCGACGTGGCGAAGTCCAGGCCGATGGCAGGCTTGACCTGGATCTGGTTGATACCCTCGATCTGGTACTCCACCGGGTCCTCGACGGTGATGATCTTGCGCTCGGCGGTGTTGAGCTGGACCAGCGCGGTGTACAGCGTGGTGGTCTTGCCCGACCCGGTAGGCCCGGTCACCAGCACGATGCCATGGGGCAATGCCAGCAGGTCAAGCAGACGCTGCAGCCGCTCGGCGTCAAACCCCAGGCTCGGCAGATCGAACGCCACCGTCTGGCGGTCCAGCAGACGCATGACCACCGATTCGCCAAAACGGGTCGGCACGGTCGAGACCCTCAGATCCAGCTCGCGACCGTTGGCCCGCAGCATGACACGCCCGTCCTGGGGCAATCGGCGCTCGGCGATGTCCATGTGGGCCATGATCTTGATCCGCGAAATCACTGCCGCCGCCAGGTTCACCGGAGGCGATTCACCTTCTTGCAACACGCCGTCGATGCGATAGCGCACCTTGAACTGGTTTTCGAAGGGTTCGATATGAATGTCAGAGGCGCGAAGTTCCACGGCGCGATGCATCAGCAGGTTGACCAGGCGAATGACCGGGGCTTCCGAGGCGAGATCCTTGAGGTGCTCGATGTCATCGCCGTCCCCCGCTGTCTGTCCGTCCAGGTCCTGGATCAGACTGCCGATCGCCGAACGGCCCTGACCGTAGAAGCGTTCGATCAACGCCTCCACTTCTTCACAGGTTGCGACCACGGTATGCACCGCGACGCCACAGGCAAACGCCACGGCCCGCGCCGGGTAGGCATCGCCGGGGTTGGCCTGGGCCAGCTGCAGAGCCTGATCGCTCCAGCCCACCGGCGCCACATGATGGTGGCGCAGGAAACGCTCGCTTAATTCGGGCAAGGGTTCGAGCTGTGCCGGCAGGTTGTCGATATCCACCCGTGGCGCTGCCAGCAACGCGGCCCAGGCCCTGGCGAGCGCGCCTTCGGAGACAATCCCAAGCCGCGTCAGCAGCCGGGGCAAGGGTGTGTCGATGTCCGTTTCAGACAGGCGTCGCGCCCTTTCCAGCTCGACCGGTTTCAAGCCGCCGTGGGCCAGTAACCAATCGCACACCTGATGTGCATTGGCAGTGGCATGAGGGGTGGCAGGCATCAGCGCTTACGGCGCGGGTTTGGAGGTGGTCGTACTGGCAGGACGTTGTGCCTTTTGCGCCCCTGCTTTTTTATTCTGCTGGGCAGCCTGGGGGTTTTGGGTCTGCGTCATCACCTTAACATCGGGTGCGGCAGAGGTAATGCTTGCCGGTGGTGCATCGGCGGCAATCGAAGCGGCGGACAACAGCGTCACGCCAAGTGCAACAATGGATCCTGTTATGAAGTTCATTTTTCAATCCTCCAATCGTTAGCCAGACAAGTAGTTTGTTGGAGTAAGCGGCAACGCCTAACTTGCATGGAGAGATTGAAGCTAGTCCCACTCGCAACAAAGCGCAACCTGCACCGGCCTTAGAGACGAATCGTCTGTTGACCTTAAGGGTAAGATTAATTCGCGATAAACAATCGCTAAAAACCGATTGACTTGAATAGCAACAGAGTCGTCTTATTCATCCTCCTTGAATTAAAAACAAGGAACTTAATATCAATAAGACATGACGCCTGGATGTACGCCGTACTGCCAGCCCGCGCCTCCCCAAAACAACTTGGGCGAGCGAGTTTATTCTCAGGGGTCCGCTGCGGTCACTGCATAAGTTACTTCGCCGGGTGGCGTGCCAACTTTGGCAAGCGCTTGCTACAGCACCGAAGTGGCGGAACTTACTATGGAAAACTACCGTGCTCTTTCCTACCCCAGAATGATATCGCTACTGGCCCTGGCCATTGCTCAAGCCTTCACCCCGACGGTGATTGCCGCGATGCGCAGTGATGCCGAGGCCGATCAGCTCGCCCAGCAGACGGTCAGCCAGATGACCCTACTCGAAAAGCTTGATTACATCGGCGGCACTGCCGATTGGGACATAAAACCGCTGCCGCGCTTCGGCATTCCGCAGATTCACGGCACCGATGGCGGCCTCGGCCTGCGCTATACCAGCCAAGGCAATGAGCAAGGCGTGGGATATCCCAGCGGACCCAGCCTGGCCGCCACCTTCAATCCTTACCGCGCCCTCGACTTCGGCCTGGCCCTGGGTTATGACACTGCCAGCGGCGGTTATCACTACGTCACCGGCCCCGGCATGAACATGTACCGAATGCCGTTTGGCGGTCGCAACTTCGAGTATCTGTCCGGTGAGGATCCGTATCTGGGGGCCAGCCTGGCGCCAGCCGTGGTCAATGGCATCCAGGCCCGAGGCGTATGGGCCGATGCCAAGCACTACGCCGCCAACGATCAGGAAACCAATCGATTCACCCTTAACGAAACCATTCGTGAAAGAGTATTGCGGGAAATCACCCTTCCGCCGTTTGAATCGGCGGTAAAGAACGGTTTAGTTGCACTCATGATGTGTTCGTTCCAAAAAGTAAACGGTGAATACGCTTGCGAAAACAGCCATCTGATCAAACAGATTCTAAAACGCGAGTGGAATTACCGTGGCATCATGCAAACCGATTACAACGCCATCATGAACGGTCTTAATGCGGCACAGGCTGGCACAGACCTGGACATGCTGGCGGGCAGCAAGATGAATGCGGCAACGTTAACGCCGGCCATCGAAAGTGGTCAATTGAAGGTAGCGACTATCGACGATAAAGTGCGTCGGATTTTGCGTGAGATTTACCGCTTCGGCTTTGATACTTATGTGCCACCCGCCACTCACGACACCAATAGTGCAGGCAGTAACATTGCCGCTTTAAGCGTTGCGCGTGAAGGCATCGTACTGCTGAAAAACCAGAATCATCTGCTGCCGCTCAATCGCAACTCGATCAAAAAAGTCGCGGTCATCGGGGTATTGGGTAAATACGCGCCACCAACGGGTTTTGGCAGCGCTTACATATCGCCAACGCACTATATCAGCGAGGTCAGCGGCCTGCGTCAGGTGGCATCGGCTACCCAGGTGGACTTCCTCGACGGTTTGTCGCTGGACCCGGCGGCAGGCGTCTGGCTGCACACCGACACCTCAGGCGCGCCCACAGCCGGAATGACGGCAGAGTATTTCACCAATCCGACGTTCACAGGCTCGCCGGCAACCACGCGGACCGAGACCCGGGTCAACCTGGACTGGGATGCGGACAGCAATCTGCCCACCAACGGCGACACCGCCAATACCTCGATCCGCTGGACCGGCAGCGTGACCCCGACGGTCACCGGCGATCATGTGTTCAAGGTGCGGGCAGACGGTGCGATCCGCCTGACAGTCAATGGCACCGAGCTGATCAATAACGGTGAAGGCAACCCTCTGCCGAACAACGCCATTCCGCCCACCATTCCGGTCTACGCCAAAATCAGCCTGCAAGCGGGCCAGTCCTACGACGTGAAGCTTGAGTACTCGCGCCGGCCAGGTTACATCGCCGCCCTGGGCGGTTACACCGGGGTGCAGATGAGCTGGGCGTCCTTGACCGCCCCGCCGGAGCTTGCCGGTTACGACGCAGTGGTGGTTGCAGTTGGCAACAGCGCCGAGTATGAGGGCGAAGGGTGGGACCACATGTGGGAGCTGCCCGAGTTCCAGGGGCAGCTGGTGCAGAGCGTGGCCCAGGCCAACCCCAAGACCATCGTCGTCGTGCACGGCGGCACGGGGCTGAAGATGAACGACTGGGTCGATCAGGTCGGTGGCCTGGTCTACGCCTTCTACCCTGGTCAGAATGGCGGTCAGGCACTGGCCGAAATTCTTTTCGGGCGGGCCAATCCTTCGGCCAAATTGCCGATCAGCCTGGAGCGTAACCTGCAGGACAACCCGGTGTATTCGACCTTTCCGCAATTCGATAATCTGGGCACCATCACCGAAACCAGTTATGCCAACGATCTGTTCCTGGGGTATCGCGGTTATGACCGCAAATCCACCAAAGCCCTCTATCCGTTCGGGTTCGGGCTTTCCTACACCACGTTCTCCTACTCCAACCTGCGCGTGACCCCGGCCGTGGTTGCCGGCAGTGCGCCGGTCAGGGTGTCGTTTGATGTAACCAACACCGGGCAACGCGCCGGGGCGGAGATCTCGCAGCTCTACGTCGGACCGCGCAATGCTCCGGTCAGCCGTCCGATCAAGGAGCTCAAGGGCTATAGCAAAGTGATGCTGCAACCGGGCCAGACCCGCCACATCACCCTTGAACTGAACGGCCGCGCGCTGGCGTACTACGAACCCAGGGACCAGGCCTGGGTAGTGGATAACGACGTGTTTACCGTCTCGATTGGCGCCTCGTCGCAAGACATCCGCCTGACCGCGCAACTGGTCAGCCCGTTCCGCCAGGAGCTGCCCATCACCGCGAGCAACCCGTTGTCGGCCACTGCGCTCAAGCCTACAGTGGTCACTGACATGATGCCCCCCACCGGGTTCCTGTATGACCAGGAAGTCAACACGCCCAAACCTGCCGACGGAGATGGCGCCTACTGAGGCACGGACCCTCGACCGGGGCGACGCCCCGGCCGAGGTTCGGTTCTCCAACCACCGCAGCTGACGGCTGCCTACCGATCAATAGGCGGCAGCGGGCGCCACCTGAACCGCAGCCCGAGTGGCCGAGGCCAGCGGATTGCTGGTGTTGGTGGGCAACTCCTCACGATACAGCGCCGTCAGGCTGGCCCTGAGCGGCAGGTCATCCGAAGCACCGCCGACCAACACCCGGTAGCGTCCGGCATCGACAATCCAGTTGAAGGTCGCAGGATCGAAATACGCAAAGGCTCGGCCATTGACGGTCATGCTGAGCTGACGCGATTCCCCCGGTTGCAGCAGTACCTTGGCAAACCCTTTCAATTCCTTGAGCGGCCGGGCCACGACCGGTGCGAGGGGCTGAATGTACAACTGCGCAGTCTCGTACCCGGCCATGTTGCCGGTATTGGTGAGGGTGAACGTCACGGTCGTGTCGTTACCGGGCACCATCACCGCTGGCGTGGTTTTCAGATCGCTGTATTGGAATGTGGTGTAGGACAGGCCATGACCGAAGGCGAACAGCGGCCGTTTCTGCGCTTTGTCATAACCTCGATAACCCATGAAGATGTCCTCCGAATAGGTCATGTCTGCCAACGCATTGGCGCCCTGGTACGGCCGTGGGTCCGGGTAGCTGGGGTAGCTGGGGTTGTTGACGATGTCGCGGTCCCAGGTCACCGGCAATTTGCCCGAAGGGCTGTTATCGCCAAAGATGATCTGTGCCAGCGCCGTACCGGCGAACGCCCCTGGATACCAGGCATGCAACAGGCCCTTGACGTTGTTGACCCAGGCCGAGACATCCAGCGTGCCGCCAGCATGCAGCACCACCACCGTCCTGGGGTTGGCCGCGATGACGTTGCTGATCATTTCGTCCTGATACTCGGGCAGGCCGAATCCGTGATCGGAGGCTTCGCCTTCATACTCGTTGTTGATGCCGGCGACGATCACCACCGCATCGTACTGAGCAAGGTTCTCGGGTGCTGCCAATGCCGCCCAGCTCATTTGCACCCCCCATAGACCGCCCTGCGCCGGGATGTAAAAACTCGATACCCGGCTGTATTCCAGTTGCACGTCGTACAGCTGTCCGGCTTGCAGCACCACGGTACGCCCCGACTGCGCGATCGGATCGGCCAGGTCGGTGGACAGCGGCGTGCCGTCGAAATCGACGATCTGGCGGTTGTTGACCCACAACTTGAGCGAGCCATCGCCGCGTACCTTGAATACATGACGCCCGGTCACGGTCGGGCGAATCTTGCCCACGAAGCGCGCGGAGAAGCTGCCCTGGGTGGTCGAAAAACCGGCCACTGTGGTGGTGCCCTGCGCGGTGCTGTTGGTTGAGGACAGGAACTCCCAGTTCACCCCGGGTTCGATCCTGCTCACCGCTGGAGCACCCGACAGATCCGCGTTATTGAAATACTCCGCGCGCAAGCCCCTGACGTAGGCCTGCGGATTGCTCGAAGCCGGGTCTTGCGTGTACCACACTGCACGTGCGGGATTGAGCGAAAGGCTGCGCAGGAAGGTCACCGTGCCGCTGGTGGCGCGGCGGATCCCGGTCAACTCCGTGACGTTATTCGGCACCTCCGACCAGGCGGTGCCGAACGGCGAAGGCGGCGCCTGTTCAGCCATATTGCCAATCACTGCGATGTTTGAAGCCTTGTTCAGGGGCAGCAGCTTCGCCCCCGAGGCCACGGCTGCGTTTTTCAGCAGCACGATGCCCTCACGCGCCACCTGTAACGACGCCCGCAAACTGCGCGGGTCATCCTTGATCCCGGACGCGGCTGGCAGTCCCTGGTCGAAGCCATAACTGACCATCGCCCGCAAATTGCGCCGCACCTTGTCGTCGATGGTAGCCAGCGGCAATACACCGCTGTCGATGTAGGGCCGCAAGGTGGCTTCGTTCATTTTCAAGCCGCTGGGCATGTCCAGATCGGTGCCGGCCAGAGCAGCCTTCAGGCCATCATTGATGGAATTGAAATCGCTGAGCACAAAACCCTGGAAATTCCATTCACCCTTCAAGGCGTCGGCGATCAAGCGGTGGCTCTCGCACGCGTAGTCGCCGTTGATCTTGTTGAACCCACACATGATCGCCGCAGGGTTGGCGTTTTTCACCAGCGACTCAAAGCCAGGCAGGTAAAGTTCGCGCAGCGCCCGCTCGCTGACATGCACGTTGAGAAAATGCCGATTGGCCTCCTGTTCGTTGGCCAGGTAATGCTTGGCAGCGGTCCACACGCCCTGGGCCTGGATAGCATTAGTGACAACCGAGCCCATGACCGCGCCCAGATAAGGGTCTTCCCCGCTCAGGTGTTCGGCGCCGCGGCCGTTGAACGGCGTGCGGTACAGGTTAAGGCCCGGCGACAATACCTGTTGCCCACCGGCGGCCCGGGTATCGAACCCCAGGGCAAGGCCATACTGTCGGGCACGTTCGATATTCCAGGTGGAAGCCAGCGCAGACAATGCCGGGTATTGGGTGCCAAACATCGTCGACTCGACGTGAATCCCCATGGATGAGTCGTAACTGACCGTACCGGGCAGGCCGTATTTGGGCAGCGGGCGCATCATGTGGCCATCGTCGATATTGATATAGCTGAGTTTCTCCGACAGGGTCATTTGCGAGAGGATCGCCTGTACCTTTTGTTCGACTGCGGCGCCCTGCTGGGGCGGCGCCGCCCAGGCAGGGGTCAGACTGCCGATACCAATACCCACGACGGTGTTTCGTAGCGTTGCAAGCCAATTGAGCGACATGGACGTAACTCCATAGCGTTGGACGACATGCCCTGGCATCTGGCCAGGGACCGGGAATCCTCGTCCGGCTTCCGTGCTGTCGAATCCACTTCCTATCGGCAATGAGTCCCTCACTGTTAAGGGGCGAGTCCAATGAAGATGGCGCAGCATGCAGCGGCGTTCAGTGCGTTAAACGATAAGCAAGCGGCGCCCATATAGCGCTGCCAGCGGGTGGCGAACTGCCCCTCGCCAACTGTCAGCGGCGGATGTCCTGCCCAGGCTCAGGCCCGCTGCGGGCACGCGAAACAAACCCTCGCTCGATTAGTCGCTATGCTTGCTCAGCGGCAGCCTTGCCGCCGACGGGGTGAGCCCTTGAATCATCTTCTGATCGCAATCGCGTCCCTGGTATGCCTGTGCGCCAGTGCCTGGCTGGGCTGGTATGTGCGACAGCGCATCCCCGAACACCATCTGAGCGATGCCTCAGTCGGGGTGATCAAACTGGCGACGGGCTTGATCGCCACCATGGCCGCGCTGGTCCTGGGGTTGTTGATTTCCTCGGCCAAAGGCACCTTCGACAAGGCCAGCGCCGAACTGCTGGAAACCGCCGCGCAGGTCGTGCAGTTCGACCGTGTGCTGGCGCGCTACGGTGCCCAGACCCAACCCATTCGCCAGACCCTGATGCGCAACTATCTGGGGGTTGTCGAGGTGCTGGCGTCCCGGGACACGGTGCAGTTGGCCAGGCTCAACGACGATCAGGCGATCAACCGCTCGGAAGCGCTGCGGCGCCAGGTCGAACAGTTGCCGGCGCCGGACCCGGAGCATGTCGCACTGAAGACCCAGGCACTGGCGATCATGGATGAGGTGTTCGCCATGCGTGGCCTGCTGATGCTGCAAAGCACCAGTTCAATCCCCACCGCGCTGCTGGTGGCACTGCTCGCGTGGCTGTCGATCATCTTCGGCAGCTTCGGCCTGTTCACCCCGCGCAACACCACCGTGGTCATCGTCGTACTGATGTGCGCCCTGTCAACCTGCGGCTCGATCCTGCTGATTGAAGAACTGAACCGGCCGCTGGATGGCTTGATCGGCGTCTCCCTTGATCCCATGCGCGACACCCTGTCCCGATTGGGCCGGTAGGCGCAGGCGCTGAACTATTTATTCGCTATTGCGCCGTTTGTACCTACGCTCCTGTCGGGGAAACACAACACAAGAACGGTCGGGGGGCCTGTCTTCGGGTACTAACGCAGTACACAGGAGCCTCACATGAACCGGAATGCTTACTCCCGACTGTTTGCTGTTTCGACGCTGTTATCCGCCATCCTGCTGCCCGGCATCGCCCTGGCCGATAAACCGCCGCCCAACATCGTGGTGATCATGGGCGATGACGTTGGCTGGTCCAATATAGGGGTCTACAACCAGGGCATGATGGCCGGCAAAACGCCGAACCTGGACACCCTCGCCGCCGAAGGCATGCGGTTTACCGATTATTACGCCGAGGCCAGCTGTACCGCCGGGCGTGCCAACTTCATCACCGGCGAGTTGCCGATCCGCACTGGCATGACCACCGTCGGCCAGGCGGGATCACCCATCGGGATCCCGGCAGAAGCGGTGACCATCGCCACCGCGCTCAAGTCCATGGGCTATGCCACCGGCCAGTTCGGCAAGAATCACCTGGGCGACCTGAACCAGTTCCTGCCCACCGTGCACGGCTTCGATGAGTTCTTTGGCTACCTGTACCACCTGGACGCAATGGAAGACCCCGCGCACCCCAACTACCCCAAAGACCTGCTCGATACGGTGGGGCCGCGCAACATGGTGCACAGCTGGGCCACCGAGACGGACGATCAGACCGACATGCCGCGCTGGGGCAAGGTCGGCAAACAGAAAATCGAAGACGCCGGGACGCTCTACCCGGAGCGAATGAAAACCGTGGACGACGAGATCCGTGATAAAGCCTTCAGCTTTATCGACAAGGCCAAGCAGGACAACAAGCCTTTCTTCCTCTGGCTCAATCCCACTCGCATGCACATCGTGACCCACCTTTCCGACAAATATGAGGCCCTGCGCAACGCTGAAAATGGCTGGTCGGAGCAGGAAGCCGGGATGGCGCAGCTGGACGATATCGTCGGTGAGGTGATGGCAAAACTCAGAGCCGGCGGCATGGACGACAACACCATCGTGGTCTTCACCACTGACAACGGCGCGGAAAACTTCACCTGGCCCGATGGCGGCACCACCCCGTTTGCCATGGGCAAAGGGACTGTCATGGAAGGCGGGTTCAGGGCGCCGGCGATCATCCGCTGGCCTGGGCAAGTACCCGCCAATGCAGTGGCCAACGGCATCATCTCGGGCATGGACTGGTTTCCCACCTTCGTCGCTGCGGCGGGCAATCCGGACATTACCAATCAGCTGCTCAAGGGCAAACAACTGGGTGACCGAAGCTACAAGGTGCACCTGGATGGCTATGACCAGACGGCGATGATCACCGGCAAGGGCCCTTCGACCCGTCACGAGATCTTTTATTTCGGCGAAAGCTCGCTGGGGGCGATTCGCATCGATGACTTCAAGTATCGCTTCATCGATCAGCCTGGCGGCTGGCTAGGGGCGAAGGTGACCCTGGACATGCCCATTCTGACCAATCTGCGCCTGGATCCGTTCGAACGCGCCGGATGGCCGGAGAATCAGGCGGCCAGCGGTTCGCTGGAATATTTCGAGTGGTTCAAGTTCCAGTTCTGGCGCTTCGTGTTTGTCCAGCAGCAGGTGGTCAAGCTGGCCCAGACCGCCATCGAGTACCCACCCATGCAGAAAGGTGCGAGCTTCAACCTTGACGCGGTCAAGGCCCATATCGAAGCGGCCCGAGCGGCGATGAGCAAGTAGACCTGGCGACCGATCACCGGCGGCACACGCCTGCCGCCTCCGTTCTGGATGAACAGTCGCCAAGGTGAACCGATGGCCAAGCCAAGATACGCCCTGCCCGCTCTGACGCTGCTGGCGCTAAGCTGCCCGCACGCCCACGCTGGCGGGATCATGCTCTACGAAATCGGCACCGATAACGTCGGGCTTGCCAATGCCGGTGCTGCGGCCCGCGCCCAGGGCCCCTCCACCATCGCCAGTAATCCCGCGGGCCTGAGCTACTTGCACGGTACGCAAATAACCGGCGGATTGCAGGTCCTGTACGGCGACCTGTCGTTCAACCGCGACGCCGCGACCAACGTCTCCGGCAGTGGTAGCGGCAACGCGCTGGACCCTATCCCCGGCGGCAGCTTTTTCGTCAGCCATCAGCTTGATGATCACTGGAGCGTCGGCTTTGGCAGCTACGGTGACTTCGGCCTGGCGGCCAACTACGACAATGACTGGTACGCACGTTACTTCGCGCAGAACGCCAGCATTGCCGGCTTGTCGTTGGTGCCCAGCGTGGCGTATCGCTTCAATGATCAGTGGTCGGTGGGGCTTGGCGTCAAAGCCATGTACGGGATGCTGCAAACCCAGGCCGCCATCGACCGCTCGCCACTGGACCGCACCGATCGCGCCGACGGCCAGTTCAAATACCGGGACAACACCTGGGGCTACGGCTTCAACCTGGGGGTGATCTATGCGCCGCAACCCGGCACGCGCATCGGCCTGGCGTACACCAGCAAGGTCGATCTGGATTTCGAGGATCGACTTGACGTCAAGGGCTCCGGTCCCTTGACCGACCGGATCAATGGCCTGAACACCCAACTCGACACGCAAGTGCCGCAAACCGCGACCTTGAGCCTGTTTCAACAGATCGATCCGCAATGGGCGTTTCTGGCAACCCTCAACTGGCAGGACTGGTCGCAATTCGGCGACGTCGGGGTGCAGGTCGATACCGACATCTCGGGGGCCCGCTCGACCACCATCAACGCGCACTACAAGGACACCTACCAACTGGCCCTGGGTGCGCAGTATCAAGCCACGCCAAAACTGCTCTGGAACTTCGGTATTGCCTACGACAGCGCCGCGGTCTCGGACAGCAACCGCACCTTCAATGCGCCGATGAATGATTCCTGGCGCCTGGGGACCGGGGCCAGTTACGCGCTCGACAAGGACACCGATGTCAACCTCAGCTGGGCGCTGGTCTGGCTGGGAGACATGCCGGTCGATCAGACCAAGAACCTGTCAGGTGATCGCGCCTCCGGTCAGTTCGATAACGCCTGGATTCAAGCCTTGACCGCAAACATGACGTGGCGCTTTTGAAACCTTTGTCCAAGAAAAACACGCACACCAGGGAGCAAACATGATGAAACTGCCTTACCAAGTGATGATCGGCGCAGTACTGAGCGGCCTGCTGTTGAGCGGTTGCACCTCCAAAGTCACCGAGCGCGAGCAATATTCAGGGTTCTTGCCCAACTACAACAACTTGCAGGAGGTGACCACCCCCAGCGGCGAAAAGGCGATGCGTTGGGTGGTCCCCTCCTGGAATCCGAACGCCTATGACACGGTGGTATTCAACCGGCTGGAGCTGTATCCGGCGCCGCAGCCCAATGAGCGCGTCAATCGCCAGACCCTGGACCAGTTGCAGGACTACATGTCGCGCCGGGCCAATACGGCGCTGGGGCAGAAGTACCGGGTGACCACCAGCGCCGCATCGGCGCCGGCCGGGTCGAAAACGTTGATCCTTCGCGCGGCCATCACCGGGGTCAACGCGGCTAACCAGGGCATGAAATGGTACGAGGTGATCCCGGTCGCGGCGGTGGTGGGCGGTGTGTCGGCGGCCACCGGCCATCGGGACCAGGACACCGAACTGTTCATCGAGGCCGAGTTCATCGATGCGAGCAACAACCAGACGGTCGCCAAAGTGGTGCGCAAGGTGTTCGGCAGCACGCTGTCCAATGCCAGTCAGCGGATCACCGCTGATGACTTCAAGGCCGCCATCAACCAGCTGACCAGCGACCTGCAGGCATTCATCCGTGGCTGATTCGCTGGCGGCAGGTGCTCAGCCGCCTTGAGCGACTGGACGTCTGGCCGCCCGCTGGGAGGATCGCAGCGCTGAGCGATGCGCATGGGTTGAGTCAAACGCCTTGGCAGGCTGTCTACTCAACCACGGCGCTGCGCATCTTCGGGCGGTGCAACGATCCAGCCAAGAGGCCTCTATGCTTGGACGCAAAGAGACAGTGTCGCCATCCGACAGCCCGGCAGACGTGCTGTCGACCCTGGCAGGCAAGCCTGCGACTGCGTTTGGCCTGACCTTGAGTTTCATGATCCTGGTCAGCATGACGTTTCTCGCGGTCGAAGGCTGGCGCGCCTGGCGTGACTACCAGCAGGCGTTCGTATCGGCCCACGATTCAGTCTCCAACCTGGCGCGCGCCACCGCGCAGCATGCCGAGGATGCCATCCGCCAGGTGGACGTGCTGACGGCCGAGCTGCGCGAACGGGTGGAAGGTGACGGGCTGGCAAACATCGACGTGCCGCGTATTCACGCGTTGCTGGTGCAGCAGGCGCGGATCATGCCGCAGCTGCATGGCCTGTTCATCTACGGTGCGGATGGTCAGTGGGTGGTGACCGATAAATACGTCACTCCGGAAACCGCCAACAATGCTGATCGTGCTTACTTCAACTACCACCGCACTCACCCGGACAGGAACATCCTGATCAGCCAGGTGGTCAAGAGCCGATCCACCCGCGAGCTGATCATTCCCGTCTCCCGACGTCTGGACAATCCAGACGGATCCTTTGGCGGTGTATTGCTGGGCACCATCAAGGTCAGTTACTTCATTGACTATTACGGCGACTTCAAGATAGATGACAAAGGCGCCCTGGTGCTGGCGATGCGCAGCGGCGAAATACTGGTGCGCCGCCCCTTCGACAGCCAGGCGATCGGCCAGAGCCTGGCGCAGAGCGAGATCTTCACGCGCTACCTGCCGCAGTCGAACGAGGGCGTGGCCGAGGTCAAGGCAGTGGTCGACGACACCTTCCGTCTGTATGGCTACCGCGCGCTGAGCTCCTATCCCCTGGTCGTGGAGGCAGGGCTTTCGCGCGAATCTTTCGTCGGCCCGTGGCGACATGACCTGATCAAAACCGGCCTGGTGCTGCTGATGCTGATCGCCGGCCTCAGCGGCTTCGGTCTGATTGTGCTCAACCAGTTGCGCGCGCGCATCGCCATGGAACAAGAGATGCGCCGCGTGCATCAAACGGTGCGCGACATGGCGCTGACCGACAGCCTGACGGGCCTTGGCAATCGCAGGAAACTCGACGAGGCGTTAGCGCAGGAGATCAGCCGGGCCCAGCGACGCGGTTCGGCCTTGTCGGTGATCATGCTCGACGTCGATTACTTCAAGCGTTTCAACGACCGCTATGGCCATGGTGCCGGGGACGACTGTTTGAGCCAGGTGGCAGGGGCGATCGGCCAGACCCTGAAAAGGCCGACAGACCTTGCGGTGCGTTATGGCGGTGAGGAATTCACCGTGCTGCTGCCCGATACGGAGGCTGCCGGGGCGTGCCAGGTGGCCGAAGACCTGTTGATCGCCATCCGAAACCTCGCGCTGCCGCACGCTGATCATCCGAGTGGCATCGTCACGGCCAGCGCTGGGGTTACGACCCGTCACCCCGCATCGCAGACGTCCACGCCCGATAGCATGCTCAAAGCCGCGGATGCGTGTCTTTATGCGGCAAAGAAACAGGGTCGGGACCGCTGGTGTGCAGCGGCCGTTGAGCATCCAGCGCACCAGACCTAGATCAGCTGGACTTCAGAGAAACGAATGACCAGTTGGTCCTGGGCAAACCGCTGCTCAAGCAGCTGTTTGTAGGTTTGCCACCACGAACGTTCCACCTGCTCCGCCATGACCTCATAAATGATGAGGTCGTCCTGGCATTTGTTGCGCTCGGACGCCTCCCATACGCCTTGCGCTGGCGTGCGCGTAAACGCGGTCATCCCGCCGAATCGTGCCACCAGTTCCTGGCGTACGCTCACGAACAGCTCGCCAGGCTGGGCCTGGCCCTGGTTGTCGTTGACCGGCAGAAAAATCTCCACGAGATACATATTGCCTGCTCCTCTTCGGCGGGCCTGGAACCCGGGCTCGGTTGTCGACCGCCTAACCTGTGGGCTGGCGTCACTCCGCGCGCACGCCGCACCAGGCAATAGCACGTGCGTTCAATCCCCCGCCTACCACATGCCTATGCTGTCGGGCAATCCTGACCACAACCAGGCGGGTACAGGTTGCGGGTGGCTGCACAAACCGTAGCCGTCCAGACCCGGCTCGACAGCGCCGAACACGTCAGCGCAGACCCGCCTCTCCAGCAGGTCGGGCAACGCCTCATCGCACCCCCCACAACCAAACAATCGATTCCCCGGAAGGAACCTCGCATGAAGAAACATAGACTAGTCACTGCCATGGCGCTGGTCATGGCTGTCACCACATCAGCGTCGAGCATGGCCGATACCGGCAAGCCAACCATCGTGCTGGTGCATGGCGCCTTCGCCGGCTCCGACAGCTGGAACGGGGTGATCAAAGTCCTGGCGAAAGACGGTTACACGGTCATCGCGGCAGCCAACCCCTTGCGATCCCTCAAAGGCGATGCCGAATCGGTCACCGATTTGCTCAAAGGGGTGAGCAGTCCGGTGGTGCTGGTCGGTCATTCTTACGGTGGCCCGGTGATCAGTGAGGCGGCATACGGGCAGGCCAACGTCAAAGCGCTGGTGTATGTCTCGGCATTCGCTCCTCAAGCCGGTGAGAGTGCAGTGGCGCTGACGGGCAAGTTCCCGGGCGCGACGCTGGGTCCGACCCTTGCCAAGCCGGTCGAGCTGGCAGGCGGCGGTAAGGATCTGTATATCCAGCAGGACAAGTTCCACGATCAGTTCGCCGCCGACGTGCCAGAGGCGCAGGCGCGGTTGATGGCCGCCACCCAGCGACCGGTGACCGAAGGCGCGCTGAATGAGGCGGCCAGTGAGCCGGCGTGGAAAACCATTCCATCGTGGTGGATTTATGGTGACAAGGACAAGAACATCCCGCCGCAGGCGATGAAGTTCATGGCCGAGCGCGCCCAGTCCCGGCAGACCGTGGTGGTCAAGGGTGCTTCCCACGTGGTCATGGTTTCCCACCCCCAGGCCGTTGCGAAAATCATCGAAAGCGCCGCCACGGCACCGTAACGACCCCTGCGCGGCATCGCGGTCTCCAGCCCTTCTTCGCCAAAAGAGCGCCGCCTGGCGCTCCGGCTTCTCCCGTGTCGTTTTGCCTGGCGCGATCAGCTGTGCCCCGTTCGGTCAGCCTGATGGAACGTTCCTGGCCACTGCCTCTCTATCGGAAAATCAACGACAGGAGGCCGTCCCATGATTGACTCAGCAACAGGTATGAAGCCAGGTGAGCGATACGCGGTGGAGGGCCTGGAAAGCGTGCATCCATTCCACGGTTTTTTCCTCGACGGCAAATATTATCTTGGCCCTGAGTTGTTGACTGCAGTCGGATGGCTCGAGGGTCGGCAGTTTGTCTATGACGCACTTGATGGGCAGGGCGAACCGATATTTGCAGGGCGAATCGCCGGCGCTATCGATGACCTCACCTTGACCCTGGTGGACGGCGCGCAGCTGAAGCTGAGCCGGTTGGAGGTGCACATCGAAGGCGATCCGCCCGAGTCCGGCGACAGCGCCAACGAGGTGACCGAACAGGTCAGCGCTTCAGAGGCTGGCCCGTTGCGCGGCAAGCTGGTGGTGATCACCGGCGCCTCGAGCGGGATTGGCCGGGCCACCGCAAAGGCGTTTGCCTGCAAGGGTGCGCGCCTTGTGCTGGCCGCTCGTGATGAAGAGGCGCTGTTCGAGGTGCTGGATGAATGCACCGACTGCGGCACCGATGCCGTAGCGGTGACCACCGACGTGACCAGCAGCGAGCAGATGCGGGCTCTGGCGGCCCGCGCCGCCGAGTTTGGCAACGGCGCTATCGACATCTGGATCAACAACGCCGGGGTCGGTGCGGTGGGCAACTTCGAGGACACGCCGCTCGAAGCTCACGAACAAGTCATACAGACTGATCTGCTGGGTTACCTGCGCGGGGCGTATGTCTCGCTGCCGTACTTCAAGGCCCGGCAGCGCGGCATCCTGATCAACACGTTGTCGCTGGGAAGCTGGGTGGCCCAGCCGTATGCCGCCGCCTATTCGGCCAGCAAGTTTGGCCTGCGTGGTCTCACCGAGGCCTTGCGGGGTGAACTCACGGATTTTCCCGACATCCATGTGTGTGATATCTATCCAGCGGTGATGGACACCCCGGGGTTCCGCGACGGTGGCAATTACACCGGCCACGCCTTGAAACCACCACCGCCGGTCTATGACCCTCAAATGGTCGCCGATGCCATGGTTGCCTGTGCGATCAAGCCGCGGGCCAGCACCACGGTGGGCGCCGCGGCTCATGCTGCGCGGCTGGCTCACTTTCTGCTGCCCGGCTTCAACCAGCTCGCCGGTTGGCTGACTCGAAAGGGCATACGCCGCAGTCCGGCATCGGCCACCTCCTCCGGCAATCTGTTCTCGGCGCCGAGCGGGACGCGTCGGGTCGAGGGTGGCTGGCGTAACAAGCGGCATTCAACGTCGACCCTCATCGCCGTGACCGCAACCGCGCTGATCGGCGGCTGCGCCCTTGCGTTCTTTTGGCGCAAACGCAGGTAGCAGACCGCGCCAGCGGATGAGGCATCAGCCGCACCAGCACGGCTTGCCGGCGGTGGCGTCAGTTGCACCGCTGCCGCCGGCAAGCCGGACTGCTACAGCCGAAGACCGGAACACAGGAATCACGCGCAGGCTTGGGACCGTAAACATCATTCATCCCCTGACCGGAACCTTCCCTCTATGGATGCCCACGAACGCGAAATGCAGAACAGGCGTTACCCCATCGATGAGGACATTGCGCTTCAGCGGCGCATATGGCGATTTGAACGTGTGGGTTGGTATCTGATGATCACCGTGGTTGTCTTGACGCTGTGCGGTCTGTTTTCCCATGGCGTGTTTAGCGCAACCACCGTGACCAGTGCGCAGAAGGATCTGGTGGTCGAATACGAGCGTTTTCACCGCAACGGTGCCGTCAACACCATGGTGACCCAGAGCCATGGCGCACCGCGAACGCAACAGACGCTGATCATCGGCAGCGCGATGATGCAAGGTTTCAGCGTCGACTCCATGCAGCCTCAACCAATCAGTTCGGCCGGCAGCCGACAAGGCTTGCGGCTGACCTTGCCCACCGATGACCAGGGCGACAGCACGTTGTATCTGGCGTGGCGCAGCCAAGGGCCGGGGTTTTACAACAGCGATGTCGCCATCGAAGGCGGCGGGCGCGTGCCGGTGAGCCAATTCGTTTATCCATAGGTGGCAAATGGACGCAGTCTTGAGGGCGGCAGCGATTTATCTCGCGCTGATGGTGTTGTTCCGCATTTCCGGACGCCGATCACTGGGCGAGATGACGTCGTTTGATTTCGTCTTGCTGATGATCATCGGCGAAGCCACCCAGCAGGGCTTGCTGGGCGACGACTTCTCGATCACTAACGCGATACTGGTGATCATTACCCTGATCAGCATGGACATCGGATTTTCTCTGCTCAAGCGGCGCTCGAAAAAGATCGGCAAGCTGATCGATGGCGGCCCAACGATCATTGTCGAAAACGGCGTATATCTGCGACATCGCATGCATGAGGCCAGAGTCGAGGAAGACGACATCATGCAGGCGGCGCGGCTGGCGCAGGGCATCGAAACGGTGGATCAGATCAAGTTCGCGATCATCGAACGTAACGGCAAGATCTCCATCATCGGCCACTGACAGCCGGCCAACCCCTCGCACTCTGCAATCTCCTGTAGGAGCCGGCTTGCTGGCGAATGCGCCAGGGCCATCACGCGCAGGTCGACTGACAGCACGCCTTCGACAGCCAGCAGGCGGCTTCGGATTCGCATAGCGCCGAAGCTTGACGTCAGCGCGTACCGGTTGCTTGTGACCTCACCGGCGCAGATTCTCGAAGGCCCGGCCAGCGTCATCGGCGCCGCAGGTTTCAACGGCCGGCGCTGCGGGTGCCAACCACTCATGGGTCATTGCCAGGGGCATCGGTCGGGCGATCAGATAACCCTGGACCAGCGAGCAGCCCAATCCTCGCAAGACGTTCAACTCGCGTTCGGTCTCCACGCCCTCGCTGACACACTCCAGCTGCATGTCGGCACTGAGCGCCAGCAGCGACCTGACAATCTTGTAGCTGGCGGGATTGTCCTGGATGCCGCTGATGAAGGTACGGTCGATCTTCAGCTTGGTCAGCGTCAGGGCATGCAGCCGGTTGAGGCTCGAGTAGCCGGTACCGAAGTCGTCCAGCGAGACCCCGCAGCCCAACTCGCGGAAGGCGCAGATCGCCTGCTGCGCCTGTTCTATGTCCTGCATCACTGCGGTTTCGGTGATTTCGAAATCCAGCCGAGCGGCATCGAAACCGCTGCGCTTGAGAGCCGTAATGATGTTGTTTACCGCCTCCATCGATCCACAGTCATGCGCGGAAAGATTGAACGACAGGCGAACGTCATCCGGCCAGGAATCGGCAGCCGCCAGAGCCTTTTCGAGCAGTGGCAAGGTCAATCGGTTGATGTAGCCGATCCGCTCGGCCACGGGGATGAACTCCGCCGGTGAGATATGCCCAAGTTCGGGACTCGCCCAGCGGGCCAAGGCTTCGAACGCCACCGTACGTCCCGTCTGGATGTCAACGATGGGCTGATAGACCAGGCTGAATTCGTCGACCAGGTCAGCTTGACGCAGCGCCTGCTCGGTCTGCATGTCGCGCTTGAGATCCGTGTAATGGGCCATCGAAAACAGACTCAGCCCGCCGGGGCCGCCACGCTTGCAGTGGTACAAGGCGTAGTCTGCAAATTCGTAGGCCTCGGTGGAATCGCGGGCCATGTCCGGACAGATGACCAGCCCCACCGAGGCGCTGACAGTGACTTGAATATCGCCGATCACAAACGGCTCGCGAAGGACCCTGCCAATGCCCTGCCCCAGCGCCATCAAAGCCTCGTCCGAAGCCGGATGGCAGTGCAACAGGCCGAATTCGTCACCGCCCAAACGGGCCAGATGCAGATCACTGCCGGCGAACTGCATCAGGCGCTGGCCGACCTGAAACAGAAGCCTGTCGCCCACACTATGACCGTACAAATCGTTTACCGGTTTGAAGCCGTCGAGGTCGATGAGACCGACCGCGATGCGCTCGCGCTGCTCCCGGGCCTGAGCCAGTTCGCGCTCCAGCACTGCGAAAAACTGACGCCGGTTCGGCAGGCCGGTGAGGCTGTCTTCATTGGCCAGTCGCTGATTGTCCTCACTGAGCTTTTGCGTCTGCGCCTGCAGGTTCACCAACCGTGTGAAATCCCGGTAGTGGTCCTGCAATACAACAATCATCGCCACCGACACCAGCAAGACGTTGATCGCCATGGCCACGTAGGTGGCGTTTGCGGTGGAAAGAAAGAACGCCACGAAGGCGATGTTCACCACAGCCGTGGTGGTCAGAGCAGCCGAGCGCAGGTGCATCAGGCAAAAGATGCAGGCGATGACGGTGATCGCCATGTAGAACGCAACATGCGACCTGGTATAACCGTCACCGTAAGGAAACAGCGCCAACGCCCAGGCGGTGAAGCTCAGGCAGATGAAGAACGCCAGACGGTTGGTGCGGGTCAGCGTCCTGAAGATCAACTCAGGGGTTATCGGCGCATGCCGGGTGCGCCACCACATCAACCCGCGCGCACCACCGAGCAAGGTCAATGCCAGTGGCGTATCGATCACCATCCAGCGCGGCGCTACGTGGTAGTGGGTCGCCGCCAGCGCCAGGGTATTGATGATCAGGATGATGTACATGATCGGCAACTGCCGGGACAGCGCCATGTACTGAGCCTTCAGCAGGCGCGGATTGTCACGCTGCACCACAAGCAGCGAGCGCAGGCGTTGGATGAAGATTTTTTTCATGACCGGAACTCGTCGCGCATTTCCATAACCTCAGGCACCGCACCCGGCGCCTGAAGAGCGTTCATCAACGCTCCTTGAATCGGCAGCACCGGCGGTTTCTGAACGACCGTTCGTAGCTTCACGGCTCGCCGGGTTTCAGCCGCGGGTAAGGCATCGGCATCAACAAAGGATGTGCATCTGGCAGCGCGTCACAGTCCAATCGATATTGGAGTCAGCGCGAGGGGATCAACTTGAGCCAGGCGGAATGCCGTTCTTGTTGAAGTCTTTGAGTCGCTGTTTTTCCTGCTCGGTGGAGTGAGCGGGAACATCGTCTTTGGGCCGGTCTTGCTTGTCGTCACTCATGTTCGAGACTCCTGTGCCATGTACCTGCTTGGGCAGCGCGGCAGATGAGCAGTTCAACCCGATGCGATGCAGGGGCGCTGATGGCGTTTGCGCTTCAGGGTGCGGTGCTGGGGAGCCGAAGATGTGTTTCTTTGCGCTGGAAAATCTGCGATGTGAAAGCGGCTATCGCGGCAGGTTCGCAAGCTTTGAACCGGCGTCACGACGCAGCCGGGTATTGCACCGTCTGGCCCTGCCACACGCCTTGTCGTCGGCGCGCAATCACCAGGCAGTCACCCGTACCGGCAGCGCTCACGACCCGTTGCCCTTGCGGCGACCAGAATGCGCTGCGTCCGGCGCAGGCCCACCCCCCGGATGGGCCACCATGATTGGCCATCAAGACCCCCAGGGAATGTTCCCTGGCATAGCCCGTCAGTAACGCACTGTCGCGTGGGTAGCCGTTGTCGCTGATCAGCACGCTGGCGGCGTACACGCTGGCGCCGGCCTGCGCTGCGGCTTGCGCGTGGCTGGCATGGCTAAAGTCGGCGCAGACTGCCAGCGCAATCTGCTCGGAGCCGATACTCAACAACGGCCCACCCTGCCCCGCGCTGAACACTGCGTCTTCGCCCGGATGAAGATGCTGCTTGGTATAGACGGTCTGTGAGCCATCGGCGGCGAAAACCAGTGCCCCGATGAAAATCTCCTGCTGATCGGTTTGGCGCAGCGGCAGGCCGACCACGGTCGTCATCCCTGACTGCCTCGCCAGCTCGCGCAACGGCTGCAAACGCTCGGAGTCAGCGCTTAGCGCGAGATCACGTGCGAGCGACGGCTCGTATCCGGTCAAGGACAACTCCGGGAACAACAAGAACGCGACACTGTGTTGGGCGGCAAGGCGCATGAGCTGGGCATGGCGATCAATGTTGGCGTTCAGGTCGCCTGCTACCGAGCAATACTGAGCAGCGCAGATATCGAGATTTGGCATAGGGATTCATGTCGCAAAGGTGTGACAGTAAATCATGATTTGGCGCGGGCCTTTGGGCTGTAGGCCAACAGACAGGCTCCATGACAGCCCGCATGCGTTGCTTTGTAGATTTCATGGTCGAGCGCTTCGGCAAGGCAGCTGCGCCTGTCCATACGTTCGAGTGTTCCGGCACTGTTCACACGCCCAAATGGCGGTAGTTTGCGCGCCACGACAAGCCATCGCACACCGTTTGTCTCCACCTTAGAACTCTTGATTACACCGTCGGCTCCACCCTTTACAGCCTGCAGATTCCCTGCAGCGCGAGATGGCGTCCCTGGTCGCAATTCGATAGGGCTTGCGTCTCTGTTGAGCAAAGGATGGTGAGCGAAATGACCACACCCAATGAAGGCTTTGGCGGCGCGGAGCAGCGCACGCCGCCGCCGGGCGACGCCCTGCACCACTTGCAGGATGATGCCAGGGCGCTGTTTGACTCTGCCCGCGAACAAGGCGCCGAGCACCTTGAAAGTTATCGGGAGAGCGCAGCCGATCAGATTGAAAACCTTGCGCGCAGCGCAACGTCGGCCGCCGAGCAACTGCAGGATCAGGACACGCTGGGACTGTCCCACTACATCACCGATGTCGCCGACAGCCTGGGAACATTCGCAGGCAGCCTGCGCGGCAAGAGCGCCGATGAGTTGCTGCAGCAAGTCGGGCGCCTCGCGCGGGACAACCCGGCGTTGTTTGTGACGGGCAGCATTGCCCTGGGTTTCGGCTTGTCGCGGTTCTTGCGCGCAAGCGCTCCGGATCTGACCAGCGCCGGCGCCACCGACGCCACCGACGCCAGCAGGCGCGCGCCGAGCGAGGATGAGTTCGACCCCAGAATTGCCGCGGACGAAGAACTGGCGATACGGCCCGAACATGAAGGTGACGTTGTGCATGGCACGCCCGGGCAGTCTTCAACTCCCCAGTCACCGGGTTTCTCAGGCGCAACAACCGCGGACGCTAACCCTGGCGCAGGCATCCGCCCCTCGGGAGCGGAGATGGGAAGTTTCGGCAGTGCTGACGCCCAACCCTCATCGCGACCCGAAGCCCCGGCTGTCACGCCCGATAACCCGCCAGCCAAAGGAGCATTCTGATGGCCATTAATCCTGATGTTCCCCCTCGCCCTGGCAGCGAAAGCGATCCGTCACTGCTGAGCCTGGTTCGCCAGCTTGCCCATGAAGTGCCGGCGTTGCTCAGCGAAGAGCTGGCCCTGGCCAAGGCAGAAATAAGATCGTCCATCGAAACTGCCAAGGCCGCCACCGCTGCGGTCGCCGGGGGCGTCGTGGTGATGCTTGCAGGCCTGGTGATCCTGCTGATGGCTGCGGTCTACGCGCTAATGCTGGTCGTGCCGGCCTGGGCCGCCGCCCTGATCGTCGGCGCCGTTGCGATACTGGTCGGCTTTCTGATGGTGCAAGGCGGCAAGAAACAGCTTGAACCGGCGCACCTGGCGCCCGAGCGCACGATGCAGTCCCTTGGCAAGGACAAAGACGCCATTCAGAGGAAAGTATCATGAGTACCGACAGCAGTTTTGCCACCCAAGAAGACTTCGAACGCGATGCCATTGCCGGCGTGGATACAAGCAAGGATCCCGAAACCCTGGAGCGGGACATCGATGCGCGCCGGGCCAACATCGAGCACATCGTCGACGCACTGGAAAACCAGTTTTCCCCAGGGCAGCTGTTCGATCAGGCGCTGGCGTTCAGCAAATCCAACGGCGGCGAATTTTTCAATAACCTGGGCACCTCCATCAAAAACAATCCCGTACCGGTACTGCTGGCGACGGTGGGCGTGACCTGGCTGATGCTGGGGCAAAATCAACGGCCGCGCAGTAATGGCCCGTCGATGTTTGATCGTGTTGGCGAGAAGATCAGCGACGCGGCAGCGTCCATGGGGGATTCGCTGAGCAGCGCCAGGGAGCAAGTGCGCCAATCCGCGCATCAGGTCACTGACAAGGCGAGTCATCTGGCCGAAGCAGCGGCAGACCGGATGAGCGATATCAAGGGTCGGGCCAGCGCTCACGCGTCAACTGCGGGCGAGAAGATGAAGTCGACGTCTGATGACGCTCAGGATGCTCTATTGCGTCAGGGTCGCAATCTGCAGGGCAGTTTTCAGTATTTGCTGGAAGAGCAACCTCTGGCGCTTGCCGCGATTGGTATCGCCCTGGGCGCGGCAATTGGCGCGGCGCTGCCGGCAACCGAGCGCGAGAACAAGATTCTGGGGCAAACCAGCGACAAGTTGGCTACCAAGGCCAAGGCAACCATGACCGATACCTGGGAAGCGGTTTCGGATGCCGGTAAGGACATGGTGGATGACCTCAAGCATTCGACACCTTCCGGTGCTCGCCCTGAGCATCAGCCCAAGCCCGACGCGCCTTGATCTGCTGCGATATACCAAGGGGCCGTGGTTGGCAGCCCCTTGGTAGCCTAAAACCGCAATGGCCGGTCATATATCGCTGATGCTGTTGCCCTACTGGCACGTATCTTTTCAGGCACGGCACTGAACGACAAATAAACGACGTCATTAAAAACAAATACTGGCTAGTTGACTGCGCACCTGCTGGAGCACGCGACATCGATAATGGCATCAGGCCCGAGGAGTACACATTTCATCCAAGAATATCAAGTTAGTTGGATCAACTTCCCACGCCAACCATCCGAACGCATGGATAATAGATAGTTAATTATAATCGAGCATTTAAAGTGCCGAGAAAATGCCGCCTGACATTATCGATTAAAGCGCTCAATTTTTGACTCCCCGTAAAATCAACATGTTATGGCATTCGCCGCGCCGCTTATCAAAAAATGGACAGATCTTCCGGGAAATTATTTGACAGGAACAACGCTGGCGTCGATATATAGGAACGCAGACAATTTGTTGACCTCCCGCACGACTATCAGGCCGAGCATGTTCCGCCGTCCAATGCCTGCGAATACCGATACGCCATTACTGGCACAGTGCAGCTTTATTGCTCAACAAAAAGACCAGTGGCTGCGCTAATCCCGTTTTCCAGCAACCCGAGTAATTGCCATGACTGCCAGCCCGCCAACCACCGTCAACGAGCAACCGCAACGTCCGCTCTTGAGTATTGTTTGCCCGACTTACAATCATCAGGAATTCCTCGCTCAAACCCTTAATGGGTTTCTTTCGCAACAAACCAGTTTTGCCTTTGAGATTCTGGTCAACGACGACGCATCTACCGACGGCACTGCAGACATTCTCGCCACTTATGTAGAGCGTTATCCGGATATCATCCGCCCGTTCTATCATCAAGTGAATCAGTATCAACAAGGCAAGACCTGCACGCCAGGGCTGTTCAAAGAGGCGCGCGGGCGTTATATCGCGTTTTGCGAAGGCGACGACTACTGGACTGACCGCAACAAGTTGCAGATCCAGGTGGACTTCCTCGAAAACCATCCCGATTACGTGATGACTTACCATGACGCCATGGCATTTGATATCAACGGTGACCGGGGTATTCAGTTGCAGGGTAAATTGCGCCGCGATGCCAGCGCCGTCGAACTGCAAAAAGGCCGACCCATCTCTACGCTTACCGTCTGTTTTCGCAATGTTTTCCATGAGTTGCCCGCTGAATTGCTGCACGCCCCGCTCGGCGACATGTGCTGGTGGTCCTTGCTCGGCGCTCATGGCAAAGGCAAGTTTCTCCAGGAGATCAAGCCTGCCGCATACCGGGTGCACCCCGGCGGCGTCTTTTCCATGCGCTCGAGCAAACGCAAATTGCACATGAGTCTGCAGACCTGCTCAGCACTGGCTAATTACTATTATCGCGTGGGTAACCAGCCGCTGTACGAGTACTTCCTGATTCAGGTGTTCGGCTTTTCACTGTCGGCCATTTCACCCTTACACAAGCTTCAGGCGCTGCTCATGGTCGCCCGAAACGTCAGCATCAATCTGTTCAAACGATTGCTGCCATCCGCCGCTAAAGGTCATGTTCAGTGACCCAGCATTCAATCAGGGCGCGTGTCGGCAACGGCCGATGCGGCATTGAACAAGACCATAATAAAAAAATGACATGGAGCGATCGGTAATGGACAAGAAAATTGCGATGATGCAGCCGTACCTGTTTCCCTACCTGGGCTATTTCCAGCTGATTGCCGCAGCCGATATATTCGTCCTCAGTGATGACTTGCAATACATCAGGGGTGGCTGGGTAAACCGCAACAGGATTCTTGATAACAACGAAGCGAGGATGATCACCTTTCCCCTTAAACGCGATCGCTCGGATCTTGCAATCAATCAACGGCATCTGTGCGACAACTTCGCGGACGAAGCCGGTCGCCTGATAAACGTGCTGACCCATAATTACTCCAGGGCCCCATGCTTTGCCCAAGTCATGCCACTGCTTGACCGGCTGATTCGTTTCCCGCAGCACAACCTGGCGCTTTATATTGAACAATCGGTCAGAGAAATATGCGCTTATCTACATATTGATACGCCCATTCATCGGGCTTGCGACCTGAAGATGCAAGAGCCTCTGGATAAACAGGACCGTGTCATCCAGACCGCAAAAATGTTTGAGGCGACGCTCTATATCAACCCTATCGGCGGTACAGCACTGTATGACCCGCACTACTTCGAGCAGCATGATCTGGCGCTAAGGTTCCTTAAAATGGACGACATTGCTTACCGCCAATACCGCAGACCTTTCGTGAGTCATCTGTCCATTATTGATGTGCTGATGTTCAACGATGTCGACAAGATGCAAGTACTGCTCTCATCCTGTTCGCTACAAACCCACGACACCGTTGTCGAATCGCTGCTCGAGGTCGCTGCATCTTAGTGCACGATTGAAGCGATTCGTCGAGCGGGAAACCATTCTGGGCACTTTTCGGCTCGACTATCGGCTAAGTGATTGTCGGGCAGGCTGCGGGTCACCGTAAGTTCTTGAAAGCGAGACCCAGCGGTCGCCGCGAGCTGACAATCGGCCCAGACCAGAACTGCGCACCACGTCGTTGCAATCCTTTGCCTCAAGCATGAGATCGAAAGTGATCGGCACGATTAATAGGAAAATCTGTTGAGATAAGCACTGTTGTTTCGTGTCTGGGTACCCGCTTGAGGTGCGGGTTGCTCAACCCCTGCCCGCTGCCGGGATCCTTGCACTTACAAAGAATCCCGGTAGGCGGCTGGATCAATAACGGGGTTTGACGGCCTTCCAGTCAGCCTTGTACTTCTGCATCTGCTTCACGTCGTCTCGCGAGCGGATGCCGCAGGTCAGGTATTGATCATTGAGCTTGCCCAGTTGGTCGTAGTCCAGCTCAAGGCCCAGCCCCGGCTCGCGGGTGATCTTCACGCAGCCGTCGACAATCGGCAGCTTGCCGCCCTTGATCACTTCCTCGTCCGGTTCCTGCCACGGATAGTGAGTGTCGCAGGCGTAATCCAGGTTCTGCACCGAGGCAGCCACGTGGGTCATGGCCATCAGGCTGATGCCCAGATGCGAGTTGGAATGCATCGAGACGCCCAGCCCGAAGGTTTCACACATCTTCGCCAACGCCTGGGTATCACGCAGCCCGCCCCAGTAGTGGTGGTCGGCCAGGACGATCTGCACGCTGTCGAGTGCCACGCTGCGGCGAAACTCGTCGAAATCGGTGACCACCATGTTGGTGGCCAGCGGCAGACCGGTGCGCTTGTGCAGTTCGGACATACCCTCAAGGCCCGGCGTTGGATCCTCGTAATACTGCAGGTCATCACCGAGCAGTTCTGCCATGCGGATTGAGGTTTGCAGCGACCAGTTGCCGTTGGGATCGATACGCAGCGGGTAGCCGGGGAATGCCTTTTTCAGTGCCTTGATGCATGACACCTCGTGTTCCGGGTCCAGCGCGCCGGCCTTGAGCTTGATGCTTTTGAAACCATAGGCCTGGATCATGCGCCGCGCCTGCGCGACGATCTGCTCTTCGCTCAGGGCCTCGCCCCAGCTGTCCGGGGCGTAGGGCGAGTCAGCGTGCCGGGCATATTTGAAGAACAGATAGGCACTGAAAGGCACCTGATCGCGGACCGCGCCGCCCAGCAGATCAACCAGCGGCAGGTTCATAGAGCGTGCCTGCAGGTCGAGAAACGCCACCTCAAAGGCTGAATAAGCGTTGCTCAGCGCCTTGCTGGCGTGAGAACCGGGCGCCAGCTCGGCGCCGGAAATGCTCGCCGGTTTGTTGGCCGCCATAGTCGCTTTGACCACCGCGCGCAGCTGATTGAGGTTGAACGGGTCCATGCCGATCAATTGGCTCTGCAGCTGTTGCTGGATCGCCAATGCGGGAGCATCGCCGTAGCTCTCGCCCAGACCGATGTAACCGTTGTCGCTTTCGATCTCGATGATCGAACGCAGTGCGAAAGGCTCGTGAATGCCGCTGGCATTAAGCAAAGGCGGGTCACGGAAGGCAATCGGGGTGACGGTGACACGTGTGATTTTCACAATACTTCTCCCGGTCAATCAGGGGTTGAGGCTTTAACTGAGCTTATTTGGCGACGCGCAGTGGCATGGTTTCGTCAATTGGCGGGCGGCGCGGTGTTTTCCCGGTCTTGCCCGGTGGCTCGCTGCCAGGGGTGGTGCGAGCGAAGAAGACCACGACTGCCGCTACCAGAGAGGTCAACGCCAGACCGTACAGGCCGCCCTGAATCGACCCGGTGCTCTGCTCCAGGAAACCGAATGCGGTGGGGGCAACGAAGCCGCCAAGGTTGCCGATGGAGTTGATCAAGGCGATCACCGCCGCCGCAATGCGCGCATCCAGGTAGCCCTGGGGAATCGGCCAGAACAGCGCTGAAGCGGCCTTGAAGCCAATGGCGGCGAAACAGATGGCGACGAAAGCGAAGACCGGCCCGCCGACGGTCGACATGAACATGCCGCAGGCGGCGATCACCAATGTCACTGCCACCCACGCCTGCTGATGCTTGAATCGTGCGGCCAGCGCGGCGAAGCCATACATCGCTACAATCGAGATGATCCAGGGCACCGAGTTGAACAAACCGACTTCGAAGTCGCTGAGGCTGGCCATCTTTTTGATCATGCTCGGCAGCCAGAATGTCGCACCGTAAATAGTCAGCGCCACCGAGAAGTAGATAAAGCAGAAGACAATGATCTGCCGGTCGGCCAGCAACTTGAAGATCGATGGCTTGACCGCCTGCGTCGCTTCACGGATGCGCTGTTCTTCTTCGATGGCCAGGACCAGAGCTTGCTGCTCTTCACTGCTGAGCCATTTGGCCTCGCGCGGATGGGATTGCAGCCAGAACCATACAAAGCCGCACAACACAATGGACGCGAAGCCCTCGATCAGAAACATCCATTGCCAGCCATGCAGGCTCAGACCGCTGACACCCAGCAGTGCACCCGACACCGGCCCGGAGATCACCGAGGCGATGGCCGAGCCGCTGAGAAAGATCGCCATGGCCTTGCCACGCTCGCTCGAAGGCAGCCATTGCGTGAAGTAATAAATGATCCCGGGAAAGAACCCGGCCTCCGCCGCGCCGAGGATGAAGCGCAACACATAAAAGCTGGTTTCGCCACGTACAAAGGCCATGGCCATCGCCGCCAGGCCCCAGGTGAGCATGATGCGTGTCAGCCACGCACGGGCACCGAAACGCTGGAGAAGCATGTTGGAGGGCACTTCGAACAGCGCGTAGCCGACGAAGAACAGCCCGGCGCCCAGGCCATAGGCAGCGGCACCGATGCCCAGGTCGGTCTCCATGTGGCTGCGCACGAAGCCGATGTTCACCCGGTCGATGTAATTGACGATGAACATGATGACGAACAGCGGCAATACGTGCCGTTTCACCTTGGTTGCGGCGCGGGCAAGCACCGTGGGATCCACAGCGCTGGGGTCACTACGAGCAGGGACGATATTCAAGGGCGACTCCCGGTCATTGTTTTTTTGGGGATGAGTCGATGATGGACGCTGCTATTGTTCCCGTCTAATCTAGATTGACTGTCGATTGATACCCGGATTATATCAATGTTTGAATTGGCTCAATTGCGCTGCTTCACCACCGTGGCCACGGAACTGAATTTTCGCCGCGCCGCCGAACGCCTGAACATGACCCAACCGCCGCTCAGCCGGCAGATTCAGTTGCTTGAACACCATCTGGGCGTTGACCTGTTCACGCGCAGCACCCGCAGCGTCAAGCTGACCGCTGCCGGTCGGGCGTTCTTCATCGAAGCGCAGACCTTGCTCGAGCGCGCCCAGCAGGCTGCCATTGCCGCCCGGCGTTTTGCCGAGGGGGACATTGGCTCGGTAACCATCAGTTTCGTCGGCAGCGCGGTGTACGAATTCCTGCCCAGGGTCATCGCCGAGGCACGTCTGCATCAGCCCCACGTGAAAATTTCCCTGACCGAGATGAACACCTATTCGCAGCACGAGGCGTTGCGTGCTCGACGTATTGATCTTGGTATCGTGCGTGCACCACTGCTGCAGCCCGGTTACGAGACCGAATGCCTGGTCCGGGAGCCTTTCGTGCTGGCGCTGCCCAGCGCTCATCCACTGGCCAGCGCGAGTGCGGTGCACGTGCGCGATCTGGATGCGCAGCCGTTTCTGATGTATTCACATTCCGCCTATCCGCCGTTCAACGAACTGCTGACGGGCATGTTTCGTTCGGCGCAAGTAGCGCCGGAGTACGTGCAATGGCTGGGGTCTTCGCTGACCATTCTGGCGTTGGTCAATGCGGGGATGGGCCTGGCGCTGGTGCCACGCTGCGCGGCCAACGTGGTGTTCAAGAATGTGGTCTTTCGCGACATCGATCTGGGCGAAGGCGTGCAAAGCGAGCTGCACCTGATCTGGCGCTCGGACAACGACAACCCGGCATGCCTGATGCTGTTGAAGGCAATCCGAGAGGCCGTGGAGGCCGGCATACGGTAAAGCACTGCATCTGGCCGTCTGCGGTAGACCCGCCGACGACCAGGACCGCCACTCTCACGGCGCTGTGCAGCCTGGACAAAAGACGCGCCTGCGCGCGGTTCGCCGGCGCCCGCACCGTCAGCCTAGGGGTTGTGCACCACCACAGTTTCATCGAGCAACACGAACAGTTCGCCCAGATCCTTGCGACTGCGCGCCGGTGCCGAACCGAACACCACAGCGGCATATCGCAGGTGCTTGCCATTGACCGTACGCTCGACGATCGCGCAGTCGTGGCTGAAGCTGTCGTCACCAAAGCCGATCTTCGACGACAGCGCATCCTGAGTGCGCCCGACCGCATTGAGCGCCGCTCGGGCATAGCTGCCTATGCCGCCCATCGTCTGGTCTGCCAGGGTGCGCATTTCACTGCACGCAGGCGCATCGACCAGCGTGTCCATGGCCATCGCTGACATCAGCCGACCCAGCTGCAGGGTGTTGGCCACAAAGTTGCTCTTCTGGCGCCCCTGCGCGGTGGCCCAGCGCGGGGTGAGCGCGACACCGGCGGCGTTGGCTGCCTTCTCGGCGGCACTTTTGACCCAATCATGCCCCTGATAGTCGCCCGACACCCAGAGCCCCTTGCCGCTGGCCGCATCGAAGAAGCCGCTGTTGGCAAACAGCCCATTGATGTAGAAATAGCCCAGCGCAAGCACGCACCGGCTGGCAGCGGTGTTGTTCGACCAGCGCATCATCAGGCGCATCCAGTCATGAAACTTGCCCGGCGGCACGCCGAACTCACCGGCACTGTCGAGATTGGCGTTGGTCAGCGCGGGCGAGGCAACGGCAAACTCGATCTTGCCCGCCGCCGACAGGGTAAACAGCGTGTCGAGTTGCGGGATCGTCACATCCTGGGTGTTACCAAAGCTGGTGAGCGAGCGGGTGGGAAACAGGGCGATGAGCTTGGGCGTCCAGGCTCGCCTGATCATGCCGAACAGGTCGGCCTGGGTGCTGACGCCATTGGTGCGCGCCGCATCGGCCATGGCCTGCACCCGGGCCTTCAGGGCAAAGGCTGCGTACATCACCGTGACCTTCATCAGACTGCCGACGTAGACCATCTCTTGCTCGTTGAGGCTGGCAAACGCCGCCGAGGCAGGCGCGCCAGTCACGTCAGCCACCGCTGCGCACAGATGGTTGGCGGTACTGGTCGTCACCGGCACGAACGCCGCCGTCATGGTGGCATTTGCGCTATCCAGGTTGACTGTCGCAGCGCCAGGGAACGGATCAATCGCGTCGGCCCAGGCCGGCACCGGCGAGACCGGGCTGCTGCCCTCCCCGCCGCCACCTGCGGCATCGGCAAAGTGAACGATCTGGATGAACAGGTCGCCGGGGTTATCCGTGACCATCTGCTCATAAGCCGAGAGGAAGGTGCTGAAAGGTTCCGACAGCTCTGTACCCGTGGCCGGATCGATGAACACGAAACTGGTACCGCTGCCGTCCGCGCTGCCGGTTCCGGTGATCCGCGTCACGACTCGGGCGTGCGGGGAGAATTGGCCCGTGGCAGTGGACGAATCGGTGGTGATCCACAGCGGCCCGTAGGTGTTCACCCAGTCGATGTATTGCTGCAGCGGATAGCTCGCCGGGGCCTCGCCTGTCATGCCCAAGGCACCGATGAAGGCTTCTTTCTCGGACGAGAGTAACCCTTGCTGGTTCTGGAATTTTGTCAGGTACTGCGCGCCGGCCTTTTGCAGCACTTGTTCGACGGTCATCGGGTGGCCTTCTTTCCAGCTGACCATCATCGTCGCGACGGTCGCCCAGCAGGCCATGCTGTTTTCCTGCTTCAACTTCGGCACCGTGCCGGCGAACTTGGCGATGACCTGTTCGCCACCTGCGGCAGACACTTCCACCGACTCGGCGACCCCGGCAGGATCGGTCTTTTGCGCCTTGACCGTCTTGCCCTGATCAATCGCCTTGACGGCAGCCGTGGACAGACTGGACTTGTCGGCGTTGGCCCGGTCGAGCGCGGTTTTCTCCTTCTCGCCGCCGTCGATCTGGCTCTGGATGTGTTCCTTGACCAGCGTGCCGTATTCCTCTTGCGTGATCGCGCCGTCCTGCCGCGCGCTTTTCAGGGTATCCATGATCTTGTCGGAATTGGCGGTGTTGTGCGCCTGCATGGACATCTTTTGCGCCATCTCGGCGAAGGCCTTGGCGTTGTCCTGATTGGAAAGATACGTGCGCATCGCGTTCTGTTGATTGGCATCGAGGCCGGTGACATTGGCGAAGATACCGGCTTTGCCGAGCAAGGCATCAAGCGATGCCAGCCCCACACCAGGTTCCGGGTTCGCCGGTGCATTCTGGATGCTGATCAGCGGCGCGGTGAACTCTTTGAACGCCGCTTTCCAGTCGGTGATGGTGGGGGTCGGTGGCGTCAGTGGGGCGATCTGCCCCGGCTCGTCGGCGGTGAACTGGGTCCAGTCCTGAGACGTGTTGTCCTTGACCTTTTCACAGGCATCGCAAGCACCCTGCACCGCTTCCAGGAAGACGCCGCGCGAAGGCACGCTGATGCGGAACGGCGCAGGCGGTGTCAGCGGCCGGTAATGATCGAACAGCGAGACTTCGGCAGACTCCCCTTGCTCATCGTGCTCGACAATGTACGCCTGGCTGACTCTGTAGCCCGCCGCCACGGGGAATACCAGCGAGTTGCCGGTGACACAGATCAGTTCGTTCTTCACCACCGACGCCAGGCTGCGAAACACCAGCGGCATACCGTTGCCGTCGTAGATCTGGATCGAGAAACCATCGAGCAGCATATAGCGTCGGTTCGGGTCCAGGCCGGTCCACAAGCGGTTGTTGTAGTGCTCAAGGTTACTGTTGAGGTGTTCGGTCAGCTTGTTGACGATGAAGACGTCTTCCTTGCGCGGGTTGCGCTGTTCATCGGAGTTCATCGGCGTGGCCTGGGTGACACCGTCAAACAGGTCATTGCCCAGATACCCGCTGAAGATGCGGCCGTTGTAATGCGGCGTTGCGTACGTGACGTCAAGGCTTTCCACCGTCAGCGTCAGATCGTTGCCCAGGGTGGTCTGGCTGGCGGCCGAGATGCTGCTGCCAAAGCTGTACTTGAGTTCGAGTTGATTGATCACCGCACGGGTGGAAGTGCTTCTGGCCTGGAAGTTATAGCGCAGCAGCTGGTCTTTGGCGGAGTAGCGGTTCAGGGCCGTGATGTCGAGTGAGCTGAAGGGTTTGATCACCAGGGTAGACTGGCTGATCAGGCGGGTGACCAGCTGCGGCGCGATGTCGCTGTAAAAGATCCGGTCCCAGTCGGCGATGACATTGTTGGCAAACTTGTTGAGCAACTCCAGGGTTTGTATCCCCAGAATATTGGCGTAAGCGTCCCACAGCTTCTTGTCATCCTCCATGCCCTGAAAAAAACTGATGGGCGTCAGCACATTGTTGACCAGGATTTTCTGATCCTCAAAGGAATGAACGCGGATGCACTGAGCGGGGGAAACGGACTCGTAGTTTTCATCCAGGGTCATGAACAGATCGAAGATTTTCCCCGGCGTAAGCACATCATGGGATTCGGTTTGATAGCTGACCGAAGGCCCGCCGCCGAACAACAGCGACAGCCCACCGGTGGCGGCGGCAATGGCGCTGGACTTGATGTTGTCACGAATGGTGCCCTCAACATCCACGCCGCCCTGAGTGGTGACGGTCTTGCGGATGATCGGCAGCGAAAGAATCCGGTCGAAGCGGGTTTTCGGGCGTGGCAGCGCGGCACGCACGCTGAAGCTGCCTTTGACTTCAGTGATGGCATCGTCGCAATACCGCGCGGCCGGGAAGTCTACATGGGTGTAGTTGGTTCTGATCCGCTCGTTGGCATCGAAGCCTCTGAGCAAGGGATGGACTCTCAGTCTGCTGAAGGGCTGCAACCAGGTGTTGGATGGAACCGGCAACAGCGCGACCGCCAGTACATCTGACCACTTGCGGATGTTCTCCATAGTGAAGTTGGTCATCAGCAGCGGAACGAAGATGCACTCTTCCACATCGACCAATTCCTGGAACACCGCAAAGTGGCGCAGCACCTCGAAATACATCATGGTCAGCGAGTGACAGTGGTTATGGTTGGCGACCACTTCGGTGGTGGCACTGTACTGCTGCCCTTCCTGGACAGTGGTCACCACCGAGGCATTGAGCTGGCGATAACTGTCGGCGTTCTGCATGATCGCCTGGCGCAGTTTCTCGGCGAAGAACTGCGAGGTGTTGCGGCTGCCGTTTTGTGATGCGCTACTGCTGGAGCTGGCAGTGCCGCCGGCCACGCCTAGCGCGCCCGATACAACGCCGATGTTGGCCGCCACTCCCAAACCCGCGCTGACGCCGCTGGTGGTGGCTGAACTCTGCCCCTGCAGGGCCTCACCCAGAAACCCGCCCAACTGATCGGCGATTTCCCGTTCGGACACAATGTCCGCCGCCAGGCGCTCATCCTGGGAGACATTCTGCGACTCCGCGGCCTGCAACGAGTGGCTGGAGTCGAATACTGCGATCTGTTTCTTCTGCCCCGGTGCGAGCGGCAGGGAGTACAGCAGGTTGCCCAGCGAATAGCCGTCAGCCTTGAAGATCGACTTGTAGTGCAAGATGTGGCCAGTGGCAACACTGACCGCTTGATAGAACGACAGGTAGTCAAAATCGGCCGGCGTATCTTGCCAGCGAATCGGATTGTCCAGGTTGACCGGCTTGCGGATCACTTGCTGTGTTCCGCCTTCCAGCTCGAACGCCGCCACCTCCTCGCCCTGCAAGGTGGTCAGGGTCGTTTTTGTCAGGGTGTAATTGGCTACATCCGGATCGGAGGTGCGCACAATGGCGGTGTAGTTGTATTCGCTGAGCGTGCGGTTGGGCGTGGATAAATTGATGCACGCACCGCCGATGTCCTGCATGTATTCGTCGGAGTTGATCAGATCTTCCTGAGTGGGCAGGCGACCCACCTTCGAGCCCGAGCAGTCACAGTCCTCTTTGTTCTGTGCCGACGGCTCGTCACACACCGGATCAGTCACCAGCAGATAAAGAAAGTCGTCGGCAATGGTTTCATCAGCTGCGCTCGGGTCAACCGGAATATCGGCTGGGCTGTCCGGTGTCAGTGAGATGAGCGCCTGCGCCGCTACATAAGCGCCATAGGGATACGCCATGGAAAAGTTGCCGTTGCTGTCGGCCGTCGCCTGACCCACCACGCGCCAGAGGTCTTGCGCCGCAGCCTTGGCCTGGATCAGTACGGTCGCATCCTTGAACGGGCAGACCTTGGTCAAGCCGACCAACTTGCCACGCAGCCGCTTGCCCTCGGCCGGAAGATCGGCGGGGTCAGTGACCAGCACCGCTGGGCTGTACGCTGCCACTTCAACTTGCAGATCCTTGAGCTGAGGGTCGTCGGCGGCGAATTGTCTGCGCCACAGTTCGGCACCATCAAATCCGCGCACACGCACCGCGATTGAGCCGTTAACGCTGTTTTGCAGCACCTTGTTTTGATCGGTGAGTGAAAAGGCGATGCGGTTGTCGGCCGGCGACTCAGGGTTCTGCAGCCAGTCATAGGCGATTGAGTGAAAGGAAGTATTGCCTGCGGCATCGAGCGTGCCGTATTGCGCGTCGATGGCGTAGAAATACAGATCTGGCTTGCTGATCGCGCTGCCGTCAGCGGTTGTAACGTGCAAGTGACCGGCAATGTCGATCCAGACCAGCGCATCCACCACGATGTCGAAATCGAACAGGGCAAAGAAGTAGCGCTTCAGAAATCCGGCGAAGTCGTCGACGTTCTCCAGATGCAAGCGATTGACGATGCCAGACAGACGATCGTTGATGACGGTTTCGGGGCCGGGCGGTCCCTTGGGTGACAGGTCGTTTACCTCGATCAATGTTTTCAGAAACTGCAGCAGACTGGTCGTGGCGCTGTGCCCGGTGATTTGTGCGAACTGTGGGAGCGCTTCGTCGTAACGTTGCTGGTTGACCAGGAAAATGCTGTCTGGCGCCAGGCCATCGCGTTGCCCGTCGGCGTTTGTCCCTTTAATCAGGTACAGCGCCGAAAGAGGCTTGCTATAGGGTATGTCCAGCTGGTTGAGATTGAGCTGCAGGTAAATGGGAAAGGCGAGCTGATGCACAGCCGTCTCGCCCTGCTTCATCACGGCGTCAGTGAATCGTTGAAAGCTCGACAGCTGGGCATCGATGCCTGTCAGCCCTGTGGACGCAACACTGACTTCGTAGCTGCTGTCCTTGAGATGGATGCTTTGTTGCTGCCTCGACGTTCCGGTTTGCAGCCGCTGGATACCTTGTCGCCCCGCACCGGGCGAATAACTGAAAATCGGCAGCTGAAATATCATCGCCAGCGGCCCGGACGGGACAGCATCCGGATCGCCTTCGTACTTGAAAGACCGCTGCACGAGCAACATGCGAGACTCCTCTGGTTTTTTTCTTATCGGTGCCGAGGAACTCCCGACGACCAATTACCAGAAGAGAGGGGGCGGAGTATAGGAGAGGCCCGGCACATCGCAATGATGTCGCCGGCGTGCCCCTGGTTTATCCGGACTGACTTGATGCCCGCCGTTATCAGAAAACCAACCGGCAGCCCTTTCTTGCCGTCTTCACAAGGCAGATCTAGGCTCAGCGAGGGCGATATGAGAGGAAATGCAGCCATGAAACAGAGGAATTGGGCGTATCTACCGCTGATCGCATTGATCTGCGGCTGTACGTCGTCCGGAGGAACGGTCATCAAACCTGTGGCATCTACTGCCACGGCGCTGAATGATGAACAGATCCGCAGCACCTTGATCGGCCATAAACTGAATAACATCGGTACAACCGGGCGTCCTTATTCATTGAGTTTCAACGCCGATGGCACCGAGATCTTCCAGATGTCCGGGAACCCTCCAGAAACTGAGCACTGGGTCGTCAAAGACGGGGTCATTTGTTTTTCGTCGGTCAAAATCCCCCACGAATGCTACCGACTGAAAAAGGACCAGGACGACTACTGGCTGGTGAATCCCGATACTGGAGCCGTCCACTACCACTACACCCTGAGTCCTCAATGACTGATGAGCGTGCTCCCTCAGTAGAGATGCTGCCCATCGAGCCTTCCTTTAAAGCGGCAGGTGATAGCGGTTGCTGGGGAGACACCGGTTCGACGCTCCTTGGAACGGCCTGGCGAGCTGCGGATCTCTGATTAGAGCCGAACGCTTCCCGAACCGGACCACAGGTGACTTTTTCGCGCGCAAAAACAAAACCCCATCTGCGTGAGCAGATGGGGTTTCGGAATTTAATCTTGACGATGACCTACTCTCACATGGGGAAACC
>NZ_JBJDOA010000009.1:0-263970 GCF_044900785.1 Pseudomonas sp. NPDC087358
CGTCGGCAAGCCAACTCCCACGCCCTCCGGGCAGAAGCGGGTGAACATCTGACGGCCGCGCGCAGAAGCAATCGACCCCTGTTGCGCCGCCTGCTTTTGATTCTGGCCGCAGGCCGTGGAGCCGGCTTGCTGGCGAATGCGCTTTGTCAGTCGACACCAAAGTAGACTGACAGGTGACTTTCGCCAGCAAGCCAGGTGCCACATGTCCGCGGCGCTTGAGGGAACGGGTTCGTCAGCATTTGCCGTTATCTCATGCTGGCTTGAGCCGCTCCACCAGCGCCGTCGCCAGCTTGGCCGTCAGCCCATAGACCGAAAGCTGCGGGTTGGCGCCGATGCTGGTGGGGAACAGCGAGCCGTCATGAATCGAAAGACCCTGCAACTGGTGATGCCGACCCAGACTGTCGACCACCGCGTGCCGCGCATCCTCACCCATGGCGCAGCCACCCATGACATGAGCGCTGCCCAGGCGTGTGCGGAAGATTTCCAGGGGCAGGCTATCGATCAGGGTGCGAGCCTGCGCGGCGGTCTTCACGTAGTCGGCGTCACCGTGAAGCGGCAGCACCGCCCTCGCGCCGCCGGCAAACTGGATCTCGGCCATGCTGTGCAGAGCGCGCCGCACGCCGTCCCAGGCATAGGCCGAGACCTGGTAGTCCAGCACCGGCGTGTCGTCGCCGCGCAGCTGCACGGTGCCGCCAACGCTGTCGGGATGAAACCCGTCGCGCAGCAGTGCCAGCATCATGTGGGTGTGGGGCAGTTGCGCCATGCGCTCGGCGTTCCTGGTGCCGTAATCGCCCAGTAACGTACTGGCCAGCGCCGGCTGCAAGGGTGGCACTTCAAGTTTGTACGCCATGGGCCCAGTGACGCCGTCGCGCCACTGGAAATGGTCGGAATAGATCGACTGTGGCGCTCCGTAGAACGGGTTGATCACCTGGTCGAACAGCCCGGCAGAAAACGCCACCAGGTGCAGAAACGTGCGCTTGCCCAGTCGCCCATGGGGATCGGGAACCCCAGAGCGCATCAGCAGGCCAGGGCTGTTGATGCCGCCGCCCGCGAGCACCGTATGGCGGGCCCTGACCGTGATCCTGCGCCCGGTCGGTGCTACGCAGCGGTCATCCATGGCCAGGCATTCCACGCCCAGCACAGTGCCGTTCTGGATGATCAAGCGCTCGGCGCGGGCCAGATAGAGCAGCTCTCCACCCTTTTCCAGCGTCGCTGGAATCGTCGTCACCAACATCGACTGCTTGGCGTTTGTTGCACAGCCAAGCCCGCAATAACCCAGGTTCCAGCAGCCCCGCACATTGCGCGCAATCGTATGCCAGCTGTAGCCGAGCTTTTCGCAACCTTGACGGATGACGTCGTTGTTGGCGTTAGGTGGCATGATCCAGGGCGCAACGCCCAGTCGCTGCTCCATTCGCTCGAACCATGGCGCCATGTCGGCGGGGCCATGACCTTTGACGGCATGCTCGGTGGCCCAGTGATCGAGGGTCTGGTCAGGCGTGCGAAAGCTTGAGGTCCAGTTGATCAGGGTGCTGCCACCCACTGCGCGGCCTTGCAGGATGGTGATCGCCCCATCCTTGCTCATGCGCCCGATGCCTTCCTGATAGAGCGTCGAATAGGCTTGATCTTCCAGCAGTTTGAAGTCGGAGCTGGTCTTGAGCGGACCCTCTTCGATAATCAGCACCTTGAGCCCGGCGGCGCTGAGAATCTCGGCACTGGTGCCACCGCCTGCGCCGCTGCCGATGATGACGACGTCGGCCTCAAGCGTCAGGTCCTGCTCAAGGCGCGAGCCATCAAGGGTTTTCCAGCCGCGGGCGATACCCTCGTGGAACGTGTCGGGAACAGGCATACCACCTCGATGTTTTATTGTTTTGCTTCAATCAGATCGTTGGCGGGCCGGGATAGCCGCAATGCACCCACGATTCGGGGCGGGCGTACCAAGCCATGAGCACCAGCTGCAAGAGTGAGCTGTGACCCTGGCGCAGCAGGTCAAGCGAGCTGTTTTCCCAGCGCACGAGGAAGTGCCTTATCTGCTCCGCAGCGGCGCTCTGCCAGCTACCCCAGATACCGGTCAGCGGTCCGCGTGTGATTGCCATCCCCAGCACGTCGAACAGCTGCTGAGTCAGCTTGAGCATCTGCGGCGACAGTCGGGACAGGCCGGCATCCAGGCTGCGCAAGGTCTGCTCGACAGCCGTTTGCAGCGACACCCCAGCCAGCGCGCCTTCGAGCATGACCGGGATCACTGCCCGCAAAAATGGCTGGTCGCTGGCGCGCAACACGGCAAAGCCGGGCGCGGCAGTACTGCTGGAGCATCCGCTGAGGCTTGCCGTCAGTCCCGTGGTCGCGAGGAACGCAGTCGCGCCGACGCCCAGCTTGAGCACGGCACGTCGCGAAGGGCCGCAGTGGTGGGGAAGTTCTTCGATCATGTTCACCTGTTCCAGCGTGCATCCGTAGCAGTCAGGCTTGCCGGTGATGGCGTCCTTCAGATCCTGCCGCCGACAAGCCGTGCTAAAGGCGGGGCTTAGCGGACAAAGAGTTTGTAAATCAGCTTCTGAATCGCTTTGCCATAAGGTGGATAGATCAACCGCGCTGCATTGAAACGCTGCTTGATGAACACACCCTTGGCCTTGCTGAACGTCAGGAAACCTTCATGACCGTGGTAGTGACCCATACCCGATGCGCCGCTGCCGCCGAAGGGCAAGTCATCCTGGGCGACATGCAGCAGCGTGTCGTTCAGACAGACACCGCCGGAATGTGTCTGCTCAAGCACCCGCTGTTGCTCGGCCTTGCTGTAGCCAAAGTAATAAAGCGCCAAGGGACGAGGTCGTTGGTTGATGTAGTCCAACGCCTGCTCGATCCGCTCATAGGGCACGATGGGCAGCAGCGGGCCAAAGATTTCGTCCTGCATGACCAGCATGTCGTCGCTGACATCCAGCACCAGGCTGAAGGGCATGCGCCGCCCCTGACCATGCTCGAACAGCGGGATGACGCGCGCGCCTTTACTGGTTGCATCAGCCACATAGCTGTTCAATCGCGCGACATGCCGTGGGTTGATGATTGCGGTGTAGTCCGGGTTGTCGGTCAGGGTCGGATAAAATCGAGTCACCGCCTGCCTGTAGGCTTCTACGAAATCAGTAACGCGATCCTGGGGCACCAGTACGTAATCCGGCGCCACGCAGGTTTGTCCGGCGTTGAGCGTCTTGCCAAAGGCGATGCGTTCGGCGGCGTCCCCGATGGGCACGTCCTGGGCGACGATAGCCGGAGATTTTCCCCCAAGCTCCAGCGTTACCGGCGTCAGATTCTCGGCCGCTGCGCGCATCACATGCCGGCCGACACTGGTGGCGCCAGTGAACAACAGATGATCAAACGCCAGCCGGGAGAAGGCCATGCCGACCTCCGCTTCGCCCAGGACCACGGCGACCAGATCCTCGGGAAAGATTCTGGCGAACAGCGTTTTGAGCAGGTGGCCGGTAGCGGGCGTCGACTCACTGAGTTTGAGCATCACCCGGTTGCCCGCCGCCAGGGCGCCGACCAACGGACCGATCGCCAGATACAGCGGGTAGTTCCACGGCACGATCACACCCACCACGCCTACGGGCTGGTAAACGACCTTCGCCGAGGCCGGTTGAAACGCCATGCCCACGCTGCGCCGAGAAGCGCGCATCCACTTTTTCAGGTGGCGACGTGCGTAATGAATGTTGTGCAGGCTGGGCATCAGCTCGGCGAGCAGTGTCTCGTCGGCGCTGCGGTGGCTGAAGTCGGCGCTGATGGCCTCGATCAGCGTCTGGCGCTCTTCGCTGAGCAGCTGGCGCAGAGCGTCGAGCCATTGCCGGCGTTGCTCTGCGGCGGGCATTGGATTTGCTGCGAAGGCTCTGCGCTGCCTGTCGAAAAGTCGCTCAAGGTCGTCCCCCAGGACCGGGCCATCATCAGGCAGGGAAAAACGCACGGATTCGACAGGCATCGCTGCTGTTCCTTCTTGAAGTTATAGAGTGGTTTTAGAGTGATTACTCTATAAAGTCAAATGCCACGCATGGATTGCCCCGAGCCGCGATGCTTGCGTTAAGATCCAGCACATGACTGTTACGTCTCAACGTTCGAGCTGAGCATGGCGCCGCGCATAAAACCTCTTCGCATCAATACCCGTGAACGCATCGTGCAGAGCAGCCTTGAGCTGTTCAATCAGCAGGGCGAGCGCAGCGTCAGCACCAACCATATTGCTGCGCACATGGAGATTTCGCCCGGCAATCTGTATTACCACTTCCCCAACAAGCAGGCGATCATCGCCGAGCTGTTCAGCGAATACGAAGCGCTGGTCGACAGCTTTCTGCACCCGCCAAAGGGGCGTCTGCCCGGGGTGGAAGACAAGCGCCATTATCTGATGGCGATTCTCGACGGCATGTGGCGCTATCGTTTTCTGCATCGCGACCTTGAACACCTGCTTGATGCCGACCCGGAACTGGCAGAGCGCTACAGGCGTTTTTCCCAGCATTGCCTGATCAAGGCCATGACCATTTACGGCGGCTTTGTCGAGGCCGGGATTCTGGACATGGATCAGGTGCAGATCGAGTCGTTGACGCTCAACGCCTGGATCATTCTGACGTCCTGGGTGCGGTTCCTCTGCACCACGCGGGAAAACGCTACGCGGCTGAATGAAAATGCCATCCGCCGTGGCGTGTATCAGGTGCTGATGCTGGAACTGGGGTTCGTCACGCCTCAGGCGCGCGAAGCGGTACACGCGTTGTGCGCAGAATTTTACGTGCCGTTGAATCAGGCACTGGAGGACGCAGAATGAATCGCCTCCTGTCGTTCAAATAAATTGTCTTGGTGCTATAGCCACTTCCACTGCCTGCAGGAGCCTGTCATGTCCATCGCGCAATTGATCAGCCCTCAACAACTGGCCGAACGGCAAAAAAATACCGGGCTGGTGATTCTGGATTGTCGTTCGTCACTCGATGACCTGGACTACGGTCAGCGCAGCTATGCCGAAGGTCACATCGAGGGGTCGTCCTACGCGGATCTGCTCAATGATCTTAGCGGCCCCATCAGCAAGGGAGTGACAGGGCGCCATCCACTGCCCGACCCGCAAACGCTGGTCGAGCGTCTGCGTTTCTGGGGGGTGAATAACGACAGTGAGGTCGTGCTCTATGACGACGGCCCCGGCGCCTATGCTGCGCGGGCCTGGTGGTTGCTGGCCTGGCTGGGCAAGCGCGAGGGTATGTATGTCCTGGACGGTGGACTGAAAGCCTGGCACGCGGCCGGTCAGCCGTTGAGCCTGGATCCGCCGGATCATCATCAGGGTTCATTCCAGGGACAGCCCGATGACAGGCTGGTGTTGACCGCCGTTGAATTGCAGAGCCGGCTGGGCCAGCCGGAAATGACCCTGATCGATGCTCGGGCACCCGCGCGTTTTCGGGGTGAGGTCGAGCCGATCGATCCGGTCGCGGGGCATATCCCGGGCGCCCAGTGTGCGGCGTTCACTGACAACCTGGGGCCAGACGGACGCTTCCTGCCAGCCGAGCAACTCAAGCAGCGATTCGCCGAAACCCTCCAGGGGCGCGCACCGGAGCAACTGGTCGCCTATTGTGGCTCTGGCGTCACCGCGTGCCACAACCTGTTCGCGCTGTGTCTGGCCGGGTACCCGTTGGCCGGGCTGTACGCAGGGTCGTGGAGTGAATGGATCAATGATCCCAAGCGTGGGGTTGCGACAGGGGAGTGATTGCCTGGCTCGGTGATCGGGTGACGGCTGGCGTGCACTTGCAGATTCCGTCGCCCTGTAGCGGCCCGGTTTCCTGGCGGTAGCGGTCTGGGTATCGTCACCGCCGCCAAGCCGGGCGCTACAGAGAGGCGACCTCGTCCGTTATATCTGCCCCATCGCCCAGCGCAACATGAAGAACACCACCAACCCGCCACCAATGGTCGCCAGCAGATTGCGACTCAGTGCTGCGATGCCGATGGCCGCCACACCGGCCAGCAGATACGCGTTGTCCAGTGACAATTGCCAGTGCTCGCCGTCAGGCAGCAGCATCCCGGGTACCACGATGGCGGTGAGTACGGCCGTTGGCACGTAATGCAGACCTTGACGCACGACAGGCGGAAAACGCAGGTTCGGCCAGGCAAAAAGGCTGTAACGCATCAGGAAGGTGATCGCCGTCATGCCCAGAATCAGCCACCAGTAGCTCATGACCGCACCTGCGTGCCGGAGGCATCCTGATGGTCGGAGGCTTGCCGGCGTTCCAGCAAGACGCCGACGGCTATTCCACTGAAGGCAGCGGCCATCAGGCCCAGCTTGTAGGGCAACGACCAGGTCATCAACGCCACTGCACCCGCGGCCAGCGCCGCTGCTATCTGTGGCTGATTGCGCAGCAGCGGCACGACAATGCCGATGAAGGTCGCCAGCATCGCGAACTCCAGACCCCAGCTGGCCATATCCGGCACCGCCTGACCAAACAGCACACCCACCAGTGAACTGCCGACCCAGCAGGCATACAGCGCGCTGGTCACGCCAAGCCAGTACCAATGCGCCAACGGCGTACGACCGTGTACCAGGTAATAGCGTTGCACCACCGCGAAGGTCTCGTCGGTCAGCCAGAACGCCAGTAGCAGCCGCCAGCGTTGCGGCAGGCCATGAACCTGTGGCTGCAAGGTTGCGCTGTACAGCACATGGCGAAGATTGACGATGAAGGTGGTCAGCAGAATCACCACAGCACTGGCTCCGGCGCCCATCAGACTGACCACGATGAACTGCGCGGACCCTGCGTAGACGAACAGCGACATGCCGACCGCTTGCCACAGCGACAAGCCGCCGACGCCGGCCAGGGTTCCGAAGATGATGCCGAACGGCGCGATACCGACCAGCATGGGCACACTGTCGCGAAGGCCGCGGACATAAAGTTGATTGCGGGACATGGGTTTCTCCTTATGTCCCGAATGGTAAGCCGCAGTTTGAAGACTGTCTTGAACGATCTTGCAGGGTGGAAATACAAGAATGCGATAAGGGTCGAAGTGATGAAGATCTCTCCTGCGCCGAGCATCTGTAGCAGCACGGCTTGCCTGCGGTGACGTCCTTGAGACCGCTATCGCCGGCAAGCCGTGCTGCTACAGGTATGGGTTGGGCAATCGATCGGCTGAGCGCTACGGATTCAGCGGCGCCCCGTGCACATCCACCAACCACTGCGGAATCCGCCGCTCCAGATAATAGGTCGGTGTTCTCAGGGTGCCATCGACAAATCCTACATGCCCGCCATGATTCTGCAGATCGAACTCGGTGCTGGCGGACAGTTCGCTGGCATCGGGCAGGCTGTGTTTGAACACGAACGGGTCGTCCAGCGACTGCACCAGCAACGTTGGCGTGCGGATGGCGCCCAGGAAATAGCGGCTCGAGGCCCGCCGGTAGTAATCGTGTGCGTCGACAAAACCGTTGAGCGGCGCCGTCACCCGGCCATCGAACTCCCAGAACGTGCGCATGTTCTCCAGCGAACCCAATGCTGCAAGTTCTGCGAGCCCTTCGCTCAGGCCTTCATGCTGAAAACGCCGTTGCTTGTCCTTGATGTATCCGACCATCTCGCGCATGAAGTGCCGCTGATAGACCTTGGAGAAGCCCTGGCCGATACGGTCGGCGCATTCGTCCAGGCGGAACGGCACCGACACCGCAGCCGCGCCTTGCAGTTGGCTGTCCAGTCCTGACTCGCCCAGATGCTTGAGCAGAATGTTGCCGCCCAGCGAATAACCGACTGCGTACAGCGGCGCCAAGGGGCGGGCTGCCCGCAGATGAGCGATCACGGCGGCGAGGTCTTCACTGGCCCCTGAGTGATAGCTGCGCGGCAACAGGTTCGGCTCGCCCGAGCAGCCTCGCCAGTTCAGGGCTGCGCTGGCCCAGCCGCGCTTCTCCATCGCTTGCTGCAGACCGACGACGTAGGGCGAGTTGGAAGAGCCGGTCAGCCCGTGCAGTACCAGCACCACGGGGACCTTGGCGTCGTGGGGCCCGTGCCAGTCCATGTCGAGAAAGTCGCCATCTTCGAGCCAGATCCGTTCGCGGCGGCGCTCCAGATGAATGGTCCTGCGCCACAGCGGCCCCCACAGCGTTTGCAGGTGCGGGTTGCCCAGGCCAGTCGCCGGAACGAACGGGCGACTTTCAGCCAGCGGTAACACTGCGTTCCCACAGCGCGTAATACACCTGGCCGGCTTTTTTCTCGCGATGCAGACGCCAGTTGCCTGGCATGCCGAGGGTGGATGGCGCGGTTTCGCTTTCGGTATAGATCCAGGCGTCGTCGGCCAGCCATTGGCGTTCTTCCAGCAGGGTGCAGGCCGGAGCCAGCAGGTTCTGGTGGAACGGCGGGTCAAGGAAGACCACGTCGAATTGTTCCGCAGGCTGGGTCTCCAGATAGCGCAATGCATCGCTGCTGACGGTCTTGCCCACCGTGCAGCGCAGCGTGCCCAGATGCTCGCGCAGGTTGGAGATGGCGGCGGAGTTGGTGTCCAGCGCCAGGCCAAGGCTGGCGCCTCGCGATAACGCCTCCAGATACAACGCGCCGCTACCGGCAAACGGATCGAGCACGCGGGCGCCTTCGATATAGGGTGCGAGCCAGTTGAACAGGGTTTCCCGAACCCGGTCCGGTGTCGGACGCAGGCCCGGGGCATCCGGGAAGCTCAGACGCCGACTGCGCCATTGGCCGCCGATAATCCGCAATTGGCCCAGGCCCGTGTGGATTTTGTGCCCTTTGTGAATACGCGGCGGCTTGGAAGTCGAGGTCATTAGTGCTCCGGAACACCGAGCGGTCGCTCGGCGGGTTTATCAGTAGGTGGCGGCAGAGGCTTCTGCGCGACGGTAGGACCTGCGGTCACGATGACCAGCTTGTCGGCGTCCAGATGCTTGTTCATCACGGCCTTGATCTGCGGCACGGTGATGCTCTGGGACTGCGTCATGAAGTCTTCGAGGTAGGTCAAAGGCAGATTATAGAAGCCAATGGCGCCCAGTTGGCCAACGATCGCCGAGTTGCTGGCGGTGGACAGCGGGAAACTGCCGGCCAGCTCGCGCTTGGCGTCGTCAAGCTCTTTCTGGGTCGGGCCGTTGGCGAGGAAGTCGCGAGTGATGTCCTTGACCAGCTTGAGCGTGTTTTCGCTGAGTTCTGCGCGGGTCTGCAGACTGATCATGAAGGGCCCTTGCGCTTGCATCGGGGTAAAACCCGAGGACACACCGTAGGTCAGGCCGCGTTTCTCGCGCACTTCGGTCATCAGCCGGCTACCGAAGCCGCCGCCGCCCAGAATCGAGTTGCCCAGCGACAACGCGGCGTAGTCCGGGTCAGCGCGGTCGATGCCCAGTTCGGCCAGCATCAGGTGAGTCTGCTTGGACGGGAACTCGATATGGGTTTCCCCAGGCTTGGGTTCGGTTGGCGCGATGGTCTTGGCCAGCGCCGGCCCTTTGGGTAGCGAGGCCGATACCTGGGCCGCCACGGCCTCTGCCTCGGCACGGGACAGATCGCCGACCAGCGCTATGACTGCGTTGCCGGCCGCGTAGGCTTTGGCGTGGAACGCTTTGAGCTGGGCCAGGGTAATCGGCGTGATGCTGTTGGCCGTGCCCATGCTCGGGTGGGCGTAAGGGTGATCACCGTACAAGCGCTTGAACAGCTCATCGCCGGCCAGCTTGCCGGGGTTCTGCTTCTGGTATTCGAAGCTGGCCATCAGCTGGTTCTTGGTGCGCGCCAGCGAACTGGCAGGAAAGGTCGGTTTGCCGACCACTTCCGAGAACAGCTTGAGGGCCGGCTCGCGTTTGTCTGCGGCACTCAGGCTGCGCAGCGAAGCGATTGCCATGTCGCGGTAGGAGCCATTGCCGAAGTCCGCGCCCAAGCCTTCGAAGCCTTCGGCGATCGCGCTGACGTCCTTGCCTTTGATGCCTTCATTGAGCATGGCGTTGGTGATCAGCGCGATGCCCGGCGTAGCGCCGTCCTGGCTGCTACCTGCGGCGAACAGCAGGCGCAGGTCGAACATCGGCAGCTCGTGGGCCTCGACAAACAGGACCCGAGCGCCCTCGGCGGTATTCCACGACTGAATGTTCAGGGCCCGTCGGGCTGGCGCCTTGCCGTCGAGTTCCTTGAGTGACTCCAGTGTGGTGGCTGCCTTGTCGATGGCCTTGGGGGGCTCGGCAGGCGTCTCGGCCATGGCTGAGGCGGCGCTGAACAGGCCCAGGGCTGTGGCCAGTACCAGCGAGTGGGCCCGCGTTCGCGCAAAGCGTGTCTCGTTGCGCTTACTCATGGGCTTTCTCCTCTGGCAGAACGTGCGCAACGGCGAGGCGGTCGCGGGTGAAGTAGGTGCGTGCGGCTTTCTGGATATCTTCGGGGGTCACGCTTTGCAGAGCGGCCAGTTCCTGATCGATCAACCTCCAGGAAAGGCCGACGGTTTCCAGTTGACCGATAGTGCTGGCCTGACTGGTGATGGAGTCGCGCTCGTAGACCAGCCCGGCGATGACCTGAGCGCGGACCCGCTCAAGCTCTTCCTTGGTTGGCGGCTTGTTTTTCAGCTCGTCGAGCAGGCGCCAGATACCGGCTTCGGTGTCGGCCAGGGTTTTTTTCTTCTGCTGATTGGGCGTGGCACTGATGGTGAACAGGCTGTCGCCGCGGGTATAGGCGTCGTAATCCGAGGATGCGCCAGTGACCAGCTCTTCGCCGCGCTCCAGGCGTGCCGGGATGCGTGCGCTGTAGCCGCCATCAAGCAATGCAGAGATCAGGCGCAGGGCGTTCACCGATTGCGCATCAGTGGTGGTCGCCAGACTCGGTACGTTGAAGCCGTACATCAGGCTCGGCATCTGGGTGGCGACATGCACGGTGATCTGGCGCAAGCCGGGTTCAGGCAGCTCCAGCGGTTTCTTGGACGGTGGAATGTCGCGGCGCGGGACCGGCCCGAAGAACCGTTCGGCCAGGGCCTTCACTTCGTCGGGCTTGACGTCGCCTACCACGACCAGCGTGGCGTTGTTCGGCACGTACCAGGATTCATACCAGTGACGCAGTTCCTGGACCTTCATGCGGTCCAGATCGGCCATCCAGCCGATCGTAGGTGTGTGATAGCCGCTGGCGGGGTAGGCAATGGCCTTGAAACGCTCGTAAGCCTTGGCGTTGGGCTTGTCGTCGGTGCGCAGGCGGCGCTCCTCCTTGATGACCTCGATCTCGCGGGCGAACTCCTCCGGCGGCAGGCGCAGGCTGGCCATGCGGTCGGCTTCCAGCTCGAAGGCCACACCGAGGCGGTCGCGGGCCAGCACCTGGTAATAAGCGGTGTAATCGTCGCTGGTGAAGGCGTTCTCTTCAGCGCCCAGATCACGCAGGATCAGCGATGCTTCACCCGGGCCAGCCTTGGAACTGCCCTTGAACATCATGTGTTCCAGCGCATGGGAAAGCCCTGTCTGACCAGGTGTCTCGTAGCTGGAGCCGACTTTGTACCAGACCTGGGAAACCACGACCGGCGCGCGATGGTCCTCGCGCACGACAACCTTGAGGCCGTTGTCCAGGATGAATTCGGAAGTGGGTTGAGGATCGGCGGCGATGGCTGCAAGGGGCAAACACAATGTGCCGAGCAGAAGGCCTGCGGCACGGCGGGCAATAGCATTCATTGGTAATTCGAACCTTCGAGGCGGCCTGCTTGAACTTAGCGTCGGCGGGCGCGGGGGTTAGGGCGTATCATCACATATTTTCACCGCCGCCCTGCTTAATCTCAGGCCCGGCCCTCCGGGTTGGCGCCTGAAAACGCGCCATGTTGCGTTGCAGGCCTTGGCAAGGAAACGCACATTCCCTGCGGCCTGCGCCTTGCCTGGCGCGCTTTCAGGCGGCAACGCGGCGGTGGAAATATGTGATGACACGCCATAGGATAGCGACCAGTTTGCTTGCCGACCATGGCTAAGATGCCAGAGGCGTAAACACACCTCGTAAGAAATGGCCTGGATGACAATTGTCAGGGGGTCCAGCATCTCATTCGAGCACTGTGGTCTGGGCAGACTATGAACAAGCGGACATAAAAGCAGTCTGTTTCGCATACAGAATTTTTCAGAGGCGCCGCTCCGGCGCGTCGCTACCTTGAGATAGCCGTCCTCCATGTTTGGTTCCAACGACGACAAGAAGACCCCAGCCGCGGCTGGCGAGAAGAAAGGCCTGTTCGGATGGCTGCGCAAGAAACCGCAGGAAACCGTCGCCGAGCAGCCCAAAGAACTGACCCCAGCGCCCGAACCCGCTGTCGAACAGACGCCGGTCGTCGCTGCGCCGCAGATCGTCCCGGCAATACCTGTCGAGCCGGAACCGGAAGCCATCCCGGTTCATGAGCCCGCACCGATTGCCGAGCCAGACGCCGAGCCGTGGCTGAAACTGCCCGTCGCCGAAGAGCCTGTTGCCCTGACCGACGAAAGTGAGCCGCACGTAACGCCACAGATCCCGACCTACACCGCCGCTCAGGTGCAAACGGAAGTCGTCTCGTCGCAGCCGCCCGTTCAGCCCGAAGTGATCGATACCCCTTCAGCAGAACTGCCGCCGACGATCGAACCGATCCCGGTTGCGCTGCCGGATCCAGTTGCCGGTGACGATCTGCCTGCCCTGGCGCAACCCGCCCCGGCGCCCGCGCCGCCTGTAGTGGCTGCGCTGGTTGTTCCGGCCGAGCCCCAGGTTGTGCCAGCTGCAGCGCCTGCAGTCGTAGCTGTCGAGCAGGCACCGGCAGTTGCCGTGGCCCCCGTGGCAGAAACGCAATCGACCGAAGCCAGACAACCCGGCTTCTTCGCCCGCCTCAAACAAGGCCTGTCCAAGACCAGTGCAAGCCTGGGCGAGGGCATGGCCAGTCTGTTTCTGGGCAAGAAAGCCATCGATGACGATATGCTCGATGAGCTGGAAACCCGTTTGCTCACTGCAGACGTCGGCGTCGAGGCAACTTCTCTGATCGTGCGTAACCTGACGCAGAAAGTGGCGCGCAAGCAGCTCACCGACAGCGACGCGTTGTACAAGTCGCTGCAAAACGAGCTGACCGACATGCTCAAGCCGGTGGAAGCGCCGCTGGTGATAGGGTCCGAACACAAGCCGTTCGTGATTCTGGTGGTAGGCGTCAACGGCGCCGGCAAGACCACGACCATCGGCAAGCTGGCGAAAAAACTTCAGCTCGAAGGCAAGAAAGTCATGCTGGCGGCGGGTGATACCTTCCGCGCCGCGGCGGTCGAGCAATTGCAGGTCTGGGGCGAGCGCAACAAGATTCCGGTGATCGCCCAGCACACCGGAGCGGATTCCGCTTCCGTGATTTTCGATGCCGTGCAGGCCGCCAAGGCCCGTGGCATAGATGTGTTGATCGCCGATACGGCCGGTCGCCTGCACACCAAAGACAACCTGATGGAAGAGCTGAAGAAGGTTCGCCGGGTCATGGGCAAGCTTGATGAAGCGGCTCCGCACGAAGTATTGCTGGTGCTCGATGCCGGAACCGGTCAGAACGCCATCAATCAGGCCAAGCAGTTCCACCAGACCGTGACTCTGACCGGCCTGGCCCTGACCAAACTCGACGGTACGGCCAAAGGCGGTGTGATCTTCGCCCTGGCCAAGCAGTTCGGGCTGCCCATTCGTTACGTTGGGGTCGGTGAAGGCATCGACGATTTGCGGACTTTCGAGGCTGAATCCTTCGTTCAGGCTCTTTTCGCCGAGCGGGAGCGCACATGATTCGTTTCGAACAGGTCGGTAAACGCTATCCGAACGGACACGTCGGCTTGCATGAGCTGAGCTTTCGAGTGCGTCGTGGGGAGTTTCTGTTTGTGACCGGCCACTCCGGCGCCGGTAAAAGTACCTTGCTGCGTCTGCTGCTGGCCATGGAGCGACCAACCACCGGCAAGCTGCTGCTGGCCGGGCAGGATCTGGGGCAAATCAGCACTGCACAGATCCCCTTCTTGCGTCGGCAGATCGGCGTGGTGTTCCAGAACCACCAGTTGCTGTTTGATCGCACCGTATTCAACAACGTCGCCTTGCCTTTGCAGATTCTTGGCCTGTCCAAGACCGAAGTGACCAAGCGCGTCGATTCAGCGCTTGAGCGCGTGGCCCTGTCGGACAAGGCCGAGCTTTACCCAGGCGACCTGTCCACAGGCCAGCAGCAGCGCGTCGGCATCGCCCGCGCCATCGTCCACCGCCCGGCCTTGCTGCTGGCGGACGAGCCGACCGGTAACCTCGATCCACGCCTGGCTGCGGAAATCATGGGCGTATTCGAAGACATCAATCGCCTGGGCACCAGCGTGCTGATTGCCAGTCACGACCTGGCGCTGATCGCCCGCATGCGCCACCGCATGCTGACCCTGCAACGCGGCCGATTGATTGGCGACGGGGAGGCTGGCGTATGAGTGCCACGCGTAGCCCCAAGGTTTCCGAACGCGTGGCGCCCAAAGCCTCCGAGCCCGGCCCGCAAAAGAAAAGAAAACACGACGATGACGACGGCCCAGGCTTTGGCATGCTGTTCAACGCCTGGATCGAGGCGCATCGCTCCAGCATGCTGGACAGCCTGCGCCGTCTTGGCAGACAACCGATCGGTAGCTTTTTCACCTGTCTGGTGATGGCCATTGCCTTGAGTCTGCCAATGGGGCTGTCGCTGTTGCTGAGCAACGTCGAACGCCTGGGCGGATCGTGGCAGCGCGCTGCGCAGATTTCGCTTTATTTGCAACTGGATGCTTCCGCAACCGAAGGGGAAGGACTGGTTACGCAGATCAAGGCAATGCCCGGCGTCGCCGAAGCTGAGTACATCAGCCGCGATCAGGCGCTGAACGAGTTCCAGCAGCAGTCCGGCTTGGGCGAGGCACTCAAGGAGTTACCGGAAAATCCGCTGCCGGGTGTGGTGCTGGTCACGCCACAGGAAGTTGACAAAGCCGCGCTGGAAGCATTACGTACGCGTCTGGCTGCGCTACCCAAGGTGCAGCAGGCTCAGCTGGACCTGGTCTGGGTCGAGCGTCTGGCGGCCATTCTCAAGCTCGGCGATCGGTTTGTGTTCGGTCTGACGGTGCTGCTGGTGGGCGCTTTGTTGCTCGTTATCGGCAATACCATTCGTCTGCACATCGAGAACCGTCGCACCGAGATCGAGGTCATCAAACTGGTAGGCGGCACAGACAGCTACGTACGCAGGCCCTTTCTCTATATGGGCGCGCTGTATGGATTCGGTGCCGGGATTCTATCCTGGGGGGTCTTGGCTTTCGGGCTGGACTGGCTCAACGAGGCAGTGGTCCGCTTGGCTGGGCTGTATGGCAGCAATTTCTCCCTGGCGGGTGTGCCGATGGCCGATGGTCTATCGCTCTTGCTAGGGGCGGTGTTGTTGGGTTATATCGGTGCGTGGATTGCAGTGGCACGCCATTTGAGAGAGCTGGCGCCTCGTTAAGCGTTTAATGTTCGGTTAATTTTTGTAGCGTAAATATTGTTTCATCTATTGACTTTTCAGCTAAGGGAACTTGTTTAGCGGTTTCCGGTCAATTTCGCAGTGCTGAACTGCACGAGTCATGTGTCGGAGGTTTTTTCGTATGACCAATTCTTTGCAGCCTGTTTATGCCTTGGTTCCCGGTGCAAACCTGGAAGCCTATGTGCACACGGTCAACAGCATTCCATTGCTGACGCCTGAGCAGGAGCGTGAACTGGCCGAGAGTCTCTATTATGAGCAGGATCTGGGGGCGGCTCGGCAGATGGTGCTCGCCCACCTGCGTTTTGTCGTGCACATCGCGCGCAGTTATTCCGGTTACGGCCTGGCTCAGGCTGACCTGATCCAGGAAGGCAACGTCGGCCTGATGAAGGCCGTGAAACGTTTCAACCCGGAAATGGGTGTACGTCTGGTGTCCTTTGCAGTGCACTGGATTAAGGCCGAGATTCACGAGTTCATCCTGCGCAACTGGCGCATCGTCAAGGTCGCGACCACCAAGGCGCAGCGCAAGCTGTTCTTCAACCTGCGCAGCCAGAAAAAGCGTCTGGCCTGGTTGAATAACGAGGAAGTGCATCGCGTCGCTGAAAGCCTGGGCGTTGAGCCGCGTGAAGTGCGCGAGATGGAAAGCCGTTTGACCGGCCACGACATGGCGTTTGACCCGGCTGCCGAAGCCGACGACGACAGTGCATTCCAGTCGCCGGCCAATTACCTGGAAGACCACCGTTACGATCCGGCGCGTCAGCTGGAAGATTCCGACTGGACCGACAGCTCTACGGCCAATCTGCACGAAGCGCTGAATGTGCTCGACGATCGCAGCCGTGACATCCTCTACCAGCGCTGGCTGGCTGAGGAGAAAGCCACGCTGCACGACCTGGCCGAGAAATACAGCGTCTCTGCCGAGCGCATTCGTCAGCTCGAGAAGAGCGCGATGAACAAGCTCAAGCTGTCGATTGCTGCGTAAGCGAAAAGCCACGACAAAAAACGCCCCGAGATGATCGGGGCGTTTTTGTTTGTGGGGTTTTGCATTGCTGACGGCCAACCCTCGCCTGTAGGGGTGAGCTTGCTCGCGATGGTTTATTCCTGAATGTGATCCAGTGACTGACACACCGCAATCGCGAGCAAGCTCACTCCTGCAGAGGCTGCGGTGGAATTGTCGATTGTGCGTATCGTATCGCCATCACCACCTGCGACTGTGATTCAACCCCGCCAGATACTCATCCCCACCCAACTGGCGCATCTGCTGACGAATCCATCCGGCGCGACGCGACACATAGCTGCTGGGGCTGCTGGCGCTCCACTCGCGGGGATTGGGTAACACGGCTGCCAGATAGCTCGCTTGTTGCGTGGAGAGCTGGCTGGCGTTGACATGGAAGTGATGCTGGGCCGCCGCCTGCGCGCCGAACACGCCATCGTCCCACTCCACGCTGTTGACGTAGACCTCGAGAATCCGCTGCTTGGACCAGAGCACCTCGATAAGCGCGGTAAACCAGGCTTCCAGGCCTTTGCGCAAATAACTACGCCCGGACCACAGGAACAGATTTTTCGAGACCTGCTGGCTCAGCGTGCTGGCACCGCGAATCGAGCCGCCGCGTTCGTTGTGAACCAGTGCGGCCTGGATAGCGTCGATATCGAAACCCCAGTGCTCGGCGAATTTCTGGTCTTCACCGGCAATCACCGCGACTTTCAGATCGTCGGAGATTTTCTCCCAAGGCTCCCAGTCGCGCTGCAGGTCGATGGGCTGGCCGTCGAACCAGGACTCGACCTTGCGCTCGACCATCAGCGCGGTGAACGGCGGGGGTACGAAACGAAAGAGCAAAACCAGTACGACACTTGCCACTGCGAACCAGAGCAGGCCTTTGGCGACACGACGAAGGAGGAAACGCAGCATAGAGATGGCTTGGCCGAACCCGTTGAGCGGGCCATTATACAGACCACGCGCGATAGAACGATTTTTGACTGGAGTCACCGATGCTTCGAACCTTTCTCATGCTGGCCGCTTTCTTCGGATTTACCGGTGTGGCCCTTGGAGCGTTCGCCGCTCATGGCCTGAAGAACCGCCTGAGTCCCGAATACCTGGCGATCTTTCATACCGGCGTGCTGTATCAGCTGATTCACGCCTTGGCGATTTTCGGCGTCGCAGTGCTGGCCACCCAGATTCAGGGCCGGCTGGTGACCTACGCGGGCATCTCGTTCACCCTGGGCATCCTGCTGTTCTCCGGCAGTCTGTATCTGCTGACAGTGACCGGTGTCAGCAAGCTCGGGATCATTACCCCGATCGGCGGCCTGTTCTTTCTGATTGGCTGGTTCATCCTGGGCTGGACCGCCTGGCGTCTGGGCCTGGATACGTTGTAAGGCAATCCTGACCCGCAGGTCCGGGGCGAGACGAATGGCACGCCTTTGCCTTGGTCATACCGGCTGATCGGGCTAGAATGCTCGCCCCTTAAATGATGGCTGCCATTCGCATGCACATTCAGTTGAACGGTGAATCCTTTGAACTGCCCGACGGTGAGACCGTTGCGGCGTTGTTGACGCGTCTGGATCTGACCGGGCGGCGAATCGCGGTCGAGCTCAATCTGGATATCGTCCCGCGCAGCCAGCATGTATCCACGACGCTTGCCGAAGGCGATCAGGTCGAAGTGGTGCACGCCATCGGTGGTGGCTAGCGGGCGCGAATGGCTGCTGCGTGAGCCCCGGCCTGGAAGAGCTGCCAGAAGAACTGCAAGAACCTCAACCGTAAAGAGGATTTTCGATGAGCAATGTTCGTAGCGACAAGCCGTTCACAGTGGCCGGTCGTACTTTCCAGTCGCGCCTGTTGGTCGGCACCGGCAAGTACAAGGATATGGAACAAACCCGCCTGGCCATTGAAGCTTCAGGCGCAGAGATCGTCACCGTGGCAGTGCGCCGGACCAACCTGGGCCAGAACCCGGGCGAACCGAACCTGCTGGACGTGCTGCCGCCGGATCGCTACACCATCCTGCCCAACACCGCCGGTTGCTACGACGCCATCGAGGCCGTACGCACATGCCGTCTGGCCCGTGAACTGCTCGACGGCCACAATCTGGTCAAGCTGGAAGTGCTGGCCGACCAGAAAACCCTGTTCCCCAACGTGATCGAAACGCTCAAGGCCGCAGAAACCCTGGTCAAGGACGGTTTCGACGTGATGGTCTACACCAGCGATGACCCGATCATCGCCCGCCAGCTGGCAGAAATCGGTTGCTGCGCGGTCATGCCGCTGGCCGGTCTGATCGGCACGGGCCTGGGTATCTGCAATCCGTACAACCTGCAGATCATCCTTGAAGAATCGAAAGTCCCGGTCCTGGTCGATGCCGGTGTCGGTACTGCATCCGACGCTACCATCGCCATGGAGCTGGGCTGCGAGGCGGTGCTGATGAACTCGGCCATCGCCCACGCCGGGCACCCGGTGCTGATGGCCGAAGCCATGAAACACGCCATCCTGGCAGGCCGCATGGCTTACCTGGCTGGTCGTATGCCCAAGAAACTTTATGCCAGCGCATCCTCGCCGCTGGATGGTCTGATCAAGTAAGAGCCTGTTGATGATTGATTCGCAAACGCCTGACCCACTTCCGGACGACGAAGTGATGAACGACGAAGACGGTAAAGCACAGGGCGATGACAGCCATCATCGGCGCATCAAGAGCTTCGTGATGCGCGCCGGTCGCATGACCGAAGGCCAGCAGCGCGGTCTGGACCAGGGCAAGCCGCTGTTCGTGCTGCCGCTGGCCGACGCCCCGGTTGATTTCGATACGGTGTTCGGTCGCCGCGCACCGCGTACCCTGGAAATCGGCTTCGGCATGGGCCACTCGTTGCTGGAGATGGCTGCCGCTGCGCCGGAACAGGATTTCATCGGTGTCGAAGTGCACCGTCCGGGCGTTGGTGCGCTGCTTAATGGCGTGCTGACTCAAGGCCTGACCAACGTGCGGGTCTACGATTGCGATGCAATCGAAGTGCTCAACCGCTGCGTGGCCGACAACAGCCTCGACCGTCTGATGCTGTTTTTCCCGGACCCATGGCACAAGTCGCGTCACCACAAGCGCCGGATCGTTCAGGCCGAGTTCGCCGCGCTGGTCCTCAGCAAGCTCAAGCCCGGCGGCATCCTGCACATGGCCACCGATTGGGAACCCTACGCCGAGTACATGCTGGAAGTCATGAACGTCGCGCCGGGTTACCGCAACCTGGCCGAAGACGGCAAATGCGTCCCGCGTCCGGCCGAGCGCCCGATCACCAAGTTCGAACGCCGTGGCGAGCGTCTGGGGCATGGGGTCTGGGATTTGAAGTTCGAGAAGATCGCCTGATCTGAATTCTGCTGAATCGTTGTAGGAGTGAGCTTGCTCGCGATTGCTGTCTGTCAGCATTTACGTATTGGCTGACAGGAGCCATCGTGAGCAAGCTCACTCCTACAGGCTATCGGTTCACAGGGCGGTTTACTTGCGATCCGCCACCACCCCGATCAACACCAGCACCACCAACAATACCGGCGCCAGGCTGTAGTTGTTGAACTGGCTGAGGCCGCGCACCACCCAGGGCGTGGCATAGATCAGCGCCGCGCCGCTGCCGATGGTGCACAGCAAAGCCATCACCGGCACGCGCAATGCGCCGGCGAAGCTGCTCAAACGTCCTTCGATCCAGCCTTTGATGTCAGCTCCGAACAGAATCAGCAGGCAGCCCACCAAGGCCAGGGCAATTTCCGAAAGGTTGCTGCGACTCCAGCGCGATACGGTGGCCAGCAGGTCGAGTACGAGGTCCATTCAGGGTCCTTAGCGTTAAGCCTTAAAGAAGAAAATACTGCAGCAGGTCATTGAGGAACAGTTGACCTCGGGCAGTCGCGACCAGTCGTGCCGGATCGGCCTCCAGCAGGCCACGTTGTTCAGCCTGTTGACGGGCGCCAGCGAGTGAATCGACGCTTAGACCGGTGCGTTGCCCAAATAATGTAGCGTCAACGCCGTTAGTCAGGCGCAGGGCATTCATCAGGAATTCGAACGGCATTTCGTCGAGTGCCAGCAGCTTTTCGCCCGCCTGCCAGGGCTTCGATGGATTGAGGTAATCCTTGGGCAGTCGGGTCTTCCAGGTGCGGATGATGCGCCCATCGGGATGGCTGAGCTTGCCGTGGGCGCCTGCACCGATGCCGATGAAATCGCCGAAGCTCCAGTAGTTGAGGTTGTGTCGCGCAGCGCGTCCTGGCTGCGCGTAGGCCGACACTTCGTACTGTGCGTAGCCATTTTCCCGAAGCAGCGTCTGACCGGCCTCCTGAATGTCCCAGAGGATGTCGTCTTCGGGCAGCGTCGGCGGCTGATTCCAGAACACCGTGTTTGGCTCCAAGGTCAGCTGATACCAGGACAGATGCGTCGGCGCCAGGGCAATGGCCTGACGCAGATCGCCCAGCGCGTCGTCCTCAGACTGGTCCGGCAGGCCATGCATCAGGTCCAGGTTGAAGTTGTCGAACCCCGCCTGACGCGCCATGTCGGCAGCGCGCACGGCCTCCTCGCCATTGTGGATGCGCCCGAGTGCCTTGAGCTTGGCTTGCTGGAAGCTCTGGATGCCGATGGACAGGCGATTGATCCCCAAGCCACGGTAGGCACTGAATTTCACCTGTTCGAAGGTGCCGGGGTTGGCCTCCAGAGTGATCTCGATGTCCGGGGCGAAACGGATGCGCTGCTCGACGCCCTCGAGTAAACGGCCCAACGCTTGGGCGCTGAACAGGCTGGGCGTACCACCGCCGAAGAAGATCGTGCTCAGCTCGCGGCCGTAGATGTGAGGCAGGTCCTGATCGAGGTCGGCCAGCAGGGCATCGATGTACTCCTGCTCCGGCAGCACGGGGCTGGCGGTGTGCGAGTTGAAATCGCAGTACGGGCATTTGCGCACGCACCATGGGATGTGGATGTACAACGACAACGGGGGCAGCTCGGGCAACGGGTGTCTCGGTTGCTCCGAGCTGAAACCGGCCGCGCCGAGAATCAGCGGCCGGGTGGTTGAATCCTGACTCATTTCAGTTCCAGGCGCTGACGCAGGATGGCCATGGCCCGAGCGCGGTGGCTGATCAGGTTCTTGTCGGACGGGCTCAGTTCGGCACTTGAAACGTTGCGCTCAGGCACCCAGAACAGCGGGTCGTAGCCAAAACCATGTTCACCGCTGGCGGCGGTCAGGATGCGGCCTTGCCACAAGCCTTCGCAAAGAATGGGCAATGGATCATCGGCGTGACGAACCAGCGCCAGGACGCAAACGAACTGCGCGCCACGCTGTTGTTCCGGCACGTCTTGGAGCGCAGCGAGCAGCTTGGCGTTGTTCGCCGCATCACCCTTGCCGTCGGCATAGCGCGCCGAATAGATGCCCGGGGCGCCGCCCAGAAAGTCCACCGCCAGACCCGAATCATCGGCCAGCGCAGGCAGGCCGGAGATGCGCGCTGCGTTGCGGGCCTTGAGGATCGCGTTCTCGACGAACGACAGGCCGGTTTCCTCAGGCTCGACGCTGCTGAACTCGCCGATCGAGCGCAGTTGCACGCTGTCGCCGAGCATGGCCTGGAGTTCCTTGAGTTTGCCGGCGTTGTGGCTGGCCAGTACAAGCTGGGTGAAGTTCATCATTGGTCCGAGAAAATTTCCTGGTTGAAGCTGAGCGTGTGCGCGTCATCGTCACCGGCCTTCACGTTGATCGTGAAGATGTAGGTGGCAGAGCTGTCGGGCTCGACGGCAAATTGTGCGATGTAATTGACGGCGCTGTTTTCGTTGATCGGCCTGAAGATCAACGGTTTTTCCCGACCCGTCAGGTCTTTTATCGTGCCGCTGACGCTGGCAGGGACGGTTTTGCCGTCCCGGATGGCGGTGATGTTGATCACCCCTTGGCCCTTGCTGCGTATCAGTCCGGCATCCTTGGCGATGGAGGGCTGCAACATGCCCGAGGCGAATGCGTTGTAGTGAATGATCAGATCGCCGAACTTCTCCTGTCGCTCGGGTCTGGCGCTGTCAGCCGCCATCACCGGAGCGCTCATGGCAAGCGCGAGCAGCACGCCGAGCGTTGCAATCAGACGACGCATGATCATTCTCCTTGTTGTTGTGGTTACACGGCGATCTGGTGGTCCTGCAAGCCCGGGCTGCTGACGCGATAGATGCCGATCTCACCCAACAGGTTAGGCCATAGCTTGCTGGCCCAACCATGGCGATGCTGCTGATCCACGGCCAGCCGATCAATGACCTTGGCAGACCGTCCCCGGCACAGCGCTTCGAAGTCTTCGAAGGTGCAGAAGTGGATGTTGGGCGTGTTGTACCACGTATTGGGGAGAAATTCGGATACTGGCATGCGGCCCTTGCTCGCCAGGTACCAGCGGCAGCGCCAGTGACCGAAGTTAGGGAAGGTAATGATGCACTGGCGACCGACGCGCAGCATTTCGTCGAGGATCCGGTCGGGGTAGTGCACCGCCTGCAGCGCCTGGGTCATGACAACCACATCAAAGCTGTTGCTGGCGAAGTTGCCCAGGCCCTTGTCCAGGTCCTGCTCGATGACGTTGACGCCGCGGGCCACGCAGCGGGCAATATTGTCGGCGTCGTTTTCCAGGCCGTAGCCGGTGACTTGCTTGTTGTCGCGCAGCCAGGCCAGCAGTTCGCCGTCGCCGCAGCCGAGGTCGAGCACGCGGCTGCCTGCCGGTATCCAGTCTTGGATGATTTCCAGGTCGGCTCTCATGGTGTCCTCAGAGTGCAATACGGTTCATGTAGCTGGTGAAGGCCTGCAAGTAGCGCGGGATCGGCATCAGAAAGGCGTCGTGGCCTTGCGGTGCATCGATCTCCAGGTAGCAGACATCCTTTTTCGCCGCCATCAGGGCATCCACCAGCTCACGTGAGCGCGCCGGGGAGAAGCGCCAGTCGGTGGTAAAGGACATCACGCAGAATTTGGACGTGACCTTGGCGAAGGTCGCGGCCAGATCGTCATTGAAGTTCGCAGCCGGGTCGAAGTAATCCAGCGCCTTGGTCATCAGCAGGTACGTGTTGGCGTCGAAACGCCCGGAGAATTCTTCGCCTTGATAGCGCAGGTAGCTTTCGACCTGGAACTCGACGCTATGGAAGTCGTAGTTGAGGTTCTCGTTTTTCAGGCCACGCCCGAATTTTTCGCCCATGGAGTCATCGGACAGGTAGGTGATATGCCCCACCATGCGCGCCAGCATCAGCCCACGCTTGGGGATCACGCCCATTTCCTGGAACGAGCCGCCGTGGAACTCGGGGTCGGTGAGAATCGCCTGACGGGCCACTTCGTTGAAGGCGATGTTCTGCGCCGAGAGTTTGGGTGCCGAAGCAATCGCCAGGCAATGACGCACGCGGTCCGGGTAGGTCATGGTCCACTGCAACGCCTGCATGCCGCCCAGACTGCCACCGACGATAGCCGCCCATTGCGCGATGCCCAGGTTGTCGGCAAGGCGTGCCTGACTGTGCACCCAGTCTTCGACGGTCAACACCGGGAAGTCGGCGCCAAATGGCTTGCCGGTTTGCGGGTTGATGCTGCTGGGGCCAGTCGAGCCGTTGCAGCCGCCGAGATTGTTCAGGCTGACCACGAAGAATTTGTTCGTGTCGATGGGTTTGCCGGGGCCGATGCAGCTGTCCCACCAGCCCGGCTTGCGGTCTTCGGCGCTGTGATAGCCCGCGGCATGGTGATGCCCGGACAGCGCGTGGCAGATCAACACCGCGTTGCTTCTGGCGGTATTAAGCTGGCCGTAGGTTTCGTAGATCAGGTCGTAGGCAGGCAGCGAGCGACCGCAGGCCAGGGCCAGAGGCTCGCTGAAATGCACCGTTTGCGGCGTGACTAGACCGACAGAATCTTTGGGAAAGACCGTGGACATCGACCCTGCTCTCGCTGAAATGAGGCGTAAGTCTAAAGATCGCGCAGGGTAGCGGCAACAAGGTAAATATTTGAAGGGTTTGAGCGCTGGCTTTTGATTCTGCCCAGAAGGCGTGGGAGGCCTGCTTGCTGACGATTGACCGGAAACCGGTCACGAAATCTGCGGATGCGCTGTGTCAGACATGGCGAAGATTGAGACTTTACGACTGCTGCGCAGCCGATCGCTGGCAAGCACAGCTCCCACGCCTTCGGCAGAAGCAATTTGCGTATGGCAGGTAATCAGGGGCGATGGAAGGTTTCGCTCGCCCCTGATCTTTAAATCAACCGCCACAGCTCCTGCGGCATGCCGGCATAGGCAGCCAGTTCAGGCATGACATAGGACTGCAGCACCTGAATCGCCAGGAAGGCGAAGATCGGCGAGATGTCCATGCCGCCCAGATTGGGGATGATGCGGCGAAAGGGCGCCAGGATCGGCTCGCTGATCTGATAGGCCAGCTCGGCCGCCGGGTTATGGGTGCCTGGCGCGATCCAGGAGACGATCACCATGATGATCATTGCCACCCAGAAGATCTTCAGCAGCAGCGAGGTGATGCCGATGATCGACCACATCAACAGGTGCGGAACATCGCCGATGGTGCCGTAGGTCATCATCAGCACGAAGGCCATCAACAGCGCTTGAATCACCACGGCCAGCAGCAGGGATGAAGTGTCCAGGCCAAACACGCTTGGCACGATGCGGCGGATGGGCTTGAGCAGTGGCTGGGTTGCACGGACGGTGAACTGGCAGAGCGGGTTGTAGAAGTTGGCCTTGACCAGTTGCAGCACGAAACGCAGCAGGACGATGGTCAGGTACAGGCTGATCAGCGTCTGGATGACGAAAATCGTGGCGCCGGTGAGTGCATTCATGAATTGCTCCTTATTTGCCCAGCAGTTCGGCCATCTCGGCCGAGCGGTGTGCGGCAGCGCTGAGCGCCTTTTCAACGACCGCTTCGAAGCCGTCTGCCTGGAAAGATTTGATCGCAGCTTCGGTCGTGCCCGCAGGCGACGTCACGCGACGACGTAGTTCGGCGGCATCGACATCGCTCTCGGTGGCCATGCGCGCGGCGCCCAGGGCTGTCTGCTCGGCCAGTTGTTCGGCGACGTCGTGGGACAGGCCGAGCTTCACACCTGCGGCGGTCATGGCTTCGATCAGCAGGAAGAAATACGCAGGGCCGCTGCCCGACACGGCAGTGACGGCATCGAGCTGTGTTTCTTCATCCAGCCACAAGGCGATGCCCACGGCCGACAGCAGCGTTTCGGCCTGCTGGCGTTGGGTCGGGGATACATCGGCGGTCGCGTACAGGCCGCTCACGCCTTGGCGAAGCAGAGCCGGCGTGTTGGGCATGCAGCGTACGATGGGCTGCTCGCCGAGCCAGGCCTGCATGCTGGCGCAGGTGATGCCGGCGGCAATCGATACCACCAGTTGCTCAGGCTTGAGCGCGGGTTTGAGCGACTCGCAGACGGTTTTCATCATCTGCGGCTTGACCGCCAACAGCACCACATCGGCGCCATCGATGGCCTGGGCGTTGTCGGCGACCATCCTGATCCCGTGCTCCCTGGCCACGCGCTCGCGGGTTTCAGCGCCAGGATCGCTGGCACTGATCAGATCAGCTTCGACGCCCTGGGCACGCATGCCGCCGATGAGGCTGGCAGCCATGTTTCCGGCACCGATAAACGCGATACGGGTCTTGCTCATGATCGATTTCCTGTGAGGCAAAGGTTAAGGCTGCCCGTAGTCGCGGGCGCCGAATAGGGCAGTGCCGATACGTACCCAGGTTGCGCCTTGTGCGACGGCGGCCTCCAGGTCGTGGCTCATGCCCATTGAAAGAGTGTCCAGCGGCAGGTTCAGTTGGTCTTGCAAGGTGCGTACGGCCGCAAAGGCAGCGTTCTGTTCGTCGCTGTTTTCTGTCGGTTCGGGAATTGCCATCAAGCCGCGCAATCTCAAGTTGGGCAGGGCGCTGATGGCGTGCGCGAGAGCAGGCAGGTCGTGGGGGGTACAGCCGGATTTGCTGGCTTCGCCACTGACATTGACCTGGATGCAGATGTTGAGCGGGGGCAGTTCGGTGGGGCGTTGTTCGGACAGGCGTTGTGCGATTTTCAAACGATCCACGGAATGCACCCAGGCAAAGTTCTCGGCGATGGCGCGAGTCTTGTTTGACTGAATGGGGCCGATGAAATGCCAGATCAAGGGCAGGTCGTTCAATTCAACCTGCTTGGCCAGGGCCTCTTGCAGGTAGTTCTCGCCGAAATCGAGCAGTCCGGCGGCATGCGCCTGGCGCAGATCATTCGCCGGTTTTGTCTTGCTGACGGCCAGCAGGCCTATTGACGCCGGATCGCGACCGGCCGCCTGCGCTGCGTTACGAATTCGCTGCGCGAGCGTTGAAATGTTCTCTGCTATCGTGGACATTGATTTGCGCCAGCAGGGCTAAAGTCTGCGGCATTCTATGTGATGAGGAGCTGTATGGATATTACCGAGCTGCTTGCCTTCAGTGCCAAGCAAGGCGCGTCGGACTTACATCTCTCTGCCGGCCTGCCCCCGATGATTCGCGTCGATGGCGATGTGCGGCGGATCAACCTGCCAGCGCTTGATCAGAAAGAGGTCCAGGCGCTGATCTACGACATCATGAACGACAAGCAGCGCAAGGACTTCGAAGAGGATCTGGAAACGGACTTTTCCTTCGAAGTGCCGGGCGTGGCGCGGTTCAGGGTCAACGCGTTCAACCAGAACCGTGGTGCAGGTGCGGTGTTTCGGACCATTCCCTCGAAGGTCCTGAGCATGGAAGATCTGGGCATGGGAGAAGTGTTTCGCAAGATTACCGACGTACCGCGGGGGCTGGTTCTGGTCACCGGCCCCACCGGTTCCGGCAAGTCGACAACATTGGCAGCGATGGTCGATTACCTGAACGCCAACAAGCATCACCACATCCTGACCATTGAAGACCCGATCGAATTCGTTCACGAGTCCAAGAAAAGCCTGATTAACCAGCGTGAAGTCCACCGCGATACCCACGGCTTTGCCGAAGCACTGCGCTCGGCATTGCGTGAAGACCCGGATGTGATTCTGGTGGGCGAGCTGCGTGACCTGGAGACGATCCGCCTGGCGCTGACGGCTGCCGAGACCGGTCACCTGGTATTCGGCACGCTGCACACCACTTCAGCGGCGAAAAGTATCGACCGGATCGTTGATGTGTTTCCGGCGCAGGAAAAGTCGATGATTCGCTCGATGCTGTCGGAGTCGCTGCATGCGATCGTGTCCCAGGCATTGCTCAAGAAGGTCGGCGGTGGCCGCGTGGCAGCGCACGAGATCATGATCGGCACCTCCGCGATCCGTAACCTGATCCGTGAGGACAAGGTGGCGCAGATGTACTCGTCCATTCAGACCGGGGGCTCGCTGGGGATGCAGACGCTGGATATGTGTCTGAAGGATCTGGTCAGCAAAGGGGTGATCACTCGGGAAAGCGCTCGCGAAAAAGCCAAGACGCCTGACAACTTCTGATCGCTGATGCGATAGCAAATGAACCACCAGATGCCGCTGGTGGTTCATTTCGCTTCTGCCCAGAGGGCGTAGGAGCTTGGCTTGCCAGCGATCTGCCGGGAACCGGCAGCAAAACCCCTGAACCGGTTCTGCCTGACACAACCAGGGTGTCTCATTTTGCTGTCGGCGCCCGGCAGATCGTCAGCAAGCTGGACGCCTACGGCCTCTGTCCACAAGCAGCCGCTCTGATCAGCGCTGAGCGATCCGCACGGGGGTGGCTTTACGGCCAGGGGCTTGCTTGGGCAAGACGCGCTTGGCTACCACGTAGTGGCTATCCCAGTACGGCTTCTTCAGCGTATCGATCGTCACCGACTTGCCACGGCGAGGCGCGTGGACGAAACGGTCGTCGCCCAGGTAGATGGCAACGTGGTTCACTTTCTGGCTCTTGATGTTGAAGAACAGCAAGTCGCCCGGCTTCAGATCCTTGCGGTCAACCTTCTGCCCATGCCCTTCGGCCATGGCATTGGAGGTACGCGGCAGGTCCACTTCGCTTACGTCGTTGAACGCGTACTTCACCAGACCGCTGCAATCAAAGCCTTTGGTTGGGCTGGTGCCGCCCCAACGATAAGGTGTACCGATGGCTTTGACGGCCCGGTTGACTACATTGCTGCTTTGTTTGGTCCCCATCTGCGCCGGCGTGGCGAGGGCGACGGTGTTCTGCGAAATCTTGCGAGAACCGTGGGATTTCTTGCCCTTGGTCGCCCGACTTTTTTTACTGGAGGTCTCGAGCGGCATCGCCGTTTCTTCGAGGGCTTCTTCAGCAACGATGTTTTTGGCTACCACTTTTTCACGGGCTGGCGAAGAATGACTGTTCGCGGTGTAGCCGGTGAAACTCGAGGGTAGCGATTGCTCACGATTGGTGGCGTGGGCGGCCAGTGGCATAAATAGGCAAATAGTTAGCCATGTCTTGAAAAATGGACGCATTAGGCAGGGCTCATATTGGTCAGCGCGCAACTTTATAACAGCTTTTTGCGGGTTACCGAGCCCACTTGTCGAACAATTTACTGCCCTGGAAGTCAGTTTTGACACTTAAACTGTCACATGGCTGTGTCGTTCACCTTGCAGAACAAGGGTTTGCACGAATGCCCAGAGGTTCAAGCCATACGTCGGACAGAGGCATGAAAGTCACAGATGTTACGCATATTTTTTTCTATCGGTGCAAAAGAGGTAAGCAATGAACACCTATCACCCCGACGTTCAGCGTCCCGATACCCACAGTAAAGCCATCGGCTATCTGTTGTGGATCCTCGGGTTTACCGGCGCCCATCGTTTTTATTTCGGCAAGCCGGTGACCGGGACTATCTGGTTTTTGACCTTCGGATTGCTGGGTATCGGCTGGCTGATCGACTTGTTTCTGATCCCGGCGATGGACCGTGAAGCGGACCTGAGATTCACCGCAGGCGAGACGGACTACAACGTCGCCTGGATTCTGCTGACATTCCTCGGCGTGTTAGGCGTGCATAGGATGTATCAGGGCAAATGGATCACCGGCATCATCTATCTGCTCACGGGCGGCCTGTTCTTCGTGGGCGTGCTGTATGACTTCTGGACGCTGAACGATCAGGTATCGATGTGCAATGCCAAGCGTCGGTGAGGCCCTCGTACACTGTAGGAGCCGTGGCTTGTCCCGCGACCGGCGGGGAACCCGTCGTGAATCCAGTTAACGCGGACTATCTGATATACCGCGTCTACCGATTTCACTGCCGGCTCCCGGCAGGTCGCGGGACAAGCCACGCTCCTAAACGGAAGGGTCAAGCCACGTGATCACCCGATATAGCTGATCCGTCCGTCAACGAAGGTGTACTTCACTGCGCCCGGCAGGCAATGGCCGAGGAACGGGCAGTTTTCGCCTTTGGACAGCCATTTCTCGCCCGCAACGGTCGAGGCTTCCGGATCGAACAGCACCAGGTCCGCCGCAGCGCCGGCGGCCAACTGACCGGCAGGCAGACGCAGGGCTGTCGCCGGGCCTGCGCTCAGGCGTGCCAGCAGCGTCGGCAAGTCCAGCAAGCCATCCTCAACCAGCGTCATGGCCAGCGGCAGCAATAGCTCAACGCTGCTGATGCCAGGCTCTGTCGCGCCGAACGGCGCCAGTTTGGCGTCTCGTTCGTGAGGCTGGTGATGGCTGGAAATCGCTTGAACCACGCCCGACTTGACCGCCTCACGCAATGCATCGCGATCGGCACGGGTACGCAGCGGCGGTTGCACGTGATAAAGACTGGAGAAGTCGATCAGTGCTTCGTCGGTCAGGATCAGTTGGTACAGCGCGACATCCGCCGTCACCGGCAGACCCCGAGCCTGGGCCTGAGCGATCAGCGCAACGCCGCGGGCGCTGGTCAGCTGGCTGAAGTGCGCGCGCACGCCACTCTGCTCAACCAGCAGCAGGTCGCGGGCCAGTGCCACGGTTTCCGCGGTTTCCGGAATGCCCGGCAGGCCGAGGAACGCTGCAGTCGGGCCGTCATGCGCCAGGCCGCCTTCGGCCAGATCGTAATCCTGCGAATTGAAGATCACCGTCAGGTCGAAGGTCGCAGCGTATTCCAGCGCGCGGCACAAGGTGCGGTTGCTGCGGAAATTCACCAGACCATTGGTAAAGGCCACGCAGCCAGCGTCGCGCAGGGCGATCAGTTCAGCCAGCTGTTCACCTTCCAGGCCTTTGCTCAGGGCGCCGATGGGGAAGACCTTGCTGTGTCCGGCTTCGCGGGCGCGGTCCAGGATCAGTTCGGCGACCGCCGAGGTATCCAGTACCGGTTTGGTTCGCGGCGGGCAGCACAGGCTGGTGACGCCACCGGCTGCAGCGGCGCGGGTTTCGCTGGCGATGCTGCCTTTGCGGCTGTAACCCGGTTCGCGCAGGGACACGTTGAGGTCCACCAGCCCGGGCGCGGCAACCAGGCCCGTACCGTCGATGATCTGCGATGGGGTGAAATCGGCAGGCGCTGCGCCAAGGGCGAGCACCTTGCCGGCTTCCAGGTGAACGTCGAGGACTTGATCCAGACCGCTGACAGGGTCGATGACGCGAGCGCCGAGGATGCTGAACTTCACTGAGCGTTCTCCTGCTCGTACTGGCGTTGTGCGGTTTGACCGCTCATGGCCATGGACAAAACGGCCATGCGCACGGCGATGCCGTAGGTCACTTGATTGAGGATCACCGAGTGGGCGCCGTCGGCCACGGCCGACTCGATCTCCACGCCGCGGTTGATCGGGCCGGGGTGCATGACGATGGCGTCAGGCTTGGCGCCGGCCAGGCGCGCGGTGGTCAGGCCGAACAGGCGGTAGAACTCGCCTTCGCTTGGCAGCAGGCCGCCGGACATGCGCTCGCGCTGCAGGCGCAGCATGATCACCACGTCGACATCTTTCAGGCCTTCGGCCAGATCCGTATACACCTTCACGCCATACTGCTCGACGCCAACCGGTAGCAGCGTCTTGGGCGCGACCACACGGATGTCCGGGCAACCCAGTGCCTTGAGCGCGATCATGTTCGAGCGCGCCACACGCGAGTGCAGGATGTCGCCGACGATGGCCACCGAGAGGTTTTCGAAGCTGCCTTTGTGCCGGCGGATGGTCAGCATGTCGAGCATGCCTTGGGTCGGGTGGGCATGACGTCCGTCGCCGCCGTTGATGATCGCGACTTGCGGACAGACGTGCTCGGCAATGAAGTGCGCCGCGCCCGAGTCGCCGTGACGCACGACGAACATGTCGGCTGCCATGGCTTCGAGGTTGCGCAGGGTGTCGAACAGGGTTTCGCCCTTGCTGGTCGAGGAGGTCGACACGTTCAGGGTGATGACGTCAGCCGACAGCCTTTGCGCGGCGAGTTCGAACGTGGTGCGGGTGCGCGTCGAGTTCTCGAAGAACACGTTGCACACGGTCTTGCCGCGCAGCAGGGGGACTTTTTTAACCGCCCGGGCGCCGACTTCGAGGAAGGAATCGGCGGTATCGAGGATTTCGGTGAGCAGTTCGCGGGGCAAACCGTCGAGCGAAAGGAAATGTTGCAGCTGACCCTGGTGGTTCAGCTGCAGCGGGCGCTTGGCGTCGAGAGGCGTCATCGCAAGGGACTCTTAGAGGGCGGCGGAATCGGTGGAAAGGTCTTGCAGTTCTAGCGTCAGCGGCGTCGGGCCGGAGAGCTTGACCCGCTCGTTCGGCGCCAGGGCCAGTGTCGCGCCGGTCACGTTCGGGCGAATCGGCAGGTCGGCGGCGTCCAGGTCGAGCAACGAAACCAGGGTCACGCTCGCGGGTCGGCCGTAGTCGAACAGCTCGTTCAGGGCCGCACGGATGGTACGTCCGCTCATCAAGACGTCGTCGATCAGCACCAGATGCTGGCCTTCGATCTCGAACGGCAGTTCCGATGGCCGCACTTGCGGGTGCAGGCCGTTCTGGCTGAAATCGTCGCGGTAAAAGGAAACGTCCAGCGTGCCGAGCGGCGACTGGCTGTTAAGCGCCTCAAGCAAGGCCTGGGCGACCCACACGCCGCCGGTGCGAATGCCGATGAACCGGGGCTCGCTGATACCACGTTTGTTCAGGTGCGCGTTCAGATCGATCGCCATCTGGCTGATCAGATCGGCGGGGTTTGGCAGGCTCATGGTTGCTCCTTCAGGTCCCCGGTCTGGCTCCCTGTGGAGGACCGGGTTGAAACTCGAATTCTCGGTGCAGCGTGAATCGTTCAGTGGTCGAACAGTGCGCCGTTGGCTTCCAGCCAGCCTTGCAGCAGGAGTGCCGCAGCAATGGCATCGACCGGATTGTCGCGATAACTGCCACGCTGACCGCCGCGGGCCATGCGCTCGCCCTTGGCTTCGAAGGTGGTCAGGCGTTCGTCATGGGTGTAGACGGGCAGATTGAAGCGGCCGTTGAGCTTGCGCGAAAACTTCTCGGCGCGGGCGCTCATCTCGCTCGGCGTGCCGTCCATGTTCAAAGGCAGGCCGACCACGATGGCGTCAGGCTTCCACTCGGTTATCAGCGCCTGAACCTTGTCCCAGTCCGGTACGCCGTTCTGCGCCTTCAAGGTGCACAGCTCGCGTGCCTGGCCGGTGATGACCTGGCCCACCGCTACGCCGATCTGTTTGGTGCCGTAGTCGAAACCCAGCAACAGGCGCAATCCGGCCATCAGGCGTGACCCGCCTGACTGGTCAGCAGGTTCAGGTTGATGCCCAGTTTCGCGGCTGCGGCGTCCAGCCGCTGCCCGCTGTCGACCTCGAACAGGATCGCCGGGTCGAACGCACACGTCAGCCAGGCGTTGGCCGCGAATTCGGCGTCCAGCTGTCCGGCGTCCCAGCCAGCGTAGCCGAGGGTGATCAGATTTTGATCAGGGCCGTAGCCGTCGGCAATCGAGAACAGGATGTCCTGGGAGGTGGACAGCGAAATCCCGCCCAGATCGACCGTGGCCTGGAAAACCTGGCCCGGCGGATGAAGGACGAAACCGCGATCGGTCTGCACCGGGCCGCCAACATGGATGGGAATGTGCTGGCAGCGTACCGGTGGGTCCATTTCCGGGCGCAGTTGCTCGAGAATGTCCGCCAGAGAAAGGCTTTGCGGTCGGTTGATCACCAGACCCATCGCGCCATTGGCGTTGTGCTCGACGATGTAGGTCAAGGTGTGCGCGAAGTTCTCATCGTGCATGTGGGGCATGGCGATCAGAAACTGATGTTTGAGGTAAGACGGAGTGACGTTTTTCATGAGCCCTAGTGTGGCGCCGTGGGGCTGCTGTGACAACTGGCAGAACCGACCTGATGCGGATAAATCGCGACGGCGTTCAGGTTTCATGTTGGCTGATGGGTCGAGTTACAACCAAAACTGCTGGCCAGTGCCGAACATGGTAGGAGTGAGCTTGCTCGCGATCGCGGTGTGTCAATTGCGCAAATGTAGAATCAGACACCGCAATCGCGAGCAAGCTCACTCCTAAGGGTATTGGTTCGGCAGAACATGCGGGCAATCAGTTACTCGACAGCTTGTCGCCGCGTGCAAACTTCCAGGTACGGATGATCTCCAGCCGGTCGATGTCGGCCAGATCGCCGCTGAACGGCGCAAATGGCGCTGCCAGTCGGACAATTTTCTGCGCTGCCTGGTCCAGCAATGGCTGGCCGGAAGACTCGAGTACCAGAACCTCATAGAGAGAGCCGTCGCGGTTGATCGACACCATCATTCGCAGGCTGCCGTAGATCTGCTGGCGCCGAGCTTCTTCGGGGTAGTTGAGGTTACCGATGCGCTCGATCTTCTTGCGCCAGTCCTCCTTGTACCAGGCGCCCTTGTCGCGCATGGTCGAGGCGGCGCTGAGGCGGTGGATCTTCGGCCGCTTGGCGTAGGCTTGCTGCTCGTCGGCGAGTTCGGCTTCCAGACTGGCGATTTCGCTGTTCAGCTGGGTGCTGTCGAAGGTCGGCGCGGCTTTTTTCTTTTCTTCGGGTTTGACCTCATCGCGCTTGGCGACGGTCTTTTGCGGGGCCTGGGCCTTGGTCGCAACGGCGGTCTTGGGTGCCTCCTGCTTGACCACAGGTTTCGCGGCCGGCGGTGGCGTCACCTTATTGATTCGGGTGTCCTGGTACGGCGCGATTTCCGTTGTCTTCGGGACCGCCTTCTTGTCGAGCGTGCCGCTGCCCTGCTGGTTTTCCTGGGCGAGGAAATCCGCATCCTTGGGCTTGCTGTCGCTTTTGAACGGGGCGAGGGTGATTTCCAGCGTCTGGCTGAGCTTTTCCGGTTTGACGTAGGTGAAACCCACACCAAGGATCAGCGCCAGATGCACCAGCGCAGCGATCATCAGGGTAAAGCCCAGGCGATCGGCGGGGCGCACGGCTGAGCGAGTCAGGGCCATGGGCAGATCACTGTCGAGCGTAGCGTTCATCGACACTTCGCAATCACATCAGCCAGCATTGCAAAAACCAACCTAGGACGAAATTTCAGGCCGCGCATGATAACGCAATGTCGGTCAGGACTTGGGCTTTGATATGGGCTGGCCGATTAGTGGGCGGGTCGCGACACGTTGCCCCCTCTAGGAGCGAGGCTTGTCCCGCGAGCGGCTGCGAAGCAGTCGTAAATCCTTTAAATGCGGTGTGTCAGACAGCCCGCATGGGCAGGTTTTACGACGGGTGCCCCGCCGCTCGCGGGACAAGCCTCGCGCCTACTGGTCAAGGACGTTACGCCTTTTTGAGCTTCTTCTCGATCACATCCATCAGCATCCCGCCGATGTCGGTGCCGAACGCATTGTCGATTTCGCGGATGCAGGTGGGGCTGGTGACGTTGATTTCGGTCAGGTGTTCGCCGATGACGTCCAGACCGACGAACAGCAGGCCTTTCTCACGCAGGGTCGGGCCTATTTCGGCGGCGATCCAGCGGTCGCGGTCGGTCAGTGGACGTGCTTCGCCACGACCGCCGGCAGCCAGGTTGCCGCGTGTTTCGCCAGCGGCCGGAATGCGCGCCAGGCAATACGGCACCGGTTCGCCGTCGACCATCAGGATGCGTTTGTCGCCGTCCTTGATTGCGGGCAGATAGGCCTGCGCCATGATCTGGTTCTGGCCGTGATTGGTCAGGGTCTCGAGGATGACCGACAGGTTCGGGTCTTCGGGGCGATGGCGGAAGATCGATGCGCCGCCCATGCCGTCCAGCGGCTTGTAGATCACATCGCCATGCTTGTCGGCGAATTGGCGCAGGATATCGGCACGGCGGCTGACCAGCGTGGGCGGCGTGCAGTGGGAAAACAGCGTGGCGAACAGCTTTTCGTTGCAGTCACGCAGGCTTTGCGGTTTGTTGACGACCAGCACGCCGGCGCGCTCAGCCTGCTCCAGCAGGTAAGTGGCGTAGACGAATTCCATGTCGAACGGCGGATCCTTGCGCATCAGGATCACGTCCAGATCATCCAGGCCGCTATCGACTTCGGCTTCTAGTTCGAACCAGTGCGCAGGGTCGGCGAACACTTTCAGCGGTTTCATCCGCGCGCGTGCCTGACCCGCGTCCTGATACAGGTCTTGCTGTTCCATGTAAAACAGCGACCATCCGCGCGCTTGCGCTGCCAGGAGCATGGCCAGCGAGCTGTCCTTTTTATAGGAGATGCGCTCGATGGGGTCCATGACGATTCCCAGGCGAATGCTCATGGGCAATATCCTCTGATAGGTAATGGCCGCACAGGCCCGAAAACAGGCGTCAGGGTGGCGCTGCGCGGGCTTGGGGTCAAGGGGCAAGAGCGGCGCACATGCTTTATGGATTGCGTCTGGAGAGTGTGCTAAAAAGGCTCGGCATCCGGCGTCATGCTGGTTGTCATACACCCCTCTGGATGTGGGTTCGGCGAGTCAGACAGCACCAGGCGCCCGGCAGAAGGCAACCCATCTGAATCGCCGCGGCGATGGTAGAGCAGATATGGAACAGCATTCAGCGCCATTGAAAGTCATGGTCATCGACGACTCCAGAACGATTCGTCGTACCGCCGAGACCCTGTTGAAAAACGTCGGCTGTGAAGTGATCACCGCCGTGGACGGTTTCGACGCGCTGGCCAAGATCGCTGATAATCATCCAAGAATCATTTTTGTCGACATCATGATGCCCAGGCTCGACGGGTATCAAACCTGTGCGTTGATCAAGAACAACCGGGCATTCAAGTCTACGCCGGTGATCATGTTGTCCTCCAGGGACGGGCTGTTCGATAAGGCCAAGGGCCGCATCGTCGGTTCCGATCAGTTTTTGACCAAGCCTTTTAGCAAGGAAGAACTGCTGAGTGCGATCAAGGCTCACGTGCCGGGGTTCGTTGCAGTAGAACAACAACTATCTTGATGCCGCTCCCTCATCGGGGGGCGGCTGTTTCTATGGGGAAGCACCATGGCTCGAATTCTGATCGTCGATGACTCGCCGACCGAAATGTACAAGCTGACCGGGATGCTGGAAAAGCACGGCCATCAGGTTCTCAAGGCCGAAAACGGTGCCGACGGCGTCGCTCTGGCGCGCCAGGAAAAACCCGATGCGGTATTGATGGATATCGTCATGCCTGGCCTGAATGGCTTCCAGGCAACTCGTCAGCTGACCAAGGACACTGACACCAACATGATCCCGGTGATCATCATCACCACCAAGGATCAGGAAACCGACAAGGTCTGGGGCAAGCGTCAGGGCGCTCGGGATTACCTGACCAAGCCGGTGGACGAAGACACCCTCATGAAAACCCTGAACGCGGTCCTGGCCGGCTGAAGGCTGGCCGGCGTTCATGGCTCAGTCGCAAACCGCCTTTCAGCTGCTGCTCGATATCGACCAGCGCTGCCGCTCGCTGGCGGCCGGCCTACCCTTGCAGGAGACCCGTCAGCAGGGCTGGAGCGGCATCGGCTTTCGCATGGGCGAGCGTTATTACGTGGCGCCGATGGGCGAGGTCGATGAAATCCTCCATGAACCGCGCCATGCGGTCTTGCCAGGGGTTAAACCCTGGGTCAAGGGCATCGCCAATCTGCGCGGCAGGCTGTTGCCGATCATGGACCTGTGCGCCTTCTTTGGTCACGAGCTCTCGCCCCTGCGCAAACAGCGACGGGTACTGGTGATCGATCATCAAGACGTATTCGCCGGTCTGCTGGTCGATGAGGTCCTGGGCATGCAGCATTTCAATGAGCGCAGCCTGATGCCGGAGTCGGCGGATGACCACGACCCGCTCATCGCCCCCTATGTTCAAGGCCGGTTCGTGCGCGAGCAGGCGTGGCGCGTGTTCAGCCCCAGAAGGCTGGTGCAGTCGCCGGGCTTCATGGATGTCGCACTTTAACCCTGTCTGGCAAGGCTGCGAAGACGCATTGCGTCTTCGCAGGCGAAGTTGTGTCTGCCACAGCCACAGAACCCTGCGCACCACACAACCTGTAGCAGGCGGCGTGCTGGCTAATGCATCGGGTCGGTTGCAGCTGAGTCGTCCGACACCCTGCATTGGCCAGCAAGCCGGCTCCCACGGTCGCCACCGCGTATACCCACAGCTGATGTCCGGGTGCCCCAACAAGAACCGAACTTCAGGCGGAGCCCTGAGCAATGAGTAATTCCGGTAAATCACAGGAAGGCGCACGCAGCCGCTCGCAAATCATCGCGTTGTTCGTGGCCCTGATCATTTTCATCATGCTGTTGTTCGTGAATTTCGCGTATCTGAGCACTCAGTCCAACTACGACAAGCAGTACATTGGCCACGCCGGCGAGCTGCGCGTGCTGTCTCAGCGCATCGCCAAGAATGCCACTGAGGCTGCGTCCGGCAAGGCGGCGGCCTTCAAGCTGCTGGCCGATGCGCGCAACGATTTCGACACGCGCTGGGAATACCTCAAGAAAGGCGACAGGAAGACCGGTCTGCCGGCGGCACCATCCGAGGTGGCCGATGAGCTCAAATCGGTGCAGAACGACTGGGAAAACCTGCGTAAAAGCACTGATGTGATCCTCTCGCGCGAACAGACCGTGCTGTCGTTGCACCAGGTGGCGGCAACGCTGGCCGAAACCATCCCGCAGTTGCAGGTTGAATCGGAAAAGGTCGTCGACATCCTCCTGCAAAACCGCGCTCCCGCCAGTCAGGTGGCGCTGGCCCAGCGTCAGTCCCTGCTGGCGGAGCGAATCCTCGGCGCGGTGAACACGGTGCTCTCGGGTGATGAAACCGCCGTCCGGGCGGCCGATGCCTTCGGCCGTGACGCCAGCCAGTTCGGTCGTGTGCTCAACGGCATGCTCGAAGGCAATGCAACGCTGAAAATCACTCAGGTCGAGGATCGCGATGCCCGGGCACGACTCGGTGAAATCTCCGAGCTGTTCCAGTTCGTGTCGGGCTCGGTCGACGAAATCCTGGAGACCTCGCCAGAACTGCTGGACGTGCGCGAAGCGGCAAGCAACATCTTCAACCTTTCGCAAACCTTGCTCGATGAAGCCTCGGTGCTGGCCAGCAGTTTCGAGCACATGGCCGGCGGTCGGACCACCAACAGCTACGGCGGATACATCCTTGGCTTGCTGGCGCTGGCGTCGATCATCCTGATCGGGCTGATCATGGTCCGCGAGACCAACCGTCAACTGCGTGAAACCGCCGAGAAAAACGACCGTAACCAGACCGCGATCATGCGCCTGCTCGATGAGATCGAGGATCTGGCCGATGGCGATCTCACGGTTGCCGCCTCGGTAACCGAAGATTTTACCGGCGCGATTGCCGACTCCATCAACTATTCCATCGATCAGCTGCGTGAACTGGTGGCAACCATCAACCTCACCGCCGAGCAAGTGTTTGGCGCGGTGAAGGATACCCAGACCACCGCGACCCAGCTGGCCGCAGCTTCAGAGCATCAGGCCTTGCAGATTGCCGCGGCGTCCAATGCCGTCAACGACATGTCCAGATCAGTGGAACAGGTGTCGGCCAATGCCTCGGAGTCGGTGGCGGTCGCCGAGCGCTCCGTGGCCATTGCCAACAAGGGTAACGAGGTGGTGCACAACACCATCAACGGCATGGACAACATTCGCGAACAGATCCAGGACACTTCCAAACGGATCAAGCGCCTGGGTGAGTCGTCTCAGGAAATCGGCGATATAGTTAGCCTGATCGACGACATTGCCGACCAGACCAACATCCTTGCGCTCAACGCCGCGATCCAGGCGTCGATGGCCGGTGATGCCGGGCGCGGCTTCGCGGTGGTTGCCGACGAAGTCCAGCGTCTGGCGGAGCGATCCTCCTCGGCCACCAAGCAGATCGAGACGCTGGTTCGGGCGATCCAGAATGACACCAACGAAGCCGTGATTTCCATGGAACAGACGACTACCGAAGTGGTGCGCGGCGCGCGATTGGCGCAGGATGCCGGGGTGGCCCTGGAAGAAATCGAAGGGGTTTCCAAGGTGCTGGCGGCGCTCGTCGAAAGCATTACCAATGCCGCGCAACAGCAGGCGGCACTGGGCCAGCAGATTTCCGCGACCATGACGGTGATCCAGCAGACCACTACGCAGACGACCTCGGGCACCGCCGCCACTGCGCAGAGCATGGGTAATCTGGCGAAGATGGCCAGCGAGATGCGCCGTTCGGTGTCTGGTTTCACGCTACCGAGTTCACGGGATCGGCATTGATCGTCGCACCGACCGAGGATCAGCTGCGTCAAGACATAGGCAACTGGAGCCAGCATGGCTGACCGTCACGACTACGTGGCCCTGGAGTGGGTCAAGGGCGAAATAGCCGAAACCCTCAAGCATGCCCGACAGGCGCTGGATTCCTTCGTCGCGCGTCCTCATGACCCGGCGGCGATGGACGTTTGCCTGGACTTCATCCATCAGGTGCACGGCAGCCTGCAAATGATCGAGTTCTACGGCGCTGCGCTGTTCGCCGAGGAAATCGAACAGCTGGCCCTGGCCCTGCAACAAGGCCATGTGGTCCAGGAAACCGAGGCCACCCAGTTGCTCCACCAGGCCATGAGTCAATTGCCGGTGTATCTGGAGCGTGTGCATTCGGCGCGCCGCGACCTGCCACTGGTTGTGCTGCCGTTGCTCAATGACCTGCGCAGCGCCCGGGGCGAAAGCCTGCTCTCGGAAACCAGCCTGTTCTCACCACAATTGCTATCGGTGCCAGAGCTCGATGCCCGGACCCTGGCCGAGCGCGACATTCCTGAGCTGCCGGCAAAGCTGCGCAAGTGGCGCCAGACCCTGCAAACGGCCCTGGTCGGTTTGTTGCGCGAACAGGATGTGCAGACTCAACTGGGCTACATGACCAAGGTGTTCGAGCGCCTCGAGTTGTTGTGCCGTGACGCGCCGCTTGAGCCGTTGTGGCGTATCGCGTCGGCGTTGGTGGAGACCATGGCCAGCGGCAACTTCACCAGCAGCCCGGCGCTGCGCAGCCTGTTCAAGGACGCCGACAAGGAACTCAAGCGCCTGTTGGATCAGGGCATCGCCGGCATCAATCAGCCCGCGCCGGATGAACTGCTTAAAAGCCTGCTGTTTTATATCGCCAAGTCTGACAGTCAGGCTCAAAGGATGATGGATTTGAAGGAGCTATACGGCCTCGCCGACGCCTTGCCGGAAAGCGCATTGGTCGATCAGGAACGCGCGCGGATGGCCGGGCCGGATCGCGACGCCATGCGCTCGGTGATCATTGCCCTGTGCGATGAACTGGTCCGCACCAAAGAGCGGCTCGATGTGTTCGTGCGCGGCGACCGCGAGCATGTCAGCGAACTCAATGGCTTGCTGCCACCGCTGCGGCAGATCGCCGACACCTTGGCGGTGCTGGGTTTCGGCCAGCCGCGCAAGGTCATCATCGATCAACTGAGCGTGGTGCAAGGCATGGCTCAAGGTCAGCGCGAGCCCAATGACGCGACGCTGATGGACGTTGCCGGTGCCTTGCTTTACGTCGAGGCGACGCTCGCAGGCATGGCCGGAACCGTCGATCAGAGCAGTCCTGAAGAAAGCCGTCTGCCAACCACCGATCTGAGCCAGATTCATCAGTTGGTGATCAAGGAAGCTCGCGTGGTGCTGCAGCAGGCCAAGGATGTCATCGACGATTACATCGATGGCGAGCTGGACCGCGAGCGCCTGACGCCGCTGTCGGCACAGCTGATACAAGTGCGCGGCGCGCTGGCGATGATCCCATTGGCCCGGGCTTCGGGCCTGTTGGCGGCGTGCAACGACTACATCGTCGAGCATCTGCTGGCTGACGAGCAGCGCCCGGCCTGGTCGCAGCTGGATCACTTGGCCGACGTCATCATCGGCATCGAGTATTACCTGGAACGCATGGCCGAAGACCCGGAAGCGCCAGGCGAGCACGTGCTGGATCTGGCCCAGGACAGTCTGGCCAAACTCGGTTACTCCCCCGTGCCTGACACGGTCGATGTGCCAGTGCTCGAAGAGATCATCAGTCAGGAAGAGTTGCACGAACTGCACGAGCGGCAGGCGCTGGTCAGCCCCAACAAAAGCATCGCCGAGGTGCTCGCCAGGCCGTTGTCGGCGGTCAACCCGCCAGCCCGCCACGTGCCAGCCAGCCTGCTGCCGCCGCCCAAGGGCGAGGAAGCCGTGGACGATGAGCTGCGTGACGTATTCCTGGAGGAGACCGACGAGGTGCTTCAGGCATTGCACGAGTACCTGCCACGCTGGCTGGCCGATGTCGGCAACGTTTCGGCGTTGGGTGAAATCCGTCGCGCCTTCCACACCCTCAAGGGCAGCGGGCGCATGGTTCGGGCATTGATTCTGGGCGAGCTGGCCTGGTCGGTGGAAAACCTGCTCAACCGAGTGCTGGAGTCCAGCGTCGAGCCGGATGCTCGGGTCAAGGATTTGCTGATTGACGTGCAGATGCTGTTGCCTGACGTGATCCGTGATTTCGCCGAAGACGTCCAGCGTCAGCGCGATGATGTCGACCTGCTGGCTGCCCGGGCCCACGCGCTGGCCCAGGGTGAGGCGATTGAATCCCCGCTGTCGGCCCCCGCTCTCCCCGCCGAGCCTGAAGCAGAAGAGGGCTTCGACCCGCAGTTGCTTGAGATATTCCGCCAGGAAGCGCACACCCATCTCGATGCTCTGAAGCGTTATCTCGACACCGCTCAAGAGGAGCAATCACCCTCTTTCAGCGACGAGTTGTTGCGCGCTTTGCACACGCTCAAGGGCAGTGCCTATATGGCCGGCGTGCTGCCAATGGCCGAACTGGCCAGTCCGCTGGATCAATTGGTGCGTGAGTTCAAGACCAACCAGATTGCTGTCAGTCAGCCGGAAATCGACTTGCTGAGTGCCGCCGTTCCTGTGTTTCACAAGGGCTTGGCGCAACTGGATGTCGATCCACTGATGCCGATCGACGGTGCTGCGCCGTTGATCGAAAGCGCTCACGCGTTGCTTGAAGAGCGCATGGCCGCAGCCCTGAGCGCCGATAACAACGGCTTGCGCACCCGCCGCAACCCTCAGCTGATTGCCAGTTTCCTGGCCGAGGGCATGGATATCCTGCTCGATGCCGACAACCTGCTCGAACGCTGGCGGCAACATCCCGGTCAGCGTCAGGAGCTCAACGCGCTGCTCGATGAGCTGACCATGCTCGGCCATGGCGCGCACATGGCTGACCTGCCGCAAGTGGATGAGCTGTGCGAAGCCTTGCTGGATCTGTATGGCGCGGTCGAAGAGAGCAGCCTTGCCGTCAGCGAACGGTTTTTCCTCGAGGCCGAAAACGCCCACGAAGCGTTGATCAACATGCTCGATCAGGTCGCCGCGGGGCAGCAGGTGCAGCCGTGTCCGGATCGTGTGCGCGCCTTGCGCGAATTGCTCGACGAGGCGCTGGACCCTGACGCCATGGGCGTGATCAAGAGCGACGGCGGTCTGGCGAGCAGTGTCACCGAACTGGGACAGGCCACCGAGCGCCTGGACGCAGCATCGCCACGACCCGTGCGCGACGCGCTGGATCAGGAAATCGTCGAGATCTTTCTTGAAGAGGCAGTGGATATCCTCGACAGCGCAGGTCAAGCGCTGCAGCGCTGGCTCGACGATCCGGAAAATCCGCAGCCCTTGTCATCGCTGCAACGCGACCTGCACACCCTCAAGGGCGGCGCGCGCATGGCGGAAATCGGGCCGGTGGGCGATCTGGGCCATGAGCTTGAGTCGCTTTACGAGGGGCTGATCGATCGGCGCTGTAGCTACAGCGCGCAGCTGGGCGAACTGCTGGTGCGCAGCCATGACCAATTGGCGTTGATGCTCGATCAATTGCAGAACCAGACCGTGCTGGCCGATCCCGGGCCTGTGATCGATGCGATTCGCGAGTTCCGCCAGGCCAACTGCTATGGGTTGCCGCACGAAGGCGAACCGCGAAACGTCGGCTCGATGATTCAGCCGCTCGATGAACGCGACCCCGAGCTGCTGGAAATCTTCCTCGAAGAAGCCGACGACATCATCGAAAGTTCAAGCGCGGCCTTGGTGCGCTGGCAGGCCGATCCGCAAGGCATGCAGGAAGTGGACAACCTGCTGCGCGATCTGCACACCTTAAAGGGCGGTGCGCGCATGGTCGAGATCGCGCCGATCGGTGATTTGTCCCATGAGCTCGAGTCGCTGTACGAGGGCTTGGCGTCCGGCGCGTTGAAAAACAGCGCACTGCTCAACGGGTTGTTGCAGAGCGGCCACGACATGCTGGCCGATATGGTCGACGCCGCTCGCGGCTATGAACCATTGCCCAACCCGGCGTTGCTGATTGAAAGCATCGCGCGGTATTCCTCGCCGGGGGCCATCCACGAGGTTGCCAGCAAGCCGCTGGATGAGCCAGCCGCGGCTGCGCAACCGGTCGCCGATCCCGTTACCCCGGTCGCCGACAGCGATGCCGAGCGTGCGGGCCCGGAAATGGTCAAGGTGCCGGCCGAGCAGCTTGAAGAGCTGGTCAATCTGGCCGGCGAAACCTCGATCTTTCGCGGCCGTATCGAGCAACAGGTCAGTGATACCCAGGTGACGCTGGCTGAAATGGAAACCACCATCGAGCGGATGCGCGATCAGTTGCGGCGTCTGGATATCGAGACCCAGGGACGAATCCTCAGCCGTGATCATCAGGCAGAACGCCTGGGCTACGAGGAGTTCGACCCGCTGGAAATGGATCGGCATTCCCAATTGCAGCAGCTGTCGCGGGCGCTGTTCGAGTCTGCATCCGACCTGATGGATTTGAAGGAAACCCTTGATACCGGCGCCCATGAAGCCCAGACGCTGCTGCTGCAGCAAGCCCGGGTCAACACCGAGCTGCAGGAAAGCCTGATGCGCACGCGCATGGTGCCGTTCGAGCGCATGGTGCCGCGCCTGCGCAGAATCGTGCGCCAAGTCTCGGGCGAGCTGAACAAAAAGGTCAGGTTCGACGTACTCAACGCCGAAGGCGAAATGGATCGCAACGTCCTGGAGCGTATGGTTGCACCGCTGGAGCACATGCTGCGCAACGCCGTCGATCACGGGCTGGAAAGCAGCGAAAAACGCCTGGCTGCCGGCAAGCCGGAGACCGGGCACATCACCTTGAGCCTGGCCCACGAAGGCGGCGACATCGTCATTGAAATGAGTGACGACGGCGCCGGTGTCGATTTCGAAGCGGTTCGGCGCAAGGCGATCAAGCGCGGCCTGATTGGCCCGAACGCCGAACTCAGCGAGCACGACACCTTGCAGTTCATTCTGCAGGCCGGTTTCTCCACCGCCCAAACCATTACCCAGATCTCTGGGCGCGGCGTCGGCATGGACGTGGTGCATGCCGAGGTCAAGGAACTGGGCGGCTCGATGATCATCGATTCGAAATCGGGCCAGGGCGCGCGTTTCCGCATTCGCCTGCCGTTCTCGGTTTCGGTCAATCGAGCGCTGATGGTGCAGTGCGGCGAGGAGCAATACGCCGTGCCGCTGAACAGCATCGAGGGGATTGTGCGTGTCATGCCCAGCGAGCTGGAGGCTTATTACCAGTCCACCCCGCCGCGCTATCAGTACGGTGAGCGTACTTATGAGCTGCGTTATCTGGGCGAACTGCTCAACAACGTGCAACCGCCCAAGCTGATCGGCCAGACCCAGCCATTGCCGGTGCTGCTGGTTCACGTGCATGACCAGTGGGTGGCCGTGCAAGTGGACGCGCTGGCGGGTTCGCGGGAAATCGTGGTGAAGAATCTCGGGGCGCCGTTCTCGGCGGTGCAAGGGATTTCCGGGGCGACGATTCTGGGCGACGGGCGCGTGGTGCTGATTCTCGATCTGTTCGCCCACATTCGCCGTTTCCATGCCCGGATGCTGGCGCTGCAGGTCTCCGGCGGGGCGCCGCGACAGTACGTCGAAGCCGAGCAGACCCGGCCGTTGCTGGTCATGGTGGTGGATGATTCGGTCACCGTGCGCAAGGTCACCGGCCGACTGCTGGAGCGCAACGGCATGAACGTATTGACGGCCAAGGACGGGGTCGACGCCATGGCACTGCTGCAAGAGCACACGCCGGACGTGATGTTGCTGGACATTGAAATGCCGCGCATGGATGGCTTTGAAGTCGCCAGCAAAGTGCGCGAAGACCAGGCGCTCAAGCACTTGCCAATCATCATGATTACCTCGCGCTCCGGCCAGAAACATCGCGACCGCGCCATGGCGCTGGGGGTCAACGACTACATGAGCAAGCCGTATCAGGAGGCTGCATTGCTGGAAAGCATCGCCCACTGGAGTCAGGTGAATGTCTGACACCGCTACCCAGACCGCGCGCCTGACCAGCCTCACCGGCCTGCTCATTCCCCTGAGCGACCGGCATTTGCTGTTGCCCAACGTGGCCGTGGCCGAATTGATCGACTATCAGGACAGCATCGCCGATCCGCAAGCGCCGCAGTGGTACCTGGGTCCGATCAATTGGCGTCATCGCAGCCTGCCGTTGCTCAGTTTCGAGGCCGCCTGCGGCAGCCGGGCACGGGTTGGTGGTCGGGCGCGGATCGTGGTCCTCAACGCACTGGGCGGCCGCCCCGACCTGAAATTCATCGCTTTGCTGACACAGGGCATCCCGCGCTCCTGCAAGCTCGACAGCCAGCTGAGCTATGTTGACGTGCCATTGTCCGAGCTTGAACTGGCGGCAGTGCAGGTCGGCGAAACCGTGGCCAAGGTGCCTGACCTGGTAGCCCTGGAGCAGTGGCTGGTGGATGCAGGGTTGGTGCAGGTGGCGGGGCCGGGGATCTAAAGCTTACGTGAATGCCGGACTGCTACAGGGGATCTGCTGGACTCCGAATCCTGGCCGTGGTCGTAGTCGTGGTCGTAGTCGCAGGAGCAAGCCTGCCCCCACGCCCTCCGGGCAGGAGCGGGACTGTGGGCTAGTTACTTCGGTGATTCTCTGAACAGCCCCTCGGGCTCGCCCCCGCCACACGAAAAATCTGTGCGCTGGTGCAAAACTCTCAAAATCTGCACCTCGCCCTTATTTATCCGGTACGGCGCGACATAGGGGAGATTCCCGAACATGAGCTCTCGAACATCGGGGAGTTGCGAGGGCCTACCCAAACCATTGAAGGTCCTCAGTCGCTCAAGTGACTCGAGCAGCGCAAGCACGACCCGGTTTGCAGCATCTCGGCCGCAGTTGACTGCGTAGTAAGCATGTATCGACTCGAGATCGCTTTGCGCTTTGTCAGTCAGCGCTATTTTCGGCACGCTTTACCCACTTCGCTTTCACGGACTCAAGGTCGGAGAGATTACCTGCGTCGGCGTCTGCGATACCTTCTTTGATGCTGTGCACGTGCCAGGCTTCTGCCTCCAGGTAGCGTGCCACTGCTCGCTTAAGGTGATACTGCCGGTCACGCTCAGTGGCCTCAGCCAGTTGATCAAGCTTCGCCACCATTTCTTCACCGGTGCGCAATGACAGAACGATTGTCGCCATGAGTCCCTCTGACGTTTGACCGGTGTATACGTCGTATACGGCAGCCTTGACGGTAGGCGCCTGAGGGGCAAAATGCAATTCGGTTGAGCGTGACATAGGGCCTGAAAATGAGATTTAAGAGCCCACGAGTCTATTCATTCGGCTGAGAGAGAGGTCGTACATATTTATCGCAAATTTCCTCAACCGAAAGGGATCGTGAGCCGAATAAGCCGTGTATCTGGCTCATGATGTGAGCCAAATGGCGTTTCCCGTTGCGAGCCAGGGACGCTTCCTCAGGGCAATCATTACTCCAGGCGTAACGATCCATCCTTTTGCTTGATTGATGCCGTTACCCTGCGCGCCTACTGTGGCCCACGACAGCGAACTCGTGGAGTCAGCATGACAACAACAACGAAACTCGACCCGCGCTGGTCGCGTCGTCGCAGTGAAAAACTGCGGCGGCTCGAGCAAGTGCGTTCCCTCGCCGATGGCGTGGTACTGCCCACCGACAAGATCGTCGCGGCGCTGGAGAGGTTGATCGCGCCCGGCGACCGTGTGGTGCTTGAAGGTAATAACCAGAAGCAGGCGGACTTCCTGTCCCGTTCGCTGGTCAAGGCCGACCCTGCCAAGCTGCATGACTTGCACATGATCATGCCCAGCGTCGGGCGCGCCGAGCATCTGGATCTGTTCGAACGCGGTATCGCCCGCAAGCTGGATTTCTCCTTTGCCGGTACGCAGAGCCTGCGCATCAGCCAGCTGCTGGAAGATGGCCTGCTGGAGATCGGCGCAATCCATACCTATATCGAATTGTATTCGCGCCTGCTGGTCGACCTGATTCCAAACGTCGTGCTGTCAGCCGGGTTCAAGGCCGACCGTGCCGGTAACATCTACACCGGCGCCAGCACCGAAGACACGCCAGCGCTTATCGAACCGGCCGCCTTCAGCGACGGCATCGTCATCGTGCAGGTGAACGAGCTGGTCGACGACGTGAGCGATCTCCCGCGTGTGGACATCCCCGCCTCCTGGGTCGACTTCGTGGTGGTCGCTGACAAACCCTTCTACATAGAGCCGCTGTTTACCCGCGATCCGCGCCACATCAAGCCGGTCCACGTGCTGATGGCGATGATGGCGATTCGCGGAATCTACGAGAAACACAACGTCCAGTCGCTGAACCACGGCATCGGTTTCAATACCGCCGCCATCGAGCTGATCCTGCCGACTTATGGTGAATCCCTTGGCCTCAAAGGCAAGATCTGTCGCAACTGGACCCTCAACCCCCATCCAACCCTGATCCCCGCCATCGAAAGCGGCTGGGTGCAAAGCGTGCATTGCTTCGGCACCGAACTGGGCATGGAAAACTACATCGCCGCGCGCCCGGACGTGTTTTTCACCGGTCGTGACGGCTCCATGCGTTCCAACCGCATGATGTGTCAGCTGGCCGGGCAGTACGCGGTGGATCTGTTCATCGGCGCGACCTTGCAGGTGGACGGCGACGGGCACTCTTCAACGGTGACCCGCGGTCGCCTGGCCGGCTTCGGCGGCGCGCCGAACATGGGGCATGACCCCCATGGACGCCGTCACCCCACCCCGGCCTGGCTGGACATGCGCCAGCAGACCGGCGACGGCCCGGATGCCTATCTGGAACGCGGCAAGAAGCTGGTAGTGCAAATGGTCGAGACCTTTCAGGAAGGCGGCAAACCGACCTTCGTCGAGACCCTGGACGCCGTCGAAGTGGCGAAGAAAAGCGGCATGCCGTTGGCACCGATCATGATCTACGGCGATGACGTGACCCACCTGCTGACTGAAGAAGGCATCGCCTATCTGTACAAGGCCCGCAGCCTGGAAGAGCGTCAGGCAATGATCGCCGCCGTGGCGGGCGTTACCACCATTGGCCTGCGCCACAACCCCAAAGACACCGCCCGTATGCGCCGCGAAGGCCTGATTGCATTGCCTGAGGATCTTGGCATCCGCCGCACCGATGCCACGCGTGAGCTGCTGGCGGCCAAGAGCATTGCCGAACTGGTGGAGTGGTCCGGTGGTTTGTATAACCCGCCTGCGAAATTCAGGAGCTGGTGATGCGCGCATTCAGTCTGGCTTACCCCACAACTTCACAACCGGTATCACGCCCGCTCTCGCTGGCCGAGCGCCTGGCCGATCTGGCCGTGGACGCATTGATCGATGAAGCCGATCTTTCACCCAAGCCGGCGTTGGTCGACCGTCGCAGCAGCGGCGCACACAAGGATCTGCACCTAGGGCTGATGCATGCTTCGGCGTTGTCATTGTGGCCGGCCTTCAAAGAGATGGCCGAAGCTGCGATGCACATCGGCGAAATCGACCAGCCGCTGCGCGAAGCGATTGGCCGTATTGGCCGCGAAGGCGAAGCCGCGATGCTGCGCACCACTGACGGTGTGAACACCCATCGGGGTGCCATCTGGGCCTTGGGCTTGCTGGTCACTGCCGCTGCGCTTGATCCAACGGATCTGTCCGCCGCCGGGCTGGGTCTGCGGGCTGCCTGTCTGGCGCTGATCGAGGACCGCCAACTGCCTGTGCTCAACAGTCATGGCGCCCAGGTCGCTCGTCAATATGGGGCGATGGGGGCAAGGGAGCAGGCGCAGATGGGCTTCCCCGCAGTCACCCAAACCGGGCTGCCACAACTGCAACGCAGTCGCGCTGGCGGCCATGGCGAACAGAACGCCCGGCTCGACGCGCTGCTGGCGATCATGACCACGCTGTCGGATACCTGCGTGCTTTACCGGGCCGGCGAGCAAGGTCTGCACACCATGCAGAAGGGCGCGCAACGCGTACTGGATGCCGGTGGCAGTGCGAGCCTGGCCGGTCGGCGCGCATTGCATGAGCTCGATCAGCAGTTGCTCAGTCTGAATGCTTCCCCCGGCGGCGCTGCCGATCTGCTTGCCGCCTGCCTGTTCATTGATTGCCTGGAGCCTGCGCTCGGCAATGCAACGAGGAACCTCTGATCATGGAAACCCTGTCTTTTGAATTCCCCGCCGGCCAGCCTCCCCTGGGTCGCGCGCTGGTGGGCTGTGTCGGTTCCGGCGACCTGGAAGTGCTGCTCGAACCCGGGGTGCCGGGCAAGCTGACCATTCAGGTCCTGACCTCGGTCAACGGCAGTTCGGCGCGCTGGCAGCATCTATTCCAGCGCATGTTCGACGGGCAGACTCCGCCAGCCCTGAGCATCGACATCCATGACTTCGGCGCCACCCCTGGCGTGGTCCGTTTGCGCCTGGAGCAGGGCTTCGAGGAGATCGGTCATGACTGACACCACTCGCTTGTTGCAACAGCACAGCTTCGTCGAACTCGGCGCCCGGCAGCGCGCCCGGTCTCTGCTCGACGAGGGCAGTTTCCGCGAATTGATCGACCCGTTTGCCCGGCTCACTTCGCCCTGGCTGCCATTGCAAGGCATCGTGCCCCAGGCCGACGATGGCGTGGTAATTGCCAAGGGCTCCATCAATGGGCAACCGGTGGTGGTCTGCGCCATTGAAGGCAACTTCCAGGGCGGCAGCATGGGCGAAGTCGGCGGCGCGAAGATCGCAGGCGCCCTGGAGCTGGCCGCTGAAGACAACCGCAAGGGCGTCCCGACGGCAGCCGTTCTGCTGCTGGAAACCGGTGGCGTGCGCCTTCAGGAAGCCAACCTTGGTCTGGCCGCCATCGCTGAAATCCACGCCGGTATCGTAGACCTGCGTCGCTATCAGCCGGTCATCGGCGTGGTGGCGGGCAGTGTCGGCTGCTTTGGCGGGATGTCCATCGCGGCCGGGCTGTGCAGCTATCTGGTCGTCACCCAGGAAGCGCGTCTGGGGTTGAACGGCCCGCAAGTGATCGAGCAGGAAGCGGGCATCGAAGAATACGACTCGCGCGACCGGCCGTTCATCTGGAGCCTGACCGGCGGCGAGCAGCGCTTTGCCAGCGGCCTGGTGGATGCCTATGTCGCCGACGATATCCAGGCCATACGTCAGCAGGTTCAACAGTTGCTGCATGCCGGCAAGCCCGAGCAAGAACGCAGTGGCCAGTACGCTTTGTTCCTGCGGCGTCTGGCTGAGCTGGACACCACCGCGCAGATCGATCCCGCGACCGTGCGCAGTCTGTATCAAGGAGAAAAGCCATGAGCGGTTATTCGACCCGTGGTGTGCAATGGTTCAAGGCATTGAGCGTGAATGCCCCTGAAGTGCCCGGACTGCCGGCCTCGGTGAAAGCCGCCGATGGCAAGCTGGGTGATCAGGCGGTGCGCTTTGTTGCCGTGGTCGCCGACCCGGATAACCGCTTTGCTCGTGCGCAAAACGGCGAAGTCGGCCTGCTTGAAGGTTGGGGCCTGGCGCAGGCGGTGGACAGCCTCATCGAGCAGGACCGTCTGAGCGAACACAAGGGCGCACTGATCGCCATTATCGATGTACCGAGCCAGGCGTACGGTCGGCGCGAGGAAGCGTTGGGCATTCATCAGGCGCTGGCCGGTGCCGTGGACGCTTATGCACGGGCGCGCCTGGCGGGTCATCCGGTGATCGGCCTGCTGGTTGGCAAGGCGATGTCCGGGGCATTTCTGGCCCACGGTTATCAAGCCAACCGCCTGATCGCCCTGCGTGATCCCGGTGTGATGGTGCATGCCATGGGCAAGGCATCGGCAGCGCGTGTGACCTTGCGCAGTGTCGAGGAGCTGGAAAAGCTCGCCGCCAGCATCCCGCCGATGGCTTACGACATCGACAGCTATGCAGGCTTGGGTCTGCTTTGGGAGACGCTGGCGGTCAGTCAGATCGAACAGCCGACCGCTGCCGATATCTGTGCTGTACAGGACTGCCTGATGGCGGCGATCAAGGACACCCAGGCCAGCGGCAACGATTTGCGTTCAAGACTGGGTGCGGTCAACCGTCGCGCGTCCTCGAAGGTTCGCGAGCTGCTGCGGGCACAGTGGTAATGAGCCTTCTGGCGCCCGTGCAGCCCCATGATCTGTTGTGGGGCCTGCCCGTGTCCGCCTTGCCCGCCGATGCGCCTGCATGGGTGGTCGAGGTGGTTGGGCTGGGCCATCCAGTGGTGGTCCGGCGAGCCCGGGTCGCAGACGATTGCGTCGCTGTTGGCGTACGAGGTGGTACCCGTGACCAGCGCTACGCAACGGTGATGCAACGGGCCGATATCAGCCGTCGGGTGCAGCCCGAGCAATTGATCGAGGTCACTGATACGCAAGTGGATCAATGGCCAGCGGTGCGCGCACTGCGCCAGATTCGTCCACTGATGGACGCGCTGGGTTTGCCCTGGGGCGTCGCCGGCAGTGTGGGTTTCCAGTTGGCCTGCGGTGTGGCGGTGTTGCATCAGCTGAGCGATCTGGATCTGATTCTGCGCACCTCTGATTTCTTCAGCCGTGAACAAGCTGCAGCATTGGTCGCAGCCTTCGATGAGTCGATCTGCCGTATCGACCTGCAACTGCAGACGCCCGCTGGCGCGGTGGCGTTGCGGGAGTGGGCAGGGGCGTCGCGTCAGGTGCTGCTCAAGGCCTCTGACGCTGCGACTCTGGTGGTCAACCCCTGGCAGTTGCAGGAGTGTGTGGCATGAGCAGCTTCTGGGTGTTTCCAGGCCAAGGCGCGCAGCAGCCCGACATGCTCCATGGGCTGCCGAGCCATCCGCTGACTGGCGAATGCCTTGAACAGGCCAGCGATGCGCTGAATGAAGATGTCTTGAGTCTGGACACCCCTGCTGCGTTGCAATCGACCCGTGCGGTTCAACTCTGTCTGCTGGTTTCCGGGGTGGCGTGCTCCCGGGTGCTGATGGCCCAAGGCAACACACCGGATTACGTAGCGGGGCTGTCGATTGGCGCTTACCCGGCTGCGGTGGTGGCCGGGGCGCTGGATTTTGCCGATGCGATGCGCCTGGTGGCCCTGCGCGGCGAGCTGATGCAGAACGCCTATCCACAGGGTTATGGCATGACCGCGCTGATCGGGCTGGATCAGGCTACGGTCGAAAGCCTGCTGGCTCAGGTCAACAGCAGCTCCATGCCGGTCTACATGGCCAACATCAACGCCGACAACCAGTTCGTCATCGCAGGCAGCGATCAGGCGATGGCCCAGGTGGCCGGATTGGCTAAGGCCCAGGGTGCGGCGGCAGCCAAGCGTCTGGCGGTCAGCGTGCCGTCCCATTGCGAGTTGTTGAGCGAGCCTGCGCAAATCCTGGCCCATGCGTTTGCGGACGTATCGGTAAAGGCGCCGACCCTTCGCTATCTCAGCGGCAGTACAGCGCGGCCGATGCTCAATGCCGACAAATTGCGTGACGATCTGGCATTCAACATGTGCCGCATCGTCGATTGGCGCAGCACCGTGCAAACCGCCTATGAGCGCGGCGCACGCCTGCAGATCGAATTGCCGCCCGGCACCGTGCTCACGGGGCTGGCGCGGCGCATCTTTGAACAAGGATCCGCAGTCGCCTTTCAGGGCGCCCGGCTGGACACCCTGAGCGCGTTGTCGCGAGAGGAGGAACGTCGCCACCCATAAACCGACTGCTGCTTTCGAAGGAACACAAAAACAACAACTTCGACGATGCAATTTGAGGACAACAACAATGATTATTTATGGTGTCGCGTTACTGGCTATCTGCACCCTTGCGGGGGTGATCCTGGGTGATCTGCTCGGTGTGCTGCTGGGCGTCAAATCCAACGTGGGCGGGGTCGGGATCGCGATGATCCTGCTGATCTGCGCACGCCTGTTCATGCAAAAGCGCGGGGGCATGAGCGAAGGCTGCGAGATGGGCGTCGGCTTCTGGGGTGCAATGTACATTCCGGTGGTCGTGGCCATGGCCGCGCAGCAGAACGTCGTGACCGCTTTGAAAGGCGGCCCGATTGCAGTGATCGCGGCCATCGGCTCGGTGGTCATCTGTGGTTTCACCATCGCCATCATCAGCCGGACCAACAAGGGCGAGCCATTGCCCAAGGAAGAGCCGCTGGAGCCGCCGGTCATCGCGCCGACCGTCTCACCGGCAGGGGGGCGCTGACATGTGGGATCTCATTCAGAAAGACCTGATCAGTCAGGGCCTGGTCACCGCGTTCGCGGTGGTCGGTGTGGTGATGTGGATTTCCGTGGTGCTCTCCAAGCGCCTGACCTTCGGCCGCATTCACGGCTCGGCGATCGCCATCGTGATCGGGCTGGTGCTGGCGTGGGTGGGCGGGGTGATGACCGGCGGCCAGAAAGGCCTGGCCGACCTGGCATTGTTTTCCGGGATCGGCTTGATGGGCGGCGCGATGCTGCGAGATTTCGCCATCGTCGCTACGGCCTTCGAGGTGCAGGCCACCGAAGCGAAGAAGGCCGGTCTGATCGGTGCGATTTCGCTTTTTCTGGGCACCTTGTTGCCGTTTATCGTTGGCTCGTGCGTCGCTTATGCATTCGGTTATCGCGATGCCGTGAGCATCACCACCATCGGCGCGGGCGCGGTGACGTATATCGTCGGACCGGTTACCGGTGCCGCACTGGGCGCGTCGTCCGATGTGATGGCGCTGTCGATTGCCACGGGCCTGATCAAGGCGATTCTGGTGATGGTCGGCACGCCAATGGCTGCGCGCTGGATGGGGCTGGACAACCCGCGTTCGGCGATGGTGTTCGGCGGGCTGGCCGGCACAGTGAGCGGTGTAACTGCGGGGCTTGCTGCAACGGATCGTCGCCTGGTGCCGTACGGTGCGCTGACCGCGACCTTTCATACCGGCCTCGGCTGCCTGCTTGGGCCATCGCTGCTGTATTTCATCGTGCGTGGGATTTTGGGCTGACGCCTCACGGCTGTGGCGTGTCGGCTTTCGATTCTGGCCCAACGCCATAGAAGCCGGCTTGCTGGCGAATAGGGAGTGTCAGGCGACATTGATGTATCTGACCCACCGCCTTCGCCAGCAAGCCGACTCCCACGGCCTTCGGCCAGAATCAAAAGCAAGCGGCGCAGTAGAGGTCTATCGCTTCTGCCCGCAGGACGACAGAGGTCCACCCGCTTCTGCCCGGAGGGCGTGGGAGTTGGCTTGCCGACGATATGGCGCGAAGCGCCAGCAAAGCCTGTGGACGCGATGCACCTGACCCCCGCGCCGTCTGAGTCTACTGCCGGTGCCCGGCAGATCGCTGGCAAGCCAAGCTCCCACGGCCTCTGGCCAGAATCAAAAGCAGGCGGCGCAATAGTCCAAAGCTGCTTGAGGAGCTTGTTTGAAACCATAGAATCTCCCACAGAAAACCTGTTGCTGCAGGCTTCTATGCCTGGTCCAACCGATTCGAATACATCCGGCATTCGGCCAGCAGCGCCAGCAGGTTGGGATCACGCTCGCGAGCCTTGAGGAATACCAGACCAATGTGCTGCTGCATGCGGTAACGCGCTTGCAGCGGTATCAGGCGCACGCGGTTCTCGTAGACTGCGGCGATCCTGCCTGGCAGCAGGGCGTAACCCACACCCGAGCTGACCATGCTCAACAGGGTGAAGATATCGTTGACCTGCATCGCCACTTTCGGCTCGAACCCCGCCTGTTGAAACACCCTGGCGCCATCGCGATGGGTGGCGAAGCCCTGGGTCAGCGTAATGAAGGTCATCTCGCGCAGATCACTCAAGTCCACTTCGCTTTGTTGCGCGAAAGGCGAATCGGCAGGAGTCGCGAGAAAGATATCGTCCGAGAACAGCGGCAACTGCTCGCAATCCGGATCGTTGACGCTTTCGTTGAGCGACACCAGGATTGCGTCGACCTCCATGTTCTTGAGCTTGTAGAACAGGTCGATGTTGGAGCCCAGGATCAGGTCGATGTTCAGTTCACTGCGACGGATCTTCAGGCCCATGATCAGCTGCGGCACGGTCTTGACGGTCAACGAATACAGCGCCCCGAGCTTGAAGCGCGCCGCCGAGAATCCTGCCGCCTGGCGGGTCTGCTCCACAGTGCTGAGCACGTCCAGCACCAGCTTCTGCGCGCGCTCCTCCAGCACATAGGCGCTTTCCAGCGGCGTCAGGTTACGCCCTTCATGCTTGAACAGCGGGCAGCGCAGGGCGCTTTCCAGTGAATGGATGGCACGATGAACGCTGACGGTGCTGGTCTGCAACTCCACCGCCGCCCGCGCCAGATTGCCGGTACGCATAAACGCCAGAAAGATTTCCAGCTTCTTGAGGGTCAGCTCTTCGTCAATCTGCATCGTGTCGTTCCCGGACCGTTTTCTTGTTTTTTGCAGGCTCGATTGTGCCCAAGTCGCTGGCCACTGGCTGGATTAAATTCTCCTCGAGGCGGACACATGCATTGCGCTTTGGCGTCATAAGCGGGAGCCTTGCAGGCTGTTGTGCAACTGAGGAGGTTCTTGACGGATGTACTACGGAGAAAAATTCAACGCCTGGACCCACCTGGTGGGCGCGGTTCTGGCATCCATCGGCGCCGTCTGGCTGCTGGTGATCGCCAGTCTCACCGGTGATGTGTGGAAGATCGTCAGCGTCGGTGTGTATGGCGTGGCGCTGGTGCTGCTCTATAGCGCCTCGACGGTGTATCACAGCGTGCGCGGGCGGGCGAAGGTGATCATGCAGAAGGTCGATCACTTTTCGATCTACCTGCTGATTGCCGGCAGCTATACGCCGTTTTGTCTGGTGACCCTGCGCGGGCCATGGGGCTGGACGCTGTTCGGCGTGGTCTGGGGGCTGGCGGTGATTGGCATGTTGCAGGAGATCAAGCCGCGCTCGGAGGCGCGGGTGATGTCCATCGTGATCTACGCGGTCATGGGCTGGATCGTGCTGGTGGCGGTCAAGCCACTGATGGCAGCCCTGGGCACCGCCGGGTTCACCTGGCTGGCGATGGGCGGCGTGCTGTACACGGTAGGGATCATCTTCTTTGCCTACGACAAACGTTTTCGCCACTGGCACGGCATCTGGCATCTGTTCGTGATTGCCGGGAGCCTCCTGCATTTCGTGGCCATCACGGGGTATGTGCTCTGAGCCCCTGATTTGCGCGCTGGGGTGTTCGCTGCGATCGCTGGCTTTACACCCTCCTTGTAGGCCTTTGCTTGCTCGCGGTTGCGTTCGGCCATACACAGGTGTGGCAACTGACTCATCGCGATCGCGAGCAAGCTCACCCCTGCAAGTCATAGTTCGGCAGTTCAATCCCGTTGTGCTCATCCATGCGCTGCATCAGGGCACCGACGCCTGAGTTTGCCTGATCATTTTCTGTACACCCCGCAGCCCACCGGCGTTGGCGCACGCGCACCAAAGCAGATAGCTTTCGCACCCTATTGAAGCATTTGATTCATTTATTTTATATGTTGAATTATTTGATTCGTAGTCTTAGTCTGAGTCTCGAAACGCCTGCTCAAGTGATGCGGCGGCCTTCTTGGACTGACTGATTAATCGGGGAGCAAGACATGAATGTGAAAGTACTCTTGAGCATGGCCGTAGCAACTGCATTTTCCGCTTCCACTTGGGCGGCAGACTGGACCGTGGGCGCCAACGTCGGCAACGTGCCGTGGGAGTTTCAGGACGCCAAGGGCGATATCGTCGGCTTTGAAGTCGATGTCGTCAAAGAAGTCGCCAAGCGTGCGGGCAAGACAGTCGAGTTCGTCAACATCCCGTTCAACGGGCTGTTCAGCGCCGTGCAGTCCAAGCGCGCAGATATCGCGATTTCATCGATCACCATCACCCCCAAACGCCTCGAATCGGTTGGCTTCGCCCAGCCGTACTACGACAGCGATCAGTCGTTGTCGGTGCTCGCCAAGTCCGGCATCACAGGCCTCAAGGACATGGATGGCAAGGTGGTCGGCGTCGACACCGGTTCCACTGGCGACATGTGGGTGAACGCGCATCAGGGCGAGTACAAGTTCAAGGAAGTATCTCGCTACGAAGGCCTGTCGCCCGCCATGCTCGATCTCGCTTCAGGGCGGATGGACGGGTACATCAGCGACATCCCTGCGGTCCTCTACTACATCAAGGACAAGCCTCAGTACAAGGTGGTCGCGCGTATCCCCACGGGCGAAAAATATTCGCTGATGCACGCCAAGGGTTGGGCATCCGCTGCGCAGGTCAACGACATCATTTCCAGCATGAAGAAGGAAGGCGTGATCGCCGATCTGCACAAGAAGTGGTTTGGTGCTGACGCTGATGCCGAGTCGAGTACCGTCAAAGTGGTCGATGTCCTGAAGTAACACCCGACCCTTCACCACCCGCGCCCGCCGCTGCTCTGACCCAAGGAACTGCAATGGAGTTGTTCGAAACCTTCTTCAACTGGAGCGTGTTCGTAGACGCGCTGCCATTGATGCTGCGCGGGCTTGGGGTGACGGTGATGCTGGGCGTCGTCAGTATCATTCTCGGCCTGGTGGGCGGGCTGTTGCTGGCGATGTTGCGGTTGTATGGCTATGCGCCGGTGCGGTTTTTCGCCCGGGTTTACATCGACGTGCTGCGCTCGATCCCGCTGCTGGTGCTGCTGGTCCTGATCTACTACGCGTTGCCGTTCGTGGGTATTCGCCTGTCGTCGTTCGCGGCCGCCACTGCCGCGCTGTCGCTGGTCTCCTGCGCCTACTCGGCGGAAATTTTCCGCTCCGGCATCGAAGCCATTCCTCGCGGTCAGTTCGAGGCCGCTGCCTCTCAAGGCATGAGCTTCTTCAACACCATGCGCGACATCATCCTGCCGCAGGCCATGCGTATCGTCATGCCGCCCATGACCAGCAACTGCATCAATGTCATGAAAGACACGGCGCTGGCGTCGGTGGTGGCGATGCCCGATCTGCTCAAGCAAGCGACCCAGGCCCAGGCGCTGGCCGCCAACCCGACACCTCTGGTGGGGGCCGCTGTGATGTATCTGCTGTTACTGCTGCCGTTGGTGCAACTGGTGGGCTGGATAGAGCGGCGTAACGGCGCCGGGAGGAAAAGCGCATGAGTAGCGTGATCGAGATCGAACGTCTGGATAAGTTCTACGGGCCGTTCCAGGCGCTGACCGACATCAATCTGCGAGTCGAGCAGGGCGAAGTGGTGGTGATTCTCGGACCGTCCGGTTCCGGCAAGTCCACGCTGATTCGCTGCATCAACCTGTTGGAGCAATATCAGCAGGGTGATATCCGCGTGGCCGAGCAACGTGTGGAAAATGGGCCGAAACTGGCGGGCATTCGCTGTGAAGTCGGCATGGTTTTTCAGAATTTCAACCTGTACCCGCACCTCACCGTGCTGGCCAATGTGGCACTCGCGCCGGTGCGGGTGCGAGGCATGTCGCGCCGGGATGCCAACGAGCGCGCCCGGCTGCTGCTGGAAAAGGTCGGCATGGGCGCGCACGCCGCCAAGTATCCAGCCCAGTTGTCCGGCGGTCAGCAGCAGCGCGTGGCCATCGCCCGCACGATGGCGATGGAGCCACGGGTGATCCTGTTCGACGAACCGACCTCCGCGCTTGACCCCGAGATGGTTGGCGAAGTGCTCGACGTCATGCAGAACCTGGCGCGCTCCGGCGTGACCATGGTGGTCGTCACTCATGAGATGGGCTTTGCGCGCAAGGTCGCCGACCGGGTGATCTTCATGGAAAACGGCCGGATCATCGAACAGAACAACCCGCATGATTTCTTCACCGCTCCGCAGGAGCCAAGAACCCGCGCCTTCTTGCAGGCCATCCTGCACCACTGACCAGATTTTGGAGAGCACTGCCTTGAATGCCTTGGACATCGATTACGTACGCAGCCAGTTTCCTGCGCTCAAAAATGGATATGCCTATCTGGACAACGCCGGCGGCTCGGCTGTGCTCAAGCCGGTGGCCGACCGAGTCACCGATTATCTGCTCAACAGCGCGGTGCAACTGGGCGCCTCTTACAGCGAATCGGTAGAGGCCGGCGCGCGAGTGATGCAGGCGCGTGAATCGGTCGCCCAGCTGATCAATGCCCGTTACCCGGAAGAGTGCGTCATGGGTGGCTCGACCACGCATCTGCTGCAGATTCTCTGTCGCGCCATTGCACCGTCGATTCAGCCGGGTGACGAAATCATCGTCACCAACTGCGACCACGAGGCCAATATCGGGCCATGGGTACGCTTGTGCGAGGAGCGAGGCGCGACCCTGCGTGTTTGGGAGGTGAGCCCACAGAGCATGGAACTGGAGTTGGCGGACCTGGACGCATTGCTTGGCGACACCACCCGCTACGTGTCCATGACCCACGCATCGAACATCCTCGGCAGCGTCAACCCGGTCGCTGAAGTCGCACGCAAGGTGCATGCGGTAGGCGGCAAATTGTGCGTCGATGCCGTGGCGTATGCGCCCCATCGGCTGGTCGATGTGCAGGCCAGCAGCGCCGATTACTACGTGTTCAGTTTCTACAAGACCTTCGGTCCGCATTTCGCGGTGCTGTGGGGCAAGCGCGAGGCGTTGCTGCAACTGCCCAGCCTCAATCACTTCTTCATCGGCGAGGAGGTCATTCCCTACAAGCTGCAGCCGGGCAATCTCAACTACGAATTGTCCTACGGCTGCATCGGCATCAGCGATTACCTGATCGACATCGGCCAGCGTCTGGGCGCCAGCGGCACCCCACGCCAGCTCATGCAAGCTGCATTCGACGCGTTCGAGGTGCAGGAAGACCTGCTGGCAGAAACCCTTCTGGCGTTTCTGCGGGACACCGCCGGCGTGCGCATCATCGGTAAATCTCGCGTGACCGCCGGCGACCGGGTGCCGACCATCAGCTTCGTGGTTGAAGGCGTTCAGTCCGAAAGTATCGTGCGCCACGTCGACGACCATCGCATGGGCATCCGTTTTGGTGACTTCTACGCGCGCCGGCTGATCGAACAGTTGGGCCTGACCCCTTATGGTGGCGTGGTCCGTGTATCGATCGCCCATTACAACAGCGTCGATGAGTTGAACCGTCTGGTGCAGCACCTGGCCCAGGCGATCGAAGAACTGCGTCCATCCTGAAATTTATCGAGCGACTTTATGCCTGTACCTTCAACCCTCGCCGAGCTGCGTGCCGCCATCGTCGAACAGCAGGGCCGGTTGACTGCCCGTCAGCGGGATGCGGCGCACTATCTGAACGAGCATCCGCACGACGTTGCGCTCAACACCGTGGCCGCGCTGGCGAAAATTTCCGGGATTCCGTCCTCGGCCTTCATTCGACTGGCTCAGGCATTGGGTTTCGGGGGCTTCAGCGATCTGCAGCGGCTGTTCAAACAGCCTTTGCAGCAAGCCGGGCAGGGCAGTTTCAAAGAGCGCATCCGTCACTACCGCGGCGAGCAGCTGCTGGACGATCCAACTGACGTCGGCGCCATGCTTTCTGCGTTCAGCCGCGCCAACATCGTGTCGCTGGAGCATCTGGCCGAAGGCGAGCAGGTCGAGGCCATCGAGAAAGCCATCGTCTTGTTGCAACAAGCACGCACCACCTTTGTGATCGGCATGCGGCGCTCGTTTCCCATGGCGGCCTACCTGAGCTACGCGCTAAGCCGGGTCGGCCGCCGCGCGGTACACATCAGTGGGTTGGGTGGCAGCCTGCGTGAGCAAGTCGGTGCACTGCACAGCGATGATGTGCTGGTGGCGGTGAGCTTCCCGCCCTATGCGCAGGAGACCATCGATGCCTGTCAGCAGGCCGTCGCTGCTGGCACGCCGATTGTGGCGATTACCGACAGCATTCTGAGCCCTGTCGGACAGAAAGCGTCGGTGATGATCGAGGTCAACGACGCCGAACTCCTGGGATTCCGCTCATTGACTGCCGCTTTCTGTATCGCCCAGACCCTGGCCATGGGTCTGGCTTTCCGTGATGGCCAGAGTCTGGACGGCCCTGATCATGATGCGCTGAAAAATATCGACTGCTGAGCCTTGGCCCGGCGGTTTGCCGAACATTCGAATGTTGCAGGAGACAGGTTCCATGGCTTTACCTCCAAGAGATCTGGTCGGCTACGGCCGGCAGCGCCCTCAAGGCACCTGGCCCAACGGTGCCCGGCTGGCGGTCAACTTCGTCATCAATTACGAAGAAGGATCAGAGCGCTCACTGGCCATGGGTGACCCCGATCAGGAGACCATGACCGAGTGGGGCAGCTATCAGTTTCCCGACGGCGTGCGCAACCTGGCGATGGAGTCGATGTATGAGTACGGTGCGCGTGTCGGCATCTGGCGCATCCTCGATATCCTCCAGCAGGCCAACGTGCCGGCGACTTTCCATGCCTGTGCGGTGGCGTTCGAGCAGAACCCGGATGTGGCCAGGGCGGCGGTCGAGCTGGGTCATGAAATCTGCAGTCACGGTTATCGCTGGGAAGAAGTGTTTCGGTTAAGCGAGGCCCAGGAGCGCGAGCATATTCGCCTGGCGATCGAGTCTTTCCAGCGCACCTGCGGCAAGCGCCCGGTAGGCTGGTATTGCCGCTACGGCGCCAGCGTACATACACGCCGACTGGTGGCCGAGGAGGGCGGTTTTCTCTATGACTCCGATGCCTACAACGATGACGTACCGTACTTCGTCGACGTCCAGGGCAAGCAGCATCTGGTGGTGCCTTACACCAGCGACGTCAACGACTTCCGCTACTGGAACTCGCCAGGTTTGTCTCAGGCATCGGACTTTCTTGAATACATGAAGGAAAGCTTCGACGTGCTCTACGAAGAAGCCGCCGACGGCCTGCGAATGATGTCGATCGGGCTGCACCCACGCATGGTCGGGCGTCCTGGCCGCGTGCGCGCGATCAAGCGCTTCATCGAATATGCCCAGAGTCATGGCGGCGTGTGGTTCACCACGCGTGAACAAATCGCCAGGGCCTGGATGACCCGCACCTGAGGGAAAGCAGCCATGCAGGCCTTTGATCTGATCATCCGCAACGCCAATGTGGTGACGGCAGCGGACAGTTTTCTGTGCGACATCGGTATAAGCGACGGTCGCATCGTCGCCCTCGGGCTGGGCCTGCAAGGCTCGGCCGATGAGGTCGATGCACGTGGCCGCACGGTGACACCGGGTGGGGTGGACAGCCATGTTCACCTCGATCAGCCCACCGGTGACGGTTCGGTGATGGCCGACGATTTCGAAAGCGGCACACGCTCGGCGGCGTGCGGCGGGACGACCACGGTGATTCCGTTTGCCTGTCAGCAGAAGGGTCAGAGCCTGCGCGCAGCGGTGGACGATTATCATCGCCGTGCGCAAGGCCGCGCGTTGATCGACTATGGGTTTCACCTGATCGTTACCGACCCCACCGAAGACGTGCTGCGCCGCGAGCTGCCGGAGTTGATCGCCGAGGGCTACACCTCGTTCAAGATCTACATGACCTACGACGCACTCAAGCTCGATGACCGACAGATTCTTGAAACATTGTCGGTGGCGCGGGCTGAAGGTGCGATGGTGATGTTGCATGCCGAAAACAGCGACTGCATTGCCTGGCTGACCGAGCGTTTGCTGGCAGCCGGGCACACTGCGCCGCGTTATCACGCCACCTCCAGACCAATGCTGGTCGAGCGCGAGGCGACGCACCGGGCCATTGCGCTGGCGGAGCTGGTGGATGTGCCGATTCTGATCGTGCATGTTTCCGGCCGTGAAGCCATCGAGCAGATTCGCTGGGCGCAGAGCCACGGCTTGAAGGTCTATGGCGAGACCTGTCCGCAATACCTGTTTCTGACCGCAGACTCGCTGGGCTGCGACGACAGCTTCGAGGGTGCCAAATGCATCTGTAGCCCACCGCCGAGGGATGCAGGCAATCAACAAGTAATCTGGGACGGGCTGCAGAACGGGTCGTTCGAAGTGTTCTCCTCCGATCACGCGCCCTTTCGATACGAAGGCTCGGACGGCAAGCGTGCGCATGGCGCGGATGCGCCTTTCTCTGAGGTCGCCAATGGCATTCCGGGCATCGAGACGCGCATGGCGTTGCTGTGGTCCGAAGGCGTGCGCAAAGGGCGGATCAGCCCTCAGGAATTTGTCGCGCTGACAGCGACCAATGCCGCTCGGCTGTATGGCTTGTATCCACGAAAGGGCAGCATTGCCATCGGAGCTGACGCCGATCTGGTGATCTGGGATGAAGGCCTTGATCTGGAGCTGACCAACGCATTGCTTCATCACAATGTGGATTACACGCCGTATCAAGGCATGCGGCTGAGTGCCTGGCCTGCCGTGACTTTTGCCCGAGGGGAACGGGTTTGGGATGGCAAGCCGCTGGGCAAACCGGGTCGGGGTCGGTTTCTCCCTTGCGCCCGGCCAGAGCCTGCGAAAGCGCGTCGGCGGCACTCGCAATGGCCCAATTGAGTTGACTGCGAGAGTCTCTGGCCTGCCGCGAATCTGTAGCAGGAAGCTTGCTCGCGATTGCGGTGGTTCAGACACGGGAGTGGCGCCTGACTCAACGCCATCGCGAGCAAGCGAAGGCCTACAGTTGATCGGGAGGGGTAATCCCGATCAGTCTCTTAAAAATCCCCCCACAACTGCTGGGCGATGCTCAACGCTACAACCGGAGCCGTTTCGGTGCGCAGTACACGCGGGCCCAGGCGGGCGGCGTGGAAACCGGCGTCTTGGGCCTGGTCGACCTCGGCATCGTTAAGACCGCCTTCCGGACCGATGAGAAAGGCCAGTGTTTGCGGTTTTTCATGACTCACCAGCGGCTCGGCCACCGGGTGCAGCACCAGCTTGAGATCGGCTTGGGTCTGTTTGAGCCACTCACCCAGCGTGAGCGGTGGATTGATCACCGGCACCACCGAACGCCCGCATTGCTCACAGGCGCTGACGGCGATCTGCTGCCAGTGCGCCTGCCTTTTTTCGGCGCGCTCGTCCTTGAGCCGAACCTCGCAGCGCTCGCTGATAATCGGGGTGATCTGTGTGACACCCAGCTCGGTGGCCTTCTGGATTGCCCAGTCCATGCGCTCGCCACGGGACAGGCCTTGGCCGAGATGGATCTGCAACGCGGATTCGGCAAGCCCCGCAAAGCTTTCCGACACCTGCACCCGGACGCGCTTCTTGCCGACTTCCGTCAGCGTGGCGCGAAATTCCGTACCTGACCCGTCGAACAGTTGCACTGCATCGCCTTCAGCCATGCGCAGTACCCGACCGATGTAATGCGCCTGGGCTTCAGGCAGTTCGTGTTCACCCAGGCTCAGGGTCGCGTCGATGAAAAAGCGGGACAGTCTCATGGTTGTTTCTCTAAAAGTGATGCGTTCACTGCAATCTTGTAGGCCCTCGCTTGCTCGCGATTCCGTCAGTCCAGAGATATCCGTATCAGCTGGAAGACCGCAATCACCAACAAGCGAAGCCTACATTTGTGCGCTCGTCAGCCCGACTAACCCGGATCACGAAAGTCCGGATGGAAATTCTCTCGCACCGCCACGCTGACACTGCTGCGTGTTGCGATGTCGATGCCTTCACTGGCTACTTCGGCCAGGAAGTCGATTTGCTCCGGCGTGATCACATATGGCGGCAGGAAATACACCACGCTCCCCAACGGGCGCAGCAGCGCGCCGCGCGTCAGGGCATGCTCGAAAACCTTCAAGCCACGCCGCTCCTGCCATGGATAGGCCGCTTTGGTCGCCTTGTCCTGCACCATCTCGATGGCGATGGCCATGCCGGTCTGGCGCACTTCGGCGACGTTGGGGTGATCCACCAGGTGCGCGGTCGCGGTTTTCATACGCAACGCCAGCGCCTTGTTGTTCTCGATGACGTTGTCCTGCTCGAAAATATCCAGCGTCGCCAGCGCGGCGGCGCACGCCAGCGGATTGCCGGTATAGCTGTGCGAGTGCAGGAAGGCGCGCAGGGTCGGGTAGTCGTCGTAAAAGGCATCGTAGACGTCATCGGTAGTGATGCACGCCGCCAGCGGCAGGTAACCGCCGGTCAGTGCCTTGGACAGGCAGAGGAAGTCCGGACGGATGCCTGCCTGCTCACAGGCAAACATGGTTCCGGTACGGCCGAAGCCTACGGCGATTTCATCGTGAATCAGGTGCACGCCATAACGATCGCAGGCCTCACGCAACAGCTTGAGGTAGATCGGGTCGTACATGCGCATGCCGCCTGCGCCCTGGATCAACGGCTCGATGATCACCGCCGCGACGCTGTCATGGTGCTCGGCCAGGGTCTGCTCCATCACCGCGAACATGGTGCGCGTGTGTTCTTCCCAGCTGGCGCCTTCGGGACGGTGGTAGCAGTCCGGGCTCGGCACCTTGATGGTGTCCATCAGCAGCGCTTTGTAGGTTTCGGTGAACAGTGGCACGTCGCCAACCGACATCGCCGCCATGGTCTCGCCGTGGTAGCTGTTGGTCAGGGTGACAAAGCGTTTCTTCTCTGGCTTGCCGCGGTTGAGCCAGTAGTGAAAGCTCATTTTCAGTGCGACTTCGATGCAGGACGAACCATTATCGGCGTAGAAACACCGCGTCAGGCCTTCCGGCGTCATCGCCACCAGACGCTCGGACAGCTCGATCACCGGCTGATGACTGAAGCCGGCAAGAATCACATGTTCAAGTTGGTCGACCTGGTCCTTGATGCGCTGATTGATCCGCGGGTTGGCATGCCCGAAGACATTGACCCACCAGGAGCTGACGGCGTCCAGGTAACGCTTGCCTTCGAAGTCTTCCAGCCAGACCCCTTCACCGCGCTTGATCGGAATCAGCGGCAGATTTTCGTGGTCTTTCATCTGGGTGCAGGGGTGCCACAGGACTTTGAGGTCGCGTTGCATCCAGTCGTTATTAAGGCCCATCGGCAATCTCCAGGTAACAACTCGCTCGGCGCGAGGGCAAACAATCGCGCAAGCCTATGCAATGCGTGGCAGCGGGACAACCTTTAGCGCCTTCTTTTCGCATATCGCTGGCGCCAGAAACCAGCGCAACGGACATTGCTGGCGGGCCTTTCACGGCTGGCGTATCCTTCGCGCTCTTCGAAGAATCGGGCAAGAAAATCCGACAATTCCTACGTTTTATTCCGGAGTTTGCTGAATGCTTTCTGGTTGGCTGCGCGCCTGTGCGCTGATGATGGTTGGGCTGGTCAGCGCTTCAGCGCTTGCCGTGGATAAGCCGCATACGGCGATTGTCGTCGGTGGCGGCCTGGCGGGCCTGACAGCCGCCTATGAGCTGCAAAACAAGGGCTGGCAAGTCACCCTGCTGGAGGCTAAGCCGACGGTCGGCGGCCGCTCCGGCCTGGCCGGCAGCGAGTGGATCGGCAATGCCAAGGCTCAGCCGGTGCTCAATCAGTACCTGGACCGCTTCAAGCTCAAAGCCGTCCCCGCGCCTGAGTTCGTGCGCACCCCCGGCTATCTGATCGAGGGCGAATACTTTTCCGCAGCCGATCTGGCGATCAAACAACCGGCCACCGCCGAAGCCATCAAGCGCTACGAAGCGGCGCTGGACGACATGGCGCGTTCGATCACCGACCCTGAAAACCCTGCCGCCAACAGCACGCTGTTCGCCCTGGACCAGATCAACGTGGCCAACTGGCTGGATCGTCTGATGCTGCCGCCGACCGCGCGTCAGTTGATCAACCAGCAGATCCGTACCCGTTATGACGAACCGTCTCGCCTGTCGCTGTTGTATTTCGCGCAGCAATCGCGGGTCAATCGTGACGTCGACGACCGCGACCGTCGTGCGGCGCGTCTGCCAGGTGGCAGCGCAGTGCTGGCCGAAGAGTTCGTCAAACAGCTCAAGGTGATCAAGACCAACTCGCCGGTTTCGGCCATCAGCCAGGACAAGGACGGCGTCACCGTCAAGGTCGGCGCGGTAGGTTACCAAGCCGAGTACGTAGTGCTCGCGGTGCCGTTGCGCGCACTGAGCAAGATTCAGCTGACCCCGGCGCTGGACGCCCAGCACCAGGGCGCGATCAAGAGCACCAACTACGGTTGGCACGACCAGATCATGCTCAAATTCAAAAACCCGGTCTGGGACAGCAAGGCGCGCATGTCCGGCGAAATCTACAGCAACACAGGTCTTGGCATGCTGTGGATCGAGCCGGCCCTGAAAGGCGGCGCCAACGCCGTGATCAACCTGTCCGGCGATAACGCCCGGATCATGCAGGCATTCGGCGACAAGCAACTGGTGGATCAAGTGCTGATTCGTCTGCACACCTTCTATCCACAGGCCCGCGGCGCGTTCACCGGCTACGAAATCCGTCGTTCCAGCGTCGACCCGTCCACCGGCGGCGCGTACCTGGCCTTTGGTCCGGGACAGATCAGCAAATACTGGCGCCTGTGGGAAAAACCACTGCAGCGTGTAGCCTTCGCCGGCGAGCACACCGATAGCTTGTACCCAGGCACGCTGGAAGGGGCACTGCGCACAGGTCAGCGCGCGGCCAGCCAAGTGCAGGACCTGGCAGCTGGCAAGTCGTTCGAGCCGGTGAAGGTTGCTCCACCAAAAGCGCCTGAAGCGAGCACTAAAGAAAGCGGCGGCGGCATTGGCGGCTTCTTCTCCAACTTGTTCGGCGGCTCCAAGCCTGCGCCCAAGCCGGTAGAGAAAGCGCCAGAGCCTGCTCCAGTTCCGGCTCCAGCACCGGCGCCCGTGACGCCACCACCGGCCCCGGCGGTCGAGCCTGCCAAGCCCGCAGCCGTAGAACCGGCGAAAAAGGCACCCGTGAAGAAAGCGCCGACCAACAAGGAGCCCGTGAAGAAGGCGCCAGCCAAACCGGCAGCGACCCACAAGGCACCCGCCAAAACCGATGCCGCCAAAAAGGCCCCGGCCAAGGCCACCAGCGATAAGGCCGCCGCTCCAGCCGACAGCAAAAACTGATCGGTAGCGGCTCAAATGAGAAGGGCGCGGTTAAATACCGCGCCTTTTTTTTCGTCTGGCGAATAACGGCTGGGTCTCGGGTGTTCTCCAGGGAGCTGCTCTTGGCCCCGTTCGCCAGTGAACGATCAGTAGCAGTCCGGCTTGCCGGAAGTGGTGTCCTGGACATCGCTACCGCCGGCAAGCCGAGCTGCTACAGAGTGCCGAATGAGCCTTGCCCCTTCGTCAGGGATTCAAAGGCTAACCTGGGCATAACGCTGCGTTAATCCTCTACGAGGGAAAATATGTCAGGAAATTTCCATCGTATTTCCTGATATTTCAAAGCGAAATTTTGCGCTTTCTTTCGATAGGTAAACCGATAGTCTTCTCTACAGCTTCTTCAGGCTGTTTTTACAGGAGCGGTACCATGCAGTTACGCAACTCTTCTTCTCGCTACGGCTGGGTCAGCATTGTTCTGCATTGGGGCGTCGCGCTGGCTGTCTTCGGGCTGTTCGCGCTTGGGTTGTGGATGGTCGGACTCGGTTATTACGACACATGGCGCAAGGCCGGGCCTGATTTGCACAAGAGCATCGGCATCACGCTGTTCTTGTTCATGCTGCTTCGTGTGATTTGGCGTTTTGTCAGCCCGCCGCCGCCACCACCGGCCAACCACACTCGTTTCGTGCGGGTCGCGGCGACACTGGGGCATGCGTTCCTTTATCTGGATCTGTTCCTGGTGATGTTCGCCGGATACCTGATCTCCACTGCCGAAGGTGTGGGGATCCCGGTGTTTGGTCTGTTTGAAGTGCCAGCGCTGATCAGCGGACTGCCCGACCAGGCGGACGTTGCCGGTGAAGTGCACCTGTATCTGGCCTGGTCTCTGGTGATCTTCGCTGTACTCCATGGACTGGCTGCCTTGAAGCATCATTTCATTGATCGTGATCCCACACTGACTCGTATGTTCGGCCGCAAGGCCTGACGCTCAACACAACTAAACAGGAAGACGACGTATGTTGAAAAAGACACTTGCTGCATTGGCCCTGGGTACTGCGCTGCTGTCGGCCGGTCAGGCAATGGCTGCTGACTACACCATCGACAAGGAAGGCCAGCACGCCTTCATCAACTTCAAGATCAGCCACCTGGGCTACAGCTTCATCTACGGCACGTTCAAGGACTGGACCGGTACGTTCAGCTTCGACGCCGCCAAGCCTGAAGACAGCAAGATCAGCATCGACGTGAAAACCGCCAGCGTTGACACCAATCACGCTGAACGTAACAAGCACATCAGCAGCAAGGACTTCCTGGACGTTGCCAGCTTCCCTGACGCCACCTTCAAGTCGACCAAGGTCACCAACGTTGGCAAGAACGCCAATGGCAAGACCACTGCTGACGTGATCGGCGACCTGACCCTGCACGGTGTGACCAAGTCGGTTACCGTCAAGACCACCTTCCTGGGTGAAGGCAAGGATCCATGGGGCGGCTACCGCGCCGGCTTCGAGGGTACTACCTCGATCAAGCGTTCTGATTTCGGCAAGATGATGGACCTGGGCCCTCAGTCCGACACCATGGATCTGGTCATCTCGTTCGAAGGCGTCAAAGCCAAGTAAGACGGGCTGCTTTAACAAGAACGCCGCCCAATGGGCGGCGTTTTTGGTTATTCGAGCTATGGCAGTTTGTTGCAGGCCAGTCACTTGAAGAGCTCGGCATGGCTGCCCAAGTCGACGAATATCACCTCACGTCCGGTGATTTGATAGGCCAGGAGAAAGTGTCCACCAATGTGGCGCTCCCGGCAGCCTCCCCCATTCGCCTTTGAGTTCATGGTCCCGATACGCCTGTGGTAAGGGCTCTGCTTCCCAGATCATCCCCATCACTTCGCGCATGGCTTTCATGTCGCTTCGACCGGACTTATGGTGTCGGTCCCAGGATTTCTTGAACTCTGGTGTGTAATCAACCCGCCTAGCAGAGACCTGCAGTCTTCCAGGTAGATGAGCACTTGCCGCGAAAACAAAAACGCCCCGAACCAGTCGGGGCGTTTGCGTTTCAGCGCGGCTTAACCTTCGCGATTGCGGGTCAGCAGTGCTGGCTTCTCGCCGCGTGGGCGACTTGGCAGCTGATCGAGCTGTTCAGCGGACGGGAAGCGATCGCTCTTGGACTCTTTGTGCATGATCTTCGGCGCGGGCTGACCATCGCGAGGACCACGAACAGCGGGTTCCTGACGAGCAGGCTGGTCTTCACGCGCCGGACGACGATTGCGCGGCTGGTCTTCACGACGAGCCTGGCCATCACGGCCCGACCCGTTGCGCGGGCCGCTGCGCTTGGCCGGAGCGCCTGCCGGGGTGCCTGCGGTAGTGCCAGTGCTGGCGCCACCGCCGGAACCGCTGCGTGGAGCGCCACGACCAGGGGCCTGACCACGTGGCGCCGGTGCGGCGCCTGTGGCCGGAGCGCCAGGGCGACGGCCGCGACCTTGCTGGTTCTTGTTCGGGTAGGGGCTGACGTAATCGGCGCGGTTGCCAAAGTTGTCGACCTCGTCATCCAGGAACTCGTCCGGTGCGCGATCAGCCCGTTGCGACGACGGCTGCGGTTGACGTGTTTCGCTGGACGGCGTGCCCTGGCGAGGTTTCTGCGCGCGTGCCGGACGCGCCGGACGTTCGCCAGAGGCTGCGGCCGCTGCCGGTTTTTCCTTGCCCTTGTCCTTGCCTTTGTCCTTGCGACCGCCACCACCGCCGCCGCCATTTGGACCATCGCCGCGAGGGCCACGGGCATTGCGCGGATTGCGCACGTCCGGACGCTCACGAACTTCCGGCTTCTCGGCCTCGACGGCATTGATGTCGAAGCCCATCAGATCACCATCGGCAATCTTCTGTTTGGTCATGCGCTCGATGCTTTTGAGCAGCTTCTCTTCGTCCGGAGCGACCAGCGAGATCGCCTCACCGCTGCGGCCTGCGCGACCGGTACGACCGATACGGTGCACGTAGTCTTCGTCGATGTTAGGCAGCTCGAAGTTGACTACGTGAGGCAACTGGTCGATGTCCAGGCCACGTGCCGCGATATCGGTGGCAACCATGATCCGCACCGAGCCTGCCTTGAAGTCGGCCAGTGCTTTGGTGCGGGCGTTCTGGCTCTTGTTACCGTGGATAGCCACAGCGCTGAGGCCATGTTTGTCCAGGTATTCGGCCAGGCGGTTGGCGCCGTGCTTGGTGCGAGTGAAGACCAGCACCTGTTCCCACGCGCCCTGAGTGATCAGGTGCGCCAGCAGCGAGCGCTTGTGGTTGGCAGGCAGACGGAAAACGCGCTGTTCGATGCGTTCGACCGTGGTGTTCGGCGGCGTGACTTCAATGCGCTCGGGGTTGTGCAGCAGCTTGCCGGCGAGCGCCGTGATGTCGGACGAGAACGTGGCCGAGAACAGCAGGTTCTGGCGTTTGGCCGGAAGGCGCGCGAGGACTTTCTTGACGTCGTGAACGAAGCCCATGTCGAGCATCCGGTCGGCTTCATCGAGCACGAGGATTTCGACGTGGGACAGATCGACGCTGCCTTGGCCGGCGAGGTCGAGCAGACGACCCGGGCAGGCGACCAGTACATCGACGCCACGGGCCATGGCCTGAACCTGTGGGTTCATGCCGACACCGCCGAAGATACAGGCGCTGACGAACTTGAGGTTCTTGGCGTAGATCTTGAAGCTGTCGTGAACCTGGGCTGCCAGCTCACGGGTTGGGGTCAGGACCAGTACGCGCGGTTGGCGCGGGCCATGACGCTGGGATTTGTCCGGGTGACCGGCGGGGAACAGGCGCTCCAGAATCGGGAGGGCGAAACCACCGGTTTTACCAGTACCTGTCTGTGCGGCGACCATCAGATCGCGGCCTTGCAACACGGCGGGAATGGCCCGCTGTTGCACTGGGGTAGGCTGGGTATAGCCAGCAGCCTCGATGGCGCTGACTAAAGCCTCGGAGAGACCGAGGGAAGCAAAGGACATGAGTAATCCTGTCTTAAGTTGGGGCCAAAGGGCCCAAATAGGGGATGTTCAACCCGGCAAAAAACTGCGTTCAGAAGGCGCGGTTCCGTCCGGTTCTGTCGAGGTCTGTAAGTTCAACTCGTGGCATGAGCGCGTGAAAGAAAGTGCGCTGGACGTAATCGAGAAGTCTTCTGTGAGACCGAGCATCCGGGCGTAAGCCTGGCGGGAACGCCGGAGTATAACAGAGCAATCACAATGCGCTGCTTTCATGCTGCTCAACGGTTTTATCCGCGCTGATGGCCGAGTGAGCGGCCGACGAGTCACGCGGCGCACCCGGCGCCTCGCCGGTATAGCGTTCCACCAGTTGGGCGTAGGCCGGTTCGCGCTTGAAGCGTTTCAACTCGGCACCGAAGCGTTGGATCAGCAAATCCATGCCGGCGTTGCGACGCAACGCCAGAAACTGTTCGCGGGTGCTCAATACGGTGGGCAGTTGGCTGACCTGGTCCCGCAGGTGAAGCTGATCGATCATCTGCTGGCCCACGATGCGGTCGGTGACCATCAGATCGATACGGCCACGGATGAGCTTGCCGAAGTTGGCCTCATGACTGGGCGCCGGTTCGTGAATGAAGTCAGTGGAGCTGTCGAATTGCGGGGTGTACAGATAACCCGGCGAGACACCGACGGTCAGGCCCTTGAGGTCTTCCAGGCCATTGAAAGCATGCGGCCGGGCGTTGGCCTGGAACAGTACATAGTTGACGTCGGACAGCGGCTCGCTTGGGTACAGCAGCAGATCGTCGCGCTCACTGATCTTGAAAATATCCAGTGCGCCGTCGGCCTCGCCCTGCTGGAGCATCATCAGGCAACGCTTCCAGGGCAGGAACTGCCATTGCACATCGATTCCCAGGCGCTGGAACACAATGGCTGTGGTGTCGTAGTCGAGCCCCGAGGCCTGGCCGTTCTCGACCATGGCATAGGGCGCCCAAGGCTCGGTGACGATGCGCAGTTTTTCACCTGCGGCGCTGAAACTCAGGCAGGCAACGAAAGCGGCGAACAGCAGTCGGGAAGTCAGGTGCATCAGGCGAGATTACGACGCGCGCCCGCTAAATAGAAGCGCTGATATTCGCCACCCCGCCAAGGGTGGGGGCGTCTGGCTCGCGGATCAGCGTGAGGTCTGCGCCTGAACCAGATGCTGATAGATGGCAACGCGGCGACGGCCAAGCAGTCTGCGTACCGCCCAATGTTCCAGCCACTGATGCAGTTGTGCGGGCTCGATCGGTTTTTTCAGTCGCCGTTGGGCATTGGCGAACGCTTTCTCCCACCAGACTGGCGAACAGGCGCGGTCGAATTCATTCGGATACTCGCAGCAGCCATACAGCACCTCGCGTATGAATTGCCGTTGTGCGGGCGGTACGGCCAGCGTCGCGGTCTTGTACATCAGCCGCTGCCAGGTCGACGGCCGTGGCACGCGTGGCGAAACATTGCCGGTGTCACGCAGCGCATCGGTGCTCAACGGGTTTTCTCCGTGTTTGTTCAGCCAGGCGCGAACCTTGGCGCGGAACAGCTGCTTGCGACTCCAGTAGTGATGGATCACGTCGGTGCACTGCTCGACCTTCAACGAGCGGTAGGCGGCAACACCCAGGCAGAACTCCTCCAGCGTGACAGCGCCCGGCGTGACGGGGAAAAACTCATCCATCAGCGCAATGGATTTATCCAGGACCGAAGTGTTGTCGTGGGTCAGTCCGATCACCCCGGAATTGATCAGTCGCATCTGGTCGTCCGCCAGTTCCCGTCGCGCCAGGGTCTGTGCCAGCGCCGTGTAAAGCACGGTCTCCTTGCAGTCCTCGTAGCGAAGCTGAAAAGCGTTGCACAGCAGCGTGTCTGGCTGCACCCGTTCGAACAGTTTCATGGGACTGTCGTGAAAGAAGGTATCGGTATCGATCAGAATCGCTGTTTGCGACTCTTGCAGTACCTTGCGGGCCACCACGTGTTTGCAGCGGAACTGATAGTGGTAGGGGCCGCTCCATTGCCGGCGCAGGTCGGAATCGATCGGGCGCACGCGCACCGGTAACTCACGATAGGGTTCTGGGTCATCGCTGAACACCTGGATATCGAACGGTAGGTCGGTGGTTTTGCCGAGTTGCGCCAAAGCGCTTGCGATGCTGAAGACCGCTTCCTGATGGTAGGTCGGGGCCCCGAAAACGAGGTAGACCAGTTGCGGGCGCGAAATGATCTGACTGAAGGAAGTCAACTGCTTGGGTATCCGTCACGTTAAGGCGTTGGCAGGTGTCGTCGTGACGAAGCCTGCCGGTGAAACGTTGCCTTATTGTGACCGGAACTATCGGGGCGAATTCCGCCCTTTTAGCGGGGAAGCTGGAGGTTGTTCCAGATCGCCAGGCTAGGTTCTGCCTGGTTCAGCGTGTAGAAGTGCAGGCCAGGGGCCCCACCTTGTAACAAACGCTCACACATCTGCGTGATCACTTGCTCGCCGAACGCCTGGATGCTCGCCGAATCGTCGCCATAGGCTTCCAGCTGCTTGCGAATCCAGCGCGGGATTTCCGCTCCGCAGGCATCGGAAAACCGCGCCAGCTTGCTGTAGTTGGTGATCGGCATGATCCCCGGCACGATTGGGATGCTGACGCCCATCTTCTCTGCGCGCTCGACGAAGTAAAAGTAGCTGTCGGCGTTGAAGAAGTATTGGGTAATGGCGCTGTCGGCACCGGCATTGGCCTTGCGCACGAAGTTTTTCAGGTCGTCTTCGAAGTTGCGTGCCTGGGGATGCATTTCCGGGTAGGCGGCGACTTCAATGTGGAAATGGCTGCCGGTTTCTTCACGAATGAAGCTCACCAGATCATTGGCGTGACGCAGCTCGCCGCTGGCCATGCCCATGCCCGATGGCAGGTCACCGCGCAGTGCGACGATGCGCGTGATGCCCGCATCCTTGTATTGGGTCAGCAGGCCGCGCAGGTCGGCCTTGCTGTCGCCGACACAGGACAAGTGCGGAGCAGCGGGGATGTTCACTTCCTTTTCCAGCTGCAGCACGGTGTTGATCGTGCGGTCACGGGTGGAGCCGCCAGCGCCGTAGGTGCAGGAGAAGAAGTCAGGGTTGTAGCCGGCCAGCGTACGCGCAGTGGCAAGCAGTTTTTCGTGACCAGCGTCGGTCTTCGTGGGGAAGAATTCGAAACTGTAGCGACGGTCTTGGGACATGGTCATATCCTGGGGATCTCGAAAGCCTACGCAAAATCCTTGAAGGAGCCGGCTTGCTGGCGAATGCGCCGGATCAGGCGACACTGACGTGTCTGACCTGACGCGTTCGCCAGCAAGCCGGCTCCTACAGGGTAGCGATCGTTCATGCAGCAGCGTGTACCTGAAGAAACAGGCAGCGCTCCTGCTGACGTATCAGTAGCGGTAAGCGTGCGGCTTGTACGGACCTTCAACGGTCACGCCGATGTAGTCGGCCTGGGTTTTGGTCAGCTTGGTCACGACGCCGCCGAAGCCACGGACCATTTCCAGGGCCACTTCTTCGTCGAGTTTCTTTGGCAGCACTTCAACGGTCAGGCGTTCGGCTTTCTGGGCCGGGCTCAGGTCGGCGTATTTCTGGCCGAACAGGAAGATCTGCGCCAGAACCTGGTTGGCGAACGAGCCGTCCATGATGCGGCTTGGGTGACCGGTGGCGTTGCCCAGGTTCACCAGGCGGCCTTCGGCCAGCAGGATCAGGTAGTCGTCGTTCTGCGGGTCGAACTGGCCGGCGCCGGTGCGGTGGATCTTGTGCACCTGTGGCTTCACTTCTTCCCATGCCCAGTTCTTGCGCATGAAAGCGGTGTCGATTTCGTTGTCGAAGTGACCGATGTTGCAGACCACAGCGCGTTTTTTCAGGGCCTTGAGCATGTTCGCGTCACAGACGTTGACGTTGCCGGTGGTGGTCACGATCAGGTCGATCTTGCCCAGCAGTGCTGCGTCGATGCTGGCGGAGGTACCGTCGTTTTCGCCGTCGATGAACGGGGAAACCAGCTCGAAACCGTCCATGCAGGCTTGCATGGCGCAGATCGGGTCGACTTCCGAGACCTTGACGATCATGCCTTCCTGACGCAGCGACTGAGCCGAACCCTTGCCCACGTCACCGTAGCCGATGACCAGCGCTTGCTTGCCGGACAGCAGGTGGTCGGTGCCGCGCTTGATGGCGTCGTTGAGGCTGTGACGGCAGCCGTACTTGTTGTCGTTCTTGCTCTTGGTGACCGAGTCGTTGACGTTGATCGCCGGGATTTTCAGCTCGCCCTTGGCCAGCATGTCCAGCAGGCGGTGTACGCCGGTGGTAGTTTCTTCGGTGACACCGTGGACGCGGTCCAGGATCGCCGGGTATTTCTTGTGCAGCAGTTCGGTCAGGTCGCCGCCGTCATCGAGGATCATGTTGGCGTCCCATGGCGCGCCATCCTTGAGGATGGTCTGCTCCAGGCACCACTCGTACTCTTGCTCGGTCTCGCCTTTCCAGGCGAACACAGGAATGCCGGCAGCAGCGATGGCGGCGGCGGCCTGATCCTGAGTCGAGAAGATGTTGCAGGACGACCAGCGCACTTCGGCACCCAGGGCAACCAGGGTTTCGATCAGCACGGCAGTCTGAATGGTCATGTGGATACAGCCGAGAATCTTCGCGCCCTTGAGCGGTTGCTCGCCGGCGTATTTGCGACGCAGACCCATCAGGGCCGGCATTTCGGATTCAGCGATGATGGTCTCGCGACGGCCCCAGGCAGCCAGGGAAATATCGGCGACTTTGAAGTCGTTGAAATCGTTGGGCGTCAGTACAGCGCTCATGAAGAGTCTCCATTCGTAGGGTGCGAATGGGCGCCGTTGTGCGTTTAAGGCTTGCCCGGCCGTGATCGGCCTGGAGCAAACAACGCCCCATCCGAGCCTGACAGGTCTGACCTGCTGCAGCGCCCCTCGGACAGGTGGCGGGAAAACGGTATCAAGCGGTGATGACCGTTTTTTGAAGCGGTGGCGATTATAGCGGCGTCAGTCGATTAGCCCAAGAGGCGCGTGCGTTTAAATGACGGATGACTAATCGAGACCATAGTCGATGTTCAATGGAGGTAAACGTCGCGGGCTGGCACTATGCTGGTCATCAACCGGCAGACGACAGGAGCGATCATGAATTTCCACACTCGCAAATGGGTAAAACCCGAAGACCTCAACCCGAACGGCACGCTGTTCGGCGGCAGTCTGCTGCGCTGGATCGATGAAGAAGCAGCGATCTACGCCATCGTTCAGCTGGGCAATCAGCGGGTGGTGACCAAGTACATCTCCGAAATCAACTTCGTCAGCGCGTCGCGCCAGGGCGACATCATCGAACTGGGCATCACCGCCACCGAATTCGGCCGCACGTCGATCACCCTGACCTGCCAGGTGCGCAACAAGATCACCCGCAAGAGCATCCTGACCGTGGAAAAGATGGTCTTCGTCAACCTCGGTGAGGACGGCCTGCCCGCACCGCACGGCAAGACTGAAATCACGTACGTGAAGGATCAGTTCAAGGAGGAGAATATCAACGAGTGATCGCGCAGTTGCGCGGCATGCATAGCCTGTAGGAATGAGCGTGCTCGCGATTGCATCGTGTCAGGCGAAGGCGTTTGGCTGATCTGATGCATCGCGAGCAAGCGAAGGCCTACAGTGGCCTGATCGTTCCCACGCTCTGCGTGGGAATGGCTCCTGCAACGCTCCACGTCGCCATCAGCGTCAGCTCGGATTATTCGCCTTCCAGTCCCGCAACCACTGCAACCCTTCACTGGTATCGCCTTTCGGGCGGTATTCGCAGCCGACCCAGCCGGTGTACCCCAGGCGGTCGATCTCTTCGAACAGCCACGGATAATTCACCTCACCGATACTCGGCTCGTGGCGGTCCGGCACGCCGGCGATCTGGATGTGGCCAATACCCGCGAAATCACGACGCAGTTTGCTGGTCACGTCACCCTCGACGATCTGGCAGTGATAGCAATCGAACTGCACCTTCAGGTTGTCCGCGCCGACCTCCTTGAGCACGGCCTGGCCCTGATCCTGACGATTGAGGAAAAAGCCCGGAATGTCGCGGGTGTTGATCGGTTCGATCAGCACCGTGATACCGACCTTGGCCGCTTGCTGTGCGGCATGACTCAGGTTTTCCAGGTACACCGCGTGGTGTTTTTGACGCAGATCTTCACTGGGCAGCAGACCCGCCATCACATGAATCCGGTCGTTGCCCAGCACGGCCGCATATTCCAGGGCCTGTTGAAACCCGCTGCGAAACTCACTTTCGCGGCCAGGCAGCGAAGCAATGCCGCGCTCGCCCTTGCCGAAGTCGCCCGGTGGTGCGTTGAACAGCGCCTGAGTCAGCCCAAAGTCGTCCAGGCGCAGCTTGATCTCTTGTGCCTTGAAGTCGTACGGGAACAGGTACTCCACAGCCTCGAATCCGTCGCTCGCCGCAGCGCAAAAGCGAGCGAGGAAGTCGTGTTGCGGGTACATCATGCTGAGGTTGGCAGCGAAACGAGGCATGGTTGTCTCCTAATTACAGGCGTCCGGGTGGGTCAGACGAAAGGCCAAAGCAGCAAGGTCATGAGAAAGCCCAGCGTGCCGAGAATAGTCACCAGAAAGGTCCAGGTGCGCAGGCCGTCACCGACATTCAGGCCCGCCAGTTTGGTGAACATCCAGTAGCCAGCGTCGTTGATGTGCGACATGGCCAGACCGCCACCGCCCATGGCCAGGCACAGCAGTGCCATGTGGTTTGCGCTCAGGTTCAGGGTGGCGATCAACGGGCTGAGGATGCCGGCCGTGGTCACCAGCGCCACTGTGGTCGAGCCTTGCACCGCACGCAACAGCATTGTCAGCAGAAAGCCCAGCGCCAGAACCGGCAGGCCGGTGTTGCGCAATGCCTCCGAAACCACGGCGCCGATACCGGTATCCACCAGCACCTTGCCGAATACGCCGCCAGCGCCGGCAATCAGAATCACCATGGCAACCCCCGGCAGCGCCGAACCGACTACGTCGGAGACCTGGCTGCGACTCCAGCCACGACGCGAGCCCAGCAGCCAGGCACACAGCATGGTATCGATCAGCAACGCCACCAGCGGTGCACCGAGAACGGTCAGCACGCTGCGCACCGCCGAATCGGCTGGCAGCATGGTGGTGGCCAGCGTACCCAGCAGGATCAGGATGATCGGCAGCAGAATCAGCGCAATGATGATTCCCGCGCCCGGTGGGGGCGCCTTTGGCAGGCGCGCCGCCAGGCTGCTGGCGCTTTCTTCAAGGCCCAGTGTCTTGGCGTGCGCGGCTTCGCTGGTGTTGGAGTAATCGTCGTTGGCCCAGGCCACAAGGTCCTGATTGGTGATGTGCGGCCCGTAGACTTCGGCACGGATATCGTCGGTCATCGGATAGACCTTGCGGGTCATGCGACCGGCGATCAGGTAGCCGATCACACACAACACGGCAACGATTGGCAAACCGAACATCAACACCCGTCCCAGGTCCGCACCCAGCTGCCCGGCAGCCGCCACGGCGCCCGGATGCGGTGGCAGAAACGCATGCACAGACAGCAGTGCGGCACACATTGGCAACGCATACACCAGCAGCGGTTTGCGCGCCGCTCGCGCCACGCCATAGGCCAGCGGCATGAGGATAATCACGCCAACCTCGAAGAACACCGGGATGCCGACCATGAAGCCAGCCACGGTCAGCGCCAGCGGAGTGCGCTTGTTGCCGAAGCGCTTGATCAGCGTCTTGGCCAGCGCTTCGGCGCCGCCTGAAAGTTCGATGATCCGTCCGATCATCGCGCCCAGGGCGATGATGATCGCGATGTGGCCCAGGGTCTTGCCCATGCCGCCTTCGATGGTGGCAACCAGATCGGCCGGTTTCACCCCGGCCACCAGCGCGACAAGGATGCTGACCAGCATCAGTGCCACGAACGGCTGGAACTTGTACTTGAGCACCAGAAGCAGCAACAGCGCGATGCCGGCTCCGGCGATGATCATGAGGAGTAGAGGAGTCATGTTGTGTGTGTTGTCCTGTTGTTATTGTTTTCCGGCAAGGCCGGGTCGCCGGCGACCGCAACAACGGTCTCCAATCAAAACGGTACGGATTACCAGTTCACACCGAAGGTCTGGCGCAATTGCTCCAGGGCCGCTGCGTCCAGAGGCTCGGGTTTTGGATTGCTCATCAGCCACAGGCGTGCGGTTTCTTCCAGCTCTTCCAGGGCGTAGGCCGCCTTGGCCACCGAGCTTTCCCAGACCACCGGGCCGAGCCTTTCAAGCATTACGCCACGCACGCTGTTAGCCAGTTTCGCCACCTGGGCGGCGACGTTCGGCGAGCCGGGACGTTCGTAAGGAATCAGTGGAATATGGCCGACCTTCATCACCTGGTACGGGGTGATCGGCGGCAGGATGTCATCCGGCTTCCAGACGCCGGCCAAGGTCAGCGCCACCAGATGAGTGGAATGGGTATGCACCACGCCGCCGACCCCCGGATTGCGGTCATACACCTCGCGATGCAGCATCAAGGTTTTCGACGGCTTGTCACCCGACACCCATTCGCCCGCCAGATTGACCTTGGCGATGGCCGTCGGATCGAGGCGGCCCAGACAGGCGTCAGTTGGCGTGATCAGCCAGCCGTCATCCAGACGCGCGCTGATATTTCCTGCGCTGCCGACGGTGTAGCCGCGCCCGAACAGCAGGCGGCCGATGTCGCAGATTTCGTCGCGTAGCTTGTTCTCGGCACTCGCTGCGCTGCTCATTGCGCACCCCCGGCCAATTGCTTGAGGGCTTTGTCGAAGAAGTCGCGACCACCGAAGTTGCCGGATTTGAGCGCCAGAGCCAGCGGTTGATCACCGCTGCTGATAGTGGCCGGCACGCCGGGATCGATCTGCGCGCCGATTTTCAACAGGCTCACACCCAAGGCTTGAACCACGGCGCCGGATGTTTCGCCACCGGCAACGACGAAGCGCTTCACACCTGCGTCCAGCAGGCCGCGAGCGATCTTGCCCAAGGCGTCTTCGACCATGGCCCCGGCGCGCTCGACACCGAGTTTCTGTTGTACGGCTTTGACTTCCTCCGGGCTGCTGGTGGCGTAGATCAGGACGGTCTGACCGGCATCGCGGGCAAACGCCAGAGCGTCTTCAACCACCGGCTTGCCATCGGCCAGCGCCAACGGATCGATACGCAGGGCAGGGCGCTTGGCCTCCAGCCATGCCGCGACCTGGCCGTTGGTGGCAACCGATGCGCTCCCGGCCAGCACTACTTCGCCGCCCTGGACCTGCTCAAGTTGCGCGGCGTCGATGTCGCGCAGCTTGCCCGCCTTGCGGAAGTTGCCCGGCAGCCCCAGCGCCAGTCCTGAGCCACCTGTCAGCAGCGGCAGGTCGGCGCAGGCTTCACCGAGGGTGTACAGATCGGCGTCGGACAGCGCATCGGCAACCGCCATGACCACCCCTTCGGCTCGCAGCTCGGCGATGCGCGCCCGAATCTTTTCCGCACCCTGGGCGACGGTGTCGTAGCGCAACAGGCCGACTTTCTTCGTCGTCTGCGATTGCAGCACACGCACCAGGTTGGCGTCGGTCATCGGCGTCAGCGGGTGATTCTGCATGCCGCATTCGTTGAGCAGTTGATCCTGCACGAACAAGTGGCCACGGAAGATCGTGCGGCCATTCTCGGGGAACGCCGGACACGCGAGGGTGAAATCGCTGTTCAATGCCTTGAGCAGCGCTTCGCTGACCTGACCGATGTTGCCTTTCGCGGTGGAGTCGAAGGTCGAGCAGTACTTGAAGAAAATCTGCTCACAGCCGCGATCCTGTAACCACTGCAACGCAGCCAATGATTCTTCGACCGCTTCGGCCGCAGGCGTGGTGCGTGACTTCAAGGCAATGACGATGGCGTCGGCATCCAGTTCAGCCAGGCTGTCGGCGCTCGGGATGCCGATGCTTTGCACGGTACGCATGCCGCCACGGACCAGCATGTTGGCAAGGTCGGTAGCGCCGGTGAAATCGTCGGCGATGCAGCCCAACAGGGGGCGCACAGTTGTCGTACTCATGTGCGATTCCTCAGTCGTTGGCCGCTTTAGCGACAGGCAGGGTGATGCCCGGGAAAATCTTGATCACTGCCGAGTCGTCTTCGCGACCGAAGCCTGCGGTAGAGGCTTGCATGAACATCTGATGAGCCGTGGAAGACAGGGGGAGCGGGAATTTGCTGGCGCGGGCGGTATCGAGCACCAGGCCCAGATCCTTGACGAAGATGTCGACCGCCGACAGAGGCGTGTAGTCAGCCTTGAGGATGTGCGGCACGCGGTTTTCGAACATCCACGAGTTGCCGGCGCTGTTGGTGATCACTTCGTACAACGCATCGGCGTCGACGCCTTCGCGCAGGCCCAGCGCCATGGCTTCGGCGCTGGCAGCGATGTGCACGCCGGCCAGCAGCTGGTTGATGATCTTGACCTTCGAACCCAGGCCATGAGCGTCGCCCAGGCGATAGACCTTGCCGGCCATGCCATTGAGGATCGCATCAGCCTTGGCGTATGAGTCAGCCGGGCCGGAAGTCATCATGGTCATTTGACCGGCCGCGGCCTTGGCCGCGCCACCGGAGATGGGCGCATCGAGGTACAGCAGACCCTTCTGGGCCAGACGCTGACCCAACTCGATAGCGAACGTAGGGGCGACAGTGGCGCAACCGATGATCAGGCTGCCTGGCTTGAGCGCGTCAACCGCACCGTTTTCCCCGAACAGGACGGTCTCGGTCTGCTCGGCGTTGACCACCACGGTCACGATCACGTCGCACGTTGCGGCCATGTTGGCAGGAGAGTCACAAGCAACGCCGCCTTCGCTGGCAAATTGCTCGGTCACGGCAGCACGTACGTCGCAGGCATGCACGTTGAAGCCGCTGCGCAACAGGGAGCGGGCGATACCCAGGCCCATGGCGCCCAGTCCAACGACGCCGACATTCTTGTTATTCATGAGTCTCTCCTCGGGTTGAGTGCCCCAAGTGTAGTCAGCACTCGAACGGTGTTTGTTCTGATCTGTTAAAGATAGTGAACCTACGAGCAAATAATGTGAAGAGGTTTTTCAAATTAACAAAAATTAACATCGGTTGGTTTTTTACCCGACAAAAAAAAGCCCCGGGGATGGGCCGGGGTTTCGTGTATTGATCCACTGTAGGCGTGAGCCTGCTCGCGATTGCGTGCTTTCAGAAACATCAATGCTGTCTGACCTGCCTCAATCGCGAGCAAGCTCAGTCCTGACGTTTTTCAGGTCTGTGGCACGGTTCCGCGTTTATCCACCGACGCCAAAAGCAGCTCCACGCCTTGAGCGCGGATGCTGTCCGACGCCGCTTGCGCCAGCCCGTCGTCGCTGATGATGGTGTCGAACTGCTCGAGCCCGGCCACCTTGTACATGCCGAAGGTGCCGTATTTGGAGCTGGTGGTCAGCAACACGCTGCGCGAGGCGGCCTGCATCGCTGCCTGCTTGACCTCGACTTTCAGCGCCGAGGGCGTGGTAGTGCCGCGTTGCAGATCCCAGGAACTGGTGGACATGAATGCCACGTCGGTCGCCAACTGGCGCAAAGTCGCTGCCGCAAGACCGCCGACGCAGGAGCGGTTGGGGTGATCCAACAGGCCACCGGTGTGAATCACATCCACATGGAGCGCATCGGCCAGAGCGTTGACCACCCCGAAATCATTGGTCACCACTGTCATGCCCGAGAGCGCGACAATGTGCGGCACGATCTCCAGGGTGCTGGTCCCGGCATCCAGATATACGGTCATTTCGGCATGCAGCAAGCCCGCTGCCAGCCTGGCCATGGCCTGCTTGTGCGCAAGCTCGGTCACCGCCTTGGACTGATGACTCGGCTCGCTGTGCACCTGGCTGGCAATCCGCACCCCGCCAGTGACCGAATAGGCGCGGCCGCTTTGCTCCAGCAGCGCGATGTCGCGGCGAATGGTCATGTGCGAGCACTCGAACATCTCCATCAGCTGATGCACGCTGAGCACCTGATGCTTGCGCAACTGGCGCAGCATCGATTCCCGGCGCTGATCGGGAATCATGGGCGCTGCACCACTGACGGTGGTGTCTTCTTCGCTGGACATTCAGGCTCCTGGGGCACGGTATACGGTCTGGTGGCTGGCATCTTAGCCAATCGTGTCGTTTGTAGCAGTAGCGAAAAAGCTCGACTTGCCATGCATCTCGCTGGGTTTGCCGTGGCGCAATCCATTATCCTTAAGCGCCGCCGGCGGTCGCGCAATTGCACACCGCTGCCAAACAAGGAAAGCGTCCGATATAACTGTCAGGGGCCATAAGGAGATCAAGTGCTGGCGACCACCCTGGTTCTGATTGCAGCCGTGCTGCACGCAACCTGGAACACCCTTATCAAATTCAGCGGCGAGCGCCTGTTGGTGATCGCCAGTATGGACGTGGTCGCCTTCATCCTCGCCGTCATGGCTCTGGGCTTCGTCTCCCCGCCGCCTGCGGCTATCTGGCCGTGGCTGGTGGCATCGGCGCTGTTCGAGTTGCTGTACCGCGTGCTGTTGATCAAGGCATACCGGGTCGGCGACCTGGGTCTGGTGTATCCACTGATGCGCGGCCTGTCGCCTCTGGTGGTGTTGGCGCTGACGCTGATGTCCGGCGCAGAGCAGCTCAACGCCCAGCAGATTCTCGGCATCTTGCTGATCCCCTGCGGCATGGCGTGCTTGCTGTGGCAAGGCGGGGGCGGCGACCGGTTGCCCTGGTCGATGCTGCCGGTGGTGGGGGTGATCGGCCTGTGCATCGGCTGTTACACCTGGATCGACGGCCAGGCGCTCAAGCGTGGCATTGCCCCTCTGGATTATCTGGTCTGGCTGACATTCATCAGTGCGTGGCCTTTTCCGCTACTGGCGCTGGTCAGCAAACGAGCGGCCTTCACCCTGTTCTGGCGCGTGCAGTGGAAGCTGGGGTTAAGCGTTGGTTTTTGTGTGCTATTGAGCTACGCCCTGGTGTTGTGGGCAATGCAGCTGGGCTCCGTGGCCGAAGCTGCGGCGCTTCGTGAGGTCAGCGTAGTATTGGTGGTGCTGTTGGGCATGCGTTATCTGCAAGAACCTTTCGGTCGGCCGCGGCTCTTAGCCTGTGGGCTGGTTTTACTGGGGATGCTTGTGATGAAACTCAAACTCTAAAAAGGATGCTGCAAATATGACCGTTGCCTTCTGGTGCGTGTTGGTTGTGATTCTATTGCCGCTGGTCTGTACCTCGGTCGCCAAGTTCAGTAGCGGCCGGTTCGGCGCGCGGCAGAACCATAATCCGCGTGACTTCCTGGACCAGCTCGAGGGGTTGCCACGTCGCGCCCATGCCGCGCAGCAGAACAGCTTCGAAGCGATTCCAGGATTCGCTGCGGGTGTGATCATTGCCCATGTCGCCGGTGTGGCGCAGCTGGTGACGATCGATGTGCTGGCGGTGCTGTACGTGACCAGTCGCCTGCTGTACATCATTTTCTACCTCGCCGATCTGGCTGCCTTGCGCTCGCTGGTGTGGTTCATCGGTCTGGCACTGGTGGTGGCGCTGTTTGGCGTTTCGGTGTGATCGAAGCGCCCATCATTCACTTGGGTTTTCCATGGCGGGCGCAGATACTGGCGGCCATTTTTCCAGCCAGTAGTCGCCATGAAGCCTGAGCGCGTTGGGTTGAAAGCCGCATCGACAAAAAAGCTGCCGTTGAAAACGGTCAGCCTGTTCCTGCTTGTGACCATAGGGTTGAGCGGCTGTGGGGGTGTTGATCCGAACTCGCCGCTGGGGCAACGCAAGGCGATTTTCAAACAGATGCTCAAGACCAGCGAAGACATCGGCGGCATGTTGCGCGGTCGATTGCCGTTCGACGGGGCGAAATTCGCCGAGGGCGCCGTGAAGCTCGATGGCTTGGCCCACGAGCCATGGAAACACTTCCCGGCGGTGCGGGAATCCGAGCACACCAGCGCCAAGGATGCAGTCTGGGAACGGCAGGCGCGTTTTCAGGACCTGGCTCGAGCGCTGGAAACCCGGACCGGTGAGCTGGTCGTCGCGACGCAACAGCTTCAGCTGTCACCGGCGACAATGATTCCGCCGATGAACAACGTCGAAGATGCGTGCGACGCCTGCCATAAAGAGTTTCGGGATCATTGAGGGGAGCCGCTACAGGCTGTAAGGCTTAAGCCTTAAGCCTTAAGCCTTAAGCCTTAAGCAAGGAGCGCAGCGCGTCACCACTTGCGTCCTGAAGCTTGCCGCTGCCCTTATTCATCTTCATCCGGCTGGAGCTGTTCCAGCTTGGCCTGCTCGTCCTGCAACTCCTTGCGCGATTCGGCCAGCTTGTCCTTGCGCTTGTTGATCTTGTCCGCATCGCCCTTCTTGATGGCCTTGTCCAGATCCGCCTGGCGCTGGCTGACTTCCCGCTTGGCGTCCAACACCTTGTTCTCCTGCGCCTTGAGCAGGCCGGCATCGGTGCAATGGGCGCTGACTTCGCTCAAGGCTTTCTCCAGACCCGCCTGCTGGCTGCTGTTGCCAGCCGCCTTGGCCTGTTCGATCTGGGTGCTGATGTCCTGGCGCTTGGCTGCGCAACCCGTCAGTTCGGGCGCCTGCTCGGCGGCGAACAATGGAGCCGCCAGCAATCCACAGGCGGTGAATACCATCAATGGTGACAGGAATTTCATGAATGCTCCTTGATTACACTCCCCCACGACACCTCGTGCGGGACAAAAAATGACTAAAACCCCTCGATGCCATGCTCGCGCAATTGTCGGCTCAGTGCCTGCACCTCGAGGTCTTGAAAAAATGCATGCAGCTGCTTTGCACGTCCCGGTCCAATACCGGGTTCGGCCTGCCATTGATCCACGCTTCGGCCGGCCAGTGCTGCCCACGAATCGCCTAGATGAGTGCCCGCGACCGGCGGCAAACCGATGGCTTTGAGCCAAATTTCGAACGATTGTTCGCGGGCTGTTTGAAAACTGTGTAACAGTTTAGCTGCGCTCTGCTGGCCAAGGCCGGGAATGTTAGCAAGTTGCGCACCATCAAGGGGCATCCAGTCGAGCAAGCCGTGGACCAGACCGGCGTCGATCAACTTGTCCCAGGTGCCAGGTCCTACTCCACTCAGCGCCAGGCCTTTCTTGCCACTCAGCCATTTCAGGCGCTCACGGAACTGACCTTCACAGCCGGTACTCGGCTGCCAGCAGCTCAGCGCATGAAAATCGGCGGAGTCGGGAACATTCATCGGTACCCGTTCGACGCTGCGTGAGACCACGCCATCCAGCCGCGGAATGGTCAGCCCTGCCAGGCTAATCGCTACTTGATCACCGGGGCGAATATCCAGCGTTTGCCAGCGTCTGAGTGAACCGACGCTGATGCGACTCACTTTGCGGTCATCCATCTGTGTCGGCTTTATCTCCAGCACCGGGGTGATTTTTCCGCTGCGACCGACGTTGAAATGGACTTTGCGTACCTCACCCAATACCTGGGCAAGCGGGTATTTCCACGCTGCGATCCAGTAAGGCGCCTTCGCCTGCCAGCGTTGCGCGGGCGGGCGTTCACTCTGGCGGATGACCACGCCATCGGTGGCAAACGGCAGCGGACTGTTGTACCAATGATCACGCCAATTCTGCGCCTGAGTGAAGCCCTTCACTGGCTCGCTGAACCGCAGGCTGTCTTCAAAGCCGAGTGCTCTGAGGCTGGCCAGCCGTTCACGCATGTTCGCTGGCCCCTGCGGCCAGTCCCAGACAAACAGGCCAATGCGTGCGCCTTCCTCATCATTGATTGCGGTTCGCGCCAACAGCCCGGCCACCTTGCTGCGAGCGTTTAGACTGCCGGCTTTTGCCTGTACATGGTCAGTCATCTGCCAATACAGCTCGCCTTGCAGCACCAGGGTGTCTTCCCACGCGATATGGCGTGGAATCGCCTCGATCTGGTAGGCATGTCCGGTCCAGTCGTGCCCTTTGATGCCATCCCCGCGGCTGATCGCCTGGACCAGCCTGCCGCGCTGATACACCAGTGTGACCGCCACACCGTCCACCTTCGGTTGAATCCACAGATCCTTGCGCCCATTGAGCCAGGCGCGCACCGCCACCTCATCGGGCAGTTTGTTCAGGCCGGTGTGAGGCACCGGGTGCGGCACGGTTCCCCTGGCCGTTTTCAGCGGATTATCGGCAACCTTCGGCGACGCCGCGAAACAGGCACGAAGATAGTCGAGGCGCTCGCGGGACTGGTCGTACAGCTCATCGGCCACAAGCGCGATGCCTTGTCGATGGTAGCTGTCATCCCATTGCTCGATCTGCGCCTGCTGAAAGGCGATCTCGCTTCGGGCTTTAACGGCAGGCCAGTCGGGACAGTTCTGCGCGCTGACGGCGTCCAGGTAAACGGCGACCAAAACACAGATGACGGGGCGTAGAAGGGGAGACATTGAAGCGTCCTTGCCGGGAAATGGAGCCTGCAAGGCTAGGCCGACCGGCTGCGGCGTTCCCCTCGCGCTGGTTACCGGGTTTGTCTCTAGGCGGTACAGTCAGGGCCGGTTTCGCTGCTCAGCTGTCCCTTGAGCGGATTCAAAGGGAGTGCAAAATGATGTTTCGATCCTGTACTCGGAATACAAGCCGGCTTGCTGGCGAAGGCGGTGGGTCAGATACATCAATGTCGCCTGACACTCCCTATTCGCCAGCAAGCCGGCTCCTACCGGTTGAACTGCGCGTTGTTCGCTTTGATCGCTTCCACTGCGCGTGGTTGCACCTCGCTAAACGGTCCGCGTCGCCTGTTGGATGACGCAGAGCATCACCAGCCGCATTCCCACGCGGAGCGTGGGAACGATCCCGGTGTGTGGCGGCACTGAGGATCTGCTTCTGGACGAAGGCCGTAGGAGTCCGGCTTGCCGGCGGCAGCGATCTTGAGGGCGTCACCGCCAGTCAGCCGTGCTGCCAGGGGCGAGGGCTAGGCGGTTTGTCTTTCCCGCAGGACGTCGCTCAGCCCTGCAATCGACGCTTCTACCAGCGCTTTTGCGGCCTCGATCTGATGCACCACGGCTCTGGCCAATGGCCGGAATTCTGCAGGGCTGTTGTCGGCCGATTCATAGGCGGTGGCTGCGGCGCAGTTGAGGTATTCGGATACGAGGGTGAGGGCGTCTTCGACCTTGATGCCGGGCTGGACGCTGAACAGGTTTTGGTTGTCGATGTTGGCACCGAAAGGGGTGGCTTGGGTGACGGGTGTTTCGGGAGGGTGCGGAGTAGATCGGATCATCGGGGGTCCTTTTGTGGGCTGAGCCGACACCGTCTGCTGTCAAACAGGATGGGTGGCAGCTGTACGTGGGTTGACAGACCAGTGACCACCCAAACTGGCGCACACGAATGTGCCCCGCGTACAGCCGCCATAGCACAGCCAACGGATGCATGATCTGCTGGTGTTTGGCGCACGTTACGTTCGGTAGGTCGGTCGGTCTGTCAAAACCGGTCGCTGGAATCAGCGACGCGAAGGAGGGTAAGCCGTGATCCACAGAGCCGCAACGCGCCGGGGAGGATAGCGCCAAATTTCAGAAGCGTCCTACAAGGCTGTGTCTGTTTTGTCGGGGAATGTGTCGGGAAATGCAGTGCGTCCCCGATGGGCAAGCGTAGCCGGATCACAAAAAAGCCCCCGGCAACGTGCGTCGCCGGGGGCTTTTGCTTACTGCCTGGGATTAATCCGTATTACAGACCGGCAGCAGCGCGCAGGGCGTCGGCGCGGTCGGTTTTTTCCCAGGTGAACGTGGTGAAGGTGTCGTCGCCCACGGTCTTGCTCTGCGGCGTACGACCGAAGTGGCCATAGGCTGCGGTTTCCTGGTACATCGGATGCAGCAGGTCGAGCATCTTGGTGATCGCGTATGGACGCAGGTCGAAGTGCTCGCGGACCAGCTGGACGATCTTGTCGTCGCTGATCTTGCCGGTGCCAAAGGTATTCAGCGAAATCGAGGTAGGTTGCGCGACGCCGATGGCGTAGGAAACCTGAATCTCGCAGCGCTCGGCCAGGCCTGCAGCGACGATGTTCTTGGCAACGTAACGGCCTGCGTAGGCAGCCGAACGGTCAACCTTGGATGGATCCTTGCCGGAGAACGCGCCGCCGCCGTGACGGGCCATACCGCCGTAGCTGTCGACAATGATCTTGCGACCGGTCAGACCGCAGTCACCCACCGGGCCACCGATGATGAACTGGCCAGTCGGGTTGATGTGGAACTGGGTGTCCTTGTGCAGCAGCTCGGCGGGCAGCACGTGTTTGACGATCAGCTCCATGACGCCTTCGCGCAGGTCTTTGTACGCCACTTCAGGGTTGTGCTGAGTGGACAAGACGACCGCATCGATACCGACCACGATGCCGTTTTCATAGCGGCAGGTGACCTGGGATTTGGCGTCCGGACGCAACCACGGCAGCAGACCCGATTTACGGGCTTCGGCCTGGCGGTGCACCAGCTGGTGCGAGAACGCGATTGGCGCGGGCATCAGTGCAGCGGTTTCGTTGCTGGCATAACCGAACATCAGGCCCTGGTCGCCTGCGCCTTGATCTTCAGGCTTGGCACGGTCGACACCTTGGTTGATGTCAGGGGACTGCTTGCCGATGATGTTCATCACGCTGCAGGTCGAGCCATCGAAGCCTACGTCGGAGCTGGTGTAGCCAATGCCGTTGATCACGTCACGAACGATCTGCTCCAGGTCAACCCACGCGCTGGTGGTGACTTCCCCGGCAACGATGGCAACACCGGTCTTGACCAGGGTTTCAACCGCAACGCGTGCGTGTTTGTCCTGGGCGATAATGGCGTCCAGCACCGCATCGGAGATCTGGTCGGCGATTTTGTCCGGATGCCCTTCGGACACGGACTCGGAGGTGAAAAGGGAATATTCGCTCATCTCGACGGTTTTCCTGAGTATTACCGATGGTGAGTGTTGCCAGCCGGTCGCTGAAAATGGCGGACCTGGATCTGGAAACCATTACGTAAGCCTACATACAGGCTTTCCCCGGGGACCAGCCCCGCAGCGATGGCCCAACGGGCCAGATCTTCCTGTTCAAAACCCAACCAGAGATCGCCACAGGCCTCCCTGGCCCAGCTCTGATCGTGGCTGCACAACTCTGTCACCAACAGGCTACCGCCCGGTTGCAACAGGTTGGCGAGTTGTTTCAGTGCCTCAGCCGGTGCGGCGAAGTGGTGAAGCACCATGTTCAAGACGACGCAGTCGGCATAAACGTTAGCGTTGGCCAGGGCATCGGCCAGTTTCAGCTCAACGTTGTCCAGCGCCTTTTGCTGGCAGATGTTACGTGCCAGGTCGAGCATGGCCGGGCTGTTGTCCAGCCCTGTGACATGTCGAAAGCGTCGCGCCAGGTCAGGCAGAAATCCGCCATCGCCGGGGCCGACTTCCACCGCAGTGGCGTCGGCATCGAAACTCAGTTTGTCCAGCAGCGACAGCAGGCTGTCACGGTACTGGGGCAGTCCTGCGATCAGGTCCTGCTGGGCGCGAAATTTCTCAGCGGTACGTGCGAAAAAGTCCTGACTGGCATTGGCTCGCTGACGATGCACCAAGCCGATACGGGCCTGTACGTCTTCGGGCAATACAAGACCGTCGACTTCTTCGAGCAGTGCCGCATGCAGCTTGCCGCCCATTTGTTCGGTATGGGGCAAGGCGCGCCGATAAAAGATCGCATTGCCTTCGCGCCGTGTCGCGACCAGGGCAGCCTGCGCCAGCACCTTCAAGTGGTGGCTCATGCCCGATTGGCCGATGGCGAAGATCTGCGCCAGCTCCAGCACCCCGAACGAATCGTTGGACAAGGCGCGCAGCACGTTCAGTCGCAGCGGATCGCCACCGGCCTTGCACAAGGCAGCCAGCTCGTCGCTTTGGTCGTGGCTAATGGCGGGCACGCGAAGATTCATAGGGCAGGCAGTCTAGTTATCGACCGGGCAGCCTGCAAGACCAATATCAAAAAGTTTTGATATTGGTCGATGGGTGGCGGCTGCCGGGCGCCGAGACTCGGCCATTTCTGGGCAGCATCGCGGCGCCCGGCGATAAAAACCGCCTGCATCGCAGGAAAATCGCGCATCGGCCCGTATCTGTCATTGCCCCGCAGCAATGCCTGAGGGAAAATGGCCGCCTTTTTACGATCCCACTTCTTTCTGCCCCAGGAGATCAGCGATGCCCAGCCGTCGTGAGCGTGCCAATGCCATTCGTGCCCTCAGCATGGATGCCGTGCAAAAGGCCAACAGCGGCCACCCAGGTGCCCCTATGGGCATGGCCGATATCGCTGAAGTCCTTTGGCGCGATTATCTGAAGCACAACCCGAGCAACCCGCTGTTCGCCGACCGTGACCGGTTCATCCTGTCCAACGGCCACGGCTCGATGCTGATCTACTCGCTGCTGCACCTGACCGGCTACGACCTGTCGATCGACGATCTGAAAAACTTCCGTCAATTGCACAGCCGCACCCCGGGCCACCCTGAATACGGCTACACCCCGGGCGTCGAAACCACTACCGGCCCACTGGGTCAGGGTTTCGCCAATGCTGTCGGTTTCGCGGTCGCCGAGAAGACCCTGGCTGCCCAGTTCAACCGCCCCGGCCACAACATCGTCAACCACCACACCTACGTGTTCATGGGTGATGGCTGCATGATGGAAGGCATTTCCCACGAAGTCGCCTCGCTGGCCGGCACCCTGCGCTTGAACAAGCTGGTCGCCTTCTATGACGACAACGGCATTTCCATCGACGGCGAAGTCGAAGGCTGGTTCACCGATGACACGCCAAAGCGCTTCGAAGCCTACGGCTGGCTGGTGATCCGCAACGTCGACGGTCATGACGCCGATGAAATCAAGACCGCCATCGACACCGCGCACAAGAGCGACAAGCCGACCCTGATCTGCTGCAAGACCACCATCGGTTTCGGCTCGCCAAACAAGCAGGGCAAGGAAGAGTGCCATGGCGCTCCACTGGGCAATGACGAAATCGCCCTGACCCGCGCCGCGCTGAAATGGACCCACGGTCCTTTCGAAATCCCGGCCGACATCTACAAAGAGTGGGACGGCAAGGAAAAAGGCCTGGCGTACGAGGCCGAGTGGGACCAGCGTTTCGCGGCCTACTCCGCTGCGTTCCCTGCAGAGGCCAATGAGCTGATCCGTCGCATGAGCGGCGAGCTGCCTGCTGACTTCGCTGAAAAATCCGCAGCCTATGTGGCTGAAGTCAACGCTAAGGGCGAGACCATCGCCAGCCGTAAAGCCAGCCAGAACGCCCTGAGCGCTCTGGGCCCGTTGCTGCCCGAGTTCCTCGGTGGTTCGGCTGACCTGGCCGGCTCCAACCTGACCATCTGGAAGGGCTGCCGCAGCATCACCGGCGAAGACGCCACCGGCAACTACCTGCACTACGGCGTGCGTGAGTTCGGCATGGGCGCGATCATGAACGGCATCGCCCTGCACGGCGGTTTCGTGCCGTACGGCGCGACCTTCCTGATCTTCATGGAGTACGCGCGCAACGCGGTGCGTATGTCGTCGCTGATGAAGAAGCGCGTCATCTATGTGTTCACCCACGACTCCATCGGTCTGGGCGAAGACGGCCCGACGCACCAGCCGATCGAGCAACTGACCAGCCTGCGTACCACGCCGAACCTGGACTGCTGGCGTCCGGCCGACGCCGTTGAATCGGCAGTGGCCTGGAAACACGCCATCGAACGTGACGACGGCCCGTCCGCGCTGATCTTCTCGCGCCAGAACCTGCCGCACCAGGCACGTGACGCGCAGCAACTGGAGAACATCAACCGTGGTGGCTACGTGCTGCGCGACTGCAACGGCGAGCCGGATCTGATCCTGATCGCTACCGGTTCGGAAGTCGGTCTGGCGGTTCAGGCGTTCGACAAGCTGACTGCATCGGGCAGGAACGTGCGTGTGGTGTCGATGCCTTGCACCAGCGTCTTTGAAAGTCAGAGTGCGGACTACAAACAGTCGGTCCTGCCTCTGCAAGTCAGCGCGCGTATCGCTATCGAAGCCGCCCACGCTGACTACTGGTACAAGTACGTCGGTCTGGAAGGCCGCGTGATCGGCATGACCACCTTCGGCGAGTCGGCGCCAGCCAACCTGTTGTTCGAAGAGTTCGGTTTCACCCTGGATAACATCCTCTCCACGGCTGAAGAACTGCTGGAAGACTGAAAGCCTGCGCAATAACTGTAGGAGTGACCGGGGTGGGTCGCCATCCCGATCACTCCTACATGTTCTCTGAACACCACGAAATTTGAGAACCCCATGCCTCAGCCACGCCCTTATAAAGTCGCCCTCAATGGTTACGGTCGAATCGGCCGCTGCGTGCTGCGCGCGCTGTGCGAGCGAGGTGCGAAGGCTGGCTTTGAAGTGGTGGCAATCAACGACCTGGCTGATATGGCCAGTCTCGAATACCTCACGCGCTTTGACTCCACACACGGCCGGTTTCCGGGCGAGGTGCGGGTCGAAGGCGATTTTCTGCACATCAACGATCACGTCATCAAAGTGTTCCGCAGCGCAACGCCGGAAGGCATCGACTGGAACGAGCTGGACGTCGATCTGGTGCTCGAATGCTCAGGCGTCTACAACACCCGCGCCGACGGCGAGCGTTTTCTTTCTGCGCGAGCACCGCGTGTGCTGTTCTCCCAGCCGATGGCCAGCGAAGCCGACGTCGATGCCACCATCGTCTACGGCATCAACCAGCAGACCCTGACCGGTGCCGAGCAACTGGTATCGGCGGCGTCCTGCACCACCAACTGCAGCGTGCCGTTGCTGGACCTGCTCAACCGCCAGTTGGGGCTCGAATACATCACCATCACCACGATTCACTCGGCGATGAACGACCAACCGGTGATTGACGCCTATCATCATGAAGACCTGCGCCGTACGCGTTCGGCGTTTCAGTCGATCATCCCGGTGTCCACTGGTCTGGCACGCGGCATCGAACGGCTGCTTCCGGAACTTGCCGGCCGAATTCAGGCCAAAGCTGTTCGTGTGCCGACGGTTAACGTCTCGTGCCTGGATATCACGTTGCAGGTAGCCCGTGATACCGATGCGGTCGAGATCAACCGCATCCTGCGCGAGGCTGCTACCAGCGGTCCGCTCAAAGGCTTGCTGGCCTACACCGAGTTGCCGCACGCCAGCTGTGATTTCAATCATGACCCTCATTCGGCCATCATCGATGCCAGCCAGACCCGGGTTTCCGGGCCGCGTCTGGTCAATATCCTGGCCTGGTTCGACAACGAATGGGGTTTTGCCAATCGCATGCTGGATGTCGCCGATCACTTTTTGCACAGCATCCATAAACAACAGTAATAAACAGGGAAAGCCTCATGACCGTGTTGAAGATGACCGACCTCGATCTGCAAGGTAAGCGTGTACTGATCCGCGAAGATCTCAACGTGCCGGTCAAGGACGGTGTTGTCACCAGCGATGCGCGTATTCTTGCTTCGCTGCCGACCATCAAGCTGGCGCTGGAAAAGGGCGCGGCCGTCATGGTCTGCTCGCACCTGGGTCGTCCGACCGAAGGTGAATTTTCCGCCGAGAACAGCCTCAAGCCGGTTGCCGACTACCTGAGCAAGGCGCTGGGTCGTGACGTGCCGCTGGTCGCCGAGTACCTGGACGGTGTCGATGTCAAACCGGGCGACGTTGTGCTGTTCGAAAACGTGCGCTTCAACACCGGCGAGAAAAAGAACGCCGACGAGCTGGCGCAAAAGTACGCCGCACTGTGCGACGTGTTCGTGATGGACGCTTTCGGCACCTCGCACCGCGCCGAAGGCTCGACCCACGGCGTTGCCAAGTTCGCCAAGGTGGCCGCGGCAGGTCCGTTGCTGGCTGCCGAACTGGACGCCCTGGGCAAGGCGCTGGGCGCTCCTGCCAAGCCGATGGCGGCCATCGTCGCTGGCTCCAAGGTCTCCACCAAGCTGGACGTGCTCAACAGTTTGAGCCAGATCTGCGATCAACTGATCGTCGGCGGCGGCATCGCCAACACCTTTCTCGCAGCGGCTGGTCACCCGGTCGGTAAGTCGCTGTACGAGCCGGACCTGCTGGACACCGCACGCGCCATTGCCGCCAAGGTCAGCGTGCCGTTGCCGGTCGATGTGGTGGTCGCCAAGAAATTCGCCGAAGACGCTGAAGCGACGGTCAAGCTGATCGCCGACGTTTGCGACGACGACATGATTCTCGACATCGGCCCGCAGACGGCGGCTCATTTCGCCGAGCTGCTGAAGTCTTCCAAGACCATTCTGTGGAACGGCCCGGTCGGCGTGTTCGAGTTCGATCAGTTCGGCAATGGCACCAAGGTGCTGGCCCAGGCCATCGCCCAGAGCCCTGCGTTTTCCATCGCTGGCGGTGGCGACACGCTGGCTGCAATCGACAAGTATGGGGTGGGCGACAAGATCTCCTACATCTCCACCGGCGGCGGCGCGTTCCTCGAGTTCGTCGAGGGCAAGGTGTTGCCTGCCGTGGAAATTCTGGAACAACGCGCCAAGGCCTGATTTCAGGTCCGTGTGAAGGGGAAAGAAATGGTCAAGCCATTGCCGCTGTTAATCATGGCGGGTTTGCTGGTCGGCTGTGCAGGCAAGCCCCAGGCGCAGGTGGCGTCCAACGCGTCGCCCGATACGCTTCAGGTCAGCTGCTACCAAGCCGGCTGGCAGGCTGAAACCGTACCTATCGTTTACAAGCGCGGTGGTCCTGAAGTCTGGGAAAAATACGAGTTCATGCCCGCTGTCGGCCCGGTTGCCTGTCGCTGAATCTGAACTGACAGCCAACGACAACATCTGAAACAGAACTGCCCCTGGGCATCGCAGCGATTGACACGCGTCACGCTGCACAGGGGATCCAGGAGTGGTAATGAAAGGCTTGATTGCCCTTGCGACACTGATGCTGCTGGGCGGTTGCGCCAGCATGAAGGCTTCTGAACCGGCTGCGCAGTGGACCCATTGGGTCTGCGACAGCAAGGCGGAGATTTATTGGCGCTACGCAGACCCCGCGAAAAAAGAGGTCGACGTACGCTTGAATCAGAGCGAGCAGGTGTTCCGTCTGCAGGCCGCCCCGGGTGCATCGGGGGCGCTGTACAGCAACGGCGTCCTGGCATTCGACAACAAGGGTAGCGAAGGCCTGGTCTACTGGGACGCTACCAACGATTTGATCGGTCGCGGCTGCAAGGCGCCTTGAAGGGCCGAATGCTTCGAACGATGCAACACCGGGCGGTAATTGAGCAGTTCGCCCCTATAATTTGAATAGCCGCCGCTACGGCAGGCACGCACGATTAACGACCCTACCGGGAGAGAGACAGACAATGGCACTTATCAGCATGCGCCAGATGTTGGACCACGCCGCCGAATTCGGCTACGGCGTCCCTGCATTCAACGTGAACAACCTGGAACAGATGCGCGCCATTATGGAAGCGGCCGACAAGACCGATTCCCCGGTGATCGTTCAGGCCTCGGCCGGCGCGCGCAAATACGCGGGTGCGCCATTCCTGCGCCACCTGATCCTGGCGGCGATTGAAGAATTCCCGCACATCCCGGTGGTCATGCACCAGGACCACGGCACCAGCCCTGCCATCTGCCAGCGCTCGATCCAGCTGGGTTTCAGCTCGGTGATGATGGACGGCTCGCTGCGTGAAGACGGCAAGAGCCCGGCCGATTACGACTACAACGTTCGCGTCACTCAGGAAACCGTCGCCATGGCTCACGCCTGCGGCGTTTCGGTCGAAGGTGAGCTGGGTGTTCTCGGTTCGCTGGAAACCGGCATGGCCGGTGAAGAAGACGGCGTTGGCGCCGAAGGCATGCTGGATCACAGCCAGATGCTGACCGATCCGGAAGAAGCCGCCGACTTCGTCAAGAAGACTCAGGTAGACGCCCTGGCCATCGCCATCGGCACCAGCCACGGCGCTTACAAGTTCACCAAGCCGCCTACCGGCGACATCCTGGCGATCGAGCGCATCAAAGAGATCCACAAACGCATTCCCAACACTCACCTGGTCATGCACGGTTCTTCGTCTGTTCCACAGGAATGGCTGAAGATCATCAACGAGTTCGGCGGCGACATCAAAGAAACCTACGGTGTGCCGGTCGAGGAAATCGTTGAAGGCATCAAGCACGGCGTGCGCAAGGTCAACATCGACACTGACCTGCGCCTGGCGTCTACCGGTGCCATCCGCGAATTCATGGCCAAGAACCCGAGCGAGTTCGACCCACGTAAATACCTGGCGAAAACCGTGTCGGCCATGCGCGACGTGTGCATCGCCCGTTACGAAGCCTTCGGCACCGCAGGCAACGCCTCCAAGATCAAGCCGATCTCTCTGGAACGCATGTTCGAGCGTTATGCCAAGGGCGAGTTGAACGCCAAGGTCAACTGATCATTAACTGATCAATTGGTCGACAAGAAAAAGCCCGCAGCGATGCGGGCTTTTTTGTGCGCGTGATTTGCCGGGGACAGCCTGCAAACCACATTCCGTGAATTGCTCTCCCACGCTTTGCGCATTGTTGCCCGCAGCCATGGGACTAGGATGAGGCTCACTACAAAAATAGAACCTGAACCGGAGAACACCTGATGAAGCCTCTGATTGGACTTATGCTCGGTGATGTCACAGGCATTGGGCCCGAGCTTGTGGTCAAGCTGCTGTCAACGCCCCAGGCCCGCGAGCGTGCCGATGTGGTGATCATTGGTGATGAACGTGTTCTGCAATTGGGCATGCGCGACGCGGGGCTGACTATTCCGTATCTGAAAATCTCCCGGCTCGCCGATGCCGATCACTCGGGCGAAGCGGTTCCGCTGATCGACCTGCACAACATCGACCCTTCGTTATATGAACGTGGCCAGGTCAGCGCCGAGTCGGGCCGCCTCACCGGCGAAACCCTGAAAGTCATGACTGACCTGGCGTTGCGTGGCGAACTGGATGGAATCTGCTTCGCACCGCTGAACAAGGCCGGCCTGCATCGAGGCGGCTGGAACTACCACGACGAACATCAGATGTTCGCAGCCTGGACCGATCATGTTGGCTACTTCGGCGAAGTGAACATCATTCCTCAGTTTTCGACCTTCCGCGTGACCTCCCATGTTGCGCTGCGCAAGGCGGTGGATATGGTTCAGCCGGATCGCATCGAAGGTGCGCTGCAACTGGCTCACGACACCCTGCGCGCGCTGGGCAATCCGGCGCCGCGAATCGGTGTCGCCGCGCTCAATCCGCACAACGGCGAGAACGGTCTGTTCGGTGATGAAGAGATCACCATCATTCGCCCGACCCTGGAAAAGCTTCGCGCCAGAGGCCTGGCCAGCGAAGGACCGTTTCCTTCCGACACGGTATTTATCAAGGCGCGCAACGGCGACTTCGATGCGGTGGTGATCATGTACCACGACCAAGGCCAGATCGCGACCAAATTGCTGGGCTTCTCCCAGGGCGTGACCCTGACCGGCGGCCTGAAAACTGTATACGCGACGCCAGCCCATGGTGTGGCTTACGACATTGTTGGCACCGGCAAGGCCGACGTCGGTGCGATGGCCGCCGCGTTCAGAGTCGCCACGGACAACGCCGCCGCGCGCAAACACAAGCGCGAGGTGGCCAACGCTTAGCGATAGGGAATTCATCCGGCAGGGAAGGGACGTTCGTACTCAAGAATAAAACCGATAAAAGAGGCTGGCGATATGTTCGAGAATTTCCGCAAAACCACCGTCAAAACCAGCGGCGCCGAGATCGTGACCGTCGTCGGTGGCGAGGGTCCGCCGCTATTGTTGATGCACGGCAACCCATTCAACCACCTGTCCTGGCACAAGATCGCGCCTCGCCTGGCCAGGGATTTCACCGTGGTCTGCACCGATCTACGCGGCTATGGCGACAGTTCAAAGCCCGAGGGCGGTGGCGATCACTCCGATTATTCGTTCCGCTCCATGGCTCAGGATCAGGTCGAGGTCATGCAGTCGCTGGGCTTCGAGCGCTTCAACGCCGCTGGACATGATCGCGGGGCGCGGGTGTTGCATCGCATGTGCCTGGATCATCCGGACAACGTGTTGAAAGCCGGATTCGTCGACATGCTGCCCCAGCATCACCTGCTCAACAATGTCACGCGCCAATGGGCGAAGTTCTCCTGGCACTGGTTCTTCATGACTCAGGATGCGCCGACGCCTGAACGGATGATGGACGCAGACCCCGAGTTCTTCATCCTGCGCAAACTCTCGAAAACCGCTCAAGGCACGGCATTCTTCGGGCCTGAAGCGCTGGCCGATTACATCCGCTGTATCAAGAACCCGGCCACCACCCACGCCATGTGCGAAGACTATCGAGCGACCTTCGGTATCGATCTGGACATGGATACCGCTGATTTTGATGCGGGGCGCCGGATCCACACCCCTTCGCTGATTCTGTGGGGCGAGAAGGGCGGCGTCGGCCGCAACCACAACGCCGCAGAAGTCTGGAGCCGTTACGCGAGCAACATCGTGCAGACGGCCACAGTGCCCTCAGGTCATTACCTGCAGGAAGAATGCCCTGACGAGACCTATGAGGTATTGCAGGGGTTCTTCAAATAAGTCGCAGTTTTCCGAAGTAGCGACGCGAGCGGTCTGAAACCGGACTGCTCGTTCCACGATAAAGATAAAAACAGGTGGATAAAATGTTACCGACTCTTGCGCACAAGCGCAGGGCGACACTGACCTTCGTGTTGCTCTGCGTCATGGCTTTCATCATGTACGTCGACCGCACGAATCTCGCGGTCGCCGCACCCACCATCAGCAAGGAACTGGGCTTCAGCAACACCAATCTCGGGATGATGTTCTCGGCATTCGCGGTCGCCTACAGCTGTTTCATGATCCCCGGCGGGTGGCTCAGTGACCGCATCGGTTCGCGCAAGGCGATGCTGCTGTATGGCGTGATCTGGTCAGTGGCGACGATTGCCACCGGGCTGGTGAGCGGTCTGGTCGTGCTGGTCATCGCCCGTTTTGTCGTCGGCATCGGCGAGGCGCCGATTTATCCCACCGCAGCGCGGATGATCGCGCGGGCGATTCCGATCACCCAGCGCGGCACGGCGCAAGGTGTGATGCATGCGTCCGGGCGATTGGCCAACGCACTGGCGCCGCTGATCGTGACCTTTTTGATCCTGCAATTTTCCTGGCGTGCAGCGTTCATTATTTTGGGTGCGCTGACGCTGATCTATATGTTTGCCATGTACTTCATCCTTGGGGAGTCGAAAAAGCAGGTCGAGTCGCTGATCATGGAACCGGTCAAGGCACCAGCGCCGGTGCATTGGCCGAGCATGCTGCGCAAAGTCTGGCCCGCGGCGGCCACCTGCTTTTGCCACGGCTGGGTGCTGTGGTTCTTTCTGAACTGGATTCCATCGTTCTTCACCCAGCGCTATGGCATGGACCTGTCGAAGACCGCGCTGTTTTCCACCTTCGTATTACTCGGCGGCACAGTGGGCACGGCGGTGGGCGGGATGCTCTCGGACTGGCGTTTCAAGGTGACCGGCAACAAGCTGCGCTCGCGACGCGATTTGATCATCTTCGGCTTCCTGGCATCGATCATCGGGCTTATCCCGCTGATGTTCACCCAGAATATTTACATTTGCGCGGCAGGGCTGAGCTTCTCGTTCTTCTGTTCGGAGCTGGCGGATTCGCCGTTATGGGTGATTGGCACCGAGGTGTCACACGAACATTCGGCGACTTCCAGTGCCTGCACTTTCTTCGGCATGGCAGTGGCGGGTGCCGTCTCGCCGGTGGTGATCGGCTGGCTGCTGGACGTTACCGGCACCAATTGGACAGCGGCGTTCGCGGCGTCCATCGTCGTCGTGCTGCTGGGGCCGATACTGGCGATGTTCATCAAGCTGGACGACGAACCGGGCGTCAGCGTGGTCTCACCGGTCGCGGGCAAGCGCGCCGTTGCTTAGAGGGGGCCAGAGTAACGATCCCTGTAGCAGTCCGGCTTGCCGACGGTGGCGGTTTTGAGGTGCTACCGCCGGCAAGCCGGACTGCTGTAGAGCACGCGGTGTCGGGGCGCGATCAGCGGCAGGCCCGATTATCGCGACGGGGGCAGGCCGATGGTGCGACCGGTGTAGGCAGGTGGCGGCTGGTCGTGCTGCGCTTCGGTGAGCCGGTGCAAAGCTTGCAGCGACTGCTCGCTGAAGGGCGCTGACTTAGGCCCGGCGGCCAGGTCCACGTGCAGCAGCATCTGATCGCTGGCGGCCACTTCCTCATCGCCGCTGGCCTTGTACAAGCTGTGATAAAGCTGCACGCGCTTGCGGTCGTGGGCGACGATCTGCGTGCGCACTTCCACTTCCTGACCCAGTTTCACCTCATGCAGGTAGTTGATGTGGGCTTCCAAAGTGAACAGCGAATGGCCGCTGGCATCCCGGTTGTCGCCGGAAAGGCCGATACGGTCCATGAAGGCGTCGGTGGCGTAGCTGAAGATCAGTAGATAGAACGCATCACGCAGATGGCCGTTGTAGTCGACCCAATCGGCGAGGATCGCGGTTTTGTAGGTGATCAGGGCGGGCATAGAGTGTTCCGTCTGGTAGCGTTCGGTCGCTGCGGCCAATCGCGAGCAAGCTCACCCCTACAGCGCAAAAGTGTTTGCTGTCGGAGTGAGCCTGCTCGCGATGACGTAAGTATTGGCGATAGGATGTTTGTTTAATCGCTGAACGCCATCCCGTGCTTGGCCTTGGTGGTTTTCACCGCTTCCAGCACTGCCAGCAGGCAGTCATCGCGATAACGCTCCAGCGCCGCAATGCTGTGGCTACCGAGCTGGTCGCTGGTGCCGTCGACCACGTCGTCGATCAGCTTGTCGGTCAGCTCGGGCGCTGGCAGGTAGGTCCAGGGCAATTGCAGGGCAGGGCCGAACTGGGCCATGAAATGCCGCATGCCGGCGTCGCCACCCGCCAAGGTGTAAGTCAGGAAGGTGCCCATGAACGACCAGCGCAACCCTGCGCCGAAACGGATCGCATCGTCGATTTCGCCGGTGGTTGCTACCCCGTCATTGACCAGGTGCAGCGCCTCGCGCCATAGCGCTTCCAGAAGACGGTCGGCGATGAAACCGGGGACCTCCTTGCGCACGTGCAGGGGGCGCATGCCGAGTGATTCATACACCTTGATCGCCGCCTGAACAGCTTCAGGTGTGGTGTTCTTGCCGCCAACGACCTCGACCAGCGGCAGCAGATAGACCGGGTTGAATGGGTGACCGACCACGCAGCGCTCAGGGTGGGTCGCGCTTTCATAGAACTCTGAAGGGAGCAGGCCCGAGGTGCTGGAGCCAATGATCGCATCGGGCTTGGCGGCGGCGCTTATCTTGCTGTGCAGATCCAGCTTGAGGTCCAGGCGCTCCGGTGCGCTTTCCTGGACGAAGTCGGCGTCGCGCACGCATTCCTCGATGGTCGCGACAAATCGTAGCCGCTCCTGTGAAGCACCCGCGGCCAGGCCTTTTTGTTCCAGCGCAGGCCAGGCGTTGGCCACGCGTTTGCGCAATGCCGCTTCGGCACCCGGCGCCGGGTCCCAGGCCACGACGTCCAGGCCATGGGCCAGGGCGCGGGCAACCCAGCCGCTGCCGATGACACCGCTACCCAGGGCAGCGAAGGTTTTGATGTCGGTGATGAAGGTCATGGTATTCACTCATGCAGATTCGCAGGACCCTGTAGGCGTGAGCTTGCTCGCGATAGCGGTGTGTCAGCTACACACTTCGCACTGGCGGACCGTTAATCGCGAGCAAGCTCACTCCTACAGAGGAGATGATGTGGGTTGTCTCAAAAACGCTTTTTCAAGCCCATCTTCACGCGCCCTTCTGCCGGGGTCATGACCCGGGCGCCCATGCGGCTAAGGATCTCGCTGGCGCGTTCGACCAAGGCGCCATTGCTGGCCAGCACACCCTTGTCCAGCCAGATATTGTCTTCCAGCCCGACGCGCACGTTGCCACCGAGCAATACCGCCTGCGCGGCCATCGGCATTTGCATGCGGCCAATGCCGAACCCGGCCCAGACCGCGTCCGCCGGCAGGTTATCGACCATGGCTTTCATGGTGGTGGTGTCGGCAGGGGCGCCCCACGGGATGCCCAGGCACAGCTGAAACAAAGGGTTATCCAGCAGCCCTTCCTTGATCATCTGTTTGGCGAACCACAGATGGCCGGTGTCGAAAATTTCAAGCTCGGCCTTCACACCCAGTTCCTGGATGCGCTTGGCGCCGGCCCGCAGTTGCGCCGGGGTGGAGACATAAATAGTGTCGCCGTCGCCGAAGTTGAGCGTGCCGCAGTCCAGGGTGCAGATCTCTGGCAGCAGCGCCTCGACATGCGCCAGACGCGTCAGCGGGCCGACCAGGTCGGTACCGGGTCCGAAATCGGTAGGACGCTCGCCCGGGCCGATTTCCAGATCGCCGCCCATGCCTGCGGTGAGGTTGACGATGATGTCGATGTCGGCCTCGCGGATGCGATCCATGGTTTCGCGATACAGCTCGACGTCACGGCTGAACTTGCCGGTTTGCGGGTCTCGCACATGGCAATGCACGACGGTCGCGCCTGCCTTGGCGGCTTCGACGGCTGCGGCTGCGATCTGTTTTGGGGTGATCGGGACCAGGTGGCTTTTCCCGGTCGTGTCGCCAGCACCGGTGAGTGCGCAGGTGATGATGACGTCGTGGTTCATGAGCGAGGTTCCTTGCAGGCCAGGGTCGTTTGCATGACGCGGGCTTTTTGCCACCCGCTTTTGAGGTGCAAAGCTACGCAGCCCCGCGCGGCTCAAAACGCACAGCGGCGACAAGCTCTTGCACAGCAGCGACCTGCGCTATTGCCGGTACGCCTGAACAGGCGTATCTCATCCAGGCAGCACGCTTGAACTGTAGGCGTGAGCTTGCTCGCGATAGCGATAGGTCTGGGTCGGATCCGTCGGTGCAATATCCATGAGTGGCCGGTTCATCTGTGCCGTATGCGATGACTGATACACCGCTATCGCGAGCAAGCTCACTCCCGCAGGTAGGGCGTCGAGTCCGTGGTTGTCGTCACCATCCAATTGCCGAGGAACGCGTCAACGATGTCCCAGGATTTCTACTTTCTGCTGATGCCCGGCTTTTCCATGATGGGCTTCGTCTCGGCCCTTGAGCCGTTGCGCGTGGCCAACCGCTTCGGTGGCGAGTTGTACCGCTGGCACATCCTGAGCATCGATGGCGGGCCGGTGATTGCCAGCAATGGCATGTCGGTCAACGCCGATGCCGCCCTGGAACCCCTGAAAAAGGGCGCTGCCCTGTGGGTTATGGGCAGTGTCGATCCAATGCAGTGCTACACCTCGACACTGGCGCACTGGCTGCGTCGCCTGGACCTTGAGGGCGTGACACTGGGCGCCATCGACACCGGCAGCTTCGTGCTCGCCGAGGCCGGGCTGCTCGACGGCTATCGCATGACCCTGCATTGGGAGGCGCTGGATGCGTTCAAGGAGACCTACCCCGCACTCCAGGCGACCCAGGAGTTGTTCGAAACCGACCGCCGTCGTATCACTTCGGCAGGGGGCACGGCCTCGATCGACATGATGCTGGACCTGATAGGCCAGGCCCACGGCCCGGACCTGGCAATCAAGGTGTCCGAGCAATTCGTGCTCGGGCGGATTCGTCAGCGCAAGGATCACCAGCGCATGCAGATCGCCACGCGCTATGGCATCAACAACAAGAAGCTGGTGCAGGTCATCGGCTTGATGGAGCAACACACGGAGCCGCCGCTGAGCACGCTGAAACTGGCTGAAGGCATTCAGGTCACCCGGCGTCAGCTGGAACGGCTGTTTCGCCTGCACCTGGACGATACGCCGAGCAACTTCTACCTGGGCCTGCGCCTGGAGAAAGCCAGGCAGCTTTTGCGCCAGAGCGACATGAACGTGCTGGAAGTCAGCATCGCCTGCGGGTTCGAGTCGCCGTCGTACTTCACCCGCAGTTACAAGGCGCGGTTCGTGGTGTGTCCGCGGGAAGATCGGGGGCGGCTGGCACGGGACGCCAAGGTCGTTTGATTTCGGTTTATTGTCAATTATACTCGCGACTATAAATTATGGTCTTTGCAATAATTGGGTATAAATCATGACAAGCCGCACCGGGTTTGTATTCAGGCGTGACAATCTCGCCCTGGCCATCGCACAAGGTCTGATCGGCGAAGGTCTGCAGGACTATTCGTCGGGGCTGTTTCTGGCCGCGCCGCGACGCACCGGCAAGAGCACGTTTCTGCGCGAGGATCTGCTGCCTCAATGCGTCAAGCACGATTGGCTACCGGTATACGTCGATTTGTGGGCGGACAGGGGAAAAGACCCCGCCGAGCTGATCAGCGCAGCTGTCGCGGTTGCACTGGTGCCCTACGAAAAAGGCATCCGCAAACTGGCCAAATCCGCCGGTATCGAAAATCTCAACTTCCTGCGCACGTTGTCCTGGGATTTCACCCGGCCCCAGTTACCTGTCGGCGCGACGTTGACCCAGGCGTTGGAGCTTCTCCACAGCGCCGCACAGAAAATGATCGTTCTGATCATCGACGAAGCGCAGCATGCCCTGACCAGCGAGGCGGGCATTAACGCGATGTTTGCCCTGAAAGCTGCGCGAGACGAGCTCAATCAAAGGCTGGAGCGGGGCAATGGCGGTCTGCGACTGGTGCTGACCGGGTCCAACCGCGACAAGCTGGCGCACTTGGTGCTGAACAAAAATCAACCGTTTTACGGCTCCAGCATCACGCCGTTTCCGCTGCTGGGGAAGGACTTCACCAAGGCCTACACGGCTCACTTGAACAGCCACTTGGCGCAAAGCAATCAGTTCTCGGCAGCCGATATCGACGCCGCGTTCGATCTGGTGGGCCGTCGCCCGGAAATGCTGCGCGCGATCATTGGCGATGTCGCGCTGGAGTTGGGCGAGGCCGGGAATCTGGGCCAATTGCTGCGAAACAGCGCCCAGATGCTGCGTGCAGGGGTGTGGGAAGAGTACGAAAGTGCCTACAACGCGTTGACCTTGGCGCAACGAGCAGTGCTTGAGATCATGGCCGATCGTGCTGATGACAACCAACCATTTGCACCCTTTTCCGATGCTACGGTCCTGGCGGTGGGCAAGGCACTGAAGTCGCTAGGCAGCGAAGTGGTGCCCGGCACCCAGACCATTCAGGCGGCGATCGATTCGCTGCGTGAGAAAGAGTTGGTGTGGAAGTCCAGTCGTGGGGCGTATGCGCTGGAGGACAAGGCACTTGGCGAGTGGCTGAGACAACGCAGAAGCTGATCGATCGCAAAGGCCGGGGTGAGCGCCCGTAGCATCCGGCTTGCCGCCGGCCGCCGGCCGCGAGCTTCGGGCGATGCCGACGACCGCCGCGCCGCTACAGAGCGAACAATTACCTGTTGCCTTTGAGCAACGCCGAACACGCCGCCTTGTAAGCCTCATGCTGATACTTGTTCAGCGCGGCGGGCAGGTCGAAGGCGTGCTTCTTGAACTGGGCATTGATGGTCTGGGGAGACAGTAAGGTCACTTCGCAATCGTCGAGCAACTGAAACACCGTCTCGATCTTGAACGTGGTCGGGCCGCCGGCGAATTCGCCTTTCTTGCTGCGTTTTTTGATGGCGATGTGGGCGATACCGTTTTCGCGGACGAAGGTGATGATCTTCTGGGCGAAGGCTTTGACGTTGGCGGCTTCGTCATCGTCCTCCAGGGCGATCTTCTTGACCGCCAGCGGCAAGTGTTCGAGCACGCCCGATGCGCGAGTGGCGACAGCGAAGATCGCTTCGCTGCCTTTGATTTCTACGCCGCAGATGTTCATGTGCATACCTTGAGCTGGTGAAGGGCGTCAGGGTAGCGCATTCGCTGGTCATTCTGGCTGCAGGATGCTCTCCAGGTACTCCGAGCGCTCATCGCTCATGCGCGCCGTGCAGTCGTTCTGGCCAATGTTGAATTCCTTGCTGCCTTTCTTTGCCGGAAACACCTCGACTTCGCAATCGGCGTCTCGCAGCTTCTTCCAGGCGTCCTGAGCGGTCTTCAGCTTGGCGATGAAGTCGTTGGCCTCGGCCTTGTTGGCGCCGTACTGAGTGTTCACGCGCTCCAGCAGGTTCTGGAAGTTCTCATCCAGCAGCTTGACCGCCGTGTCGCGGCTATAAAGCGCGCACTCGGGCGTCTGCTTTTCCTCGTCTACACCATCACATGGCGTAGCGTCGGGGTTTGCCGCTGCGTGTGCGCCTGTCGCAAATAGAGCCAGAGCCAGAAAAATCGTCTTCATTGGGGTTTCCCGATTCAGTGATGCGGGGAATTCTCGCCCAAGCGCGCTGCAAAGAACAGTTATCAAACGCAGGCGGCAGACGCATGCGGTCGCCCTTTGTCGTTTCTTGACGCTTTCGGCAATTCCCCTGTCGTTTTTGCACCCGGCTCTTGTGACCCTCAGGCATATGCTGGCCCCAAAGCGCTGGCAGACGTTTCGGCGCGTGATCAACCTAAAGGGGACAGCCTGATGAGCCCATCCGAACTACACGCCGACAGCATCGTTATTGACGGGCTGATCATCGCCAAATGGAACCGTGAGCTGTTCGAGGACATGCGCAAAGGTGGCCTGACCATGGCCAACTGCACGGTTTCGGTATGGGAAGGGTTCCAGCAGACCGTCAACAGCATCGCTTCCAGCCAGAAACTGATTCGTGAAAACAGCGATCTGGTGCTTCAGGTGCGCACCACCGCGGACATCCGCAAAGCCAAGGAGCTGGGCAAGACCGGCATCCTCTTCGGTTTCCAGAATGCCCACGCATATGAAGACCAGATCGGCTACGTCGAGATCTTCAAGCAGCTGGGCGTGGGCATCGTGCAGATGTGCTACAACACCCAGAACCTGGTCGGCACCGGCTGTTACGAGCGTGACGGCGGCCTGTCAGGCTTCGGCCGAGAAATCGTCGCGGAAATGAACCGCGTCGGCGTCATGTGCGACCTGTCTCACGTGGGCTCCAAGACCAGCGAGGAAGTCATCCTCGAATCGAAGAAGCCCGTGACTTACTCCCATTGCCTACCTTCAGGTCTGAAAGAACACCCGCGCAACAAGTCGGATGCGGAACTGAAATTCATTGCCGATCATGGCGGTTTCGTCGGCGTGACCATGTTCGCGCCATTCCTGGCCAAGGGCATCGATTCGACCATCGACGACTACGCCGAAGCGATCGAATACGTGATGAACCTCGTTGGCGAAGACGCCATCGGCATCGGTACCGACTTCACCCAGGGCCACGGTCAGGAGTTCTTCGAGTACCTGACCCATGACAAGGGCTACGCCCGTCGTCTGACCAGCTTCGGCAAGATCATCAACCCGCTGGGCATCCGCACCGTCGGCGAATTCCCGAACCTCACCGAAACCCTGCTCAAGCGCGGCCATTCCGAGCGCGTGGTGCGCAAGATCATGGGCGAGAACTGGGTACGGATTCTGGGCGACGTCTGGGGCGAGTAGTGGACCCCTCTGGAGCCTGCTGCGCCCGCCGATAGGGCGCCAAAGGCATCCACCCCGTGCTTTTTATTAAACAAAGCCGACGCTTTGCTAATTACTGAATTTTTCTGGAGTTAAGTTTCCATGGCCAAGATCGCCCCGCAATTGCCAATCGAAGTCGACAGCGAGACCGGCGTCTGGACCTCCGACGCCCTGCCGATGCTGTACGTGCCACGGCATTTCTTCGTCAATAACCACATGGGCATCGAGGAAGTGCTGGGCGCCGACGCTTATGCCCAGATCCTCTACAAGGCGGGCTACAAGTCGGCCTGGCACTGGTGTGAAAAGGAAGCCGAGTGCCACGGCCTCGAAGGCGTTGCGGTGTTCGAGCACTACATGAATCGCCTGTCGCAGCGTGGCTGGGGGCTGTTCAAGATCCAGGAAATCGATCTGGAGAAAGGCACCGCCAGCGTCAAGCTTGAGCACTCCGCCTTCGTTTACGTTTACGGCAAGGTCGGTCGCAAGGTCGATTACATGTTCACTGGCTGGTTCGCCGGTGCCATGGATCAGGTCCTCGCCGCCAAGGGCAGCACCATTCGTACCGTGGCCGAGCAAGTTTACGGCGGATCGGAAGAAGGCCACGAAGATGGCCTGTTCGTCGTAAAACCGTTGTAAGCCGAGGACCGTGCCATGGCTTTCGAAGCAATGTTTCAGCCTATTCAGATCGGTAAGTTGACGATCCGTAACCGCGTCCTGAGTACCGCGCACGCCGAGGTCTACGCGACCGATGGCGGCATGACCACCGACCGTTACGTGAAGTACTACGAGGAGAAAGCCAAGGGCGGTATCGGTCTGGCCATTTGCGGCGGCTCTTCCAGCGTTGCCATCGACAGCCCGCAAGGCTGGTGGAAATCGGTCAACCTGGCCACCGACAAGATCATCCCGCACTTTCAGAATCTCGCTGACGCCATGCACAAGCACGGCGCCAAGATCATGATCCAGATTACCCACATGGGCCGCCGCTCCCGCTGGGACGGCGACCACTGGCCGACGCTGATGTCGCCATCGGGTATCCGTGAGCCTGTACACCGCGCGACCTGCAAGACCATCGAGCCCGAAGAGATCTGGCGGGTGATCGGCAATTATGCCAGCGCCGCCGGGCGGGCCAAGGCAGGCGGTCTGGACGGTGTCGAGTTGTCGGCCGTGCACCAGCACATGATCGACCAGTTCTGGAGCCCGCGGGTCAACAAGCGTACCGATGAGTGGGGCGGCAGCTTCGAGAACCGCATGCGTTTCGGTATGGAAGTGATCAAGGCCGTGCGCAAGGAAGTCGGGCCTGACTTCTGTGTGGGCCTGCGCCTGTGTGGTGACGAGTTTCATCCGGACGGTCTCAGCCATGAAGACATGAAGGAAATCGCCAAGTACTACGACCAGACCGGCATGATCGACTTCATCGGGGTGGTGGGTTCGGGTTGCGACACCCACAACACCCTGGCCAACGTCATCCCGAACATGAGTTATCCACCGGAGCCGTTTCTGCACCTGGCCGCCGGTATCAAGGAAGTGGTCAAGGCCCCGGTTCTGCATGCGCAGAACATCAAGGATCCGAACCAGGCCACGCGCATCCTGGAAGGTGGCTACGTCGACATGGTCGGCATGACCCGCGCGCACATCGCCGATCCGCACTTGATCGCCAAGATCAAGATGGGCCAGATCGATCAGATCCGTCAGTGCGTCGGTGCCAACTACTGCATCGATCGCCAGTATCAAGGGCTGGACGTACTGTGCATCCAGAACGCCGCGACCTCCCGTGAATACATGGGCCTGCCGCACATCATCGAGAAAACCACCGGTGTGAAACGCAAAGTGGTAGTGGTTGGTGCCGGTCCTGCGGGGATGGAAGCTGCACGGGTGTCTGCCGAGCGCGGTCATGACGTGACCCTGTTCGAGAAGAAAGAATTCATCGGCGGGCAGATCGTCACGGCCTCCAAGGCGCCGCAACGCGACCAGATCGCCGGTATCACTCGCTGGTATCAACTGGAACTGGCGCGCCTGAAGGTCGATCTGCGCCTGGGTACCGCTGCCGACATCGCGACCATCCTGGACCTGCGCCCGGATGTGGTGGTGCTGGCCGTCGGTGGGCATCCGTTCCTTGAGCAGAACGAGCACTGGGGCGCCGCCGAAGGGCTGGTGGTCAGCAGTTGGGATGTGCTCGATGGCAAGGTGGCACCGGGCAAAAACGCCCTGGTGTACGACACCATCTGTGAATTCACCGGGATGTCGGTTGCCGACTTCATGGCCGACAAAGGCAGCCAGGTCGAGATCGTCACTGACGACATCAAGCCGGGCGTGGCCATCGGCGGTACGTCGTTCCCCACCTACTACCGCAGCATGTATCCCAAAGAAGTGATCATGACCGGCGACATGATGCTGGAGAAGGTATACCGCGAAGGCGACAAGCTGGTGGCGGTGTTGGAGAACGAATACACCGGCGCCAAAGAGGAGCGGGTGGTCGATCAGGTGGTCATCGAAAACGGCGTGCGTCCCGACGAAGAGCTGTATTACGGGCTCAAGGAAGGGTCGCGCAACAAGGGTCAGATGGACATCGAAGCCCTGTTCGCCATCCAGCCTCAGCCATCGTTGAGTGAGCCGGGTGACGGCTACCTGCTGTTCCGCATCGGCGATTGCGTGGCCCAGCGTAATACCCACGCCGCTATCTATGACGCGCTGCGACTTTGTAAAGACTTCTAAGATCAGCCACAAGCGGCAAGCTTCACGCTGCAAGAAAGAGCGACGGGTGACCGGCTTTTGCTTGCCGCTTGTAGCTTGAAGCTTGCAGCTCGAGGGCTCCTCGATGTTAAACACCCTTCTTCCAATCCTGCTGTTCGCTGCCCTGGGCCTTGGGCTCCTCGGCGCGTTGCGGCGGGTGGCCATGTGGCGCACAGGGCGTGCGTCCAGGGTCGATCTGCTGGGCGGTCTGCTGGCCATGCCCAAGCGTTACATGGTCGATTTGCACCATGTGGTCGCGCGGGACAAATACATCGCCAATACCCACGTCGCGACGGCCGGTGGTGCGGTCGCATCGATTATCCTGGCGATTGTGGTTCATGGTTTCGGGCTACATAACCGCATCCTCGGTTATGCACTGCTGCTCATGTCGGCGGTGATGTTCGTTGGCGCGATCTTCATGTACCTGCGCCGCCGCAACCCGCCAGCGCGCCTGTCCAAAGGCCCGTGGATGCGCCTGCCGAAAAGCCTGCTGGCGTTCTCGGCTTCTTTCTTTCTGGTCACGCTGCCGGTCGCCGGTATTCTTCCGGAAGACTTCGGCGGCTGGCTGCTGGCAATCATTCTGGGTATTGGCGTGCTGTGGGGCGTTTGCGAGCTGTTCCTGGGCATGACCTGGGGCGGCCCGATGAAGCACGCCTTCGCCGGGGCGCTGCATCTGGCCTGGCACCGTCGCGCTGAACGTTTCGGCGGCGGCCGGTCCACCGGGCTCAAGCCGCTGGACCTGAATGATCCGACTGCGCCGCTTGGGGTGGAAAAGCCCAAGGATTTTACCTGGAATCAACTGCTGGGCTTCGACGCCTGCGTGCAATGCGGTAAATGCGAAGCCGCATGCCCGGCCTTTGCCGCTGGCCAGCCGTTGAACCCGAAAAAGCTTATTCAGGACATGGTCGTCGGTCTGGCCGGTGGCACCGACGCCAAATTCGCCGGCAGCCCGTATCCGGGTAAGCCGGTGGGCGAGCATGGCGGCAACCCGCACCAGCCGATCGTCAACGGTCTGGTGGACGCTGAAACCCTGTGGTCCTGCACCACCTGCCGTGCCTGCGTGGAAGAGTGCCCGATGATGATCGAGCACGTGGATGCCATCGTCGACATGCGTCGTCACCTGACCCTGGAAAAAGGCGCAACCCCGAACAAGGGCGCCGAAGTCTTGGAAAACCTCATCGCTACCGATAACCCTGGCGGCTTTGCGCCGGGCGGACGGATGAACTGGGCGGCTGACTTGAACCTCGGCATCCTCAGCGACAAGAAAACCGCTGACGTGCTGTTCTGGGTCGGTGATGGTGCTTTCGACATGCGTAACCAGCGCACCTTGCGCGCCTTCGTCAAAGTGCTGAAAGCGGCCAGGGTCGATTTTGCGGTGCTGGGACTTGAAGAGCGCGACAGCGGTGACGTGGCTCGTCGCCTGGGTGATGAAGCGACTTTCCAGATGCTCGCCAGGCGCAACATCCAGACCTTGAGCCAATACAGCTTCAAGCGCATCGTCACCTGCGATCCGCACAGCTTCCATGTGCTGAAAAATGAATACGGCGCCTTCGACGGCCATTACCTGGTCCAGCACCACAGCACCTACATGGCCGAACTGATCGCCGATGGCGCACTGAACCTGGGGCAACACAAGGGCTCCAGCGTCACCTATCACGACCCTTGCTACCTTGGGCGTTACAACGGCGAGTATGAAGCCCCGCGCGATGTGCTCAAGGCGCTGGGTATCGAGGTCAAGGAGATGCAACGCTCCGGTTTCCGCTCCCGCTGCTGTGGCGGCGGCGGCGGGGCGCCGATTACCGACATCCCTGGCAAGCAGCGTATCCCTGACATGCGCATGGAAGACATTCGCGAAACTGGCGCTGAGCTGGTGGCCGTGGGCTGTCCGCAGTGCACGGCGATGCTTGAAGGCGTGGTCGAGCCGCGCCCGATGATCAAGGACATTGCCGAACTGGTAGCCGACGCCCTGCTCGAAGACGCCGCCGCACCCGCCAAACCGGCGCCGGTCAAACGCGAACCTGCGGAGGTGCATTGATGAGCGACATTATCCGCCGCGACCCCCGGGCCGAATGGATCGCCCGTAACCGCTTGCACCCGCTGCACGCCGCGATGCAACCCGCGCAGAGCAGCTGGATGGGGCCCAACGGCGTCATCCGCAAGAACGTCCACGGTATCGGCTTCATCGGCCCCAACGGCATCAAGCGTATCGACCGCAGCGGCGCGCAACAGGGCGGGGCGGTCAAACGTTCGGCTTCTGTAGCCGTGCAACTGCCACTGCATCAGATTGCACAGCCGGCGTTTTATATTGCCGTGGTCCCGGACATGGTCGGTGGCCGCTTGAGCAGCCACGACCGCGACCTGCTGGGCCTGGCCCACGGTCTGGCCGGGCAGGACGGTGCGGTACTGGCCGTGGTCTTCGGCGAGCACAAGGAAAGCGCCTTCGAAACGGCGGGCGTTGACCGTCTGCTGGTGCTCGATGGCGGCGAATTCAGCGGCTATTCACCTGAACAGCGGGTACAAGGCCTGCGGGCTGTGGATAACCAGTTCGACCCGCGTCACTGGTTGTTGCCAGATAGCCGCAGTGGTGGCGGCGAACTGGGTCGCCGTTTCGGCGCAAGCATTGGCGAGCGTCCGGCGACGCGCGTCTGGCAGGTCAAGGCTCATCGAGCTACAGGCCGCGCAGGCGCAGGCCTTGAGGATCTGGCGCGTCCTGTGTCAAGGCTGATCCTGGCGGCTGCCGAGTGTGCCGAGCCGGTCAGCGAAACCCGTCACGAGGCGCTGGCGGTGGAGTTGTCCACAGCCATCGCACGCAGCTTGCCGCGCATCGAAGACTTGGGTGCAGTGGCGGTCGACCCCGCGCTTATCCCCATGGCCGAGTCGGAATTCATTTTTTCCGGTGGCAACGGGGTCAAGGACTGGGATCTGTTCCACCGTACTGCCGTGGCGCTAGGGGCGACTGAAGGTGCCTCCCGCGTCGCCGTGGACGATGGCTTCATGAGTCGCGATCGTCAGGTTGGCGCATCTGGCACCTGGGTGACGGCGCGGGTGTATGTCGCTGTGGGGATCTCTGGTGCCATTCAGCATCTGCAAGGCATTGGCGCCTGCGACAAAGTGGTGGCGATCAACCTCGACCCCACCTGCGACATGATCAAACGTGCTGATTTGTCAGTCATTGGTGAAAGCGCGGCCATCCTCGAGGCGCTGATTGAAGCCGTTGAAACGTACCGCAATGGGGCCAAACGCGATGCAGCCTGACAAAAAATTGCCTGTGGATAAAAACGCTTTGCACGTCATCAGTCTGGTTTCCATCGGCGCGCACCCGACCTCTGGTCGTCCTCGACGCGCCGAGCAGGATGCCCGGGCGGTCGAGTTGGGGCTGCAACTGGCTGGGGATAACTTGCACGTGCTGCATGCCGGCAATGCACAGGAACCAGCGCTGCGGGCCTATCTGGGCATGGGACTGAACGAGCTGCATGTGCTTGAGCAACCGCAGGATGCCGATGCGCTGCCAGGTCTGGCTGATTACATAAGGGAATCCGGCGTGCAACTGGTGCTGACCGGCAGCCAGGCGGAAACCGGAGAAGGCTCCGGGATGCTCCCGTACCTGCTGGCCGAAAAACTGGGCTGGCCGCTGGTAGTAGGCATGGCTGAAGTGGAATCCATGAGCAACGGTACCGCCCAGGTACTCCAAGCATTGCCTCGCGGCCAGCGCCGTCGCCTCAAAGTCCGCCTGCCGTTCCTCGCCACTGTGGACAACGCCGCGCCCAAGCCTCGTCAGAGCGCCTACGGCCCAGCGCAGCGTGGGGTTCTGGACGTTGAGGAGGTGGACGTGGTCATCGACGAGTTATTCACAAGCGCTGAACTGACGCCTGCCAAGCCGAGGCCAAAGCGGTTGAAGGTGATCAAAGCGAAAAGCGGTGCCGATCGCATGAAAGCGGCAACCGCGAAGGCCACTGGCGGCGGTGGGCAAGTGCTCAAGGATGTCAGCCCACAGGAAGGGGCGGCGGCGATCCTGAAGTTGTTGGTGGAGGAGGGGGTGATTCGGTAGCGTGTTGTGAAGATGGCAACAACCATCACGATTTGACCTAGAATCAACCCCTCCGCCTCCGCCTCCGCCAACCAGCCCGGCGGGGAAAACCAACCTCCGCTGCGGCTATTGCCGGGAAAGAGGCCGGACCTGCGAAAAAAGCTGCTGCACCGGCAGCGACTGCAGCGACAGCATCAGAAACTGATGATCCTCCCGAAACAAGCTTCAGGTCTAAAACAGCTATTTCTCTCATCTCTGATTTCCTTTAAATTTCTTGTCCGTTAAAAGTATTTTATTTGCAATGCGCCATCGCGGCGTTATTAAGAAGCTTTCGAATAATAGTTTATTTTCAACAAAAAATAGTTCTATGGCTATAACGCCTAGGGCTGCGAATAATCCTATGATTATCATGCTCTCTATGTAGCAAGGGTCAAGTTCCCATAGGGCCGAAATGATCGCTCCGATGTATATGGTGTGAAACGCGAATCTGTGCCGAAAGTCCATACCTTACCTCCCTCAGTACTCTGGTTAGGTGTGGTGTAAGATAACCGCATGCAATAGTGTTTAATTTATTCCGGTTAGTCTATCCCGAACAATTACAGCTTTTGGATAGTGATTTATCTCATGGTATTGCTCCTTTGTTGTGTAATTTATTGCGAATGCTGCAGACAATAAGACTAAGCGAGGCAGCTGGAATTAGACATCCTAAAGACACTCCGATTAAAGTTTTTCCAGTGTGATTGTCATAAATTAGCCATGCTGCAATAACGTTAATGACTGCTAATAGGACGCCTCCTGTGAGCGTTTTTTTTAAGCTAGGGGTAGCGTAGTTTGGAACTGAGTCCGGCGCGGTTTTTACTGCCGAACCGATTAGGTAGAATGTGTGCCCGATCACGGTTATTGAAAGAATATAGTCCATGGTTTTTAATAGTAATCCGGAATTGTCGCTTGTTTCCCAGAACATTAAATAGATAATAGCGATTGACCACACCATGGAAAAAAAATAATGTCTAACGGCGTTATCCATAAATATTCCTTTCTGATAGCTTTCAGCGGTGCTTGTGTAGTCAGGCGGTAATTCACAGAATTATGTGCGGTTACTGCTCATAACAAAAATATTTCTAACTTACAGTCCGTTGTCGTGATATGAACAGTTCCCGGTATGGATTTTGAATTTTCATGAGGTGTGATCACCCTGCCCGATAGTATGAGTCAGTTTCAATATGCATTGGTTTGAATATTTTCTGCTGATTTGGACTTCTCCGTCAGCCATTTATCTGTCTAGTCGGTTCGGTAATCATGGCTTATGTTTCATTGATGTGATATCCCCGACAATCGTAGGGTGCGAAAAAAGTCTAATATTGCTTGAAAGCCGTTGTCCATGGCCCTGCCTCTATCGTCCATTATCTTTTTCACATATGAATTGAATTAATCGGAAACAATTGAGATGTCCGATATATCGGTAAATTCCCATAAGCGGGTCTCAAATTAAAGGCATGGATTGATAGGGCGTCTGAGTCTTCAGGAAGGCGCGGCGGCGATCCTGAAGTTGTTGGTGGAGGAGGGGGTGATTCGCTGAGTCACGCCCTCTGAACATCCGAAGGCGGCTGCGTGCCGCTCTTTTTATGCCTAAAGCGGCGGCTCTTCTGCCGATACCGTCTTCATGCTGGACGCCGCGTCGATGATCACGACATCGAACACCTGCTCTATGACTTGGCGCGGGCCTGTTTCAGGCTCCAGGCGAAGAAAACGAGGCATCCGATCAACAGGGTGAACAGGCCAGAGCCGATCCTTTCGCCATTTTCATAACAGCCGGTGTCATTCTTCGTACGCAGATGCAAAAGCGCTTTTGATTCATCGATGGTACTAGGTCTGTAACTGACGATACCCAGCAATTCGCGCGGAAGGCTGGTGGGGCGTCCGCGTTGTTGTATTAGTCAAGCGTTCGCCCGCAGACAACTTCTTCTGAAAAAATCATCTTTGATTTCATGATTGACGTCCTGCGTCGGTGGGTTGGCTGCAAGCCTACTGATCAGGAATGGAGCTGAATGTCAGTCGCTTCCGATTTGTGGCCGATGAAATTTGCCCACATACCCACAATCCCTGTTAACCCACCTGTGGATAAGCTGTTCGGCCATTGACGCGAGCCACGTGATTCAAGGCTTACAAGCGTTTGTTTAAATAGTGATCAGCCTATCTAACGGTTTTTAAACGTTTTTTCTCCACAGAGAATGCTGAGCTCGTTCGAATTTGCCCACAATCTCTGTTAGCGCTTATGTGGATAAGTTGTTCGTCATCTGTTGTAAGCCTTGAAATACGTGGCTTGTAGAGGATTGATCAAATATTGATCAATTCAGGCTTTTTTTCTCGGATCTGTTTCTTAGCGGCCGGACTCTCTACCTCCGGCCTGTTTTTCCACAGGTGGTAGCCACAACGCAGCACTTGCCCACATTCTCTGTTGGCGGTTCTGTGGATAAGGTGTTTGTCATCCCCTGTAGCCCTTCAAATACGTGGCGTTCAAAGATTTGTTCAAAAAATGATCAGGCGCAATGCGATTATGACTATCTGAATAAGTCACGGTTTTTCTTGGTTTTTTGCACAGGTGCAAATTCGCTTTCCCACAATTGCAGTGGGTAGTGCTGTGGATAAGTTGTTTGTGGATGCAGGGACAGTGCGGCGGGGTTGGTATGGGACGGAGGTGATTGTTTTTTGAGCAGTGTATGCGGCGTTGGGCCAATCCTTGCAGCAGTCCGGCTTGCCGGCGGTGGGGTCCGAAATGACCACACCGCCGGCAAGCCGGACTGCTACCGGGAAATAGGGCGGTAGGGATATCGTCAACCGTTAGAACTTACTCGTGATTAACCGCCACGCCCTTCAGATACGGCGCGGGCTCGGCGCCCATGTTTTCTAGGAGCTTGGCGCTGTACCAGTCGATGAAGTTGACTACGCCGAACTCATAGGTCTGTGAATACGGACCTGGCTGATAAGCGATGGAGTTGATGCCGCGCTGGTTTTCTTCGGCCAGGCGACGGTCTTGGTCGTTGGTGGCGTCCCAGACCTCACGCAGGCGCGCGACGTCGTAGTCCACGCCTTCGACTGCATCCTTGTGCACCAGCCACTTGGTGGTAACCATGGTTTCCTGTGCGCTGATTGGCCACACGGTGAAGACGATCACGTGGTCGCCCATGCAGTGGTTCCAGGCGTGCGGCAGGTGCAGGATGCGCATCGAGCCCAGGTCCGGATTCTTGATGCGGCCCATCAGCTTTTTGCTGCCTTGCTGGCCGTCCATGGTCATCGACACGGTGCCTTTGAGCAGTGGCATACGCACGATGCGGTTACGCAGGCCGAAGCTGGCGTGTGCAAAGGGGATTTTTTCTGCTTCCCAGGCGGCGGCGGACGCAGCGACGTGGTCCTTGAAGGCCTGATCGGCGCGCGGGTCGGTGACGTCATCCCATTCGAGCAGGGTGTTGAGCAGCTCCGGGTGCGAGGCGTTGCAGTGGTAGCACTCGCGGTTATTTTCCAGCACCAGCTTCCAGTTGGCTTTTTCGATCAAGGTGGTTTGCACCGCCACCTTGGTGTTTTCCATGTCGTACGGTTCCATGTAGTGGTTCAGCGTTTGCAGGAATTCGTCGATGGCGGGCGGGTTGCTGGCCAGGCTGATGAAGATGTAACCGCCGGCAACCTTGCAATTCACAGGCTTGAGGCTGAACTGCTTCATGTCGAAGTCAGCGCCCATTTCGGTGCCGGCATACAACAGACGACCGTCAAGTTCGTAAGTCCACTGGTGGTAAGGGCACACCAGTTTGGCGACCTTGCCTTTTTCCTTGGTGCACAGACGCGAGCCGCGGTGACGGCAAACGTTGTGGAAGGCGTTGATCGAGCCGTCTGGCGCGCGCACCACCAGGATCGGGTTCTTGCCAATCTGCAGGGTCAGGAAGTTGCCCTTGGCCGGGATTTCGCAGGTCATGCCCGCTATCAGCCATTCTTTCTGAAAGATTTCCTGCATGTCGATTTCAAACAGCCGCTCATCGCTGTAGAAAGGCTGCGGCAGTGAGTAGGTGCGCTCACGGTTCTGCAGCATTTCAGCGGTGGCCTTGCGTGCGGGTTCCAGCGGATCGCCCAGGCTCAGAGTTGCGGTGACGTCCATCTTTGAAGTCCTCAGACCGCGATTTGAGCGGTCTACGAATGTGGCTAATACGGTTGGGTTGTATGTATTGGCACGCCAGGCGACGGTGTTTTCTGTCGCTCATGCTTCTGTGTCAGAAAGTCATAACGATTTAGCGGCGAGTGTGGAGCCGGGCGCGACGCGAACCTTATCCATGGGCGACATGGCCGAATCCGTTTCCGACTACGCAACCCTTATAGACAGGGCCTGGTCGCCATAAGTATGTGAATGTCGCTGATAGGTAAATAGGTGGCTCGTGCGTTACGCAGAATCGCCACCATAAGAGGCCGACCGTCGGCCGTGGAGAGTGAGTATGTCCCAGAGTTTCCTCAGCCCGGTCAACACCCAGACCTGGGCCAATGGCCGTCACCTGGTGCGGGTCGTCAAAGTGATCCAGGAAACCTGGGACGTACGCACCTTTTGCTTCATGGCCGACCAGCCGATTCTGTTCTTTTTCAAGCCAGGTCAGTTCGTCACCCTGGAGCTGGAAATCGAAGGCGTGCCGATCATGCGCTCCTACACCATTTCCAGCTCGCCGTCGGTGCCGTACAGCTTCTCGATCACGATCAAGCGGGTGCCGGGCGGCAAGGTTTCCAACTGGCTGCATGACACATTGCATGAAGGCCAGGAGCTGGCGGTCCATGGACCGGTGGGTCTGTTCAACGCCATCGATTTCCCTAACCCGAAGATCCTCTACCTCAGCGGCGGTGTCGGCATTACCCCGGTCATGTCCATGGCGCGCTGGTATTACGACACCAACGCCAACGTCGACATGGTCTTCGTCCACAGCTCGCGCTCGCCCAAGGACATCATCTATCACCGTGAACTGGAGCAGATGGCGTCGCGCATCAATAACTTCGCCTTGCACATCGTCTGTGAAAAGCACGGTCTGGGCGAGCCATGGGCCGGCTATCGCGGTTATCTGAACCAGAAGATGCTGGAGCTGATGGCCCCGGATTTCATGGAGCGCGAAGTCTTCTGCTGCGGCCCGACGCCGTACATGAATGCCGTCAAGCGCCTGCTCGAAGCCAATGGCTTCAACATGGCGCAGTACCACGAAGAATCCTTTGGCGCGACACCGCCTGAAGCCCGCGCTGACGCGGTGGAGCACGCCGAACAGGCGGCCGATGCGCCGGAAATCGACGTCGCCGAGCTGCATCAGGTGGAGTTCACCGATACCGGCAAAAGCATTCGCGTGGGCCCCGGCGAAACCGTGCATGCGGCCGCTGCCAAGCTCGGCCTGATGATCCCCAAGGCATGCGGTATGGGCATCTGCGGTACCTGCAAGGTCATGAAGCTGAGCGGGGAAGTGGAGATGGAGCACAACGGCGGCATCACCGATGACGACGTCGAAGAAGGCTACATCCTGTCGTGCTGCAGCGTGCCGAAGGGCGATGTGCGGATCGAATATTGACGGGCAGCAGCATGGCTTGCCGGTGGTAGCGATTCAAAAACGCCACCGGCGGCAAACCGGACCAAGACTTGTGGGGAGCCGGCTAGCTGGCGGATGTACTGGATCAGTCACCATCAAAGTGTCTGACCTGACGCATTCGCCAGCAAGCCGGCTCCCCCAGTGGCCAGGTATGAGGCCCTGTTTACAACCTGAAACGCGCAACCATTCCGTTCAAGTCCACTGCCAGGCGCGAGAGTTCGTTGCTTGCGGCGCTGGTCTGGTTGGCGCCGGTGGCCGACTGGGTCGACAGGTCGCGGATGTTGACGAGATTGCGGTCCACTTCACGGGCCACTTGCGCCTGTTCTTCGGCGGCGCTTGCGATCACCAGGTTGCGCTCGTTGATTTCCACCACAGCATTGTTAATGGTATCCAGCGCAAGGCCTGCGCCCTTGGCGATGTTCAAGGTTGATTCAGCGCGATCGGTGCTGCTGCGCATCGAGTTCACGGCCTGTTCGGTGCCGCCCTGGATGCTGCCGATCATGCGTTCGATTTCGCTGGTCGATTGCTGGGTGCGATGAGCCAGTGCGCGAACCTCGTCGGCGACCACGGCGAATCCGCGACCGGCTTCACCGGCGCGGGCTGCTTCGATGGCGGCGTTGAGTGCCAGCAGGTTGGTCTGGTCGGCCAGCCCACGGATGACGTCCAGCACCTTGCCGATGTCACGGGATTCGTCGGCCAGGTTGCCGATCAGCGTGGCCGTGCTCTGAACATCACCGCTCATGCGCTCGATGGCGCCCACGGTTTCCTGGACTAGGTCGCGACCATCGCTGGCCGAGGTGGTGGCGTTCTTCGAGGCTTCGGATGTGCTGACGGCGTTGCGCGCCACTTCTTCCACGGCACTGGTCATTTCATTGACCGCAGTGGCCGCCTGCTCGATTTCGTTGTTCTGTTGTGCCAGGCCACGCGCGCTTTCTTCAGTGACGGCGTTGAGCTCTTCAGCGGCGGAAGCAAGCTGGGTCGCCGAACCGGAAATGCGTTGCAGGGTGTCGCGCAATTTGGACTGCATCTTGAGCATGGCAGCCAACAGGCGCCCGGCTTCGTCGGAACCGTCGACGGAAATGGTGCGGGTCAGGTCGCCTTCGGCAATTTCTTCGGCAGCATTGAGCGCAGAAGCGATCGGGCGAGTGATGCTGTTGGTCAGCAGCCAGGCGAACAGCAGCGTCAGGACGGTGGCAACAATCAGCAGCGTGACGACCATGTTGATGGCGCTCGAATACTGATCGGACGCCATTTTGTTGGTGTCCTTGAGTTGCTGAGTGTTGATTTCCACCAGCTTGCCCAACACCACGTTCATCTGGTCAGAGTTGGTCTGCAGGTCGGCACTGAGCAGGGTCGTCAGTTCGTCAAGCTTGTTGGCGTTGCTCAGGGACTTCATGCGCTCCTCGAGCTGGCGATAGTCGTTGAGCAATTTCACGTACTGATCATAGGCGGCCTGTTCTTCCGGCGCGGAGATCAGCTTGACGTAAATCGTCCGTGCTTCTTCGATCTGCCGGTTGCGCATGGCCAGCAGTTCAATGGTTTTCTGCTGGGTGTCGGCGTCGCGATTGAGCATCAGCCGATAGGACAATACGCGCAGACGGATGCTCGCCTCGGTCAGCTTATCCAGGGACTTGATGCTCGGCATGCTGTTGGTGGCCATGACCTCAGTGGCATCGTTGATCTTGCTCATTTGCGAAAGGGCAAAGATGCCGAGGGCCAGCATCAGCACGCCAATGATGGAAAATCCGAGAAAAGCGCGGGGCGCGATGTTGATATTGCGGAGGGACATGACGGTTCCTGAGAAAGCCGCGATCCATGCGAGAAGAGGAGATTTGAAGGAGATGCATGGCTTATCGGTCGCGCAGACACAGACTTGAAGCCTTTGGTCCGTTCTGTGCGCTTATGTCGCAGGGCCGTGATCTGACGAACAGCAGGAACAAGACGGCCAAAACGCAGTCAATGGGGACCCGATGCGTTTGCGGGATTGAAGTGAAAGATGTGATTTGCGGTCGGTGTAGCGGCGTAAAAGCCCTGATTTCACTGGTAGCCGAAGTGACTTTTCTTTATCGTACGCGCCCTTTGAAATTTGCCTGAGAAATCAAAATGTTGGAAGCATCCCTAAGCCAGTTGGAAAAACTCGTCAGTGACCTGGTGCAACAGAATCAGGAGCTGCAGAACACGAACACGCAGCTCGCCGAAGAGTTGAAACAAGCCCGGGATGACAACGACAGTCTGCAGCTGAGCTTGCTGGAGCAGGAAGAGAAGCAAGGCGCCACCGCTGCTCGCATTCAGGCGCTGGTTGATCGTGCAACCAGCGTCAGTGCGGTCAGCGCATGATCACCGACCGCGACGACGCCAAGGTCATTTCCATTCTCGGCAACGATTACACGATCAAGGCGCCTGCTGGCCAGGAACAGACCTTGATGGACGCCGTGGTCATGCTCAAGTCCGCGTTGTCGGAAACCAAGCGCACTTACCCGAGCCTGATCGGCGACCGCCTGCTGGTCCTGGCAGCGCTGAATCTGTGCTCGAAGCAAATCGAGCTCAAGCAGCAGCATGCCCAGCAACTGAGCCGTTATGAAGACAAGGTCAGCGCAACGGTCGAGGTGATTGAAAAGGTGATTGCGCAGGGGTGATGGTCTTGCCGCCGAGCATGTATGGGCGGCGGCTTGACCTTGACTACTGCCGAAGGCGTGGGTCCGCCGGGGGGCGCTCCACCTTGCCGACGATCTGCCGGGCACCGGCAGCAAAGCCGGCCAGTGCGGTGGTTCAGATGCAAAACGTTGTCCGGTTTTACGACTGCTGCGCAGTCGATCGCCGACAAGTCAGGCTCCCACGGCCTCCGGCCAGAAGCGGATTGCGAAGACTTACGCCCCCATCACCAACCGAATATCGGCCGCCAGCTCACGCACGCGGGCTTCCTCGGTATCCCACGAGCACATGAAGCGTGCACCGCCGCTGCCGATGAAGGTGTAGAAACGCCAGCCTCTGGCGGTCAGCGCCGCGATGGCCGCTTCCGAAAGCTGCAGAAACACGCCGTTGGCCTGCACCGGGAACATCAATTCAACCCCTGGAATGTCGCTTACCAGTTGTGCAAGCAACTGCGCGCAGCTGTTGGCGTGGCGGGCGTGTTTGAGCCAGGCGTCGTTTTCCAGCAGGCCGACCCAGGGCGCGGATAGAAAGCGCATTTTCGAGGCCAGTTGGCCTGCCTGTTTGCAGCGATAGTCGAAGTCTTCAGCCAGCTTGTGGTTGAAGAACAGAATCGCCTCGCCCACCGCCATGCCATTCTTGGTACCGCCGAAGCACAGGACATCGACGCCGGCTTTCCAGGTCAACTCAGCCGGCGTGCAGCCCAGATACGCGCAGGCGTTGGCAAAGCGTGCGCCGTCCATGTGCAGGTTCAGGCCCAGTTCCTTGCAGGTATCGCTGATGGCCTTGAGCTCATCAGGCAGGTACACGCTGCCGACTTCCGTGGCCTGGGTCAGGGTCACGACGCGTGGTTTGGGGTAGTGAATGTCGGCACGTTTGAGCGCCACTTCGCGGATCGATTCGGGGGTCAGCTTGCCGTTTTCGCTGCGGGCAGTCAGCAGCTTGGAGCCGTTCGAGAAAAATTCCGGTGCGCCGCATTCGTCGGTTTCGACGTGGGCGGTTTCGGAGCAGATGACACTGTGATAACTCTGGCACAACGATGACAGCGCCAGCGAGTTGGCCGCCGTGCCGTTGAAGGCGAAGAACACTTCACAGTCGGTTTCGAACAGCTGACGGAATTGATCGGCCGCGCGTGCTGTCCATTGGTCGTCGCCATAGGCGCGCTGATGGCCGTGGTTGGCTTGTTCCATGGCGGCCCAGGCTTCCGGGCAGATTCCCGAATAGTTATCGCTGGCAAACTGCTGGCTTTGGTCTGTCATGGCCGGTTCCCTGTAATCGAAGGCTGCGACTGTAACCAAGATTCAGTGGTTTGGTCATGCATTCTTGCGTCAGAAAATTCAGCAAATCAGTGGAGCCAGATGAGCCAGGCACATTCGACCCTACCACCCCGGCGTGATCGCGCGTTGGACCTGCTCAAGTGGCTGGCGATGCTGAGTATGGTGCTCGATCACCTGCGCTATGTCGGTTGGTCTGCCGATTGGCTATACGTGCCGGGGCGCTTTGCGTTCGCCTGGTTTTGCCTGGCCATTGCGGTGAATGTCGGGCGCGGTATTGCACGCGCCGAACAGCCTCGGGTGGACTGGAAATATCTGACGTGGCTCCTGGTGTTTTCGGTGCTCGCCGAGTTTCCCTATCGTCTCTACATGGCCGGTGAAGTCACCACGCTCAACGTGCTGCCGACTCTGGCGCTGGGCTTATTGGTGGCGCAGGGCGCGGTCGGCCGCTCACTACCGGTTCGGGTCGCGGGCGTGCTGGCGTTGGGCGTCGGAGTCGCCGCTAGCCAGCAATTGATGTTCGGCGCCTATGGCGTGCTGCTGCCGACCGCCTGCCTGCTGGTGCTGCGCCGCTCGCTATGGCTGGCGGTAGTGCCGGGGGTGGTATGCCTTTTGAGCAACGAATGGCCGAAGATCATCGACGGCATGCTCTGGGGCGATCCGATTTCCATCGGTGCGCTGATCACCTGTCTGTTGGGGCCGTGGCTTGGATTGGCCTTGTTGCGCTGGCGCCCGGCGTTCAGTGTCTGGCCGATGCGGCGCTGGGCGTACCTTATTTATCCGCTGCATTTTCTCGTGTTGTTCGGGCTACGTCGCCTCTTGGCCTGACGCGCTCTCTGTAGGAGTGAGCTTGCTCGCGATCGCTCCCGTCAGGTACTCATGAATCGACTGATACAGCGCATCGCGAGCAAGCTCACGCCTACAGGAGATCCGAGGGCATTGGTCCGAAGATCTCTGTAGACAAACCGCCTTCGGCGCCATTATCTTGCGCACAGGCCACCGCAGTGGCCAGCGTCGCTCGGACGGTTCCGGGCGCTTACGTCTTCAGAGGCCACCATGGCAGACCAAGGTTCGCCGCGCCGTTTCGCGCGGATCGATCGACTCCCTCCTTACGTGTTCAACATCACTGCCGAGCTGAAAATGGCCGCTCGTCGTCGTGGTGAGGACATCATCGACCTGAGCATGGGCAACCCCGATGGGGCAACGCCGCCGCATATCGTCGAGAAACTGGTCACTGTCGCCCAACGTGAAGACACTCATGGCTACTCGACTTCGCGTGGCATCCCGCGTCTGCGTCGGGCGATTTCCAGCTGGTACAAGAAGCGTTACGAGGTCGATATCGACCCGGAAACCGAAGCCATTGTCACCATCGGCTCTAAAGAGGGCCTGGCGCACCTGATGCTTGCCACCCTCGATCAGGGCGACACAGTGCTGGTGCCCAATCCCAGCTATCCGATTCACATCTACGGCGCTGTCATCGCGGGTGCACAGGTACGCTCCGTGCCGCTGGTGCCGGGCGTGGATTTCTTCGCCGAGCTTGAAAAAGCCATCCGTGGCTCGATTCCCAAGCCGAAGATGATGATCCTGGGCTTCCCGTCCAACCCTACCGCCCAATGCGTCGAACTGGATTTCTTCGAACGGGTTGTCGCCCTGGCCAAGCAATATGACGTGCTGGTGGTCCACGACCTGGCCTACGCCGACATCGTCTACGACGGCTGGAAAGCCCCGTCGATCATGCAGGTGCCGGGCGCCAAGGACATCGCGGTGGAGTTTTTCACCTTGTCCAAGAGCTACAACATGGCCGGCTGGCGAATTGGTTTCATGGTCGGCAACCCGGAACTGGTCAATGCCCTGGCGCGGATCAAGAGTTACCACGACTATGGCACCTTCACCCCGCTGCAAGTGGCGGCCATCGCGGCGCTCGAAGGCGACCAGCAATGCGTGCTCGACATTGCCGAGCAGTATCGCCAGCGCCGCAACGTGCTGGTAAAGGGCCTGCATGAACTGGGCTGGATGGTCGAAAATCCGAAAGCGTCGATGTACGTCTGGGCCAAGATTCCTGAAGCCTACGCCCACATGGGCTCGCTGGAGTTCGCCAAGAAGCTGCTGCTTGAGGCCAAGGTCTGTGTCTCGCCGGGTGTCGGTTTTGGCGAGTATGGCGACGATCACGTGCGTTTTGCCCTGATCGAAAACCAGGACCGGATTCGTCAGGCGGTGCGCGGGATTCGCGGCATGTTCAGGGCCGACGGCCAGTTGCCTGCAAAATCTGTCTGATTGCGACATCCGCTACCCCGAAATCCCCGGCCTCGACCGGGGATTTTTGTTTCTGCACTCTCGCTTCTGCCCGGACTCCCACGGCCTGCGGCCAGAATCAGCAGCCTGCCGCGCCATTCTCTTCTGTCATGCAGTGCCCATTACCGGCTCCCCGTAAACCCATGTCGTAAACGCACCTTTGTGTGGCGTGCGTAGGCATCTAGCCAGTCTGCGTCGGCCATACCATCGCTTCCAAAGGGCAGTCCACAAGCCCTATCGATCATTCAGGCGCCGCGCCGCCGCTGGGAGAACCGCGATGTTCAGCAAGCAAGACCAGATCCAGGGTTATGACGACGCACTGTTGGCAGCGATGAATGCCGAAGAGCAGCGTCAGGAAGATCACATCGAGCTGATCGCCTCGGAGAACTACACCAGCAAGCGCGTGATGCAGGCCCAGGGCAGCGGCCTGACCAACAAATACGCCGAAGGCTATCCGGGCAAGCGTTACTACGGCGGCTGCGAGCACGTCGACAAGGTCGAGCAACTGGCCATCGACCGCGCCAAACAGCTTTTCGGTGCCGATTACGCCAACGTTCAGCCGCACTCCGGCAGCCAGGCCAACGCCGCGGTCTATCTGGCGCTGCTGCAAGCGGGCGACACCGTACTGGGCATGAGCCTGGCACACGGCGGTCACCTGACCCACGGCGCCAAGGTCAGCTTCTCCGGCAAACTCTACAACGCTGTTCAATATGGTATCGACACCACCACCGGCCTGATCGATTACGACGAAGTCGAGCGTCTGGCGGTCGAGCACAAACCGAAAATGATCATTGCCGGGTTCTCGGCCTACTCGAAAACCCTGGATTTCCCTCGTTTTCGGGAAATCGCCGACAAGGTTGGCGCCTATCTGTTCGTCGACATGGCTCACGTGGCGGGTCTGGTCGCAGCGGGCTTGTACCCTAATCCGCTGCCGTACGCCGATGTGGTCACCACCACCACCCACAAGACCCTGCGTGGTCCCCGTGGCGGTCTGATCCTGGCCAGGGCCAACGAAGAACTGGAAAAGAAATTCAACTCCGCGGTATTCCCCGGGGGCCAGGGCGGGCCGCTGATGCATGTGATCGCCGCCAAGGCCGTGTGCTTCAAAGAGGCAATGGAGCCAGGCTTCAAGGCCTATCAACAGCAGGTGATCGACAACGCCCAGGCCATGGCGCAGGTGTTTATCGACCGCGGCTTCGACGTCGTTTCCGGCGGCACCGACAACCATTTGTTCCTCGTCAGCCTGATCCGTCAGGGCCTGACCGGCAAGGATGCCGACGCCGCTCTGGGTCGTGCGCACATCACCGTGAACAAGAACTCGGTGCCAAACGATCCACAGTCGCCGTTCGTCACCTCGGGCCTGCGTATCGGCACCCCGGCCGTGACCACCCGCGGCTTCAAAGTGACCCAATGCATCACGCTGGCTGGCTGGATCTGCGACATTCTCGACAACCTCGGCGATGCCGATGTCGAGGCCAATGTGGCCGGTCAGGTTGCCGCGCTGTGTGCCGATTTCCCGGTTTACCGCTGAGTCAGGAGTAGCACCATGCAGCATTACTCAGGCTTCGGCCTTTTCAAACACTCCCTCAGCCACCATGAAAACTGGCAGCGCATGTGGCGCACGCCGACCCCTAAAAAGGTCTACGACGTTGTGATCGTTGGTGGCGGCGGTCATGGGCTGGCGACGGCCTACTACCTGGCCAAGGAGCACGGCATCACCAATGTGGCCGTGGTCGAGAAGGGCTGGTTGGGCGGCGGCAACACCGCGCGCAACACCACTATCGTGCGTTCCAACTATCTGTGGGACGAGTCCGCGCACCTGTATGAGCACGCAATGAAGCTGTGGGAAGGCCTGTCTCAGGACCTCAACTACAACGTCATGTTCTCCCAGCGCGGCGTCTACAACCTGTGCCACACGCTGCAGGACATGCGTGATTCGGAGCGCCGGGTCAGCGCCAACCGCCTGAACGGCGTGGATGGCGAGCTGCTCAACGGCAAGCAAGTGGCCGACGAGATTCCGTACCTGGACTGCTCGAAGAACACCCGTTACCCGATCATCGGCGCGACCGTGCAACGTCGCGGCGGTGTCGCGCGTCACGATGCCGTGGCCTGGGGCTTCGCTCGTGCTGCCGACGCTTTGGGCGTAGACCTGATTCAACAGACCGAAGTCACCGGCTTTCGCAAGGAAAACGGCGTGTGCATCGGCGTTGAAACCAATAAGGGCTTCATCGGTGCCAAGCGCGTCGGTGTGGTGACGGCCGGTAACTCTGGCCACATGGCCAAGCTCGCGGGCTTCCGCCTGCCGATCGAGTCTCACCCGCTGCAAGCGCTGGTGTCCGAGCCGATCAAGCCGATCATCGACAGCGTGATCATGTCCAACGCCGTGCACGGCTACATCAGTCAGTCCGACAAGGGCGACCTGGTGATCGGCGCCGGCATCGACGGCTGGGTTGGCTACGGTCAGCGCGGTTCGTACCCGGTCATCGAGCACACCATTCAGGCCATCGTCGAGATGTTCCCGGTGTTGTCGCGCGTACGCATGAACCGTCAGTGGGGCGGCATCGTCGACACCACGCCGGACGCCTGCCCGATCATCTCCAAGACCCCTGTGCCGAACATGTTCTTCAACTGCGGTTGGGGTACGGGCGGCTTCAAGGCGACGCCGGGCTCGGGTAACGTGTTTGCCGCAAGCCTGGCCAAGGGCGAAATGCACCCGCTGGCCAAACCTTTCTCCATTGATCGTTTCCACAACGGTGCGCTCATCGATGAGCACGGCGCCGCTGCGGTAGCTCACTAACCACTAACAGGAGAGTTTTCCTATGTTGCACATCTTCTGTCCTCACTGTGGCGAACTGCGCTCCGAAGAGGAATTCCACGCCTCCGGTCAGGCTCACATCCCGCGTCCGCTGGACCCGGCTGCCTGCACCGACGAGCAGTGGGGCGACTACATGTTTTTCCGCGACAACCCCCGCGGCCTGCACCACGAACTGTGGATTCACGCCGCCGGTTGCCGTCAGTACTTCAACGCCACGCGTGACACCGTGACTTATGAAATTCTCGAAACCTATCCGATTGGCACCAAGCCACAGTTCGTTAACAAGGTTCCGGCAGTCGGTAAGGGAGACAAGGTATGAGCCAGTCCAATCGTCTGCCCAACGGCGGCCGCATCGACCGCAGCAAGGTCCTGAATTTCAGCTTCAATGGCCAGACCTACCAAGGCTTTGAAGGCGACACCCTGGCCGCAGCCCTGCTGGCCAACGGCGTCGATATCATTGGCCGCAGCTTCAAGTACTCGCGTCCTCGCGGCATTTTTGCAGCAGGGTCCGAAGAGCCGAACGCGGTGCTGCAGATCGGTGCCACCGAAGCCACGCAGATCCCCAACGTGCGCGCCACGCAGCAAGCGCTGTACTCGGGTCTGGTCGCCACCAGCACCAACGGCTGGCCGAGTGTGAATACCGACATGATGGGGATTCTCGGCAAGGTCGGCGGCAAGCTGATGCCGCCGGGTTTCTACTACAAAACCTTCATGTACCCGCAATCGTTCTGGATGACTTACGAGAAGTACATCCGCAAGGCCGCAGGGCTGGGTCGCTCGCCGACTGAAAACGATCCGGACACCTACGACAACATGAACCAGCACTGCGATGTGCTGGTGGTGGGCGCCGGCCCCGCTGGCCTCGCTGCTGCACTGGCTGCAGCGCGCAGCGGCGCGCGGGTGATCGTGGCCGACGAACAGGAAGAGTTTGGCGGCAGTCTGCTTGATTCCCGTGAGAGCCTGGACGGCAAGCCAGCAGCCGAGTGGGTAGCCACTGTGGTTGCCGAGTTGAAGGGGCTGGCCAACGTCGTTCTGTTGCCGCGCGCCACGGTCAACGGTTACCACGACCACAACTTCCTGACCATCCACGAGCGTCTGACCGATCATCTGGGCGACCGCGCGCCAATCGGTCAGGTGCGTCAGCGCATGCACCGCGTTCGCGCCAAGCGTGTCGTGCTGGCGAGCGGCACACACGAGCGCCCGCTGGTCTACGGCAACAACGACGTGCCGGGCAACATGCTCGCTGGTGCAGTCTCCACTTACGTCCGCCGTTATGGCGTGGCGCCGGGCAAGAAGCTGGTGCTGTCGACCAACAACGATTACGCCTACCGCGTTGCACTGGACTGGCTCGATGCCGGTCTGCAAGTGGTCGCGGTAGCCGATGCACGCCACAATCCACGCGGCGCGCTGGTTGAAGAAGCGCGCGCCAAAGGCATCCGCATTCTCACCGGCAGCGCCGTGGTCGAAGCACGTGGCAGCAAGCGCGTCAGTGGCGCCCGGGTTGCCGCCATCGACGTCAAGGCGCACAAGGTCACCAGCCCAGGCGAGTGGCTTGATTGCGACCTGGTCGCCAGCTCCGGTGGCTACAGCCCGATCGTTCACCTGGCCTCCCACTTGGGCGGCAAGCCGGTCTGGCGTGAGGACATTCTCGGTTTCGTACCGGGCGAAGCACCGCAGAAGCGTGTGTGCGTCGGCGGTGTGAACGGTGTCTATGGGTTGGGCGACAGCCTGGCCGATGGCTTTGAGGGCGGTGTGCGCGCAGCCAGCGAAGCCGGTTTCCAGCTGGTCGAGGGTGTCATGCCCAAGGCCCTGAGCCGTGCCGAGGAACCGACACTGGCGTTGTTCCAGGTGCCCCACGAGAAGGGTACTTCCCGCGCGCCGAAACAATTCGTCGACCTGCAGAACGATGTCACCGCCGCCGCCATCGAACTGGCGACCCGCGAAGGTTTCGAGTCGGTCGAGCACGTCAAACGCTACACCGCTTTGGGCTTCGGCACCGATCAGGGCAAGCTGGGCAACGTCAATGGACTGGCCATCGCGGCCCGCTCGCTGAACGTGACCATTCCCGAGATGGGCACCACCATGTTCCGCCCCAACTACACGCCGGTCACGTTCGGCGCGGTCGCAGGGCGTCACTGCGGTCACATCTTCGAGCCTGTGCGCTTCACCGCGCTGCATGCCTGGCACATCAAGAACGCTGCCGAGTTCGAAGACGTCGGTCAGTGGAAACGGCCGTGGTACTTCCCCAAAGCCGGTGAAGACATCCATGCCGCCGTGCGTCGCGAATGCAAGGCGGTACGTGACAGCGTCGGCCTGCTGGACGCGTCTACCCTGGGCAAGATCGACATTCAGGGCCCGGATGCGCGTGAGTTCCTCAACCGCATCTACACCAACGCCTGGACCAAGCTGGATGTGGGCAAGGCCCGTTACGGCCTGATGTGTAAAGAAGACGGCATGGTTTTCGACGACGGCGTGACTGCCTGTGTCGCCGACAACCACTTCATCATGACCACCACCACGGGCGGCGCTGCACGCGTGCTGCAATGGCTGGAAATCTACCAGCAGACCGAATGGCCGGACCTGAAGGTGTACTTCACCTCCGTCACCGACCACTACGCGACCCTGACCCTGTCGGGCCCGAACAGCCGCAAGCTGCTCGGCGAAGTGACCGACATCGACCTGGGCCGTGAAGCATTCCCGTTCATGACCTGGAAAGAGGGTCTGGTCGGCGGCGTACCGGCGCGGGTGTTCCGGATTTCCTTCACCGGTGAGCTTTCCTACGAAGTGAATATCCAGGCCGACTACGCCATGGGTGTCCTGGAAAAAATCGCCGAGGCTGGCAAGAAGTACAACCTGACCCCGTACGGCACCGAGACCATGCACGTACTGCGCGCCGAGAAGGGCTTCATCATCGTCGGGCAAGACACCGACGGCTCGATGACCCCGGACGACCTGAACATGGGCTGGTGTGTCGGTCGCACCAAGCCGTTCTCCTGGCTCGGTCAGCGCGGCATGAATCGCGAAGACTGCGTGCGTGATCAGCGCAAGCAACTGGTTGGCCTCAAGCCGATCGATCCGAACAAGTGGCTGCCCGAAGGCGCACAGCTGGTGTTCGACCCTAAACAGTCGATCCCGATGACCATGGTCGGTCACGTGACATCCAGCTATGCAGCGAACTCGCTGGGCTACTCGTTCGCCATGGGTGTGGTCAAGGGCGGTCTGAAGCGCATGGGTGAGCGTGTGTTCTCGCCGCAAGCCGATGGCAGTGTGATCGAGGCGCAAATCGTGTCCTCGGTGTTCTTCGATCCGAAGGGTGACCGGCAGAACGTGGAGTAAGCCTCTGGGTTTGCTGATTTCTCTGTAGGAGTGAGCTTGCTCGCGATAGCGTCAGACCAGGCATACATGTGCTGACTGACATACTGCAATCGCGAGCAAGCTCACTCCCATAGGGGCCATGTTCACTGTTACAACAGAATTCAACACAGGTGCTCTATGACCACAGCCAACGTTTACCAACAGCGGCCCACGACCGACGTCAAAGTCGAGTCGCCTCTGTTTCATGCCGACCTGAAAAGCCTGGTCGGCAAAGGCCGCACCAACCCGGGTGTGGTGCTGCGCGAGAAAAAACTGCTGGGTCACCTGACCATTCGTGGCAACGGTCACGACGCGGCGTTCGCTGCCGGCGTGCACAAGGCGCTGGGCATGGAACTGCCGGGCGCACTGGCAGTGGTTTTTAGCGGTGCAAGCTCGATCCAGTGGCTGGGCCCGGATGAATGGCTGCTGATCGTGCCGGGCGGCGAAGAATTCGCCGTCGAGCAGAAGCTGCGCGAAGCACTGGATGGGTTGCACATCGCGATCGTCAACGTCAGCGGCGGTCAATCGCTGTTGGAGCTGACCGGCCCGAAAGTTCGGGAACTGCTGATGAAGTCCACCAGCTACGATGTGCATCCGAGCAATTTCCCGGTGGGCAAAGCCATCGGTACCGTGTTCGCCAAGTCGCAACTGGTGATCCGTCGTACCGGCGAAGAGACCTGGGAACTGGTCATTCGCCGCAGCTTCTCCGATTACTGGTGGTTGTGGCTGCAGGATGCGAGTGCGGAGTACGGCCTCGGGATTGCCGCCTGAGCCGTTGTGAAAGTCTGTTGACGTGATCGTTCCCACGCCCTGCGTGGGGACGTTGCCCTTGACGCTGCGCGTCATTGTGATGGACGCGCAGCGTCCTGAACTGCATTCCCACGCAGAGCGTGGGAACGATCAGAGGAAGATCCATGAGCCGCGCCCCCGATACCTGGATTCTGACCGCCGACTGCCCCAGCGTGCTGGGCACGGTGGACGCGGTCACCCGCTACCTGTTCGAGCAGGGTTGTTATGTCACCGAGCACCATTCGTTCGATGACCGGCTGTCCAGCCGCTTCTTCATTCGTGTCGAATTCCGTCAGCCCGATGGCTTCGATGAGACGTCTTTTCGCGCAGGCTTGAGTGAACCCGGTGAAGCGTTTGGCATGATCTTCGAACTGACCGCGCCGAACTACCGGCCGAAAGTGGTGATCATGGTCTCCAAGGCCGATCACTGTCTCAACGACCTGCTTTACCGCCAGCGCATCAACCAACTGTCCATGGACGTGGTCGCCGTGGTGTCCAATCACCCCGATCTCGAACCTTTGGCGCGCTGGCACGAGATTCCCTACTACCATTTCCCTCTCGATCCCAACGACAAGCCTTCGCAAGAGGCCAAGGTCTGGCAGGTGATCGAAGAGTCCGGCGCCGAGCTGGTGGTTCTTGCCCGCTACATGCAGGTGTTGTCGCCCGAGCTGTGCCGCAAGCTGGACGGCAAGGCGATCAATATCCACCACTCGCTGCTGCCGGGGTTCAAGGGTGCCAAGCCGTACCACCAGGCCTATAACAAGGGCGTGAAACTGGTCGGCGCAACCGCGCATTACATCAACAACGATCTGGACGAGGGTCCGATCATCGCCCAGGGCGTCGAGGCGGTGGATCACAGTCACTATCCCGAGGATTTGATCGCCAAGGGTCGCGACATCGAGGGCCTGACCCTGGCGCGTGCGGTGGGTTATCACATCGAACGGCGTGTGTTCCTCAACGCCAATCGCACAGTGGTGCTGTAAGGACGGATCGTTTCGCGGTATCGCGAGCAAGCTCACTCCTACAGTGATCGCGCGCCCCTGTAGGAGTGAGCTTGCTCGCGAAGAAGGATTCACAAACGACGCAACATCAAGGATGGAAAACGAAATACCCCAGAGCAATCGGTGCGTTGCCGCAACACCCACGCAACGCATAACTCCGCTACACAGCTGCATCCATAAAAACAATTCAGCGAGGTGAAAGCATGTCTGGTAATCGTGGTGTGGTGTATCTCGGCGCAGGTCAGGTCGAAGTACGCAAGATTGACTATCCCAAAATGCAGGACCCGCGCGGCAAGAAGATCGAGCACGGGGTCATTCTGCGCGTGGTATCCACCAACATCTGCGGTTCGGACCAACACATGGTGCGCGGTCGCACCACTGCCCAGGTCGGCCTGGTCCTGGGGCACGAAATCACCGGTGAAGTCATCGAGATGGGCTCCGGCGTCGAGAATCTCAAGATCGGCGATCTGGTGTCGGTTCCGTTCAACGTCGCCTGTGGGCTTTGCCGTTCGTGCAAAGAGCAGCACACCGGCGTTTGCCTGACCGTCAACCCAGGGCGTCCCGGTGGCGCCTATGGCTATGTCGACATGGGCGACTGGACCGGCGGCCAGGCCGAATACGTGCTGGTACCGTACGCCGACTTCAACCTGCTCAAACTGCCTGATCGCGACAAGGCGATGGAAAAGATCCGCGACCTGACCTGCCTCTCGGACATCCTGCCGACCGGTTACCACGGCGCAGTGACCGCCGGTGTCGGTCCGGGCAGCTCGGTGTATATCGCCGGTGCCGGCCCGGTCGGTCTGGCGGCGGCGGCTTCGGCGCGTCTGCTCGGTGCTGCGGTGGTCATCGTTGGCGACGTGAACCCCGTGCGTCTGGCCCACGCCAAGGCACAGGGTTTTGAAATCGCCGACCTGTCCACGGACACCCCTTTGCACGAACAGATCGCCGCTCTGCTGGGCGAGCCTGAAGTGGATTGCGCTGTCGACGCTGTCGGCTTCGAAGCGCGCGGTCATGGCCACGCGGGCGTCAAGGCCGAAGCCCCTGCGACCGTGCTCAACTCTTTGATGGGTGTGGTGCGGGTAGCGGGCAAGATCGGTATCCCCGGTCTGTACGTCACCGAAGACCCGGGCGCTGTCGATGCCGCGGCGAAAATGGGCAGCCTGAGCATTCGTTTTGGCCTGGGTTGGGCGAAATCCCATAGTTTCCACACCGGCCAGACGCCAGTCATGAAGTACAACCGTCAATTGATGCAAGCCATCATGTGGGATCGCATCAACATTGCCGACGTCGTCGGCGTGGAAGTCATCAGCCTCGACGATGCACCGCGAGGTTACGGTGAGTTTGATGCGGGTGTACCGAAGAAATTCGTGATCGATCCACACAAGCTATTCAGCGCCGCGTAAGCCGGCCAACCGCAACGGCGGGCGATCTTCGGGTCGCCCGTTTTCATTTCTTCTGGTGCAACTCCAGATGAGGCGCAGGTGCGGGGCAGGCCTTCATGCTGCTCAGCATCCAGTGCGGTGACTACTGTCAGAAATGACAGTTTCCTGGATCGATTTGAAATAACCGTTATTCCAAAGGCCATCGCTGTTGAGCATGCATCGACGGCTCGGCCGGCCCAGATGTGCTCACCGTAAGCTGGAGCCTTGGCTGGCGTAGGATCTTTCCGTATTTCCAGGTGGAATCTTTGAATTCCGTTCCCGCTTGTGTCGAGGAGCGTTTCTACGTGCTATTTGTCCCGCCGGGTTTTTTCAGGTCGCGGGTGGTACATGTTTGTTGAGGTATCAAAAAAAACGGTTTCGGCCTGGATCGGGATGTGTCTGGTTGCAGTGCCAGCCATGCTGGCGAGTGCTGAACTGGAGGCAAGCGAGCAGCGCTGGGTTTCCTCGTCGGTTTTCTTCGAGAACGCCAACGCCTGCAAGTGGGCAGGAATGCCCGATCGGATCTGCCAGTCCGGCTATCGTTCAGCGTACCGCCAGCATGTCCGGATCACGCCGGCATATCAGCACAAGACCGACTGCGAAGCCGACTTTGTCGCGGGTGAATGCGTCGTCAGCGAGGTGTCTGGTCTGTGGGCGCCGTGGCTATCGGGGTTTTCCCTGATCACCCAGGCGCAGCTGCCATCATCCTCCAGGCAGTCTCAGCGTCAAACGCCAATGCAGCACCTCAACAGATCATGGTGGCAGCATTTGCAAGGGGCGACGCAATCGGCTGAGGCAACCACCCAAGTTCGATATTTCAGCGAGCCGCTGTACTGGGAGCGTGATCATCAGGGCGCAATCCGCCTGACAACGCTGCGGGAGAAACTGCGCAACGGCGAGCAATTTGCCCATGCATTCATTCGCCGCCCGCCCGTTCAGGCGGGGTCGGCGCTTTGGACACGTCAGCTTGCGCGGCTGTTCGAACCGCAGAGGCTGGTTGACGTTGCAGCCCCCTGACCGGCGCTACAGCGATGCCAACTGGCCTTTGTACAGGATTGGCCCGGTCGGTTTACCCGTCGGCGACCCGCCTTTGGGTTCCAATGTGATCGCCATGGTCGTTTGTGAGCCCAGCAACTGGCGCTGACTGGCGCTCAGTTCGACGCGGCCCTTGCCGTCATCCGGAATCACGCCCAGCGAGACCGGAACCCCGTCTGCGGGAATGGCCCACAACTCCAGGCTACGGCCCGACTCGACTGACGCGACGGTGACCGGCTCGACTTTCAGATAGTGGTCGAAGGCCTCCACGGTCAGCGCCGGTTGTTGGTTGCCTGCCAGAAGGGTGGCATTGAACTCGGCTTTGTCGCGGTTGTAGATCACGCCCACGATAACCGCGACCAGCAGCGAGCAGGCCGCGGCGGTCAGGCGCATCCAGCTCCAGAATGGTAATTTTTCCGGCACATGCAACTGCTGCGGTTCGATACGCGCGACGATGTGCTGCCATACCCGCTCCGGTACCGGTTGCGGTGCCAGCGACGACGTCAGCCCGACCAGGCTTTGTTGCCACTGTGCGACCTCGGCACGTAACAGGGGATCATCCAGCAGCAGGTTTTCGAAGCGCCGGCGCGCCGTAGAGGGCATCAGGCCGATGGAATAGTCGGCGGCCAGGGCGCGGCGCAGTTCAGGTTGGCGATAATTCATGATTCCAGACACCTGCGCAGGCGCTCCATGCCCCGACGTATCCACGACTTTACGGTGCCCAGCGGCGCGGCCAATTGAATGACCAGATCGCCGTGGGAGGCACCATGAAAGTACGCGGTGATGATGGACTGACGCTGCATGCCTTCGAGGGTGTCGAGGCAGCGTTGCAATGCGCTGGCATCGCGCTGGCCTTCCATTTGTTCATGCGCCGACGCCGACGGATCGAACAGTGCCTGGGCCTGTTCATCGGTCAGCGGTTCTTCGCGATGTTTGCGCAGCTGGTCAATGGCCTTGTTGCGCGTGATGCTGATCATCCAGGTCATCGGCGCCGAAAGATTCGCATCGTATTGCGAGGCGCTGTTCCAGATCCGCACGAAGGCCTCCTGCACGATGTCTTCTGCCTGGTCACGATGACCCATGCAACGCAGAGCGACGGCGAACAGGTGTCCGGAAACCTTGCGGTAGAGGCTTTCGAAAGCGCGGCGGTTGCCCAGCGAGCATTGAGCGAGCAGCTGGCGGAGGTCATCGGCGTCGACGGAGGAAATAGGCATACTCCAGACATGGGAACGACGGCGAGCACGCTGATCGCCAGAATGCTGGCAGGTTAGTCCAGGTTGCGCCGCAGTTCCAACCACGTTTTTTTACTCACCCTAGGGAAAATGAAAACCACCGGCCATCGGGCGGCAGTTCGCTGAAGTCACTGTTCGTGCAAGCAATACGTTGCCCGCTGCAAAGTGGATGCAGCGTACCCGCGGATATATAGAAGCCGGCCGGCGTGTCGGAACTTCCCGCCCGGCAGTGGTCCAACGCGTGTTTACCCGGCCATGGCCGGTTCTTTGGATAACGAGGTCGCCTGGATGAAAGTTTCGATGAAAAACGCACGCAATGCTGCATTGGCGACGTTGATGGCGCTGGCGGCGATGCCAGTCCTGGCTTTCAACCTGAACGATGCGGCAAACGCCGTTTCCAACGCCACCGGAGGTCAGCAGAAGGCTACCGCAGCGCCTGAGGCGGCTGGCCTGCTGAACTCGCTGGGCACGCAATTGAACGTCACCCCGCAGCAGGCGGTGGGCGGCACCGGCGCCTTGTTGGGGCTGGCCAAGAACAAGCTTTCCGGCAATGACTACTCGAGCCTGAGCAAATCGGTGCCTGGGCTCGATCAACTCTCCGGCACCTCCGCACTAGGCAGCCTGGGTGGTCTGGGCGGCATGTTGGGCGGTTCTGGCAGCAGCAATACGGCCGTCAGCAGCGCGCTGGGCAATGTGCAGAGCATGGGCGATGTGAACAAGGCGTTCAGCGCCCTTGGCATGGACAGTGGCATGGTCGGCCAGTTTGTACCGGTGATCCTGCAGTATCTGGGGCAGCAGGGCGCGAGCGGTTCGGCGCTGTCGGCGTTGAGTGGGGTTTGGGGCGCCAAATAGGCACCTGGGTCAGTTCACGCCTACAAAGGGCATGCGTCTGACGTATAGAATCGGGCTCATGCCTGCCCATCCATTGCGAGGAATCTGCTACGTGAAATCCCTTATGGCGCTTCTGTCTTTGCTGGCGTTGCCTGTCATGGCCGCTGAACCGACGTTGTATGGTCGCTACGAGTACATTCAGGTCGGCGAGTTTGGCGAGACCTTCAAGGCCAAGATGGACACCGGGGCGCTGACCGCTTCGCTGTCGGCCAAGGACATCGAACTGTTCAAGCGCGATGGCGATGACTGGGTCCGCTTCCGGCTGGCGACCAAGGATGCAGACAACAAGGTTTACGAGCACAAGGTTTCGCGCATCAGCCGCATCAAGGGCCGATCTGACGGTGAGGACGAAGACGAGCCGGTCGATCCGACCAAACGCCCGGTGGTGGATCTGGAACTGTGCCTGGGCAACGTCAAACGCACGGTCGAGGTCAATCTGGTCGACCGCAGTCATTTCAACTACCCGTTGCTGATCGGGGCCAAGGCGCTTCGTGAGTTTGGCGCAGCGGTCAATCCGGCACGTCGCTACATCGCCGACAAACCCGAATGCTGATGAACGTCCAGGTGGATCCGGCGCCCGGATGCACCTGGCGCAGTCGCCTCTTGCGGGAGGGAAGCCTGATCAAGCTGGCGGTTGCGTCTCCAGCATTGACGGGCGCTGGCTGACTTCGTAATACCAGCTGGCCAGCCGCGGGAAGCTGCTGCGCCAGCTCAGGTCGGGTTGGCGCAAGTCCAGATAGCCCAGGGCGCAGGCCAGGCTGATCGACGCGATGTCGAAATGGGCACTGAGTTCGGTCAACGCCTCGGTTTCAAAGTACGCCAGCGAGCGCAAGATCTTCTCGCTCTGGCTGTCCAGCCACTCGCCCCAGCGCTTTTCCTGCGGTCGAAAAAACGTCTCATAGCGGATGAGCACCGCCGCATCGAGCACTGCATCGGCGAGTGAGGCCAGGGTCAGGCGTCTCCAGCGCGCCGGGCCCTGGCGCGGAATCAGGGGGTTGGCGCAGTGTTGATGGTCGAGGTAATCGAGAATCACCCGACTGTCATGAATCACGTTGTCATCGGCCAGGCACAGGGCCGGAATCTTCCCGCAGGGGTTTTCGTGGCACAGGTCACTGTTGACAGTAACCGGGCTGACGGCCACCGGCTTGAGGTTGACGCTGAGTGTCTGCCCCGTTTCATACAGCACAATCAGCACCTTGCGCGCGAACGGCGACGCGGCGTGGTAATACAGCGTCATGCTGGGAGACGACATGGACATTCCTCTGTTCGGTCTGGGCCTTAGACTAGTCAGGGCCAGAACGCCGTGCAATGTCCTGCTTCACATTGCGCGACAGCCACCCGCAGGGGGATGTTTGAGCGCAGGATTGCTCAGTTCGACGTGCGCCGCCGCACCATCAAGCCCTTGACGCTCAACCACGCCGGAATCCCCAGACCGACCCAGGACAATACATCCCAGCCGTCATCGCCCAGCAGCGCGGCGAACAGGCCGGCTGCGGTCAGTGCTGCAATCCAGACCGGCTTGGCAAAGGTTCTCCAGAACGCCGCGTGTTTCTTGTGCCGGGTCATGCTGGCTCCACCGCCTGTCTTACCTTGACCGTGGCAGCGGCACGTCGGCGCACCCACCACAGGTAGACGCCGCTGCCCAGCACGATGATGGTGAGTACATCCAGCACGCCCCAGAGGATTTTCATCGGCATACCGCCGTAATCGCCAAAATGCAGGGGCTGCGACAACAGCAGTGCATCCATGTACCAGGGGCTGCTGACAATGGCAGTCACGGTCAGGTCCTTGGCATCGATCAGGACTGGCGTCAGCAGATGTGAAGTCAGATGCGTATCGCCCTTCATGAACACCGCATAGTGGTGCTCACTGGAAAAACGCGAGCCGGGAAACGCGATGAACGAAGGTTCGGTGCCCGGTACGGTGGCCTTGGCAATCTCCAGCAAGCGCGTGGCCGGTGCCCGGTCGGTGAGCGGCGGGGCATCACGATAGGGGGCGACCATCGCGGCCAGCGCATCGTCGCGCCATTGAGCGATGACCAGGTCCGCGCAGGCATTGAGCACGCCGGTGAGGCCGACCACAAAGGTCCAGGTCAGCGTCACCACACCGATCAGGTTGTGCAAATCCAGCCAACGCACGCGGGTCGATTTGTGCGGCCGTACCGTGGCGAAATCCAGCCGCCGCATGAACGGCGCGTACAGCACCACGCCGGAAATGATCGCCAGGGCAAACAGCAGCCCCATGAAGGCCAGCAGCAACTTGCCCGGTAATCCGGCATACATGTCCACATGCAGGCGCAGCATGACCATCATGAAGCCGCCATTGGCCGATGGCGTCTCCACGGCTTGCCCGGTGCGCGCATCGAGCATGAAGGTATGCGTATCGTTGGGGTCGCCGCCCGCCGTTTTGCCCATGAACGCGTACATGCCATTGGGCTCGTCCTCGTCCCAGCCGAAGTACTGCACCACTTCTTCCGGACGATGCGCCTGAGCGGCAGCGACCAGTTGTTGCAGGTCCATGCGCGGGGTGTCGGCCGGCATTTGCTTGAGCTGCGGGGCGTCGCCCAGTAGCTCATCGATCTCGTGGTGGAACACCAATGGCAAGCCGGTGATCGCCAGCATCAGCAGGAACAGGGTGCAGATCAGGCTGGTCCAGGTGTGGATGAACGACCAGCGGCGGATGGTTTGGCTCTTCATGGCGCAGGTACCGGGTTAAGCGAAAGCAAAAAGGGCCGCTGTTACGAGCGGCCCTTGTTTTTCAGCGCTAGGAGTTTAAACGATTACCATTTGTAGTCCACGCTTGCGAGCACGCTACGACGATCGCCGTAGTAGCAGTAGAAGCCGTCGCAGGTGGAAACGTATTCCTTGTCGAACACGTTGTTGGCGTTGACCGACACGCTGACACCCTTGAGCGAGTTGCTCATACGGCCCAGGTCGTAATGAACGGCTGCGTCATACACGGTGTAAGGGTTGCTGTGACCATAGTTTTTGTCGGCCACGAAGCCGTAGCTGCCAATCGCGATGTTGTCGGTGTCGCCGACGTAACGGGCGCCGAAGCCCAGGCCGAAGCCATCGAGCAGGCCGGTGTGCCAGGTGTAGTCACCCCAGATCGACGCCTGGTTTTCAGGTGTCAGCGGCAGTGGACGATTCTTGTCCAGCGGGTCGGTGACTTTGGTCATCTTGCTGTTGGCGTAGGTGTAGGACGCCGTCACTTTCAGGTTGTCGGTGACGTTGCCCACCGCTTCGAGCTCGAAGCCACGCACCTTGGCTTCCCCCAATGGACGCTGCACGCCCAGGGTGTCGCTCAGTACGATGTCGCTGCGGGTCAGGTCGTACGCCGCAGCGGTGAACATGATGTCGCTGCCCGGTGGCTGGTATTTCAGACCCACTTCGTACTGCTTGCCGGTGCCTGGCTTGAAGGCAACGCCATTGGCACCGCCCTGTTCGGCCTGGAACGATTCGGCGTAGGAAACGTACGGAGTGAAGCCGGAATCAAAAACGTAACTCAGTGCTGCGTTGCCCGTGAAGGCGCTGTCGGTCCGGTCATCGCTTTGATCGGAGTTGTAGAACTTCGACTGGGTCTTGAGCAGGTCCTGACGACCGCCGAGGGTCAGGCGCCAGTTATCCAGGGCAATCTGGTCCTGGAAATAAGCGCCGATGTCGTCGGTCTTCTGGTTGTAATCCTGATAGGCCGTGTATGCGACGTTACTGAAGTCCTGACCATAGATCGGGCGAGCGATGTTGCTGGTAGGCGCGTTGCCGTATTGCCATTTGTAATTGTGGTTGACGCGCTGGTAGTCCACGCCCAGCAACAGGGTATGCTTGAGCACGCCGGTGTCGAAGTCGGCCTGGAAATTGTTGTCCAGGGCGAACTGGCTGATGTCTTCATTCACGACGTTGGCACCACGCTGGACAGTGCCATCATCGGATACTGAACCGAAGTAGCCGCCCGCCGTGATGCCCTGGAAGGACAAGTCGCTCTTGGTGTAGCGCAGGTTCTGCTTGAACTGCCAGACATCGTTCAGGCGGTGTTCAAAGGCATAGCCCAGTGCGTAGTAGGTCTTGTCGTAGAACTCCCAGTCCGGGTCTCCGAGATTCTCGTGGTATTTCACCCGCCCGACCGCGGAGGGGTATTTGGTGCCCTGGATCGGCAGGAACTGGCTGGTGATACCGGTATCGTCACGGTTGAACTGAGTCAGCAAGGTCAGTTTGGTGTCCGGATCTATGTTCCAGGTCAGGCTGGGGGCGATGTTGTAGCGCTTGTCGTCGATGTGCTCGACCGAAGTACCGCTGTCACGGACCACGCCGCTGACGCGGTATTCGAAGTTGTCGGCATCATCGATCTTGCCGGTGCTGTCGAAGCTGATCTGTTTGCGATTGTAGCTGCCGACCTGGACCTGAACTTCGTGACTGGCCTGGGCTTCGGGGCGGCGGCTGACCATGTCCAGCAGGCCGCCTGGAGGCGTCTGGCCGTAAACCGATGAGGCCGGGCCACGGAGCAGGGCGACGCGGTCCAGGTCCCAGGTTTCCATTTTCGGCATGACGTACGCGCCTTTTGGCAGGGGCAAGCCGTCGAGGAACTGCGTGGGTTCGAAGCCGCGCACTTTCAACCACTCAGCGCGACTGTCGCTGCCGTAGCTGCTGGCGACGACGCCCGGCATGTAGCGCACCGCATCATCGAGGTTCTGCACGGCGCGATCTTGCATCTGCTGGCGGGTGGCGACGGAGATCGAACGCGGTGCTTCGATCAGCGCGGTATCGGTCTTGGTGCCGGAGGCAGTGCGCGTCGCCGCGTAGGTATCGGTAGGACCCCACGCGCTTTCAACGCCGTCCTGACGCCCCTGGATACTGGTTTCCGGCAGTGCCATCACGCCTTCAGGCGCGGCGACGAGGCTATAGGTGCCTGCGGACGTCTGGGTCAATTGCAGACCCGTGCCACGCAATGCCTGCGCCATCGCACCCGGCGCATCGAACTGACCCTGAACCGGTGCCGAGGTACGACCGGCGGCCAGCGACGGATCCAGCGACAGCGCAAGCCCGGCCTGGCTGGCGATCTGGGTCAATGTCGTGGACAACTGCGCTGCCGGCAGGTTGTAGGCGCGAACGCTGGACGTCTGCGAGGCCGCCATCAGCTGCGTGCTTGCCAGGGGCGCGGCGATTGCAACGGCAACGGCCAGCAGGCTCGGTCGCAGAAGGGTTTGAAGCGTGCGGGACATGGGCGGCTCCTGAATGGAAAATGTTCTCATTGCCTATGAGCCGAGCGAGATCTGAAAAGTGATAGGGTTAATCGAAAATAATTTAGATTTACAATTTTGAACCGTTTCGATAATTCTGCGGCGCGCGTCATGTGCTTTTGATTCTGGCCGCAGGCGTAGGAGCCAGCTTGCTCACGATCTGTCGGGCACCGGCAGTAAACCGGTGCACCCCGGTCCGTCAGCAGGCCCTATATTTCACGGCTTGCTGCCGGTGCCCGGCAGATCGTCGGCAAGGTGCAGCGCCACCCCGGCGGACTCCCACGCCCTTCGGGCAGAATCGAATCGTGCGAACCCTGATCAGAGTTTGCTGGTTGGCTTTTCCGCGTTGCCGACCACCGTTACCCACCAATGCGTGCGTTGTTCGATGGCCACGGGCAAGGTCGGCGTCAGGGCCTTCAGGGCGAGGTCCGTGTCGTTGAGCGGGAAGCTGCCGGTGATGCGCAGGTCAGCCACTTCCGGCGCCACTCCCAGATGCCCCTGGCGATAACGACCCAGTTCGGCGACGACCTCCCTGAGTGGTGCGTTATCGACCACCAGCATGCCCTGCATCCAGGCATCGGCGCCGGGAACGAGCGCGAGCATCGGGCCCAGGCCGTGACGCTGGATCAGCATCTGCTGACCCTCATGGAGAATCATTTCATTGCCGGAAATTTGCGGATGCGCGGCGACGGCCGATTGCAGCACGCTCAACAGGGTGCCGTCGTTCTGACGCTTGACCAGAAACTTCGTACCCAACGCACGCATTTGTCCTTCATCGGTTTCGACAATGAACGGCCTCGGGTCTTCATGGCTGCCGGTCTCGACGAAAATTTCGCCTTCCTGAAGAACCACCCGGCGCTGGTGGGCGTCGAATCGCACGTCCAGCGCGCTGTGAGTATTAAGGCGAATCAGAGTGTTGTCCGACAGGCGAATGGTGCGTTGCTCACCGGTCGCCGTGCGCTGATCCGCCAGCCAGTAGCTGACCGGCAAGAAGTGATCACCGAGTGCCAGGGTCAGACCCAGTGCAAGGGCGATACTGGCAACGCCGCGCCCGAATTTTCGCACGTGCCGACTGATACCTTCGCGAGAGCGCAGCAGCGCCGAGCGGGCAGGGCCCGTAGTACCTGCAAATCGTTGATCGAGCATGCCCAGCTGCATCCAGGCGCGGGCGTGCTCTTCGCTGGCGGCATACCACTTGGCGAACTCTTCACGTTCAGCCTCGCTGCCCTGGCCGCAATCCAGGCACAACTGCCAGGCGATGGCCGCGTCGAGTACATGGGAGGGTACCGGGCGGGTCGAGATGCTCATGTCGGCTCGCCGTACAGGGCGACATAGCATTGGCGCATGCCCTGGGCCAGGTACTGGCGTATGCGCGGTACCGAAACCCCGAGTTTCTCGGCGATTTCGGCATGGGGCATGCCGTCCAGACGGTTATACAAGAAGGCTGCCCGAGCCTTGCTCGACAACTTGCCTAGCAGGCGGTCGATGGCCTTGAGGTCTTCAAGGATCATTTGCTGCTCCTCGGGTGAGGGCTGTTCGCCTTCGGGGATCAGCATCAGCTCGGCAAGGTATGCCTGTTCCAGCGCTGCCCGACGGAAGTAATCGAACAATAGGCCCTTGGCCACAGACACCAGGAACGCCCGGGGTTCATGAGGCTCGTTCAGCTGAGCCCGGCCCAGCAGGCGCATGAAAGTGTCCTGGCTCAGATCCTCGGCGCGGTGTGGGCAGGCGACGTTACGTTTCAGCCAAGCCAGCAACCAGCTGCGATGGTCGCGATAGAGCGTTCCGACAAGCTGATGTTGAGGACTTTGAAGTGATGACACGTACGCACCAAGGAGAACAAAGTAACTAACGAGAATTATTCGCGATTGTGTCAGAGCCAATGAATGCTGGCAATTAGTCGTTATCACCAAGGGCCGAACGGCATAGTTTGCGTAGGAAAAATCTAGAGGCGACGAAGGGCATGCCGCAGGCCTCTATAAACAGTGCGGCTCACCGGCGGCAGCGGTTTTCGGGACTTAACTGCCGGCTAGCCATGCTGCTACAGCGGGCGGCGATGGACACAAGCTGCATCAAAACGAGTGCGATTGCTGCCTGCGTCGCCACTGCGCCAGGCATTGTTCCAGCCTGGCGGGGCTGTCCATCTGCTGGCGTCGGGCGTGACTGAAAAGGATCAACGCCAGTTCTGCGGTGACCAGGGCATCGGCGCTGGCGTGATGCCGTTCTTCTGCATGCAGGCCGAAGAATGCGGTCCAGTCGTCCAGACCCGCCTGTCGCAGGCATGCCTGAGGGCATAACAGCGGGGCAATTTCGGCCACGTCGAGAAAGGGATGCTGCAGGCGAAAGCCCAGGCTTTCCTTCAATGCGCGGCCGAGCATGTGTTCATCGAACGGCGCATGAAACGCCAGCAACGGGCTGTCGCCGACAAATTCCATGAAATCCAGCAGCGCCTCAATCGGCTCGCTGCCGGCGGCAATCGCGCTGGGCCCCAGCCCGTGAATCAGCACGCTGGGACTGAGTTTGTGGTCAGTGCGTAACAGCGTGCGCTCGAACTGCTGGCCCAGATCGATGGCGCCGTCCTCGATGACCACGGCGCCGATCGACAGCACCTGATCGCGGCTCATGTTCAGGCCACTGGTTTCCACATCCAGCACCACCCAGCGCTGTTGGCGCAGCGGCTGTTCGTTGAGCACAGCAGCGCGCGGCAGCGTGTCCAGGCGCTGCAGTTGTTCGCAGGTCAGATCAGGCGTCTTGGCACGTCTGGATGGCTTGAGCCACTGAAACAGGTTCATGCGGGGTCTACCACTTACAGTTGATAACGCAGGGTCAGGCTGGTCTGCAGGCGCTGCGCCTGGCGGAACGATTCGCGCAGAATTCGCCGATCCAGATGGTTGAGTACATCAGGGTCGATACGGTTGGAATAGGGCAGGTTCTGACGGCTCTGTTGTTGGTGTTGCTGCATACGGGTCTGCTGGATGAAGTGATACGCCTCTTCATAGGCGGCGCCGTCCAACGGGTCGATGACTTCCCTGGCAACCAGCTGGCGCAGGCGCTCCAGGGTATTGTTGGCCTCCACACCGTTGGCCAGGGCGAGCAGACGGGCACCGTCGACGAACGGCGTCAGGCCTTGGGTCTTGAGGTCCAGGGTGTCTTTTTCGCTGCCTTTGCGTGCGACCACGAAATCCCTGAAACGTCCTACCGGTGGGCGCTGACGCAAGGCGTTGTCGGCCATCATGCGCTGGAACAGTTTGTTGTCCGCGACCTGGGCCAGGATGCTCTGACGCAATTGCGCGCCGCCGCTTTCATCGCCCCAGACCACGCGCAGGTCGAAGTAGATGCTTGACGACAACAGGTTTTCCGGTGTTGCCTCGCGAATGAACGAGCCAAAGCGCCGCGCCCACTCGACCCGAGACAGACACAGTTCTGGATTGCTGGCCATGATCCCGCCCTTGCACAGCGAGAACCCGCACTGCGCCAGGCTCTGATTGATGCGTTCGGCGATCGGTAGCAGCCGGCCGCGAATTTCGGCGGCGTCGGCGGCGTCCTTGGCCTCGAACAGAATGCCGTTGTCCTGATCGGTATAAAGCGTCTGCTCGCGCCGACCTTCGCTGCCAAAACACAGCCAGCTGAACGGGATACCGGGATCGCCTTTTTCTTCAAGCGTCAGCTCGATGACCCGACAGACCATGTGATCGTTGAGCAGGGTGATGATCTGGGTGATCTGGGTCGACGACGCGCCGTGGGCCAGCATGCGGTCCACCAGCTGCACGATGTCCCCGCGCAGGTTGCTCAGCGAATCGATGCGCGGGGCAGAACGGATGGTGCGCGCCAGGTGCACCAGATCCACCCGTTGCAGGGAAAACAGATCGCGCTCCGACACCACGCCACACAGACGCTGATCCTTGACCAGGCAAACGTGGGCGATATGCCGTTCGGTCATGGCGATGGCTGCATCGAACGCACTGGCATCGGGGCTCAGGTAAAAGGGCGCCTGAATCATGCTGTGATGAATCGGCTGGCCGAAGTCTGCATTCACATCCGCCACCACCTGGCGCAGATCGCGCAGGGTAAAGATCCCCAGCGGGGCCTTGGCATCGTCAACGATGACGATGCTGCCGACCTGCTGTTCATCCATCTGCCTGACGGCCTCGCGCAGCGGTGTTTCAGGCGAGCAGGTGACCGGATGCCGCATCGCCAGCTCACCCAGCCGGGTATTGAGCGAGTACTGCGTACCCAGTGTTTCCACCGCCTTCTGCTTTACTTGCTGATTGACCTGTTCCAACAGGCTGCTGACACCGCGCAGGGCGAAGTCGCGGAAGCTGCTGGAGAGGGCGAAAAGCTTGATGAACGCCTGTTTGTTCAGCTGCAGGCAGAAGGTGTCCTCGGCCGCCAGGTGCTCGGTGCGCGTGGCGCGTTCACCCAAAAGGGCGGCCAGCGGAAAACATTCACCGGTGGTGATTTCGAATGTGGTTTCGGTGCCGCCTTTGGCCGAATGTGGGCGTTCACCGACCACCCGACCCTGTTTGACGATGTAAAAGTGCTCTACTGGCCCATCGCCAGGCTTGATGATGCTCTCATCCGTAGCGTAGAAACGCAGCTGACACTGTTCGACCAGGTACGCCAGGTGGGCGTTTTCCATCTGATTGAAAGGCGGGAATTTTTGCAGGAATTGCATCGTGCCGTGAATGTTCTGCAACACGGCTGTCTTGCCTGCCTGGGTGAAAGCGTCCGCTTTGCTCATGACCGATACCGCTTGTTTTTATAGCGCCATGGTCGACCGCTTATCCGGTGATGCACATTGGACGTAAGTCTTAGGTGGAAGGAAAGGCGTTGGAGGACAACAGGCGGTGGTGTACAACCGCATCATTGTCCTGCGCGCAGAGGCCGGTCAGGCCTGGCATGAAGCCGACAAAGCGTGCAGCGTATTCAGTCTGTTTGCGCTGTCAGAATGAGAGTCGACAGGAAGATGAGACGGGTATGTTCGATCACAACATTTTGAGTGATGAGGAGCGCGAAGCCCTTAATGAGGTCATGCTCGCGCCTCCATCGCAATCGCCACAACGGGTGTTGATCGTCGATGATGACAAGGATGCTCGGGAAGTGCTCTCCGAAATCCTCAGTCTCAATGACATCAGCTGTATCACGGCGGCGGGTGGCACCAGCGCCATGCATTTGTTGCAAACCCGACCGTCCATTGCATTGTTGATTACCGATTTGCGCATGGCGCCATGCGACGGGCTGGACCTGATCCGTCAGGTTCGCGACTCGGACCGTGCGGCACTGCCGATCATTATCGTCTCAGGCGATGCCCACGTGCGCGACGCCATCGATGCGATGCACCTGAGCGTGGTGGATTTCCTGCTCAAGCCGATCAATACCAAGCAGTTGCTCAGATTGGTCAAGCGGGAATTGGGGATGAGCTAGACGCTGCGGGCCATTATAGGAGCCGGCTTGCTGGCGAATGCGATGCATCAGGCGACGTGACTGTGTCTGAGCCAGCCGATTGCCAGCAAGCCGGCTCCTACAGTGGTAGCCGCGTGTCAGTCACATCAAGGGTTTGCTGAGCCGAATAAAAAAGGCGGCGTGTCAGTCAGGCACGCCGCCTTTTTATTGGCCGGACTGTTACAACCCGTTCTTGGCCTTGAACTCGCGTCGACGGCGATGCAGCACAGGCTCGGTGTAGCCGTTAGGCTGTTTGGTGCCTTCGATCACCAGCTCGACGGCCGCCTGGAAGGCGATGTTGCTGTCGAAGTCCGGCGCCAGCGGGCGATAGAGCGAATCACCGGCGTTCTGACGGTCCACCACCGGCGCCATGCGCTTGAGGCTTTCCATCACTTTCTGTTCGCTGACCACGCCATGGCGTAGCCAGTTGGCGATGTGCTGGCTGGAAATGCGCAGGGTCGCGCGGTCTTCCATCAGGCCGATGTCGTTGATGTCCGGCACTTTGGAGCAGCCCACGCCCTGATCGATCCAGCGCACCACGTAGCCCAGGATGCCTTGGGAGTTGTTATCCAGTTCGTTCTGGATTTCCTCTGGCGTCCAGTGGGTGTTCGGCGCCAGTGGGATGGTCAGGATGTCGTCGACCGAGGCAGGCGTGCGCTGAGCCAGCTCGGCCTGCCGGGCGAACACGTCAACCTTGTGGTAATGCAGTGCGTGCAGTGCAGCCGCAGTCGGGGACGGGACCCACGCGGTGTTTGCGCCGGCCAGCGGGTGAGCGATTTTCTGCTCCAGCATGGCAGCCATCAGGTCCGGCATGGCCCACATGCCCTTGCCGATTTGCGCACGTCCTTGCAGACCGCACTTCAGACCGATATCGACGTTGGAGTTTTCGTACGCAGCGATCCACTTCTCGGCCTTCATCTGCGCCTTGCGCACGACGGGGCCGGCTTCCATTGAGGTGTGAATCTCATCGCCGGTGCGGTCCAGGAAGCCGGTGTTGATGAACACCACGCGCTCGCTGGCGGCCTGGATACACGCCTTGAGGTTGACCGTGGTGCGGCGTTCCTCGTCCATGATCCCGACTTTCAGGGTGTTGCGCGGCAGGCTCAGCACGTCTTCGATACGGCCGAACAGCTCGTTGGTGAACGCTGCTTCCTCAGGGCCGTGCATTTTCGGTTTGACGATGTACACCGAACCGGTACGGCTGTTGGCGCGTGAGGTGCCGCCATTGAGGTTGTGGATTGCCGCAAGGCTGGTCAGCAGGCCGTCGAGAATGCCTTCCGGTACTTCGTTGCCCTGGTTGTCGAGGATTGCATCGATGGTCATCAGGTGACCGACGTTGCGCACGAACAACAGCGAGCGGCCGTGCAGCGTGACAGCCTCGCCTTTGGGCGAGGTGTAGGCACGGTCAGCGTTCATGGTGCGGGTGAAGCTCGTGCCGCCCTTGGAGACTTCTTCGGACAGATCGCCCTTCATCAAGCCGAGCCAGTTGCGGTAGACAACCACTTTGTCGTCAGCGTCCACGGCGGCGATGGAGTCCTCGCAATCCATGATGGTGGTCAGCGCTGCTTCCATCAGCACGTCTTTGACGCCGGCTGCGTCGGTTTGGCCAACCGGGCTTGCGGCATCAATCTGGATTTCGAAGTGCAGGCCGTTGTGCTTGAGCAGCAGCGCGGTAGGGGCCGACGCCTCGCCCTGAAAACCGATCAGTTGCGCGTCGTCGCGCAGCCCGGTGTTGCTGCCGCCCTTGAGGCCGACAATCAGCACGCCATCGACCAGTTTGTAGTTCACCGAATCGACATGGGAACCGGCAGCCAGTGGCGCGGCTTCATCCAGGAAGGCGCGAGCGAAGGCGATCACCTTGTCACCGCGAACCTTGTTGTAGCCGCGGCCTTTTTCGGCGCCGCCCTCTTCGCTGATGGCGTCGGTGCCATACAAAGCGTCATACAACGAGCCCCAACGGGCATTCGACGCGTTCAGGGCGAAGCGCGCATTCATCACCGGCACGACCAGCTGCGGGCCGGCCATACGGGCGATTTCTTCGTCGACGTTTCGCGTCGTGATGGTGAAGTCCGCCGCTTCTGGCAGCAGATAACCGATTTCCTGCAGGAAAGCTTTGTATGCCGTGGCGTCATGGGCCTTGCCGGCATTGGACTGGTGCCAGGCATCGATGCGCGCCTGGAAGTCGTCGCGTTTGGCGAGTAGGGCTTTGTTCTTGGGTGCCAGCTCGTGGATCAGCTTGTCGGCACCGGCCCAGAACGCGGCTGCTTCAAGGCCGGTTCCAGGAAGGGCTTCGTTGTTCACGAAATCCAGAAGGACTTTGGCGACCTGAAGGCCACCGACTTGAACGTGTTCAGTCATTGCTTGCCTCACTCTGCTCAGCTATCTGCGCTTCAATCACGAGCGCTCTCTTGTTAAAAGCCATCGACATCACTGCTCACCCTGGCCAGATCATGCCATCGCTGGCGGCTGGGCCGGGGCCGGAGGGACCTGAAGGAAAGACGTTTGTGCGCTTTGCGAAACAGGTGTCAACGAGCGGCGGTGCCAAGTCAGGCATCGTTTCTACATCCAGGTGACATCTATGTAGTGAACGCTGGGGAATACTACATGATGAGTCGCGGTGTGAAAATCAGACTAAATATGTCACCGAGCGACTGATTTTTCACGACGGGTCACGTTGGGGTTAAGGATGTTCTCAAAAAACCCGTTAATTGTTCCAGAGAATTATTGAAATGGTACACAGATTGTTTCTCCCGGAAGCATTGATGCGGGCGTCATGGCCTTGCCTATACTTGCCCGATCGTCGCCCAGGCGGGTGAAGCGCGCCTATGACACGTAAAAAATGAGGAGTTTGCCGTGAATCATCTTATCGTCACCGTATTTGCCCCTGACCAACCCGGGCATGTCGAGCGGATCGCATCGTGCATTGCAGATCACGGTGGTAATTGGCTGGAAAGCCGCATGACTCATATGGCCGGGCAGTTTGCCGGGATTATTCGCGTGGACGTCCCGGACCAGGCGCAGACTGAATTGCGCCAGGCGCTGGGAGGATTGTCGGATTACGGGATCCGGGTGCAATTTGCTGAAATTGGCGTGGAAATTCCGGCGTCCCGCAAGCCAATCAGCATGGAGCTGGTGGGTAACGACCGACCGGGGATCGTCCGCGACGTGACACGCTTGCTGACCGGCCAGGGGGTCAACGTCGAGCAATTGGTGACCAATGTCGAGCCGGCGCCCATGAGCAGCGAAACCCTGTTCCGTGCCAACGCGGTGCTGGGATTGCCGCCAACGTTGTCACTCGAGGCGTTGCAGGAGTCCCTGGAGACGCTGGCGGATGAATTGATGGTGGAGTTGAAACTGAAAGCGGACGAGTGATTGCGGTGGGGTGCAAGGGCGCAGTTTGCAGGCAGTTATCCAGTTTTTCCCTGAACCTGCCTGTGGATAACCTGAGCAAAGACCCGCGCAGGCCATACCGTCCGTGGCCTGCAACGAGTTGGTCGTTTATTGATCAGCGTTTGGCGCGGCGGCGTATCGCCCACCAAGCATCGGCGCTGTAGATAACCAGTCCTGCCCAGATGAAAGCGAAGGTCACCACCGTCGCCGAGGGCATGTGCTCACCAAACATGAGTACGGCCAGCGACAGCACGATCGTGGGTGCGATGTATTGCAAAAAGCCCAGCGTGGCATAGGGCAGATGGCGAGCGGCTGCGTTGAAGCACAGCAGCGGCACCAGGGTGACCGGACCGGTAGCGGCCAGCCAGATCGCCTCGGAGGTGGTCCAGAATTCCGGCTGAGCGCTGTGGGCTGTCGGGTTGAAAATCAACCAGCCGATCGCCAGCGGCACCAGGATCCAGGTCTCGACCACCAGACCCGGGAGTGCGGCGATGGGCGCCTGTTTGCGGATCAGCCCGTAAAAACCGAAGCTGAAGGCCAGTGCCAGGGAAATCCACGGCAGACTGCCGACCTGCCAGACCTGTTGCGCAACGCCTACCAGCGCCAGCAGCACGGCAGCCCACTGCAAAGGCCGCAGCCTTTCACGCAGCAATACCAGACCCAGCATGACGTTGATCAGCGGATTGATGAAGTAGCCGAGGCTGGCTTCGACCATGTGGTTGTGGTTGACCGCCCAGACGTAGATCAGCCAGTTGATGGCGATCAGCGCGCCGCTGCTGGCGAGAATGGCCAGGCGGCGGGGATTGTCGCGCAGCTCTCGCCACCAGCCGGGGTGCTTCCATAGCAGCAACAGGACAGAGCCGAAAATGGCTGACCAGATGGCGCGGTTGACGATGATTTCCACGGCGGGGACTGCGGCAAGCAGCTTGAAGTAGATCGGAAACAATCCCCAGATGATGTAGGCACTCAGGCCCAGAATGTACCCGCGACGCGGGTTGGCAGCTTGCATGGAGGGTCCTTGGACAGTTTTTTTGTAGGTGGTGCGGATCTTCGGTTGCCATGCGACCGGCTTCTGCCCGGAGGGCGTGGGAGTCCAGCTTGCTGACGATTGACCGGGCACCGGTCACAACCCCGGCAAATGCCGTGTCTCGGGATTACCCAGGCCTAGGGTTTACGACCGGTACCCGATTGATCGCCGGCAAGCCAAGCCCTCACGCCCTGCGGGCAGAGCCCTCGTAGGTTTCAAAACAGTTTCAATGGCTCCTCATTCAGCGCCGACAGTTGCTCGCGTAGCGCCAATACCTGATCGCCCCAATAGCGTTCGGTGCCGAACCAGGAAAAACTGTGTGGAAATGCAGGGTCGTCCCAGCGGCGTGCCAGCCAGGCGCTGTAGTGCAGCAGGCGCAGGGCCCGCAGAGGCTCGATCAGCGCCAGTTCGCGCGGGTCGAAGTCATGAAACTGGTTGTAGCCGTCCATCAGTTCCGACAGCTGACTCAGGCAATCCTGACGATCGCCGGCGAGCATCATCCAGATGTCCTGCACGGCGGGCCCCATGCGACAGTCGTCGAGGTCGACGATATGGAAGATTTCGTCGCGGGTCATCATGTTGCCGGGGTGGCAATCACCGTGCATGCGGATGTTCTGATGCGGCGTGGCGGCGTAGACATCTTCCACGCGCTTGAGCAGATCCTTGGCGACTGACTCGTAAGCCGGTAGCAGGCTGCGCGGAATGACGTTGTTTTCCAGCAGATAGTTGAGCGAGTCGTGGCCGAAGTTCTTCACACCCAGCGCTTCGCGGTGCTCGAACGGGCGAGTGGCGCCCACCGCATGAATACGCCCAAGCAACTGACCGAGGCGGTAGAGCTGATCCAGATTGCCCGGCTCCGGCGCCCGGCCGCCGCGACGAGGAAACAGCGTAAAGCGAAAGCCCGCGTGTTCGAACAGGGTCTGGCCGTTGTGTATAAGCGGCGCGACCACGGGAATTTCCACCTCGGCAAGCTCGGCGGTGAAACTGTGTTCTTCAAGGATGGCTTCAGTGGTCCAGCGATTGGGTCGGTAGAACTTGGCAATCAGTGGCTGACCTTCATCGATGCCGACCTGATAGACGCGATTCTCGTAGCTGTTGAGCGCCAGAATGCGCGCGTCGCTGACGAAACCGATGCTTTCAACGGCGTCCAGCACCAGGTCCGGTGTGAGTGTTGCGAACGGGTGGGCCATGCTTACTCCTGCGCGCAGCAGGCTGCCGCGTCGGGCCCGTCATGGTAACGCAGCGCAGGGTGAATGAGGTGTATGGATTAAAACCGTGGAGGTTTGGTGCCGCGATGCATTCCCTGTAGCAGGCCGGCTGGCCGCAGGTACCGGTTTCAAGTACGCCACGGCCGGCCAGCCGGACTGCTACAGGGGATGCGCTGGCGAATGGATCAACGCGGCCACCTCAGGCCCCGATCACCCCACCATCCTCGCGGGTGATCACCATCACCGAAGACCTCGGTTTGCCGTTGGGCAAATGTTCGGGAAAAGTCGAGCCGCCGTTCTCGCCCGGATGCTGAATCCCGACGAACAGCGCCTTCTGGTCCGGCGCGAAGCTGATCCCGGTCACCTCGCAGCCCACCGGGCCGACCATGAACCGGCGGATCTCACCGTTGGCGGGGTCGGCGCAGAGCATCTGGTTGTTGCCCATGCCAGCGAAATCCCCGGCGTTGCTGGAATCACCATCGGTGAGAATCCACAGTCGTCCAGCCTTGTCGAATCCCAGTCCGTCGGGACTGTTGAACATGTTTTGAGCAGTGATATTGCTTGAGCCGCCTTGCGGTGTGCCGGCATGGACGCCGGGGTTGCCCGCGATGACGAACAGATCCCAGTCAAAGGTCATGGAGGCCGCGTCCGAGCCGGTTTCCTGCCAGCGCAGAATCTGCCCGTACTGGTTTTTCGCCCGAGGGTTGGGCCCGCCCACCGGCTGACCGTCTTCGCCGCGCCTGGCGTTGTTGGTCAACGTGCAATAGACCTGACCGTCAGTTGGGCTAACCACTATCCATTCCGGCCGGTCCATTCGCGTTGCCTTGACCTGGCTTGCCGCCAGACGCGCATGAATCAGCACTTGAGCCTGGTTGGCAAAACCGTTCGTGGCATCGATACCGTTCTGTCCATGGGTCAGCTCGATCCATCTGCCCTGGCCCTTGGGGTGATCCGGGTGGCTGTCGCCGTTGTCGAACTGCGCTACATAGAGCGTGCCGTGATCGAGAATGTCGCGATTGGCCTTCGCACTCTTGTGATCGATCTTGTCGCGGCTGATGAATTTGTAGATGAACTCACCTCGCTCATCGTCGCCCATGTACACCACGACGCGCCCGTCGCGGGTTTCGGTCAGGGCCGCGTTTTCGTGCTTGAAGCGGCCCAGCGCGGTGCGTTTGACCGGTGTGGATTGCGGATCGAACGGGTCGATTTCCACCACCCAGCCGTGCCGATTGAATTCATTGGGATGCTTGGCGATGTCGAAGCGAGGGTCGTGCAGGTGCCAGTTCACTTCCTTGCTGGCCGCGACAACGCCGTAGCGCTTGGTGGCTGGGTCGAATGTCTGCGCAGGATCGCTGCTGCCGAAGCAGTCGGTGAAGTTCTCTTCGCAGGTTAGGTACGTGCCCCAGGGCGTCTTGCCGTTGGCACAGTTCTGAAAGGTGCCAAGCACGTTCCTGCCGGTTGTGTCGGCGGCGGTTTTGAGCCACTCGTGACCTGCCGCCGGGCCGCTCAGCCGAATCGGCGTATTGCCATGGATGCGGCGGTTGTATTTCGAGCCCTGCACGAACGTCCACCGAGCGCCTTCGCGCTTGATCTCGATCACCGACACACCCTCACTGGCCTGGGCCTTGTGCACGTCCTCGGCTGATTGCGGGTCTTTGCCGTGATCGAACAGATAGCGGTAATTGGTGTACTCGTTGTTGATTGCCATCAACGCACGGCTGGCGTTGTTGGCGTTGTCGCCGGGGAAGGTGAACAGGCTCATGCCATCGTTGTTGTCGCCAAACTGCAGCTCCTGCGCCCTGGCCGTGCCCTTGCCGCTTGGGTCAAAGGCAGGCCCGCTCGCCTGCAGCGGCTGGCCCCAACTGATCAGCACCGAGGCTGTATAACCGGATGGCAGGCTGATGCTGTCGGCGGTGGCGGCGGGGATGCTGGCAAAGCCCAGCAGCGTGCTGTTACCGGCGCTCACGCTGGCGGCCATGACGCTGCGACTGAGCAGATTGCCGCCCAGAAACATCGCGGCGCCGCACAGGGCGCCGGCGCTGATGAAGCCACGGCGGGTGAGTCCCACCATGGTCTCGAGGTCGGTGGACTGATTTTCTTCTAGGGATTTCATCACGGGCTTCCTGCGGTTTTGGCGAAAACCTTATTCAGCCCGGATGACAATATTGTGTCCGTGCAATGACGGCTGCCCGCGGCAAAGCGGTGTGCGGGAGGGCGTTAAAGCGGCGTGCCGATCAGCACGTTGGAGGGGGCGAACTGCACGTTGATATCGTTCCCGACCTTTGCGTTCAGCGCTTTCAGCTGGTCAGGCTCGGACATTGCGCACAGCGTCTGACCGCTCGGGAGCGCGATTCTGACCTCGCTGGGCCCCTCTTCGCCGTCAAGAATCTCGTCGATTTTCCCCGCTAGGCAATTGTGTCCAGTTGTTACCGTGTGCTCGGGTGACAACAGCTCCAGCCAGCTGGCCTTGATCAAGGCAAACACGTCGGTGCCCGCTTCAAGCTCCAGACGCAGGGTGCTGTCGTGGGTGATTTGCGCATTGATCATCAGTCCCCCCGCCAGCTTCAGCCCGATCAGGTCGTTGCGACCGAACGGCGTAATACTGGTGACCTGGCCGTGCAGTTGATTGCGTGCGCTGGTGCGCAGCATCAAACGGCTGAGCAGTGCCAGGTCGCTGGATTCTTCGGCAGTCTCCAGCAGTTGCGCCTGAAGTGCCTGCAAGCGTTGATAGAGGCGCAGGACACGCTCACCTTCCTCCGACAACCTGGCCCCTCCACCGCCGCGGCCGCCGACGCTGCGCTCCACCAGTGGTTTGTGCGCCAGATTGTTCAGTTCATCGATGGCGTCCCACGCCGCCTTGTAACTGAGCCCGGCGCTTTTTGCCGCGCGCGTGATCGAGCCCTGCTCGGCAATGTGCTGCAACAGCGCAATGCGATGCGGGCGACGGACCATGTGTTGGGTGAGTGAGGTGGGTAGCGACATGATGGCGGGATGTGTTTGTTGGAATGAGGGGCGAGTGTAAGCCAGTTTCGATGTCCTCAACACGATCCCGCTGTGGCAGCACGGCTTGCCGGCGGTGGCGTCTGTGATAGCGCTATCGCCTGCGCGGCGCACGGCTACAGGTGGTTTTGCCCGGTTGTCGAGCGCCCAGGTGACCGAATCAATCCCCAGGTCTGGCCGTGCGCGCCAGACAATACACATCCACCTGCCTTGCCCCCGCCTGAATCAACAGGCGTGCGAGGGCGTGGGCCGTGGCGCCGGTGGTCAGTACGTCATCGATCAGGGCGATGTGTTGACCGAACACGCGGGCGGGGGTGGGCAAGGCGAACGCGTCGCGCAGGTTGCGCTTTCGTGCCTTGGCGTCCAGCCCCTGCTGCGCCGGTGTCTCTTTGATGCGTTTGATCAGGCGTTCGTCCACCGGCAGTCGCAGGGCGTCGCCGAGCCAGTGCGCGAGCATCGCCGCCTGGTTGTAACCGCGCTGGCGCAGTCTTTTTCTGGCCAGCGGCACCGGCAGCAAAAGATCCGGCCGCTCAAGGCCTTCGTCGAAACGATGCTGCAAGGTCTGTCCCAGCATTTCGCCGAGCAAGCGCCCCAGCGGCCACTTGGCCTGATGCTTGAAGCGTGTGACCAATGCGTCGATGGGAAAGTCGTAAAGCCACGGCACGATGACCTGACTGAATGCCGGCGGTTGGCGAATGCACTGCGCGCAGGTCATGCCTGACAGCGGCAAGGGCAGGGCGCAGTGGTCGCACTGGTCGATCAGCCAGGGAAGGTCGCTCTCGCAGGCGGCGCAGATCGAACTGATCGAGCCAGTCTGCTCGTCGCACAGCAAACAGGTTTGTACGTTTTTTAACCAGATGTAAACCTGATGTCCGTTGTTTGGTTGACAGCGCATGTCTCTTCCTTAAATATGCCGAACATCCGTGTTGCGCCTGTGGACTTTCAGGGTCTGCCGAACGAGCAGAACCGCCCGGGTATCGCCAAAAACATCAAGGAGCCGCCCATGAGCGCCAGCATCAATGCCACTTTGCGTCACGACTGGAATCTAGCCGAGGTAAAGGCGCTGTTCACACAGCCCTTCAATGACCTGCTGTTTCAGGCGCAAACCGTGCATCGCGCTCATTTCGACGCCAACCGTGTGCAGGTCTCCACCTTGTTGTCGATCAAGACCGGCGCCTGCCCTGAAGACTGCAAGTACTGCCCACAGTCCGGTCACTACAACACCGGGCTTGAGAAAGAAAAGCTGATGCAGGTCCAGCAAGTGCTGGAAGAGGCTGCGCGGGCCAAGGCCATCGGCTCCACCCGTTTCTGCATGGGCGCCGCCTGGAAGCATCCTTCGGCCAAGGACATGCCGTACGTGCTGGAGATGGTCAAAGGCGTGAAGGCCCTGGGCCTGGAAACCTGCATGACGTTGGGCAAGCTGGATCAGGATCAGACACAGGCGCTGGCCCAGGCGGGTCTGGATTACTACAACCACAACCTCGACACCTCACCGGATTTCTACACCAGCATCATCACCACCCGGACCTATAGCGAGCGCCTGCAAACCCTGGCCTACGTGCGTGATTCGGGGATGAAGATCTGCTCCGGCGGCATTCTGGGCATGGGCGAGTCGCTGGACGATCGCGCCAATCTGCTGATCCAGCTAGCCAACTTGCCAGAGCATCCCGAGTCGGTGCCGATCAACATGCTGGTCAAGGTCGCCGGCACGCCGCTGGAAAACGCCGAAGACGTCGATCCGTTCGATTTCATCCGCATGCTGGCCGTGGCGCGCATCCTGATGCCGCAATCCCATGTACGCCTCTCGGCAGGTCGCGAGGCGATGAATGATCAGATGCAGGCCCTGGCGTTCTTTGCCGGCGCCAACTCGATTTTCTACGGCGACAAACTGCTGACCACTGCCAATCCGCAGGCCGACAAGGACATGCTGCTGTTCTCGCGCCTGGGCATTGCCCCGGAGGCCCGTGAAGAGCATTCCGATGAAGTGCATCAGGCCGCCATCGAGCAGGCGCTGGTGGAACAAAAGAGCAGCGAGCTGTTTTACGACGCGGCTGTCTGAATTCGCTGTCATCACCCTGGCTAACATCCAATATGCGGCACGCACGGCAACTGTAGGCGTGAGTTTGCTCGCGAAGCGGTCTATCAATCGACATGACTATCGACTGACCCGCTGCAATCGCGAGCAAGCTCACTCCTACAGAGAAATGCGTAATGCATTCGCCACGAGGCCTGCATGTCTTTCGATCTGAGCGCACGGCTTGCTGCCCGTCGTGCCGAGCATCTGTACCGTCATCGTCCTTTGCTGGAGAGTCCGCAAGGCCCTGAAGTGGTGGTCGATGGCAAACCGCTGCTGGCGTTCTGCAACAACGACTACATGGGCCTGGCCAATCATCCCGAGGTTGTCGCTGCCTGGAAAGCTGGCGCAGAACGCTGGGGAGTCGGTGGCGGGGCGTCGCATCTGGTCATCGGCCACAGCACCCCGCACCACGAGCTGGAAGAAGCACTGGCAGACCTTACCGGTCGCCCGCGTGCCTTGTTGTTCTCCAACGGCTACATGGCCAACCTCGGGGCGGTCACGGCACTGGTGGGGCAGGGCGATACGGTGCTGGAAGACCGGCTCAATCACGCCTCCCTGCTCGATGCCGGCCTGCTCAGCGGCGCGCGTTTCTCCCGCTACCTGCACAACGATGCCGACAGCCTGAACGCTCGTTTGGAGAAGGCGGTGGGCGATACCCTGGTGGTCACTGACGGCGTGTTCAGCATGGACGGCGACATTGCCGACCTGCCAGCGCTGGCAAAAACAGCCAAGGCGAAAAATGCCTGGCTGATGGTCGATGACGCCCACGGTTTTGGTCCGCTTGGCGCCAATGGTGCTGGCATCGTCGAGCATTTCGGCCTGGGAATCGACGACGTGCCTGTGCTGATCGGCACCCTGGGCAAGTCCTTCGGCACGGCGGGTGCCTTCGTGGCCGGGAGCGAGGAACTGATCGAGACCCTGATCCAGTTCGCCCGCCCCTACATCTACACCACCAGCCAGCCGCCAGCATTGGCCTGCGCGACCCTGAAAAGCCTGCAATTGCTGCGCTCGGAACATTGGCGGCGCGAGCATCTGGCGGCGCTGATCAAGCAGTTCCGCGCCGGCGCCCAGGCCATCGGTCTTGAGCTGATGGACAGCTTCACGCCGATCCAGCCGATTCTCATTGGAGACAGCGGCCGCGCCTTGCGGCTGTCGCAGATGCTGCGTGAGCGCGGCTTGATGGTGACCGCTATTCGTCCGCCAACGGTTCCGGCAGGCAGCGCGCGTTTGCGCGTCACCCTGTCCGCCGCTCACAGTCAGGCTCAGGTGCAGCTATTGTTGGAAGCACTGGAGCAGTGCTATCCGCTGCTCGCCGAGGGCGTTGGCGTGAACGGCACGAGTGAATCGGGGGAGCCACAACATGCGTGATCGGTTGATCCTGCTACCGGGCTGGGGGCTGGGGGTTTCGCCGCTGGAACCGTTGGCGGCGGCATTGCGCGGGCTGGACGAACATCTGCGGGTCGAGATCGAACCGTTGCCGGACATGGACAACGATGACCTCGACGACTGGCTCGACGAGCTGGATTCGACCTTGCCAGACAATGTCTGGCTCGGTGGCTGGTCGCTCGGCGGCATGTTGGCCGCAGAGTTGGCCGCACGCAGGGGCGAGCGCTGCTGTGGTCTGGCGACCTTTGCCAGCAATGTGTGCTTTGTCGCCCGCAGCCAGTGGCCCAATGCGATGGCGCAAACTGACTTCGATGCCTTCATTGCCGGCTGCAAGGCCGATCAGGACGTGACGCTCAAGCGCTTCAGCCTGCTGTGTGTGCAGGGTGCCGAGGAACCCCGTGCCTTGTCGCGACAACTCAAGGCCGGCGCGCCCCATGGCACCAGTAACGGCCTGATCGAAGGCCTCAAGCTGCTCGAGCAGATGGACACCCGCGCCGCGTTGCAGGCTTATCGAGGTCCGCAACTGCATCTGTTTGGCGGTCTGGACGCCTTGGTGCCGGCAGAGGCCTCGGCCGATCTGCTCGCATTGTTGCCTGACATCGAAGTCGGCGTGATCGAGAAGGCCAGCCATGCCTTCATTCTGGAAAACCCCCACGGCGTGGCCGCAGCGGTCCAGGCGTTTCTACATGAGTCCGGTGATGACTGATCTTTCCCATTGTGCGGTGTTGAAGGCCGTGAAACAGCAACAGGCGACAACCCAGGGCCGGCTGCCGGACAAACGTCAGGTCGCTGCATCGTTTTCCAGAGCGGCTGCCAGTTACGACAGCGTCGCGGATCTGCAGCGCGCGGTCGGGGCGCAATTGATGGCCCGCCTGCCGGAAAATCCGCCCGCGCGGTGGCTCGACCTGGGCAGTGGCACCGGCCATTTCAGTCGAGCAATGGCCCAGCACTTTGCCCACAGTGAAGGGGTCGCCCTGGATATCGCCGAAGGCATGCTGCGCCATGCGCGTCCGTTGGGTGGTGCGCAACATTACGTGGCCGGTGACGCCGAGAACCTGCCACTACGCGGTGCCAGCGTCGATCTGATGTTTTCCAGTCTCGCCGTGCAATGGTGTTCGGATTTCGCTGCGGTGCTGGCCGAAGCCAACCGGATCTTGCGGCCTGGGGGCACATTCGCGTTTGCCAGCCTCTGCGTGGGCACTTTGTATGAGCTGCGTGAGAGCTGGCAGGCGGTGGACGGTATGGTTCACGTCAACCGGTTCCGCGAGTTTGACGACTATCAGCGCCTCTGCGCGGCCAGTGGGCTGCGGGTGCGCAGTCTGGACGTACAGGCGCATGTGTTGCATTACCCCGATGTGCGCAGCCTGACCCATGAGCTCAAGGCGTTGGGTGCGCACAATATCAACCCAGGCCGCCCTGGCGGGTTGACCGGCAGGGCGCGGATTCAAGCGCTGATCGAAGCCTATGAGGGATTTCGACAACCAGACGGCCTGCCGGCGACCTATCAGGTGGTTTACGCAGTGCTTGAAAAGCCTGCAGTTGTTTAGAAAATGACCAATCGGATGAGCGGTGTTCCTGCAGGCGCTATAGTGAGTAAGCAACAGTTTGAAATATCTGAACGGATGGTCGCCAAGATGAGTGCTGCGTATTTCATCGCGGGAACCGATACCGATGTTGGCAAGACTACTGTTGCCACCGGGATTTTATATGCGGCGCGACAGTCCGGAATGAGCACGGCTGCGGGCAAACCCGTGGCCTCGGGCTGTGACGTGCGCCCCAAGGGTTTGCGCAACCCCGATGCCGTAGCGCTGCGAGCCGAGTGCTCTATTACGCTGACCTACAACGAGGTCAATCCGGTGGCGTTCGAGCCGGCCATCGCTCCGCACCTGGCGGCCCGCGAGGCTGGCGTGGCGCTGACCGTGCAATCACTGCTGGGTCCGATGCGGCATATCCTCGACAAAAATGCGGACTTCACCCTGATTGAAGGCGCTGGCGGCTGGCGCGTGCCGTTGGCCGATCAGGCGAACCTCTCTGATCTGGCCATCGCCCTTGGCTTGCCGGTGATCCTGGTGGTGGGCGTACGATTGGGCTGCATCAGCCATGCGCTGCTATCGGCCGAAGCCATTGCCAACGACGGTCTGCAACTGGCCGGTTGGGTGGCCAATATCATCGATCCGAAGACTTCGCGGCTCGAAGAGAATCTGGCCACGCTCGCTGAAAGACTGCCTGCGCCTTGCCTGGGGCGGGTGCCCTTCATGAAGAAATCTTCGCCTGAGTTGGTCGCCGAGCATCTGCATCTTGAGTTGCTGGATTAATGACAGGGCGATGGGATTTCAGACGCCTCTGTCTCGCCGTACCTGTAGGAGTGAGCTTGCTCGCGATTCGTTACTTCAGACATGGTGATGTCGACCGGTGCGGCGCAATCGCGAGCAAGCTCACACCAACAGGTAGACATGGCTTCAAGTTGTGAGGTCTATCACACGGCGCAATGCCATTAGTCTATTTGACGAGTGTTTGACCCGGTTTACTGGTTTAATCGCTCTGTTCGTTTTATGAACAGAGGATCACGGTCATGCAAATCTCCCTGAACAACACGCTGTACCCGGGCCTGAGTGCAATGCAGGTGGGGATGGACCGTGTCGATCAAGCCGCTACTCAGCTGGCCAGCCCGGCCACGGAAGTTTCCGGCCGTAGCCAGTCTTCGGATTTCCAGCTTGAGCGCCTGCGTTCCGTGGATCGCCCGCAGAGTTCGGACCTGGCCACCAACGTAGTCGAACTGACCCAAGGCCGGATTCAGGTTCATGCTGGCGCCAGGGTCGAAAAAGCCAGCGACGAAGCGCTCGGCACGCTGATCGACACCTTCGCCTGACTCCCTCTCCCGTGCGCTTCGGCGCACATCGCTAACTGGTTTCGCCCCTCTCTGAATAACGCCCCATCAGCAGACCGAATCGCGGCCTTCTGAGGGCTGCTGCACGCATCTGCTCGACTAAACTCCCGGTAAACCTTTCTTCGCGTTCCGTGAGCTTCGGGCTTCGTGCTGCGTGTCGTTCAGCGCCGTGACGATGAAAGGTTGACGACGCACCCTTGACAAGGATTGGGCGTAAACGTATGTTTCAAACACCTGTTTGACCGCCGGACAGACCACAGGTGTCGGTGGAAGGGGCCAGTCCCCGCAGTGACCGAACGGTCATCCAATTCCAGGATTCATCAGCAGAGGTTTATCGCTATGCCTGACTACAAGGCCCCCTTGCGTGATATTCGCTTCGTTCGTGACGAGCTGCTCGGCTACGAAGCGCACTATCAGAGTTTGCCAGCATGCCAGGACGCCACGCCTGACATGGTTGACGCCATTCTCGAGGAAGGCGCCAAGTTTTGTGAGCAGGTACTGGCACCGCTGAATCGCGTGGGCGATACCGAAGGCTGCACCTGGAGCGAGTCTGGGGTTAAGACGCCGACCGGTTTCAAGGAAGCCTACAAGCAGTTCGTCGAAGGCGGCTGGCCAAGCCTGGCGCATGACGTCGCCCACGGTGGTCAGGGTCTGCCTGAGTCGCTGGGTCTGGCTGTCAGCGAAATGGTGGGCGAGGCCAACTGGTCGTGGGGCATGTACCCGGGCCTGTCTCATGGCGCGATGAACACCATCTCCGAGCACGGCACCCCTGAGCAGCAAGAGGCTTACCTGACCAAGCTGGTTTCCGGTGAGTGGACCGGCACCATGTGCCTGACCGAGCCTCATTGTGGTACCGATCTTGGCATGCTGCGCACCAAGGCCGAGCCTCAGGCCGACGGTTCTTACAAAGTCTCCGGCACCAAGATTTTCATCTCCGCCGGCGAACACGACATGGCCGACAACATCGTCCACATCGTCCTGGCGCGCCTGCCCGATGCGCCTGCGGGCACCAAAGGCATTTCGCTGTTCATCGTGCCCAAGTTCATGCCGGCCGCCGATGGCAGCGTCGGCGAGCGCAACGCTGTGACCTGCGGCTCGCTCGAACACAAGATGGGCATTCATGGCAACGCCACTTGCGTGATGAACTTCGACGGCGCCACGGGCTTTCTGATCGGCCCGCCGAACAAGGGCCTGAACTGCATGTTCACTTTCATGAACACTGCGCGCCTGGGTACCGCACTGCAAGGTCTGGCGCATGCCGAAATCGGCTTCCAGGGTGGCCTCAAATACGCTCGCGAACGTCTGCAGATGCGTTCGCTGACGGGCCCCAAGGCGCCTGAAAAAGCCGCTGACCCGATCATCGTTCACCCGGACGTGCGTCGCATGCTGCTGACTATGAAGGCCTTCGCCGAGGGTACTCGCGCGATGGTGTACTTCACCGCCAAGCAGGTCGATATCGTCAAATACAGCGACGACGCCGAAGCCAAGAAGCAAGCGGATGGCCTGCTGGCATTCATGACTCCGATTGCCAAGGCATTCATGACCGAAGTCGGTTTCGAATCCGCCAACCACGGCGTGCAAATCTATGGCGGCCACGGCTTCATCGCCGAGTGGGGCATGGAGCAGAACGTTCGCGACAGCCGCATCTCGATGCTGTACGAAGGCACCACCGGCGTTCAGGCACTTGATCTGCTGGGTCGTAAAGTGCTGATGACTCAGGGCGAAGCGCTCAAGGGCTTCACCAGAATCGTGCACAAGTTCTGCCAGGCGCAGGAAGGCAATGAAGTGGTCAACGAGTTCGTGACGCCGCTGGCTGCACTGAACAAAGAGTGGGGCGAGCTGACCATGAAGGTCGGTATGGCCGCCATGAAGGATCGCGAAGAAGTCGGTGCCGCTTCCGTGGACTACCTGATGTTCTCAGGCTACGTGTGCCTGGCCTACTTCTGGGCTGACATGGCACGTGTTGCCGCCGAGAAACTGGCTGCCGGCACCTCCGAAGAAGCTTTCTACACCGCCAAGCTGCAGACGGCGCGCTTCTACTTCCAGCGCATCCTGCCGCGTACCCGTACTCACGTTGCGGCCATGCTGTCGGGCGCAGGTAACCTGATGGACATGAACGAAGAGCATTTCGGCCTGGCTTACTGAGTCACCCGCCGGGTTTTCCTCAAAGCCGCTTGTCCTTCGGGATGAGCGGCTTTTTTGTGTCTGTCTGCCGGCTCCTACAGTCCGCGGGCAGACGAAATCCGGGTACCCCAAATATCGTGACGGCGGGATCACCCAAGCCACAGAAAAATAGTGATTCGTCGCACAATTCTCCTCATCAAATCGGTGAGCTGGCCGATACAGGCACAATGCCATTCGATTTGAACTCGCTCCGTACGGGTAGGAGATAGTCTTCTTGCTGCGCCCTTCCGCTGCACGTCTCAGCCATTTTTTACCGTCATTTGCGCTTTTACTTGCGGGTCTTGCGGCTGCCTACGTGAAGGACCTGAACGTGTTCTTCACCTCACTGTTCAACGTGCTTCCTACCTTGGTCCTGTTGCTCGGCGGTGCGTATTGCGGCGTGTACAAACGCCAGCGCGAACTGTTTCTGATGATCACGGTGTACCTCGCCTATTTCCTGCTCGACACCCAGACCGACTATTACCGCGACAACGGCAAGGTGCGTGAAGACGCAGCGGTGGTGTTCCATCTGTGTTGCCTGCTGCTACCGGTCATGTATGGCCTTTATGCTGCCTGGGAAGAGCGCACCCACCTGTTTCAGGACCTGGTGGCGCGGCTGGCGGTGTTCGTGGCGGTGGGCAGTGTCGCCCTCGGCATGGAGCAGAGCTTCCCGGAGGGTCTGTTGGCCTGGCTGGCCGACATACGCTGGCCTTCGCTGCACGGCGAGTGGATGAGCCTGATCCAGCTGTCCTATGCCACCTTCCTGCTGGCCTTTGCGGTGCTGATCACCCAGTACGTGCGCAAGCCACGGCCGTTGCATGCTGCTCAGCTGGTCGGTCTGCTAGGCCTGTTCTGGGCATTGCCCAAGACCTTCATCCTGCCGTTCACGCTGAACATCATGTGCAGCCAGGTGATGCTGATGATCGCCGCAGCGGTCGCGCACGAGGCTTACCAGATGGCGTTCCGCGATGAGCTCACGGGGCTGCCGGGACGACGAGCGCTCAATGAGCGGATGCAGCGCCTGGGTCGTAACTATGTGCTGGCGATGAGCGATGTCGACCACTTCAAGAAATTCAACGACACCCACGGCCATGACGTCGGCGATCAGGTGCTGCGTCTGGTGGCCAGCAAATTGTCGAAGATCACCAACGGCGGCGGGCGGGCCTACCGTTATGGCGGGGAAGAGTTCGCCATCGTCTTCGCCGGCAAGACGCTGGAAGAGTGCATGCCGCATCTGGAAGTCATTCGCGAGACCATCGCCAGCTACTCGATTCAGCTGCGTAATCAGGAAAACCGCCCCAATGACGATCAGCAGGGCCGCCAGCGCCGTGCAGGCGCGCAAGCCTCGGCGGTTTCAGTGACCGTCAGCATTGGCGTTGCCGAGCGTCAGCCGGAGCATCGCAATCCTGAGGAGGTACTCAAGGCCGCCGATCAGGCGCTGTATGCCGCCAAGGGCGCAGGCCGAAATTGTGTGATCGCCCATGGGCAGACCAACAAGCGCGGTGCCGTCAGAATGGCCGCCGCCAGCTGATACGCTTCCCTATTCTTGCGGATGAAGAGGCTTTCACTGTCAGGTGAAGGCCTTGTCGTATTAATCGACTGGTTGTGACCAAAACTAGATATATGGTCACTACCTGACCCTATGTGTCGCAAATGGTGTTCATGTACACTCGGAGCAACTGACACACCGGCGCCGCGGCAATCACGCGGCGTCTCTTTTCCGGGTTATCTGCTGCTGTTTGCGAGGTTTGCCATGGCTGACTACAAAGCGCCGTTGCGCGATATGCGCTTCGTCCTCAATGAAGTATTCGACGTCTCCGGGCTCTGGGCCACGCTGCCTGAGCTGGCCGAGGCGGTTGATGCCGAGACGGTCGAGGCGATCCTCGAGGAAGCGGGCAAGGTCACGGGCAAATCCGTAGCGCCGCTGAGCCGCGCAGCCGATGAAGAAGGCTGTCACTGGAAAGACACCGCCGTGACGACGCCGGCCGGTTTCGTTCAGGCCTACAAAACCTACGCCGAAGGCGGCTGGGTGGGCGTGGGCGGCAACCCCGAGTTCGGCGGCATGGGCATGCCCAAGGCGGTGTCTGCGCAGGTTGAAGAGATGGTCAACTCCGCGAGCCTGGCCTTCGGCCTGTATCCGATGCTGACTTCAGGCGCCTGTGTTTCGATCAATACCCACGCAACCGAAGCGCTCAAAGCCACGTATCTGCCGAACATGTATGCAGGTATCTGGGCCGGTTCCATGTGCCTGACCGAGGCTCACGCCGGTACGGATCTGGGCATCATCCGCACCAAGGCCGAGCCTCAGGCAGACGGCTCCTACCTGATCAGTGGCACCAAGATCTTCATCACTGGCGGTGAGCACGATCTCACCGAAAACATCATTCACCTGGTGCTGGCCAAGCTGCCGGACGCGCCTGCGGGACCAAAAGGCATTTCGCTGTTCCTGGTGCCCAAGTTCATGGTCAATGGCGACGGCAGTCTGGGTGAGCGCAACACGGTTTCCTGCGGCTCCATCGAACACAAGATGGGCATTCAGGCGTCGGCCACCTGCGTCATGAATTTCGATCAGGCCGCAGGTTATCTGATCGGTGAGCCGAACAAAGGCCTGGCGGCCATGTTCACGATGATGAACTACGAGCGTCTGGGCGTCGGCATTCAAGGTCTGGCATCCGGCGAGCGGTCTTATCAGAACGCCATCGAGTACGCCCGTGACCGTCTGCAAAGCCGAGCGCCAACCGGTGCACAGTCCAGGGACACGGTCGCTGACCCGATCATCGTTCACCCGGACGTGCGTCGTATGCTGCTGACCATGAAAGCGCTGAATGAAGGCGGTCGTGCCTTCTCCACCTACGTGGCCATGCAGCTGGACACCGCCAAATACAGCGAAGACGCGACAGTGCGTGAACGTGCCGATGCATTGGTTGCGCTGCTGACGCCCGTCGCCAAGGCTTTCCTGACCGACATGGGGCTGGACATCACTGTGCATGGCCAGCAAGTGTTTGGCGGCCACGGTTACATCCGCGAGTGGGGCCAGGAGCAGTTGGTCCGCGACGTGCGGATCACCCAGATCTACGAAGGCACCAACGGTATCCAGGCGCTGGACCTGATGGGGCGTAAAGTAGTGGCCAGCGGGGGCGCTTATTACCGGCTGTTCTGCGATGAGGTCCGCAAGTTCATCGCGTCCTCCGACAGCGCTCTGGCCGAATTCACCAAACCGCTCGGCGCCGCGCTGACGACGCTGGATGAGCTGACCGACTGGGTGCTGGATCGCGCACGCAGCAATCCGAACGAGATCGGTGCGGCCTCTGTCGAGTATTTGCATGTTTTCGGCTACACAGCCTATGCGTACATGTGGGCGATGATGGCCAAGGCAGCCCTGGGCAAAGAATCTCAGGAAGACTTCTACGCCAGCAAACTGGGCACTGCGCGCTTCTATTTCGCCCGTCTGTTGCCACGCATCCAATCGCTTGCCACGTCGGTGAAGGCCGGCAGCGAGCCGTTGTATCTGCTCAGCGCCGAGCAATTCTAAGGTGAGGCGGCGTTGTGTAAGCATTTGCTTACACAACGTGATGCCAATTGGCTCTAGCGCTTAAATGGATCCAAAGTTAATCTACTCACATGGACGTAGCGCAGGATGCGCAAACAGATAACAGGGACACGTAGGGATTGCCTGCCAGGATGGCGGGGAGAAAGGGAAGTCAAAGGGAAACAGTCTGGAAAACCTCGCCTCGGCGGGGTTTTCTTTTATCTGCTTCTTTTAAACCCTGCACGCCGGATCACGACCCTTCAAACGGCCCGGTTGTCGGGTTCACCACTTCCTCCAGCACAGACCGGAGCAGCTCAAGGGTTGTCTGCTGTCTCTGCGCATCTCGAAACACCAGCCCGATCTGCAGCGCCACCCTGGGCTCGCTCAACGGCTTCCACAGCAAGTCATCGTTGTCCTGGATCCCCTGCGCACGCCCCGGAAGCACGGTGGCCAGCTTCATGTGTGCCAGGCTGTCGAGAATCCCCGCCATGTTATTCAGCTCAGCCTGCACATGCGCGCGGCGACCCAGATTGGCGAGTTGGCTCTGCCATATCTGCCGCACCTGAAACTCTTCGCCCAGCAACAACATCGGCAGCTCGGCCGCCTGACTCATCGAGACTTTCTTGAATTCGCGCAATGGATGAGTGTTGGGGATGACCAGTTTCAGTTCATCTTCGTACAGCAGCATCCCGTGCAACCCCGGCTGGCGTGGCGGCAGATAGCTGATGCCGATATCCAGCGAACCGTTGAGCAGGCGTCGTTCGATCTCCATCGCGCTCAGCTCGTAGATCTGCACCACCAGATGCGGCTGGGCTTTGCGCACGTGCTCCAGCATTTGTGGCACCAGGCTTGAATGCACCGTCTGCATCACGCCGATGGCCAGCGTCCTTTGCGATTGCCCTTTGAAATTGCGCAATGCGTCGCGCGCCCGCTGCATGCCATCGAGCAGGGGCACTGCATGGTTGTACAGCGTGTGAGCGGCCAGGGTCGGCAGCAGGCGTTTGCTGCTGCGCTCGAACAAGCTGACGTCGAGACTGTGTTCCAGCTGACGAACCTGTTGCGACAGCGCCGGTTGTGACAATGACAGGCGCTCGGCGGCGCGGCCTACATGACCTTCTTCGTAGACCGCGACGAAATAACGCAGTTGGCGAAAATCCATAAGTAATTCTTATCGAAATGGCTGGGAAATCGAAATGGTGGTGTGACCTGTTGGCGCATAGTCTACGCCCAACTCACAGGGGTTACAGGGCCGTACAGCGCGATGAACAGTGTTCGAGTCGATGGTGTTTACATAGGTAAAGCGAAAAATCTTGGTCAAGGGTTGATCAGCGATATCGATAAGCATCGACTGGACCGACGTTTGTGGCTCTGGCCGCAGGGCCTTGGCAATGACGAGCACGGTGATCCGCGCTTCCATACCGGGCCCGAGCGCGCCCTGCACCACTATCCCGCCGAGCACTATGCGTACTGGCGCAAGCATTACCCGCACATCGACTGGTGCGCCCCGTCATTCGGTGAAAACCTGTCTTCCCACGGCCTGACTGAAGAGCATGTCTGCCTTGGCGATATGTTCCGCTGGGGCGGCGCGTTGCTGCAGATCAGCCAGCCGCGCTCGGCCTGTTACCGCTTGAGCCACACATGGGGCATCCAGGCGCTGCCGCAGCATGCCCAGGACACCGGGCGTTGTGGGTGGTTTTATCGCGTGCTCAAGCCCGGATTCGTCAGCCCTGAGGATTCATTCGAGTTGATCCAGCGCAGCTATCCTGGCCTTACCGTCGCCTGGGCCCTGCGCAGTTTTTATCATGAGCCCCTTGAACATGTGGGCCTGAAAAAGCTGGTGGATTGCCCGGCGCTCTCCTCACGCTGGCGGGACATCGCGCTCAAGCGGTTGCGTACCGGTCGTGTCGAGGACTGGAGTGATCGACTCCTGGGCTTGCCACTGGAAGGGCTGCGCGCATGAACCTGTTCAACCGCATGCGCCCCTCTGAAAACTGCGACGGCGACGAGCTTGATCACGCTGCGTTGCTTTCCCCCCTGCAACGCCTGCGTCAGCGCACCGGCAGTGACCAGGCGGCTTTGTTCATCAATGAGCACGATGCGTTCGCCGGGGCCATGACCCTGGCGCGCAAATGGGGTGAGCGCCACCGGCGTGGCCAATGTGGTGTGGTGATCGCCAGCGGCGGTCGTTTCGACGCGCTGATCGAATCAATGGCCAGCGATGTCGCGCGGGTGCCGTTCAATGACCTGACCGCGCTCAACGCTGCCGTGGACTCCCGAACAGTGGCTGTGGTGCTGGAGCCGATCCAGGGGCAAAGCGTCGTTACCCCGGCGTCCCACGCGTATGTCCAGGGTGTGGCCAGTCTCTGTCGAGCGCTGAACATCCTGCTGATAGTCAATGAAGCTCGAGGCACGGTCGGCCAGCACGGTGGCTTGCTCAGCGAGGACACCTATGGCGTACGTGCCGATATCGTGGTGCTGGGCGACCATTCGAACCGCAGCCCGCGCAGTTCTGCATTGCTTGCGCGAGGTCAGGCCTGCACTGCCGTGATCGACGACCTGGCAAGCGCTGTGCAGCCAACGGTGCCGAGCCCGCCACGTGACATTCAACACCCCCGCCCGCAGCGCCAGGCACAGGCAACAGGGCTCATGGCGTGACCGGCCTTTAACACTTTCTCAAACCGTCTTGCGTTTTGTACGCTTCGCCCCGCGCCGGTCACCTTGGCGCGGGGCGTTTTTTTGTCTGCCAAGTGATGGCTTGGTGATATTCCGGGCGGAACCCCTGAAACCTCACAGGGTCGATTAGCTGTGTGGCTCGAATGGGCCATCTCACTAATCTGGAGCTGCACCCATGGATATCATTCGCATCATCATCGCAATCCTGCTGCCACCCTTGGGCGTGTTCCTGCAAGTCGGCTTCGCTGGCGCCTTCTGGCTCAACATCCTGCTGACCCTGTTGGGCTATTTCCCCGGCATCATCCATGCGGTCTACATCATCGCCAGCCGTAAGTAAGTCTTTTCCGTTCGCGGCTACGGTGCACTGCGGTCGTGGCGCCGAGTCCTGTAGCCGCTCGGCTTGCCGGCGATAGCGCGCTCAAGATCGCGACCGCCGGCAAGCCGGACTGCTACCGGGTGTTGGCTGTCCACACATCGACGCCGTCCAGGGATCCGCTGGTTGTTTCAACCATCAATGACCTTGCGATAGAACGCCCATTCGGTCTCCAGCGCGTGAGCCTGGTTGCTGGCCATGCGCAAGCCATGGCGTTCGCCGGGGTAAAAGTGGCCCTCGGCCGGGATGCCCTTTTCCAGCAGCGCATTGAGCATGTCACGGGTCTGGGCGGGGACGACCACCGCGTCGAGTTCACCCTGGAAGAAGATCACCGGCACCTTGATCTGCCCGGCATGCAGCAGGGGCGTGCGCTCGCGGTAGCGAACCATGTCGATGTCGGGGTCGCCGATCAGCCAGTCCAGGTAGTCCGCTTCAAACTTGTGCGTGGCCTCGGCCAGCGCCAGTGGATCGCTGACCCCGTACAGGCTTGCGCCCGCGCGGAACACATCCTTGAAGGCCAAGGCGCACAAGGTCGTGTAACCGCCAGCGCTGCCGCCACGGATGAAGGCCTTGTCCGGATCAATGAGACCCTGATCGCCCAGATAATCGACCACCGCGCAAGCATCCTCGACATCCACCACCCCCCATTCAAGGAACAGTGCCTGTCGATAGGCGCGACCGTAACCGGTGCTGCCGCGGTAGTTGAGGTCGGCGACCGCGAAGCCGCGTTGCGTCCAGTATTGAATGCGCGGGTCGAGCACGGGGTAACAGGCCGAAGTCGGGCCGCCATGGATGAACACCACCAGCGGCGGTTTTTCCTCGCCATTCATGGCCGGGTAGAAATAGCCGTGCGCCTCGCCCGCTCCGCTGGGGTAGCGCAGGATTTGCGGGCGGCTGATGCGCTCGGCAGGCAGCGGTGAAACCCCGCCAGCCAGCACTTGAACGCTTTTATCCGATCGACTCACGGCGATCACCGCAGACGGGCTGACCGCCGATGCCGCGATGCAGTAGATGAACTGATCATCCGTCGCCAGGCTGCGAAAGCGGCTGTAGTCACCGCCCAAATCTTCCACCGATCCATCGCCTGAGCGTATGCCCAGCACGCCCTGACCCTCTTCGGACCAGGTCGCCAGGTACGCGCCAGCGTTCAGCGGCAGCCAGCTCGAACCGCCCAGCTGCCAAGGTGCAGGCGCGTGATCGGCCGTGGCTGCGGGTAACGACTCCAGGCCTTCCAGCGTTTCCACCCACGGCTGCCAGAACCCGCCGCGATCGGTCAGGCAATACAAGCGGCCTTGAGCGTCAAAGCGCGGCTGTTGCAGTGCCTCCAGCCCCAGTCCGCCGGCCAGGCAGCGTGCTCGACCCCAGTTGCCGTCGGCCAGGCGCTCGACGCTCATGAGTCGGGTCGACGTCCAGGGTTGGTGCGGACGCCACCACTCGATCCAGACCAATCGATCTGCATCAGGGCTCAGGATCGGTGATGCGTAGAAATCCGCGCCTTCGGCAAGAACGTCACGCCGGCCGCTCATCAGCTCGATGGCAATCAGGCGATGCACGTCCTGATCTTCCTCGACCGCCAGAATCTGCCCACGGGCAAAGCGCAGATCGCCGTAGCGCTTGTCGCCTTGGGTGAGGGCCAGGGGGGTGTCGCAGGCAAACGGCTGGAGGTAGATCTGCTGGTCGGCTTCGTTGACGAAGGCCACCGCGTCGTCGGTCAGGCAGAACGAACCGCCGCCGTATTCATAGACCCGGCTGCGGACGCTGAAGCCATCGGGCGTCAGGCAAGAGGTGACGCCGTTGCTCCGGCGCCATATGCGCGAAGCTGCATCCTGCGGGCGAAATTCATTCCAGAACAGCCCAGCGGGACTGACGCTCAACTCGGCGAAATCAATGCCTGCCGCCACGGCCTGGGCGGCAGAAAACAGATCAGGATTTTGCGATGAGGCGCGAGTTTCGTTCATTGCGAAAGGCCAGTTGCTCAATGGTCTGGCTAGCATACTCGGCTTCGTCGCGCGCTTGGGTGATCAAGCCGTGTTGCGGCGACTTGCTGCACACCGGGTCGGCGTTGCTGGCATCGCCCGTCAGCATGAAGGCCTGGCAGCGGCAGCCGCCGAAGTCCTTTTCCTTTTCATCGCAGGAGCGGCACGGCTCGGGCATCCATTCATAACCGCGAAACCGGTTGAACCCGAACGACTCGTACCAGATGTGCTGCATGCTGTGATCGCGCACGTTGGGGAACCGGATCGGCATCTGGCGCGCGCCGTGACAGGGCAGGGCGGTGCCGTCCGGGGTCACAGTGAGGAACAGGTTGCCCCAGCCGTTCATGCAGGCTTTCGGGCGCTCTTCGTAATAGTCGGGGGTGACGAAGATCAGTTTGACTGGATGGTTCTCGGCGGCCAGTTTTACCCGGTACTCGTTGGTGATGCGTTCGGCACGCACCAGTTGATCCTTGGTCGGCAGCAGGCCAACGCGGTTGAGCTGCGCCCAGCCGTAGAACTGACAGGTGGCCAATTCGACGAAGTCCGCTTCCAGCGCCACGCAGAGCTCGATGATCTTGTCGATCTTGTCGATGTTATGCCGGTGCGTGACGAAGTTGAGCACCATCGGGTAGCCATGTTTCTTCACCGCACGGGCCATTTCCAGCTTCTGCGCGAAGGCTTTTTTCGAGCCTGCGAGCATGTTGTTCACTTGCTCATCGCTGGCCTGGAAGCTGATCTGGATGTGGTCCAGGCCGGCCTCTTTGAAGTCGATGATCTTTTGCTCGGTCAGGCCGATCCCGGAGGTGATCAGGTTGGTGTAGAAACCCAGGCGACGAGCCTCGGCTATCAGCGCTGCCAGATCCTGTCGAACCAGCGGCTCACCGCCGGAAAAGCCGATCTGCGCCGCGCCCATCTGCCGGGCTTGGGCCATGACCTTGAACCACTGCTCGGTGCTCAGCTCCTGGCCCTGCTTGGCAAAATCCAGCGGGTTGGAGCAGTACGGGCATTGCAGCGGGCAGCGATAGGTCAGCTCGGCGAGCAGCCACAGTGGCAGCCCCACGGGTGGGGTGGGCGGAATGTGCACGTTGGGCTCGGCTACCGTCGACTCAGGCAAGTTCGATCCAGTGTTCTGCACGCGCGACCTCCATGAATTGCTCGACATCGGTGCCGAGTTCGGGAACGCCAGGGAATTTCTCGTCAAGCAGGCCGATGATCGCCTCGACGCTACGCTGACCATCAATCAACCCGCCGATTTCACTGGCACTCTCGTTGAGCTTGATCATGCCTTCGGGGTACAGCAATACGTGGCCGTTCTGTGCAGGCTCGAACTGGAAGCGATAGCCGCGACGCCAGCTAGGCACGTGTGCGCGGTCGAAGGTCATAGGGCGATTCCTTTGTGCCAGACGCGTTGATCGGTGACGCTGTGATAAGGCGGGCGATTCAGCTCGTACGCCATGCTCATGGCGTCCAGCATGCTCCACAATATGTCGAGTTTGAACTGCAGGATTTCCAGCATGCGCTGCTGGCCTTGCCAAGTGGTGTAGTGCTGCAGGGTGATCGCCAGGCCATGTTCCACGTCGCGGCGGGCCTGGCCCAGGCGGGTGCGGAAATATTCGTAGCCGGCCGGGTCGATCCAGGGGTAATGCTGCGGCCAGCTGTCCAGGCGCGACTGGTGGATCTGCGGCGCGAACAGTTCGGTCAGCGAGCTGCTGGCGGCCTCCTGCCAGTTGGCACGGCGGGCGAAATTCACATAAGCGTCGACGGCGAAACGAACACCGGGTAGGACCAGCTCTTGCGAACGCAGTTGGTCCGGGTCCAGCCCGACCGCCTGACCCAGACGCAACCAGGCTTCGATACCGCCGTCTTCTCCAGGCGCCCCGTCGTGGTCGAGCAGGCGCTGAATCCATTCGCGGCGGATTTCCCGGTCAGGGCAGTTGGCAAGGATCGCGGCGTCCTTGAGCGGGATGTTCACTTGATAGTAAAAGCGGTTGGCGACCCAGCCCTGAATCTGTTCGCGGGTGGCGCGGCCTTCGTACATTGCCACATGAAACGGGTGATAGATGTGGTAGTACGCGCCCTTGGCACGCAGGGCCTGTTCGAATTCAGCGGGGGACAGTGCCGTTGGCTCAGTCATGTCACACATTCCTTAATCAGCCGTCGCAGGTTCTGTGGTGTATTCCAACGCGTCTGCACCAGGCACTGGCTCACTGCAGACTCTGTAGCAGTCCGGCTTGCCGGCGGTGACAGGCTGAAGGTCGCTACCGCCCGCAAGCCGTGTTGCTACAGCTCGATGCTCATGCCATCAAAGGCCACTTCAACGTCGCGGCGTGCCAGCTCAGCGCGCTCGGGCGAATCTTCGTCGAGAATCGGATTGGTGTTGTTGATGTGAATAAGCACTTTGCGTTGGCGGGGGAGTTTCTCCAGCACTTCGAGCATGCCGCCGGGGCCGTTCTGCGCCAGATGGCCCATCTGCGTGCCAGTGCGGGTGCCGACGCCGCGACGCTGCATTTCATCGTCGTCCCACATTGTGCCGTCCACCAGCAGACAGTCGGCGCCGCTCATCTTTTCCATGAGGGCATCATCGACCTTGCCCAGCCCCGGGGCGTAGAACAGCTTGCCGCCGGTTTTCAGATCCTCGACCATCAGGCCGATGTTGTCGCCCGGATGCGGATCGAAGCGGTGCGGCGAGTAGGGCGGGGCGGCACTGCGCAGCGCAAACGGGGTGAAGCGCAGGTTTGGACAGGCCGGGATCACGAAGCTGCCTTGCAGTTCGATACGGTTCCAGCTCAGGCCGCCGTTCCAGTGCTTGAGCATGTTGAACAGAGGAAAGCCGGTGCTCAGGTCTTCATGGACCATGTCCGTGCACCAGACCTGATGCGGGCAACCCTCGCGCAGGCTCAGCAGGCCGGTGGTGTGGTCGATCTGGCTGTCCATCAGGATGATTGCGCTGATGCCGGTGTCGCGCAGCCCACGGTTGGGCTGCATGGGCGCGAAACCTTGCAGTTGAGCGCGAATATCCGGGGAGGCGTTGCACAAGACCCAGTTCACGCCGTCATCTGACAGGGCAATCGACGATTGAGTGCGAGCGTGAGCGCGCAGGCTGCCGTCGCGAAAACCTGCGCAGTTGACGCAGTTGCAGTTCCACTGGGGGAAACCGCCGCCTGCGGCCGAACCGAGAATCTGGATGTGCATGTGTGCTCCGTACTCAGGGGCCGGTGCTGCGCGCAAACGCCGCGCCCGTGAGCCCTGAATGATTAATCAATAATCCTGTAACAAAAAAGCCCCGGCGAACCGAGGCTTCTCACCGCGCAGAAATCAACGGCTTGCGAAGTACATGGTGACTTCAAAGCCGATACGCAGATCAGTGTAAGCAGGTTTAGTCCACATAAAAGACTCCTTCTGGGTTAATGCAACGGTGGGTGAGTACATCTTTAGTACACCTGCGAGAGGAGACGTTCCAATGCTTAGGGAGCTATGTTACTAAAATTATCGGGGCGCCAATGATGAAATATTGGATAAAGCTTTTTGCATTTCAAGCAACGATCAAGCCCTCTCACGCGGCGATCCGCTTGGGCTAGAGCGATTCGCTAGATAAAGGCGCGCTGCCCCGGGTAGCGCTACCCGACTGGCGACCAGCAGCAAGTGGTCACGCTGCAATTGTGCGAACGAATATTGCAGGCTTGCCGGGTAATCGGCCCGGTATCCGGCGAGATGGGCCTGCCAGAGCATTTCACCTGCCGATTGGCTGTCCATGCTGTTCAGGTCTAGCTGATCCCCAAGCGCCGTGATTTGCGCAGACAGATCAGTGTTTTCAATCAATCCGGGCAGAGTGCTCATGAATGTTTCGATGTGTTCGAACAGCTGACCCACGCTGGCAGTGGGCGACTGCACACCGAACAACATTCCACTGTGACCGGCAATCTGTCGGAAACCACTGAATACTGCGTAGCCCAACTGCATGTCGACACGCAGGCGCTGGTAGAACGGTGCCTGGACCAGGTGCGCAAACAATCGCCATATCGCCTCGTTCTCGATAGGGGGCGAGGGCGCGGGGTAAAACACCAGCACCGCATTCTCGGAGGATTCGGATGCCTGCGTCTGCCAGCTTTGAACTGGGGTCTGAGCGGGCAAGTGCAGCGGAGCAGGGTCCGGCTTGCCCGGCACCGCTTGCATGGCATGGGTCAAGGCGTGCTGGCTTTGCTCCCCCAGCCCGGTAGCGAAGCCCATCCATCTGGCCTCGGCCCAGACACGCTGCAACTCATTGGTTTCAACACCGGCAGGGCTGTTCAGAAAATGATCAGGCAACGTTTTGAGCAGCTCGCGGATCGGGATGAGGGCGGGTTCGGGATCCGCTTGCCCGTAGCGCAGCAGGGTCTGTGGCGCCGGCTGACTCAGCAGCTTCAGGGCGTGGCCGAGAACGTCTGGCATAGGGTCGGCCAACCCGGTCAGCTTGAGTTGCCAATGGCTGCCGTAAGCGGAAAACGTCAGCGCGACCCCCGCTTGCAGGGCGTCGGCAGTCAAGGTTTTGAGGCTGTCGCTGAGCATCAGGGCGAGCATTGGCTGCGCCGAATGCAGCGTCCAGCGCAGATAGACGTTAGCCTCGCCGCTTACGGGCAGGCTGTCGCTGAAGCTGAACGACGGCGGGGGCGCAAATGGATGTGCTGGCACACTGGCCGCACGTAAAAAAGGATTGGGTTCGGGTAGATGCCAACCGATGGTCTCGCACACCGGCATTGCCGATGGTGCCTGCAGAAGCCTTTGCGGGGTGAGCTGCCCCAGTAGCGCATCGAGTGCGCAGACGGCCTGATCGACGCTGACGGTTTCGGCGCTGAAGTGCCTTGCGAGGGACAATGCGCTGCCGACAGCCAGGCGGCGCTGCTCGAGCAGGGCGTATTCGGCGAGCAGCGGCGTGTAGTGAGTCTTGAAGAAGGCCAGCCAGTTGAAAATCAGGCTTGAAATCTGTGCAGTCTGGTGAGAAGGCATCGCGAGCAAGCTCGCTCCTACAGGTGAAGGCGTTCCCCTTGGAGCAGAGAGCTTGCTCGCGATAGCGCTTTTCAGGCCGATATCGATACCCAGCAAAACCTGCCCGCCAAATTCATATATCACCTCAGCCTTGAGCGATTCGATCAGCCCATGATCACGTAGGTGCGCGACCAGCCCTCCCGGCTGAGGGTTGTTCACCCAGGTGCAGAAAAACGCCGCGGCTTGCTGATGTCCTTGGGGCAATGCTTCGCACACAAACATCAGATGCATCTGACGCAGATCGGTCTGCGCACGCTGTGCGGAGAACTCATCCATCAGCGTCGGCGGCTTCTGTTGTGCGATCCGAGTGCCCGCAGTGAAAAGTCCACCAAAGGTTGTCGCCAATTCCTGCAGCTCGTCTAGCGACTGCGGTCCGGCGAGGCTCAAAGTCATTTGACCGGCCTGATAAAATTTTTCATAAAAGTGCCGCAGTGCCTGCTGAAACGCCGGACGCGGCACAGGCAGGCTGAAGCGGTTGCCCGCGTGGAACCCGCGCAAGGGATGCTTCGGCGAAATAGGTAACAAGCGCTTGACCTGCGCGCGCGAAGCTTCGTCCCGCGACCAGGCGATAAACTCCGCGTGCAGCACCTCTCGTTCGCGCAGTTGATCGACCACGCTCATGCGCGGGTGAGCAAGCATCTCGCACAGGCGATCCAGGCCACCGGCAAACGGGGCAGGCGCAAGCTCAAAGAAGAAATCGGTGGTGCGCTCGCGGGTGCTCGCATTGACCTGACCGCCGTGGCGCTGCACGTAGGCCATGAGGTTTTCGTCGGCAGGAAAACGCGCCGTGCCGAGGAAGAACAAATGCTCCAGAAAATGCGCCAGCCCCGGCCACTGCTCTGGCACGTCATGACTGCCAGCGGCCACCCGCAATGCGGCCGCGCAACGCTTCAGGCGCGGCGCAGAGCACAGCATGATACGCAAGCCGTTGGATAAGGTCAGGGAGCGGGTTGTGGACGAATCGGACGCAGGCATGACGGTTTTCGCACGGACTCTGTCAGTTGAGGAGTCATGCTAGCGGATTACCAACGACAGGGTGATTTATGTCAGCAGCCGGTTGGTACAGGGTGGGCGGACCGTTGCCGTCGCACGGCTTGCCCGAGGCGGCCATTATGAGGGCGCCAACACCGGCAAGCCGTGCGGTTGCAGGTACGCAGGTTACTTCAGCAGCCCCGAATAAAACCCTGGCCGGCGATCCTTGAAATAGGTGTTGATCGCCTGCGACTCGCTCATCAGCAAGCGATCCAGATCCGCTGCCACCAACACTTCATCCTGTGCGGCGAGGCCGATCTGTTTACCGTCTGGCGCACAGATGCTGCTGAGGCCGCAGTAATGAATGTCATCCTCGCTGCCGCAATAGTTGGCGTAAACCAGATAACACTGATTCTCGAATGCCCGGGCGCGCACGGTGACCTCGGCGACAAAGTCATAGGGCGCCATGTTGGCGGTCGGCACCAGAATCAGGTCCGCGCCCGCCAGCGCCAGACGCCGGGTATTCTCCGGAAACTCCACGTCGTAGCAGATGAGTAAACCAAGCTTCCAGCCATTGAATTCAACGACCGGGTAATGCTCTTCCCCCGCACTGAACATGGATTTATCCAGCTCACCATACAGATGCGTCTTACGGTAATTGCACAGGCGTGCCCCGTGAGCGTCAATCAACTGCACCGCGTTGTAGACCTGCCCTTGGGCACTCAATTCCGGATACCCGTAGAGAATGGCGACCCCGGTTGCCCGGGTCATCGCAGCGATCGCCTGGGCGGCCGGACCGTCGCTCGATTGCGCCAGCGTACGCGCTGCCTGCGCTCCTATGTTGTAGCCGCTGAGGAACATCTCCGGGCACACCAGCAACGCTACACCTTGCGCCGCCGCTTCAATCGCCTGGGTGTTGAGGCGCTGCAGATTGGCCTGGATGTCCAGCGGCAGTGGCGGGCATTGGTAGAGGGCGACACGCATGGCAGACTCCTTATTCCGGCAACACAATAGGACCGATTTCGTGGAACACGTCGCCCGGTCCAGGGTTTTCGGCATGAGTCTGGCCACCGAAATGGGTCATGATGCCCCACACCGCGTTGAGCGAGGTCTGCACCGCGCCTTCGACCCAGGCGGGTGTCCATGAGACGTCATCGCCGGCGATGAAAATCCCGCGCTGCTCGTCGGGCATGTCCTTTTGCATGAAGTGCGCATACATCCGCTGGTTGTAGCGATAGTGACCAGGCAGCGCGCCCTTGAAGGCTCCGAGGAAATGCGGGTCGGCTTCCCACGATACGGTGATGGGGTCGCCGATGATGCGCGCGGCGATGTCGACCTTCGGATAAATCTTTTTCAGCGCACCGAGCGCCAGGCTGACGCGCTTTTCCACCGGGTGCGGCAGCATTTTCAGTGCATCGCTCATCCACGAGTACGACAGACAGATCACCCCTGGCTTCTCGGTGCCGTTGGAATAGGTGCCGTTATCGAACAGGTAGGTGCCCCGGGTCAGGCGGTCAGTCAGCGTCATGCTCATCAGGTCGCGGCCGGTTTCCGGGTCCTTGTCCTTCCAGAATGGCCGATCGACCATGACGAAGGTTTTCGACGACTGCATGTAGCGGGTGCGGTCCAGGGCCATCCACATCTTCTGCGAGAACAGCGTCTCTTCGCATTCGATCTGGGTGGTCAGCAGCCAGCTTTGGCACGTCGCCAGCACCGCGTCGTAATGGCGGGTGTCGCCCCAGTTATCCGTGACCGCGAACTTGCCGTCAGGCGCACGGGCGATACGTTTGACGCCGGTACGCGGCGCGCCGCTGTGCAAGGTCGAGAGGCTGGTGCCTGCTGGCCAGTGTGCGCAACGCTCAGGCGCATGCCGCCAGATGCCCAGTGGAACCTGTTCCACGCCGCCGACGATCAGATGCTGGTGATCGTCGCAGTTGGTCATGACCACGCGGAAGATTTCCAGCATCGAGTTGGGGAAGTCCGAGTCCCAGCCGCCCGTGCCGAAACCCACCTGGCCGAACACCTCGCGGTGGTAGAACGACAGTTTGGCGAACGCCTTGGAAGTGGCGACGAAGTCGTAGAAAGTGCGGTCATCCCACAAGGGCACCAGCTTGTCCCACAGCGCTTTGAGGCGCGGCACATCACGATCGCGTATGGCTTGCTGAATGTCGGCGAACTGCGAGCCGTCTTCCAGCGCGTCGGCCCAGGCGTCGGCCACTTCCTGAAACAGCGCAGGCAAGTCCGACAGTTTCTGTGCGTAGTGAGTGGTGCCTTCCAGGTCGATCACGGTGCTGCCAGAGGCGGCAGTCAGCGGGTTGGGGAAGGGGCTCGATTCCAGGCCCAGCTTGTCGACGTAGTGGTAGAACGCGGTGGACGACACAGGAAAGCGCATGCCACCCAACTCGGCGATGACGCCCTCGGCGCCTTCGAACTTCTGCGAGCGCAGGCGGCCACCCATCTTCGAGGCTTCGTAGACGACCGGCTTGAGGCCCAGCTTCATCAGCTCATAAGCTGCGACCAGACCAGCGATACCGGCACCGACGATCGCCACTTCCTTGCCATGGTTTTCCGTCGGGATGCTGCCCAGGCCCGCGGGGTGCTCGATCCAGTCGTCGAAGGCGAACGGGAAGTCCGGGCCGAAAATCGTGATCGGTTTTTTACCGTCGGCGGGGTGGCGATTGTTCTTCATGGCTGACCTTGTTCGGCTGTGGCGCGAAAGTGAACAAGTCTAGATAACAGTTGAGACGTTAATAAGGCGCAGAGTGTCGTCGTTATGTAGACAAGTGCGTCAAAGTGACGAGCCTACCAGGCATAACGACGATTTCTTTTGTTCACACCGGTTGCCCGCGATCAATCTTGCTGCTGAGGATGATAGATGTGGTGGTCTTTTCCACCCCATCGACACTGCCGATCAGGTCCAGCAATTGATCCAGTTGTTCCGGCGAATCGGTGCGCAGCCAGGCCACATAGTCGAACTCGCCGCTCACCGCACACAATTGCTGCACCTGGGCCAGAGCGGTCAGCCGGCGCAGCACCTCCTTGCCGGAGCGCGGTTGCACGGTTATGCCGACATACGCCTGCAGTCCGCCATCGACCACGCGCTGACTCAGGCGCACGCCGTAGCCGGTGATGATTTTTGATTTTTCCAGACGCGCCAGGCGCGAGGTGACCGTGGTCCGGGCGATGCCCAGCTGACGAGCGAGGTTGGCGACCGGCTCGCGAGCATTGATCTGCAAGGCGGCGATCAGTTGGCGGTCAATGTCATCAAGGGCGGGGGAGCGAGTGTCGGGCAAGGGGCGAATCTCCTTCGGCAGGCGGGTGATGTTACCCGTTGCGAAGCATTGCTGCAGGACCCAGGTCTGCCGCCCCCTATAGCCGCACGGCGGCGCCCTCGAGGGCGCCACCGCTAGCAAGCCGAACCGCTACAAGCGTGGCCGGTTCAGGTCTTGTAATCCGGCGCCACCCGATCGAGCAGCCGCAGCAACGCAGCCCAGGCAAAGTTCGTGGCATCGAGATCGCTCAATTGATCCTCCGCGACGCCTTGTCCTGGCGCGTTGAATTGTCTTTCCGTGCGCCGACACACTTGCTCCGGCGGCAAGAGCAGGCTGCCGCCCGCTTGCGCGGTCACCTGAATCTCGCAGGCTTTCTCCAGATAATACATACGCAGAAACGCCTGCTTAACGCTGTCGCCTACGGTCAATAAGCCGTGATTACGCAAGATCATCACCGAGTTATCGCCCAGGTCAGCGACAAGGCGCCGCTGCTCACTGAGATCCAACGCGATGCCTTCGTAATCGTGGTAGCCGACGCGATCGTAGAACTCCATGGAGATCTGGTTTACCGGCAACAGTCCAGCCTCCTGCGCTGCCACCGCGCAGCCTGCCTTGGTATGGGTATGGAGCACGCAGTGCGCGTCCTCCCGGGCGCTGTGAATCGCGCTGTGAATCACGAACCCTGCCGGGTTGACCGAGTAGGGCGAGAACTCGACCTTGTTGCCGTGAAGGTCGATTTTCACCAGGTTCGACGCGGTGATCTCTTCGAACAGCAGCCCATAGGGGTTGATCAGAAAATGGTGGTCGGGGCCGGGAATGCGCAAGGACAGATGGGTGAAGATCAGATCGGTCATTTTGTAATGTGCGATCAGGCGATAACAGGCGGCCAGCTCTTGTCTGAGTTGCCATTCCTGCGGGCTGTAGGCGTGGGACATGCTGGGCTCCGGTGATTTCAGTCTGCACTCGGTAGCAGCCTGCCAGCCCGTTCCGGCTACGTCGAGTGGTTGTCCCTCCAGAGGCTGTAGAACGTTTTTGCTTAATGCTCAAACCAATCACGTAAATGATCGGTTTGCGCGTTTTGTGTGAATGGAATAAGCTGATTTGCGTGAATCGATCATAAAAATGATCGGTTCGGTCAATTTCAAGCATTTAGCTGTTGCACCACGCATCGCTACACACATAAAAACAAGGAGTGCTCCCGTGGCCCAGATTCCTATCAAGCGCACCATTGAACGTGTACCCGGCGGCATGATGATCGTGCCTTTGCTGATCGGCTCGCTGGTCGCAACGTTTCTGCCTGACATGCCGAAATTCTTCGGCTCTTTCACCAATGCACTGTTCACCGGTTCATTGCCCATTCTGGCGGTGTTCTATGTGTGCATGGGCGCCAGCATCGATATCAAGGCCACACCCTATCTGTTGAAAAAGGGCGGTGTGCTGTTCGGCACCAAGGTCGGTACGGCCATCGTGATCGGCGTGATCATGGGGCACTTCCTGGGTGAGCAGCCGATCAGTTCGGGCATTTTCGCCGGCCTGTCGACGCTGGCGGTGGTCGCGGCGATGAACGACACCAATGGCGGCTTGTACATGGCCCTGATGGGCCAGTACGGACGCTCCGAAGATGTCGGCGCCTATTCGGTCATGTCGCTGGAGTCCGGGCCGTTTCTGACCATGGTCACCCTGGGTGTCGCTGGTCTGGCCGCGTTTCCGTGGCCGACGCTGGTCGGCGCGATTCTGCCGCTGTTGCTGGGCATGCTGCTGGGTAATCTGGACCGCGAAATGCGTGACTTCCTGGCCAAGGCCGTACCGGTGATGATCCCGTTCTTCGCCCTGGCGCTGGGTGCCAGCCTGGACCTGCACAAGGTCTGGCAGGCCGGCTTGCTGGGCATTGGCCTAGGTCTGGCGGTGGTGGTGCTGACTGGCATTCCGCTGTATTTCGCCGACCGGATTTCAGGGGGCACCGGGGTGGCCGGCGTCGCTGCTGCCAATACCGCCGGCAATGCTGCCGCGGTGCCTGCATTGGTGGCGGCCGCCAATCCGGTCTACACCGAAGCCGCCAATTCTGCGACGTTACTGGTGGCTGCATGTGTGGTGGTGACAGCTGTTCTATCGCCGATTCTTACCGCGACGATCGCCAAACGCTACAAAGAGCGTCACGCTGATCAGGAGATCAAGGTGAGCGCCGAGCGGGAGGCCATCCGATGACATTGCTGATCATTGCCGATGATCTGTCGGGAGCGGCCGATTGTGCGATCGCTTTTGCCAGCGCCGGACTGAGCACGGTAGTGACCCTCGATGCGTCGCATGACACCGGTGATGCCAGCGTGATTGCCATCGACACCGATACCCGGCGCCTGTCTGAAGCGCAGGCGGCTGACAGCACGCTGTTGGCGTACCAGACGCTGCTCAAGCCCGGACAACGCTTGTACAAGAAAATCGACTCGACCTTGCGCGGTAACTGGGCTGCGGAAGTCGCGGCGCTTCAACCGCAGGCCGGTCTGGCCATCGTCGCCCCGGCGTTTCCGGCAACCGGCCGCACGACGCTGCAAGGCAAAGTGCTGGTCAACGGCCAGCCTTTGGAAACCACCGACACCTGGAAGCTTGAACATGCTGACCGCCCGGCGGATATCGACGTGCTGCTTGCCGGCGCCGGTCTGCGCACCGCCAGGCTGACGCTTGAATCCTTGCGTGGGGATTCTCAGGCGCTGGCCGCGCATATCGCCGAGGTCGCCAACAGCGACGTGCAAGCACTGATCGTCGATGCGCAAAATACCGAGGATCTGCAGATTCTGGCGGCGATCACCACACAGTCGAGCGAACCGCTGTTCTGGGTCGGCTCCGGGGGCCTGGCGCGCGAGATCGCTGCATTGCCCGAACGGTTGGCGAACGCTGCGCAACGTCCCGCGTTCGCGCGTGAGAAACACGCGCCGACGCTGGTGCTGGTGGGCAGCCTGTCCGCTGTTTCCGAGCGGCAGTGCGCAATGCTCAAGGAGCGCGCAGCCATCGGTGAACTGGTGGTGCCGCCCGCAGTATTACGCCAAGGCATGGCACACCCGGATTGGGCCGGTTGGGAAATCCGCATCGGTGAGTCCCTGCGTCGCGGCGATGATTTGCTGCTGCGCATCGGCCGCGACGAAGCGTTCGATCCGGCTGAAGGTGCGCGATTGTCGACCCTGCTTGCTGCGCTGGTGCGCCCGCATTTCGGCCATGTCGGCGGGCTGGTCGCGACCGGTGGCGAAACCGCCCGCGCCATGCTTGCCGCAGTGGGCATCGGCAGCTTGCAACTGCTCTGCGAAATCGAAGCGGGCGTAGCCTTTGGGCGTCCGATTTCCACCCGTGACGGTTACCAGCCCGGGGTGGTGACCAAAGCGGGTGCGTTCGGCACCGATCACGCGCTGTACGCGGCATGGCTGCACATGAATAACGCTGTAGAGCCTGAGGAATACTCCTCAGGCTCGGTACCGAATCCTGCGCAACAAGGTAAAAAATCATGAGTAACTATTTGCCCATCATCGGCATCACCATGGGCGACGCCACCGGCGTTGGCCCGGAAATCATCGTTAAAAGCCTGACCCATGACGTGGTCTATCAACAGTGTCGGCCGCTGGTGATCGGCGACGCTAAGCGCCTGGAGCTGGCCAACCAGATCGTCAAGGGCAGCGCGAAGATTCGTCGCATCAAGGAAGCCGCCGAAGCACAGTATGAGCCGGGTGTCATCGACTGCATCGACCTGGACCTGATACCGGCCGACCTGCCATTCGGCCAGCTGTCGCCGATTGCCGGTGATGGCGCCTATCAGTACATCGCCCGCGCCGTGCAACTGGCCGAAGCGAAACAGATCGACGCGATCTGCACCGCGCCGCTGAACAAGGAAGCCCTGCATGCGGGCGGGCATAAATATCCTGGTCATACCGAGATGCTCGCGCACCTGACCAACGTCGAAGAAGTGTCGATGATGTTGGTCGCGCCGCAACTGCGCGTCATTCATGTGACCACGCACATTGGCATCATCGACGCGATTCGCAAGATCGAACCAGGGCTGGTCCAGCGGACCATCGAACGTGGCAACGCGACGTTGATCAAGGCCGGCATCGCCAGACCGCGGATTGGCGTCTGTGGCATCAACCCGCATGCCGGCGAGAACGGCCTGTTCGGTTATGGCGAGGAAGAAGAGAAGATCATCCCGGCAGTGAAGCTGCTGCAGGAGCAAGGTCTGGACGTGACCGGGCCATTGCCTGCCGACACTCTGTTTTTCCGCGCCGGTCGTGGTGATTTCGATCTGGTGGTGGCGATGTATCACGACCAGGGCCATGGCCCGGTGAAGGTGCTTGGCCTGGAAGCGGGCGTCAACGTGACTGTGGGCCTGGAAGTGATCCGGACTTCAGTGGATCACGGCACCGCATTCGATATCGCCGGCAAAGGCATTGCCGACGAGCGCAGTTTGCTGGAAGCGTTGCGCCAGGGCGCCGAACTGGCCACGCGCCGGGGATGAGCTGTTGTACCTGGGTCGTGTAAGATCATCGGCCTTTGTGCCACGAGGCTGTCCATGAAAGCCGTTGATCGTCATCGCGCCATTCTCGAATTGGTACGCGCACGCGACACCAATGTCGAGCAACTGAGCGCCACCCTTGGCGTATCGGAAGCCACGGTGCGGCGTGACCTGACCATGCTCGCCAAACAGCGGCATCTGGTGCGCACCCACGGCGGTGCCACTGCGCTGATTGGCGTGCATGAGCCGGAGGCCTCGCTGGAAGAGCGCAAGGCTGCCCAGCGAGACCAGAAAGACGCCATTGCCAAGGCTGCTGCGATGCATGTCGAGGATGGTGACACTGTACTGCTCGACGGTGGCACCACCTGCGCGGCCCTGGCCTTGCATCTTTGCTCGCGGCAGAACGTGCACGTGGTGACCAACAACTTGCTCGCGGTAATGACCCTGGCCAACGCGCCGGGTATCAGGCTGACGCTGATTGGTGGCGACCTGCGCGGTTCAAGCATGAGCACACTGGGCCCGCTCGCCGAACTGACCCTCAGTCGTCTGAGTGTCGACAAAGCGTTCATGGGCGCAGATGGCGTGGTCGCGGAGTTCGGCTTGTGCGAAGCCAGCGACCTGCAGGCCTATCTCAAAGAGTGCATCATCCGGCGCGCGGCGCAGATTTTCGTTCTCGCCGACGCCGACAAGCTCGGCCGCGCCCGCCAGCAACACTGGACGCCTATCGAACGCGAATGGCGGTTGATCACTTCTGCGCAGGCCGATGAATCACTGTTGGCGCCGTTCCGGGCGATTCAGCAAATCACGGTCGAGACCGCGGGTGCTTGAAACCACCGGGAAGCTGTAGGCCCGCAACGTTATATGTAGGACTTTTCCCAGCAGTCACCGTTTTGTCATTCAGCTGTCACTCCCTGCGTGTCTAAATCAGGTCCCCTGACTCTCTCAACCCGCGCCGGGAGCCCTGCCATGACCGATAGCCAGCCTCTGGATCTATCCGAAACCGCCCGCTACATCCACGCCGACATCCTCGACAGCTTCGATGAAGAGCTGGAAATGGAATACGACGACGCGCGCCTGGATGGTCTGCTTGCCGATCTGGGCGAGGAAGTGCCCAAAGGCATCGATCGACGCCTGTATTTCCGCGAATTGCTGCGCCTGCAAGGTGAACTGGTCAAATTGCAGGATTGGGTTGTCAGTCAGAAACTCAAAGTGGTGGTGCTGTTTGAAGGGCGTGATGCCGCAGGCAAAGGTGGTGCGATCAAACGCATTACCCAGCGCCTCAACCCACGGGTTTGCCGGGTCGCTGCGCTGACTGCCCCAAGCGAACGCGAACGTACGCAGTGGTATTTTCAGCGCTATGTCTCTCACCTGCCGGCAGCTGGCGAGATGGTCCTGTTCGACCGCAGCTGGTACAACCGCGCCGGTGTCGAGCGAGTCATGGGCTTTTGTGATAGCGACGAATATGAAGAGTTTTTCCGCACCGTTCCCGAGTTCGAAAAGATGCTGGTGCGTTCCGGAATCATCCTCATCAAGTACTGGTTTTCCATCACCGACGATGAGCAATACCGCCGCTTTCTGATGCGTATCCACGACCCGTTGAAGCAATGGAAACTCTCGCCAATGGACCTTGAGTCCCGACGCCGCTGGGAAGACTACACCCGTGCCAAAGAAGAAATGCTGACTCGCTCCCACAGCGAGGTGGCGCCGTGGTGGATCGTCGAGGCCGACGACAAGAAGCGCGCGCGATTGAATTGCATTCGTCACTTGCTCGAACAGATCCCGCGTGGCGATACGCAAGCGCCACAAGTGGTGCTGCCGGAGCGCGAATACAACGCCAACTATCTGCGTGCACCGGTGCCACGGGACATGGTGGTACCTTCGGTTTACTGATTTTTCAGCAAGAGAAAGCGGCGTAGAAACTCAGATTTTCCACTTCTTCGCCGTCTTTGCCAAGCGCTGTTGCAGCCCTTCAATGTTCAGCGCCAGTTGCCGATTCATCAGCTGATAGCCCAGCACATCGGCAGATGCCGCGGGCGCTTCGGGACCCACCGCCAGGGATTCGCTCGGGCGTTCCAGGCGCTCCGTCGCACCGCTCTGCAGGGCTCTCGCCATGCCGATGAGCATGCGCCGGATCCTGCGCTGCTCAGCGTTCATGCCCACATTCCCGATATCAGCCGGGCGTAGGTTGGAGAGAATTTCCAGCGTGCTCAGGCACATCCGGAAATGCCCCTGGATCGCGTCCAGTTCCACCAGCGAAATCTTCACTTCTTTCGACACTGAAGGCATCAGTGAGCGCAATTGCAGCATCGTCGCATTAAGTCGCGCCGTCAGCTTCAAATGCTCGTCGGCTGCGATCGACTGCCCGCTGCTGATGCGCTCATATACCTTGGCGCAATCTCGCAACCCGCTGGCCAGGTTGTAGCGCCACGAATACACCGCATACAGCGGTAAAGCGAAGGAGAATGCCAGCGCCAGGACGATACCGATCAGAATGTCCACGGTGCGCCACAGCCCGTCGGTGATCGGGTTGTCGCCATGCCCCGCGACAATGAACAGCGTGATCGCCGACAACAGCGCCGTGTAACCCCCTTTGCCAATGGCGTGATAAGCAAAAAAGCCGCAAATCAGAGACATCATCACGTAGGTCAGCAGCGGCATGCCCAAGTAGTTTTCCTGCGCTACCACCGCCAGCCCCAGCGCCGCGCCAATCAACGTCCCGTAGGCCCGCTCCACCGACTTCTTGCCAATATTGCCGTGGTGCTGCAAACCGCCAATCACGATCAGCATCGTCACCGATGCCCACTCGCCGTGGGGCAGATGGATACCGGTGGTCAACAGGATCGAAACCAGCAAACCCACCACGATACGCCCGGCATGAATGTAGCGGGCGTGGCGATAACGGCGGTAGGGGTCCAGAAGTGGACGCAGCAGGCGGCGCAGCGCAGAAGGGAGGGAAGGTTTGCTCATGGGGTTACAGACCGTCAGGGCCGCAGGGAATTCCCCGGCCGATGAGAGGCAAATGGTACCCGAAATCACCCGAGGGTTGACGTTTACTCCCTGGCTAGAGCTGCAGCGCTGAGGCCTTGATTCCTTCAGCCGTTATGTTCAACCTTCGGCGCCTGGTGCAGTCGCGCCGGTATGCCGAGGTACAAGCCTGGTACTGCCAAGTCGCACACCGCAACCGCGCCGGCACCGAGCTGGATGTGATCGGCAAGTGTGATTCCGTCGATGACCGTGGCGGCTGCCCCGATGAAGTTGCTGGCACCCAGGACGCTGCGTCCGGCGACAGTCGCGTTGACGGCGACATGCGAGTAGTCCCCTGTGATCGATTCGTGCTCCACGATTGCGCCACTGTTGATGATGCAACCCAGACCGATTCTGGCCTGTGGCCCAACATGCGCCTGATGGCCGATGAAAGAGCCGGGCGCGAGATGGCAGGACGTGCCGAGGCTGGCGGTCGGGGCAACCAATGTTGCCACTGGCCATCCCGTGCTCCGGGCATGTTCCAGGTGCACCCTGCGCTGACGGTTGCAGCCCGAAGCTGAAAATATCGCCCAACCCTCGAGCAGTTGCCCGTCCCAATCAGCTTCCACGGGGTGGTTCAAATAACGTTCTCCCTCGCGCGCTGCGGGGTCGATGAATCGCATCGCTGAAACGCCCATCGCCATCGCGACGTCGGCCACGCTGCGCGCATGGCCGCCGAAACCAAAGATTAGGAGCCCTTTGGGCACAGTGTCATGCGGCATGGTTGTTTCCTCCGGGCCGGCTGGTTTCTTGGGCTGCAATGGCGTCAAGCAGGTCCGTATGCTCACGTGCCACATCCGCCCAGGTCCGTGTGCTCAGGGTTGCATAAGCTGTTCGTTGCAGCGTCAGCAACTGTGCCCGGTTCAGAATGGCCCACTCGATGCGGTTTGCGATATCGCGCCAGTCATAAGGGTCGAACAGTGTCGCCTCCCTCATGAGGGGATCGGTGAGTACTTCCAGCGTCACTGGAATTCTCGACATCACCACCGGGGTGCCTACGGAAAGGGCTTCGGTAAAGGTGAACGGGCAACCGCCCTCGCTCAAGCTTGGATTGACTGCCACTTCTGCCAAACGATAACAGGCGGCGAGTTCGGTGGTGGACAGGTTGCGCAGGCAGATCACGTCGGCCTGCAAGCGGTGTTTGGCGATGTAATCGTTCAGCTGCGGCGCATTGGCGATGTCGCCAGTCAGTATCAGCTTCAAACCCAGTTTGCGTTCGTGGGCCAGGTGCTCGAACGCGCGGAGCAGGGTCAGCATGTTCTTGTTCGGACGTACCTGGGATGGGTAGAAAAGAAAGCGCACCTGTTCGTTGCAGAAGAATGTGGTGTAGGGGTTATCGGTCCTTTGTAGCGCCGTAAACAGCATCTGCCAGCAGTAGTGATGTGACGTGGCCGCGGAATCGGGAAATCCCTCGATGTCGATCAAATGATGCAAGGTGCTGGGCGCATGCCGGACCACGCTGATGCGCGAGGCAGGGACACTGAAGCGATCAGCCAGCGTATGCCATTTTGTCTGCTCGCTATAGGTCACTAGATGAGAAGCAGTCCTGATGGCATGTTCGATGCTCTTGAACGTCTCGAGAAAGCGATCGCCGCCGACGCTGGAAAAGCCGATGGAAAAGTCGCTGAGCACGACATCCGGTACACACATCAGGCGCGGAACGCGCAGCTCGTTGAAGGCAGGCCAGAACGCCGTCGGGCTGTACCATGCAATCACGTCCTTGCGGGCTTCGATGAGCGCCTGCATGCGCTTGCTTTCGATCTCGTTCATCGATTGGAGCTGACGCCGCACCCAGCTGTTGTCTTTGGGAGAATGTGTCAAGCGCTTGAGCCGGGCCCTCAACTTCCCCATCAATGGCGCGAACGTTCTTGCGGTGATGTTGCGCAGCCGAGCGCCGATGGATTTCGCCCCCAGCAGTTGTACGTAAAGCAGCAGCAGCACGGATAGCGTGAAACCGTAAAGCAGGAGCGGGAGAAGCGATCTCGGGCTATGGATCTGCACGAGACGCTTCTCAACGTCATCCTGGAGCCATTTCAGAACCCCGCCTGACTTGTTATGCGCGGGTCGTTGCCTAGGTCGCCTGGCCCTGACCTTTTGATAGGTCTCGTAGCTGCGTAGAAGCCACGGCTTGCCAATTGGGTGAATGATGGAAACCTGTGTAGCCAGTCCTTCGCTTCGGAACAGGTCCTCCAGCGCCTCCTTCGACCAGCTTGGGCATGCAATAACAAAGTCGACATCCGTCGACTCTGTTGCGCCTCTGACAAAGTTGGCAAGATAACGACCCAGACCTTCGTTGCGCAAATCCACCGTCGGCGCATAGGCGATGTAGATCCCGTAGCGCTTCACAGACATTCGCGCACCTCCTGCCAGTAGGCACTCGCGAGATCGTCCACCCGCTGCCCTGCCAGGCAATCGGTAGCTGCCAGGCGAGCGCTGAGGCTTTGGGCCTTGTGTTCCATGTCTTTAAGCTGCAGAGCCATCTGACGAGGATCGTTGCCATCCATCCACGTGAGATCCAGGTGGAACTGCTCATTGATTTCGCGCATAGCCGGATAATCGACGCATAACGAGGGTACGCCCAACTGTCCAGCTTCAATTACGCTGAAACTACCGTTGTCAATTCGGGTTGGAAGCCACAAAGCGTTGGCGCTGGCCAATGTCTGGTGATACTGACGATCATCCAGATAGCCTTTCCAGTGCACTCGCTTACGCAGTTCCTTCGAAACTTTGAAAGTGTCGCTCAGGGACTGCAAATGTGGCAGGCCGGACTGCAGTAGCTGATGCTTGTCCTGCCCGGTGACAAGGCAGTCCCATTCTCCCTCCAGTTCCCCGTAATAGATGCGAAGGGCCTCTGCGGCGTTGCTATGGTTTTTATGTATTGCCCTATTAGTCGGCCACACGAAGTAGCCGCCTTTCTCGGCAGTGACATCAGGCTGATTGAGGTCCGGCGCCAACATCGGCACCTTTCGCACTTTGTGCGGCCTGAGACCGGCGTATTGCAAGGCGTCCTGCCGTGTGAACCGAGTGGTCACGAGCACTCGGTGCGCACGAAACGCCGCGCTGAGAAAGGCGTGGTCGTGCCCGACCGGCATCACGTTCTCATAGCGTTGCAGGTAGTCATACACCACCAAGATCTGAGGGCGCAGGGGGAGTATGGGGATGGATAAACGATCAGAGACAAACACCCATAGGTCACAATCCTGAAGTTGTTGAATCCCGTCGTCAGGAACCATGAAGCGTTCGGCGTTCGGCTCCCATCCAGTGAATCCTGCGTAATGCATCGCACGGGTGGCTTCTGATGAGTCCAGCACATGCCAGGAAAAACTGCGTCGGCTGATCTCGCTGGGTAGTTTTTGCCAGTCCACTGGCCTGTACTCGGCATCTTCGGGATAGAGCAGCACGATTTCCGCCGGTTCACCTGCTTGCTGGCTACCCGATAACAGCGCGTGTGCCAATGCCTGGGCCCCTCGCAATGTGCCTCCTTGATAAGCAATCGGCATGCATACGGCAATTCGCTTTTGCCGTCGGATCGAGGGACGTGCCAGTCGTTCCAGCCGCTGGGTCTGCATATCGGAACGCAGGCGGGCAAAGCTGTCTGTCCATGCGGGCATACAGGCCGCAACACTCATGGGTTCAAGTAGTCGGGGCTGGCTGTTGCGTATGCTATCGATCAGGCGCGTGTCGCCGGCGAGGATCCGCTGCAACTTCTTTCTGGCTTCCTGAACAGTACGGCAGCGCCCGGGCAGATCGATACCACCCATTCGGTCGAGTATTCCGCCTGCCATGTAGAGCAGCGGCATGCCTGCCTGAATCGCCTCGAACGGATGATAGTGAATATGATTAGGTTCGGTGCTGTGGTAGTACATGACCCGGTTCTGAGTCATGTTGCGCGCGTGTTCTTCTGCAGTGACAAAGCCCAGAACGTTGCTGTCGTTGACCTTGATTGGTTGGGCGCCGCCAATCACATGCGGCAAGTCGCCGAAGTCGCGCTTGAATTGACGATAGATCGCCCGGTAGTAAGGGTTGATGGCGATTTCAGGACAGACGAATAACACTCGGTCAAGCTCACCGGTCCAGCGATACGGCTTTGTATCCGTCGAGATGCCCAGCGGAAGATATAACCTTCTGGCCTTCAGATAATCCGGTTCGTCATCCGCGATGTGCGCATACGCCTCTGCCAGGTAGAAGCGTGCACCCAAGTGGTTGACCCCACGGCGCAGGCGTCCGTCGCGCTCGAGATTGAGCACGAAGTCATAACTGATTTCCTTTTGCAGGCCGTATGCCCGCCACAGCGCTACGCCCTGAAAGTGGCTGGCTATCTGGTGGAGCAAGAAGGGACTATGAACGATGAAGAACACCATATCGAAGTGTCGATTGGCGAGGTCCCATCCTTCCCGGCTGCCTCCGCTGTACCAGTCAATAGAGTTGAGCACGGCCAGATCATCTGGCGGGATGCTCAGGTTCAAGTCTTCGTCCCACTCCACCGAAGCGCTCCGGAAACTGGGCTCGCACGGAAACGTTTTTGGTAGAAATATTTCCTCGATGCCCATGCGCTTGAGCATGGGCACCTCGAAACGTCTGGCGGCTGAATGATTGAGCAGCCACATTGCTCGCAACGGACGCGACGCCTGCGTCGAGGCTGTCTTCGTAGACTGCGTGTTCATGAATTCGCCGTGTAGATATGCTGGTAATGGGCTATGGCGTCGCTGATCTTTCCGTCGAACACGAGCTGTCCGTTTTGGAGTACCAACCCGCGCTGGCACCACCGTTTGAGTGCGCTCACGTCGTGGGAGGCAAGCAGAATGATTTCCGCATCTTCAACCAGCTCGGCGATGCGTTTCTGCGCTTTGGCAAAAAACGCTGCATCACCTGCGCCGATTACCTCGTCAAGCAAAAGCACCTCGCCACCGATCTGAGTGGAAATGGCAAACGCCAGGCGCACCTGCATGCCCGCGGAGTATGTCTTTATGGGGTAATCGATGAACTCGCCCAGTTCGGCGAAAGCGATGATCTCAGCTTCGCATTCGCGCATCTGTTGGGGCGTCATCCCCATGAGCAGGCCGCGATAAAGGATGTTTTCACGACCACTGGCGTCTGGCTCGAACCCCAGGCTGATATCGAAGAGAGAGCGAATGCGTCCTGCCACATGGCGCTGTCCGCTCGACAGCGGATAGAGACCTGCGATCGACTTGAGCAGGGTGCTCTTGCCCGCGCCGTTGTGTCCCAGTAAACCCACCCGCTCTCCGCCGCGAATTTCAAGATTGATGTCACGCAACGCGTGGATATCTGAAATTTTCTGCTTGGGCTGGTCGCGAAAGGCATGGGCCAGGAGTGTCTTGAGCGAGCGCTCTTTGAATGCGGTAGCGGCGTAGTGCAAGTTGGCGTTCGTCAGGCTGATACTTGAATGGTTCATAGGTAGAAAATTACCTTGCGTTCCGCACGACGTCCTACCAGCCATGCCAGCACTGTGAACGTTATCGAGGTGCCAAAAGCGAATGCATAATTGGTGGAGGTAGGCCATTCGCCTGTGAGTAGCGGCGCGCGCAGAATCTGCAGGATGTGATAAATCGGGTTGTTGTCGACCAGGGCATCCAGTCCGCCACGACGGAACAGGCTCTCCTCAAAGTACACAGGCGAGATGAACCACAGGGCCTGTAGCGCCAAAGCCAAAGCCGGGGTCAGGTCGCGAAATCGGGTGCCGATATAGGCCAATAGAGTCGCTAAGGGCCAGCCAATGAACAGCAGCAGGGGTGGCAGGCTGAGAATCGCCAGCCAAGGCCAGCCAAAGTTATGAGGTAATGCCAATGCCGACCAGACAAACAGTGTGACGCTTGCCAGCGACAATATCGCCAAACTGCTGAGGGTAGAGCGCAGGGTGTAGATAGCCAGCGGATGGCGGCACTGCTTGATGTAGGCATCGGCCTGTACGAACGCCATTGAACCACCTGTCACAACAGTGACGAAGAAGTCCCAGACCACAATTCCCGAAAGGATATACGGCGCATAGGCGACGATGTCGGTCTGTAATAACCGACTGAACACCGCAGCCAATAATAACGCTAACCCCAAGGGTTGAAGTATTGACCAGAACATTCCCAGGTACGAGCTTCGCCAGCGCGCCCGCAAGTCGGACAATGCTAGATGGCCCCAGAAATAGCGGGCATGCCAGATGCCCGCACAGTAATCATTCATATTGGGTGTCTTCTGCTTTTATCGAGGCTTGAATCAAGAGTGATTGCAGCCCGCGATATGTATTCACAATGAAACCCCATCGGGCGTCAGGAAACTTTACTGATGAAATAGTGGCGGATCACGCTACTGATTCTTTCGATGTCCTTACGCTCGAGCGCGGGATAACTTGGTAAGTTGAGTCCTCTCGCACTGAGCATCTCGGCAACAGGAAACTTCTCCCCGTTTTTGCAGTGGGGCATGGTATGAGCTGGGTGGAACAGCGGGCGAGTCTCGATGCCTGCCGCCGCCAAGGTTGTTCTCAAACCATTTCTATCTTCAGCGCAATCAAGTAGTGCCGAGCACATCCAGAACGAATGTGTGGTGTCAGGCTGTTCTTCGTGCAGGGAAAGAGGCAAGCCCTGAAGTTCTTCGGCGTACCATTGGGCTATCCGACGTTTACGTTCAAGTATTTCATCCGCCTGTTCGAGCTGTGCGAGGCCGATGGCTGCACATAGGTTGGTCATGCGATAGTTGAAGGCTAACTCGTCGTGCCAATATTCGCGAACAGACGAGACCCCCTGAGTCTTCAGGTGTCGGGCGCGGTCCATTACGTCCTGGGATCGCGTAATCACCATGCCGCCTTCACCCGTGGTGATGGTTTTATTACCGAAGAAGCTGAACGTCGCCGCGTCTCCAAACGTACCGACGTGCTGGCCTCGATAAAACGTCCCGAACGCTTCTGCGCAGTCTTCCACCAACAGCAGATCGTGCTCTCTGCACAGGTGCGTGAGGGCATCCATGTCGCAAGGCAGCCCGTACAGGTGAACTGCCATGATGGCTTTGGTTCGAGGGGTGATTTTCTGTGCTACCTGACGGGAGTCCATTTGCCAGGTGTCGGCAAGGGAGTCCACGAATATGGGAGTCGCGCCCATCTGCAGGATCGGATTGACCGATGCGATGTAGGTGAAGGTCGGTACGATCACTTCGTCACCGACTCCAATCCCTAGTGCTGCTAGCGCCAAATGGATCGCCGTGGTGCCGTTACACACGGAAGTCGCGAATGGTGCTCCGGTGAATTCCGCGAATTGGGTCTCAAATTTTTGAATGAACTCCCCCCTCGAAGATATCCAGTTGGTGTTCAGGCAGCGGTTGACGTATTCAGCCTCCTGCCCCGCGAGGTAAGGTTGATAAACCGGGATTCTAGTGGCGTTAGCGTCGGCAGCTTTGCCAGGGGTGGCACTCAATGCATCGGGTGGCGCAGTTTTCGGAGCGCTGGTCTTATATACCACTTCCTCGTTTTTATACATTTTTTGCTCCTGTTTATGCTGGGTTGTTTGCGGAGGATCTGCCTGGAGTGTCGCGCGTAAGGCCGTGTGACCTATCGCGCCTAAATAGGATTGCGCGCTAATAAGCAGTTGTTTTATTAGGCGTAAGCGTCGCCGCAGAGCTGTCGGCGACTTTACAGAAGTCCATGTCGTCTCGAAATGCGACGAATCTGATAGTCACTAAGAAACTGTCAGTTTCTGCGTAGGAAAAATTACATAGTTGTGTGGGAGTTTTTAATTGCGTGGCTGGTGTCTGAGTTTGGATGTTACAGCGTGTGAAAAACAGGGCGTTGTGCAGCTACATTGTCATGTAGTGGCGATTTTGCTGATACTTGCATCCGCGGCGGCGAACAGCGATACGCGGCGTATGAGAATGGCGCGGGTGCCGACCAGCGCGGACGCACGGCGAGTCGCTCCTTTCGGCATCCGCTCATTCAACGGTGCATTTATGTGTTTGTGCTTTTTGGTTTTGGCCGGATGGGGAAGGGGTCGTGCTGGCTGGCTCGTCTGAGCGCGAGTTAGCCGCGTCGCGAAGCCGAGCGACAGAAACACAAAAGCCGCGCAATGCGCGGCTTTTGAATTTGGTGGGCCCACACGGACTCGAACCGTGGACCAAAGGATTATGAGTCCTCTGCTCTAACCAACTGAGCTATAGGCCCTCAGTCAGGCGGCGGATTATAACGATGGTTTCCGTGCTGTGCTATCCGAAAAGTCCGAAACAGTCATACGAAGAAAGGTCGCGCAGAATTCTTCCGGGCGCAGGGGCAGGCTGACGATGTAGCCCTGGATTTGCTCGCAGCCTTCATCGGCGAGAAATTGCTGTTGCTCGAGGTTTTCCACACCTTCGGCGATGACGGTGAGCTGCATGCTGCGCCCCAGCGCGATGATGGCTCGCACGATGGCGGCATCGTGGGGGTCGTCGGGCAGGCCGCGGACGAAGGACTGGTCGATCTTGAGGATGTCCAGCGGCAGACGTTTGAGGTAGCTCAGTGAGGAATAACCGGTACCGAAGTCATCGATGGCCAATTGTACGCCCAGCTTTTTCAGGCGATGCAGCACTGAAAGTGCCTCCTCGGTCTGCGACATGATGAAGTTTTCGGTGATTTCCAACTGCAGCAGGCCGGGTTGGAGTTCGTACTGGGTGAGCAGTTGTTCGATACGGGTGACCAGATTGGGCTGGCGCAGTTGCGCGCCTGCCAGGTTCACCGAGAGTGATCCGAATACGTCATAGGTCTGATTCCATTGATGCAATTGCCGGCAGGCTTTTTCCAGCACCCATTCGCCGATCTGCAGGATCATGCCGTTCTCTTCGGCCAGAGGAATGAAGCGCTCGGGTGGGACATCTCCGAAAGTGGGGTGGCTCCAGCGGATCAAGGCCTCGGCCCCGACCAGCCGCTGTGTCAGCAGACTGACCTTCGGCTGGTAGGACAGACTGAATTCATTACGTTCGATCGCCCGGCGCAGTTCGTGCTCCAGCGCGATGCGTTCGCTGGCCTGGGCGGTGAGGTCACGGGTATAGCCTTCAACCCGGTTGCGACCCTTGGCCTTGGAGCGATACATGGCGGCATCGGCGTTCTTGATGAGGGTGGCCACGTCCGCACCGTCGGTTGGGAACAGTGCCGTACCGATGCTGGTACTGATGAAAAACTCGTGTTCTCCGGCCTGGAAGGGGGCAGAGAAGCTGTTCAACAGTTTGGTGGCGATGGCCTCTGCATCGGTCGCGGTTTGTAGTCCGGGGAGCAATATGATGAATTCATCCCCGCCCAGACGCGCGACGGTGTCGATGTCGCGCAGACTGTCCTTGAGGCGGTGAGCGATCCCCTTGAGCAGCAGATCACCGACCGGGTGGCCGAGACTGTCGTTGATGTGTTTGAAGCGGTCCAGATCGAGAAACAGGACTGCGCCCAGGCTGTCCGCTTCCTTGCTGTGCACCAGGGCGGCATGCAGGCGACTTTCAAACAGTGTGCGATTGGGCAGGCCGGTCAACGGGTCGTGATGCGCTTGATAATCCAGCCGCGCCTGGGCCTGTTTGAGGCTGGAGATGTCGGCAAACACGGCGACGAAGTGCGTGATGAACTTGTCCCGGTTGCGCACCGCGCTGATGGTCAGCCAGCTTGGGTATATTTCGCCGTTCTTGCGCCGATTGCTGATTTCTCCCTGCCAATGGCCCTCGGCCGTGAGCTGGTACCACATGGCGGCATAGAACGCGCTGTCGTGCAGGCCCGAGGCGAGCAGACGCGGGGTTTCGCCGATGGCTTCGTCCTCGCTGTATCCGGTGATCTCACTGAAGGCGCGGTTGACAGCGTTGATGCGTTGGCGAGTGTCGGTGATCAACACGCCTTCGGCGGTGCTCTCGAAAACGGTCGCGGCCAGTTGCAGCTTCTCCTGCATCTGATGGCGCTCGGTGATGTCCCGGGCAATGGTCAGCATGCAGTCTTCGCCGCCGATGGGCAGCGGGCGCGATGAAATTTCGCACAGCCTTATCTGACCGTCCCTGCGCCGAATATGGCTGGTGAAATCTTTGACGAAGCCGTCGCGACTCAGTTGCTCAAGCAGTTGCTGGCGTTCGTTGAGATCGACCCAGATTCCCAGATCGAGCGTTGTGCGGTCCAGCGACAGCGAGCTGTGATAACCGGTAATGCGGCTGAAACCGTCGTTGATTTCAACCAGCAATCCATCGCTTTGTCGTGAGATGAGCAGGCCGTCCGGTGAAGAATGGAAAGCCTTGGCGAATTTTTCCTCTGACAGCTGTAGTTGCTGCTGGGCTTCCTTGAGCGGGGTGATGTCGCGCACGACCAGCACCACCGCGGGCGTTGAATCCAGATCGAAAGGCTCGGCGGACAACAGGCCGGTAAATGTGCGTCCGTTACTGCGGCGAAATGGCATTTCCAGATTGCGGATACTGCCTTTCTGCAGGCGTTGCAGCAGGCTCGGGCCGATGTCCGGGATGCCCCAGATGTTCAGGTCGCCGGGTGTGCGTCCAATGACATCCTCGGCGTCCAGACCGATCTGTTCGACGAACGCCTGGTTCGCTTCCAGGAAGCAGCCGTCGGAGAGTCTGGCAATGACCAGAATGTCCGGGCATTGATCGAACACCGAGGCAAACTTGCCCTCGGACAGCCGCAACGCTTCTTCGGTCTGTTTGGCCTCGCTGATATCGATCATCAACCCGCGCATCACCGGCTCACGGCCGTAGGTGATGAGGCTCACGATATCGCGTACCCACAACACCCTGCCGTCTGCGCAGATGACGCGGTAGTCCAGGCTGTGGTCGTTGCCCAGGGCTGTCTGCTGATCGCAGTAACGTTCTGCGTGCTCCAGATCGGCAGGGTGCACGATGCTGCGCCAGAAACCAGGTCGTCGCCATTGATGGACAGGGTAGCCAAGCAGGTTCTCGGCGTGGGGCGAGACGTAGTTATATGAATAGTCGTGTGTATTGGCTTCCCATGCGATGGCCGACAGGCTTTCGATCATGCCGCGATAGTGATATTCGCTGCTGCGAAGCTCCTGTTCCAGAGCAACGCGACGGAAAATCTCCGAGCTCAGGCGTCGATTGATACGCACGACAATCGCCAGAACCGTCGACAGCAGCAGCAGGCCTGGCAATCCATAAAGCAAGAAGTCCCGCCAGAACCTGGGCGGTTCCGGGGCAGGGTATGCCTGCGCCTCGACACCGTCCTCAGAATCGGATGGCTGGTTGAATGCCAGCGTCTGACGTTGGCTGGTGTCACTTATCCCTTCGATGTCGGGCGCTGCAGTATCCGTACTATGCACTGCGTCCTCGTGCATGCCCTGCCAGGCTGTTTCCCCTTGGGGAAAAGCCTGAGCGTCAACGGTTGTCGACCCCATCAAGCACAAGAAAACAATGGCCGGCATCCAAAACATGGCAGCCTCAGTAGTTTCAATGGTGAGAATGTGTCGAGTGTAGCCGTGCTGGAGGAAGGTGGCACACCGCCAAAATCTTATTCTTCAGAAACGCAAAACCCCCGGCACTGGCCGGGGGTTTTGTTGAGCGCGTTTTGCTTACTCGTCCAGGAACGAACGCAGGTGTTCGCTTCTGGTCGGGTGACGCAGCTTGCGCAGCGCCTTGGCTTCGATCTGACGAATACGCTCACGGGTTACATCGAACTGCTTACCGACTTCCTCGAGAGTGTGGTCGGTATTCATGTCGATGCCGAAGCGCATACGCAGCACCTTGGCTTCACGGGCGGTGAGACCCGAGAGGACTTCACGCGTTGCTTCCTTGAGACTCTCAACGGTAGCGACATCGATTGGCGACTGCATGGTCGAGTCTTCGATGAAGTCACCCAGGTGCGAATCTTCGTCATCACCGATCGGAGTTTCCATGGAGATCGGCTCTTTGGCGATCTTCAATACCTTGCGGATCTTGTCCTCAGGCATTTCCATGCGTTCGCCCAGCTCTTCCGGCGTCGGTTCACGACCCATTTCCTGCAGCATCTGACGGGAAATGCGGTTGAGCTTGTTGATCGTCTCGATCATGTGCACCGGAATACGGATGGTGCGAGCCTGGTCGGCAATCGAGCGAGTGATCGCTTGACGGATCCACCAGGTGGCATAGGTCGAGAACTTGTAACCACGACGATATTCGAACTTGTCCACAGCCTTCATCAGGCCGATGTTGCCTTCCTGGATCAGATCGAGGAATTGCAGGCCGCGGTTGGTGTACTTCTTGGCGATCGAGATCACCAGACGCAAGTTCGCCTCGACCATTTCTTTCTTCGCCCGGCGGGCCTTGGCCTCGCCGATCGACATGCGACGGTTGATGTCCTTGATTTCAAGGATGGTCAAGCCGGTTTCTTCTTCCAGGGCAGTCAGCTTCTGCTGGCAACGCTGAATATCGACCTGCAGACGACCAATGGCTTCGGCGTATTTGCTCTTGCCTTTGGCCAGTGCGTCGGTCCAGCTCTGATCGACTTCGTTGCCAGGGAACTGGCGCAGGAAGTCGGCACGCGGCATACGTGCATCACGAACGCACAACTGCATGATCGCGCGTTCTTGTGCACGCAGACGCTCAAGAGCACCACGGACACGCTCGACCAGGCCTTCAAACTGTTTTGGAACCAGTTTGATCGGCATGAACAGTTCAGCCAGAGCCAACAGCTCTGCGCTGGCCTGCTTGCTGCCGCGACCGTGCTTTTTCAGAGCCTTGATAGCGATTGCCATCTGATCCGCAACGGCACCGAAGCGCTGCGCCGCAATGACTGGGTCCGGGCCGCTTTCGGCCTCTTCCTCGTCGTCGGCATCGGCAGACTCTTCGTCGTCGTCTTCAGCGCCTTCGGCCTTTTCGGCTTTCGGGTCGACTGGCGGCGGAACCTCGGCAGGCGGCGCAATGCCGTCGTCCGGGTCGATATAACCGCTCAGGACGTCGGAGAGGCGGCCACCTTCGGTGGTGACGCGAGTATATTCCGAGAGAATGTGCTCGACCGTGCCCGGGAAGTGCGCAATTGCGCCCATCACTTCACGGATGCCTTCTTCAATACGTTTGGCGATTTCAATCTCGCCTTCACGTGTCAGAAGCTCGACCGTACCCATTTCACGCATATACATGCGCACGGGGTCGGTTGTGCGACCGATGTCGGTTTCGACTGCCGCCAACGCTGCGGCTGCTTCTTCAGCAGCCGCCTCGTCGGTGTCAGCTTCGGCCAACAGAAGGGCGTCCGCATCCGGAGCACTCTCGAATACGTTGATCCCCATGTCGTTAATCATGCGGATGATGTCTTCCACCTGTTCCGGATCTGAAATATCCTCCGGCAGGTGGTCGTTGACCTCCGCGTAAGTCAGGTAACCCTGCTCACGACCGCGGCTGATCAACTCTTTGAGGCGAGACTGCTGTTGCGCTTTTCCGGACATAACACCCTATCCACTGAAGGTCTTGGCGGGCAAAAAACAAGCCGGGGATTATACCCGAGCTAGGACCTCACGCGCCAGTTGAGGTCGGGGTTTGTGCAGGAACTTTGCGATTTAACAGGTTGAGTAGCTGAACTTTTTCCTCTGCGCTCAACCCGGTCTGCCGTTCCTTCCTGATCAATTGATCTAGGCTTCGCTCGCGTTGGCGGGCGGACAAGCTAGTTATAGTGTCGAAAAACTGTTGTTCAAGGTTATCGGCCGAGATCAGCCATTCCTTTTCCGCTAATTGCCTTAATAATCGTCCCTGGTCAGTTCCGTGCCAGCGGGCGATCAGTTGCAGCGACCGCAGCTTCGGATTTTTCTGCAGGGCTTCGAGCAGTGCGACCAGCAATTGAGAGTAGACGTTGTCTTCTGCCGCAAAGTGACTGGTGTCTTCCACTTTCTGCGACAGATCAGGGTGATGCAGTAGCGTCCTGAGTGCGGTCAGCGTTGGTGGTTCAACGGTTGCCGGTGTGCGTGGGGCGCGTGGCTCGAAGTCCGCACGCTTACCGTTCTTGTCCCACTTCTTGCCTTTGTCCCAGGGTTTGTTTTCCCATTTCTTCTGTTGCCCGCCTGGCGCTTGTGGCGTCCAGTCCTGCTGCGGCTCGTACGCGTTATGCGCCGGGTAGTCGCCGTAATCCGCGACCGAGTCGTAGTCAAAACCGGGGTCATAGGTCGGCGGTGCTTCAGGCGGCGCAGTTTGCACCAGCTGATTCACCGCGGCTGTGTCCAGGCCGGTGATTTCCTTGAGGCGTCGACGCATTAATTCGCGCAGGTTGGCACCGGGGACCCTTTCGATCAGCGGTGCCGCCAGGGTGACCATGTGCGCCTTGCCCTCCAGCGAGCGAGGGTCGGCTTCCTTGGTCAGTTGCTCAAAGAAGTAATCGGCCAGCGGTTGAGCGTGCTGGTTGATCCTTGCCTTGAATGCATCTGTGCCTTCGGCGCGTACCAGAGTGTCCGGGTCTTCGCCTTCAGGCAGAAACAGAAACCGGGCCCGGCGGCCATCCTGCAAGCTGGACAGTGTCGCTTCCAGTGCGCGCCAGGCTGCGTTACGCCCGGCCTGGTCACCGTCGAAACAGAACAGTACGTTCGGTACCACGCGAAACAGCCGTTTCAGATGCTCTTCGCTGGTAGCGGTACCCAGTGTGGCTACGGCATTGCGCAGGCCTTGCTGGGCAAGCGCGATCACGTCCATGTAGCCTTCGACAACAATGATCTCGTCGAGGTTGCGATTGTATTTGCGCGCCTCGAACAGCCCGTAGAGTTCCTGACCCTTGTGAAACACCGGCGTCTCGGGCGAGTTCAGGTACTTGGGCTTGTCATCGCCCAGGACCCGGCCGCCGAAGGCAATGACCCGGCCACGGCTGTCGCGGATGGGGAACATCACCCGATCGCGAAAGCGGTCGTAGCGTTTGCCGGTTTCCGCATTCTCGATCAGCAGGCCGGCGTCGATCATTGCCTTCTGCTGAAGCGTATCGCTGCTCAAGTGCTTATAGAGGTTGTCCCAGCCGGGCGGGGCGAACCCGAGGCCGAAGTCGCGGGCAATTTCGCCTGAAAGTCCGCGACCCTTCAGGTAGTCCACCGCTGACTTTCGCGTCGGGTGGCTTTTCAGGGCGGCGCGGTAAAAATCGGCAGCGGCTGTCAGAAGCGGGTAGAGCGGCGAATCAGTGGGTTGTCTGGGCTTTTGCCCTTTGACGCCCTGTTCACGGGGTACTTCCATTCCGGCGGCTTTGGCCAGATCCTCGACCGCCTGGGGAAAATCCAGGTTGTCGTGATCCATGATGAAGCCCAGGGCGTTGCCACCCGCGCCGCAGCCGAAGCAGTAGTAGAACTGTTTATCAGGGCTGACGCTGAACGACGGTGTCTTTTCCTTGTGGAAAGGACAGCAGGCGCTGAAGTTCTTGCCGGTCTTTTTTAATTGGACGCGCGAACTGACAACATCGACGATGTCGGTGCGGTTCAGGAGGTCGTCAATAAAACCTTGGGGAATCAGTCCGGCCATGGCGTTCTCATCATCAGGCGCCCCGCCAGAAAGATCGTGGCGAATCCAAAGCGTAACGACGGTTGCTTGGTCAGTGTAGACGGGTCAACGCGGCCTGAATCAGGCTGGAAGAGTTCGACGGGGAGTGTCTCGGTCGCATCTGCGGCGTCGACAGCCTCTGTCTATGTTGCTTGAGGCTAGATCTGCAACTGCCGACAGCCCGGCTTTAGGGCCGGGCATGGCAGAAGCTTGCGACGAACGTCTGTATTAATACAGACGAACGGCGCGGCGCTGTTCGCGCTGAACTTTCTTGGCGTGACGCTTGACAGCGGCAGCTGCCTTACGCTTACGCTCAGAAGTCGGCTTCTCGTAAAATTCGCGGCTACGAACTTCAGCCAGAACACCGGCTTTTTCGCAGGAGCGCTTGAAACGACGCAGAGCTACGTCGAAGGGTTCGTTCTCTTTAACTTTGACGGCTGGCATCCAGAGCTACCTTCATTCATTACCGGGGTCAACGCCTCGTGCAACGCTTGCACTAAGTACGTCGGTTTTTAAGGGTTGCGGATGTTAACCCCTAGTTGCGAGGAATGCAAAGCCTCTGATCGAAAACCGCTGGTCGCAGGCATGAGCGGCGACTATTATGCGCGCCTTCGAATTTGGCCTCTACAAGGCGTACCCCATGCTAGTACTGGGTTTGGAAACCTCCTGCGACGAGACCGGCGTTGCGCTTTACGACAGCGAGCGCGGTCTGCTCGCCGATGCATTGTTCAGCCAGATCGAGCAGCATCGCGTCTATGGCGGCGTGGTCCCGGAGCTTGCCTCTCGCGACCACGTCAAACGCATGCTGCCCTTGATCCGTCAGGTGTTGGCCGAGGCCGACTGTGCCGCGACCGAGATCGATGCCATCGCTTATACAGCGGGTCCGGGCCTTGTCGGTGCTCTGCTGGTGGGTGCTTCCTGCGCGCAGGCGCTGGCCTTCGCCTGGGACATTCCAGCGCTCGGCGTGCACCACATGGAAGGCCACTTGTTGGCGCCGATGCTGGAGGCACAACCACCGCAGTTTCCGTTCGTCGCTTTGTTGGTTTCCGGTGGGCATACGCAGCTGGTTCGTGTCGATGGCATCGGTCTGTATGAGCTGCTGGGCGAGACGCTCGATGATGCAGCCGGTGAGGCATTCGACAAGACCGCCAAGATGATGGGGCTCAATTATCCGGGTGGGCCGGAGATTTCACGCATGGCCCTCAGCGGCGTGCCGGGGCGTTTTACCTTTCCGCGGCCGATGACTGATCGCCCGGGCCTGGATTTCAGTTTCAGTGGCCTCAAGACCTTCTCCCTGAACACCTGGCAGCAATGCCAGAGCGCTGGGGACGACAGCGACCAGACCCGTTGCGACATCGCGCTGGCCTTCCAGCAAGCGGTGGTGGAGACTCTGACGATCAAGTGCAAGCGAGCGTTGAAGCAGACTGGCCTCAAGCGTCTGGTGATCGCCGGTGGCGTAAGTGCGAACAAGGCGCTGCGTCATTCCCTGGAGCAGATGCTCGGCGGCCTGGGGGGCAATGTCTACTATGCACGCCCCGAGTTTTGCACCGACAACGGGGCCATGATCGCTTTTGCAGGCTGTCAGCGTCTGCAGGCAGGCCAGAAGGAAAGCCTGAGCATCAGTGTCCAGGCGCGCTGGCCGATGGAGCATTTGCCGGGGCTGTAGGTAGTGTTTTGTCTGTGAAAAAGGCTCGAATGAGCCTTTTTCACCTTATGCATTCAGAAATGCCGTTCGCGCCCGGCAAACAGGTCGCGTAGATTGCCGCGATGCCGCCAGACGATCAGCAGCGTCAGAAGGCTCACGGGCAGTAGTACATGAGGCGCTTGCCAGGCCAGTAGCGGCAGAATCAGTGGCGTGGCGATCAGTGAGGCGAGCGAGCTGGTACGGGTCAGGTAGAACGTGAGCAGCCAGGCAGTGATTGCCAGCATGGCCGCGGGCGGGTACAGGGCCAGGAGCATGCCGGCGGCGGTCGCGACGCCCTTGCCACCGCGGAAGCGAAAATACAGCGGAAACAGATGGCCGAGCACCGCACAAAGCCCGATCCAGGCTTGCTGTCGCAGGTCGAGCCCTATCCAACTGGCTATCAGTACCGGGATCAACCCTTTGCAGACATCGCCAATGAGGGTCAGGATAGCGAGCTTCTTGCCGGCCAGGCGCAGCATGTTGGTTGCGCCTGCGTTGCCTGAGCCACTGGCGCGCGGGTCCGGACTGCCGGCGATGCGGCTGAGCAGGATGGCGAAGGACAGCGAGCCGAGCAGGTAGGCGAGGATCGCCATTAACCAAAACATGCTAACCATTCCGGGCGGGGATGCCTTGATTCTAACGGCGCATCGCGCCCTTGTCGTGCAACGGAGAGAAAGGCTTGGACAGAGTTTTCATTGAGGGTCTGGAGGTCGATACGGTTATCGGCGCCTACGACTGGGAGCGTGGCATTCGCCAATGCCTGCGTCTGGACCTGACTTTTGCCTGGGACAATCGGCCCGCCGCGGCCGGGGATGATCTGAGCAAGGCTCTGGACTACGCCAGCGTCAGCGCACGCATCCAGGCGTTCGCCGAAGTCTCCCGATTCCAGCTGGTTGAAACCTTCGCCGAGCGTCTGGCCGAAGTGCTGATGAGTGAATTCGGTATTCCCTGGCTGCACCTCAAACTGACCAAGCCGGGAGCCGTACCCGCGGCCAGGGGCGTGGGTGTGGAGATTGAGCGCGGATGTCGCTGACACGGATTTTCCTGGGCCTGGGGAGCAATATCGACCGGCATCAGCACCTGTGCGCCGGACTCGACGCGCTGGCTGGCTTTCTGACCGACATGACCTGTTCGCCGGTATTTGAAAGTCACCCGGTGGGTATCAAAAGCGGGCCGTTTTTCAATCTGGTGGTCTGCGCCCTGACCGATCTGCCGCTCATGGAGCTGGATCGCCGATTGAAATTCATCGAAGCCGATAACGGTCGCTACGCCCCGGATCGCAAGGGCTTGCCCCTGGATATCGACGTGCTGCTGTATGGCGAGCAGGTGGGTGATTTCGACGGCCTGATCCTGCCTCGCGCCGAAATCCTCAAGAATGCGTTCGTGCTGTGGCCGCTGTCACTGATTGCCCCTGAGCGCCTGCACCCGGGTGTCCGTATCCCGTTTGCCCGGCTGTGGGCGGAGGCCAGTATCGACCAGCAGCTCTGGCCCGTGACGTTTGAATGGCGGGGGCAGCAGTTGACCCCTGTATCCTTGCTCCAGGTCGGTCCTGTGTAGGCGTTAGCTTGCTTGCGATTGCTTTGCGCCAGTTAACGCAGCATTGGCTGACGAAACCAATCGCGAGCAAGCTCACTTCTACAGGGTTGTGTTCACTTCACATCTGATACGACGCCTTGTACACCATCAGTGTGTCCAGCCGCTCGCGCTTGAGCGCCTCCCCCAGTTCCTGCCCCTGATAACCCTTGTCCAGCAGGGGTTGCACGGCGACCTGTCGGGCGGCTTCGGCAGCGCCGCGCAGGTATTGGGCCTGTGGATAGCTGCGATCCTCGAAACCCTTGCGACCACGGGCATCCATTTCGCAGGCGACGATGAATTCCTCGAATCGTTGCGGACGGCGGTACACGTCAAAGCTTTGCAGCAACTCGAGCAGCGTCGATGGCTTCAACTCCAGCGCGCGATGGCCATGCGTGTGGTATTGACCGACCAACAGCGCCAGTTCCTGACAATCCCTGGGCACCTTGAAGCGCAGGTTGACTGCCTTGATCGCCTTCAGGCCCCGGTGCTCGTGGGCAATGTGCCTGGGCCATTCTTCCTCCGGCGTGAGCCCCTTGCCCAAGTCGTGGAGCAGACACGCCCAGCGCACGCTCAACGGCTGGCGATGAATCGCCGCCTGTTGCAGGACGCTCAACACATGCAGACCGGTATCAATCTCCGGATGGTGAGCCTCAGGCTGCGGCACCCCGAACAAGGTATAGATCTCCGGCATCAGTACCTCGAGCGCACCGCAGTCACGCAGCACTTCGATGAACACCTGCGGTTCGCGCTCCATCAGCGCGCGGGAAATTTCTTTCCAGCTGCGTTCCGGTGTCAACGCTTGCAGTTCGCCTGAGCCGCTGAGCTGTCGCATCAGGTCCAGGGTTTCAGGGGCAATGGTGAAACCGTCTGAGGCATAACGAGCGGCGAATCGCGCAACACGAAGGACACGAAGGGGATCTTCGGCGAATGCCGGCGAAACATGGCGTAAAATCCGCAACTCAAGATCGCGCTGGCCATGGTAGGGATCGGTCAGATGGCCGTCTTTGTCTTCGGCGATGGCGTTGATGGTGAGGTCGCGACGGATCAGGTCTTGTTCAAGTGTTACGTCAGGAGAGGCGTGAAACACGAAGCCGCCATACCCGCGCCCAGTTTTGCGCTCGGTGCGCGCCAGCGCGTATTCCTCGCCAGTCAGCGGGTGCAGAAACACCGGGAAGTCCGTGCCGACCGGGCGATAGCCCTTGATCAGCATGTCATCGGTGGACGCGCCGACCACTACCCAGTCGGTGTCAGCGACCGGTTTACCAAGCAGGCGATCGCGCACAGCGCCGCCAACTTTATAGATCTGCATAGAAAGAACCTCCGTAAGCGCGACAGGATAAACCTTACGTCGTGCTTGCGGAGGGGCTTTATGTCTTATAGATGAACGACGGCCAAGTCGAGCCTGGGATATTCACTGTCAGCGTGTTCGCTTCTCGGTGGCACATGGTGAGTTTTCATGACTTGATCGCCTTGCAGCGTCTCAAGATGGATGTCGAAACCCCATAGGCGGTGCAGGTGTTTCAATACTTCGTCGGTCGAGTCGCCCAGAGGTTTGCGGTCATGTTGCTGGTGCCGCAGGGTCAGTGAGCGATCCCCGCGGCGATCGATGCTGTAAATCTGCACGTTGGGCTCGCGGTTGCCCAGGTTGTACTGCGCGGCGAGGGTTTCGCGGATGATCTTGTAGCCGGGTTCGTCATGGATGGCAGGAACCAGCAGATCGTCTTTTTGATCGTCATCCAGAATGCTGAACAGCTTGAGATCCCTGATCACTTTGGGTGACAGGTACTGCAGGATGAAACTCTCGTCCTTGAAGCTGCTCATCGCAAACTTGACCGCCGTCAGCCAGTCGGTACCGGCGAGGTCCGGAAACCAGAGGTGATCTTCCTCGGTGGGGTGTTCGCACATCCGCCGAATGTCCTGGTACATCGCGAAACCCAGGGTATAGGGGTTGATGCCGCTGTAGTAAGGGCTGTCGAAGCCAGGCTGAAACACGACGCTGGTGTGGGACTGGAGAAATTCGAGCATGAATCCGTCAGTCACCAGGCCTTCGTCATACAGGTCATTCATCAACGTGTAATGCCAGAAGGTTGCCCAGCCTTCATTCATGACCTGGGTCTGGCGTTGTGGATAGAAATACTGGGCGATCTTGCGCACGATGCGCACCACTTCACGCTGCCACGGTTCCAGCAAAGGTGCATGCTTTTCAATGAAATACAGGATGTTTTCCTGGGGTTCGGCAGGGAAGCGCGCGTTGTCCTCCTTGTCGTTCTTGCTAGTGTTTTTCGGAATGGTCCGCCACAGATCGTTGATCTGTTTTTGCAGGTGTTCTTCGCGATCTTTCTGACGGCGGCGTTCTTCCTCGGCCGAAATAGGGTAGGGCCGTTTATACCGGTCGACGCCGTAGTTCATGAGCGCATGGCAGGAGTCGAGCAGGTCCTCGACGGCATCGATACCGTGGCGCTCCTCGCATTGCATGATGTACTGCTTGGCGAAGACCAGGTAGTCGATGATCGAGCTGGCATCGGTCCAGGTGCGAAACAGGTAATTACCCTTGAAAAAGCTGTTATGGCCATAGCAGGCGTGTGCCACGACCAATGCCTGCATGCAGATGGTGTTTTCTTCCATCAGATAGGCGATACATGGGTCGGAGTTGATGACGATCTCGTACGCCAGACCCATCTGCCCACGTGAGTAGGATTTTTCGGTGCTGAGGAAATGTTTTCCGTAGGACCAGTGGTGATAACCCAGCGGCATGCCGACCGACGCATAGGCGTCCATCATCTGCTCGGCGGTGATCACCTCGATCTGATTGGGGTAAGTGTCCAGGGCATAACGCTCGGCGATGCGGCTGATCTCCCGGTCATAGGCCTGGATCAGTTCGAACGTCCACTCTGAACCCGTGGATAAGGGTTGGCGTTTCTGCTCTCTACCGGTCATGTCACTAACCTGCGCTGGAAGAGTTCACGGAATACCGGATAAATGTCACCGGCAGAAACCAGCTGCTGCTGGGCAAACGTGTCGGCGAATGCCTCGCCGATGCGCTCATATTCGAACCACAGCGCCTGATGCTCACGTGGAGTGATCTCGACGTAGGTGTAGTACTGCACAAAAGGCATGATTTGCTTGATCAGAATGTCGCGGCAGATCGGCGAATCATCGTTCCAGTTGTCACCGTCCGAAGCCTGCGCTGCGTAGATATTCCATTCATTGGTTGGGTAGCGCTCAGCCATGATCTCCTGCATCAGCTTCAGGGCGCTGGAGACGATGGTGCCGCCGGTTTCGCGTGAATAGAAAAACTCTTCCTCGTCGACCTCCCGGGCACTGGTGTGGTGGCGGATGAACACCACCTCGATCTTGTCGTAATTACGCTTCAGAAACAGGTAAAGCAGGATGAAGAAGCGTTTGGCGATGTCCTTGGTCGCCTGGGTCATGGAGCCGGAAACGTCCATCAGGCAGAACATGACGGCCTTGGAACTGGGGTTGGGCTGTTTGACCAACAGGTTGTATTTGAGGTCGAAGGTGTCCAGGTAAGGCACGCGGCGGATACGCGCCTGCAGGCGTTCGGCTTCTATTTCCAGCTCCTGGATATCGCCGAAATTGTCAGGCTCCTCGCGTTTCATGCGCTCGAGTTCGGCCTGGATTTCTCGCAGTTTGGCCCGGCTGCTGCCGGACAGCGCGATACGCCTCGCGTGGGCAGAGCGTAGGGTGCGGATGATATTGATACGCGAGGGATTGCCTTCGTTGCTGATGCCCGCGCGAACGGTCTTGAAGGTGTCGGTGCCGCTCAGGTTGCGCTTGACCAGATTGGGCAGTTCGAGGTCTTCGAACATGAATTCGAGGAATTCTTCCTGGGTGATCTGGAACACGAACTCATCCATGCCTTCGCCGGAGTTGCTAGCCTTGCCAGGCCCCTTGCCACCGCCGCCACCTTGTGGACGGGCGATATGTTCACCGGAGGTGAATTCCTTGTTGCCGGGGTGGACGACGGTCTGTTTGCCGCCGCGCCCATGGTGAAGCACCGGTTCGTCGATATCGCGACCGGGAATGCTGATTTGCTCGCCGTGTTCCATGTCAGTGATGGAGCGGCGACTGACCGCTTCTTCGACTGCCTTTTTGATGTGGTCTCGGTAACGACGCAGAAAGCGCTGCCGATTTACCGTGCTCTTGTTCTTGCCATTGAGACGTCGGTCGATCACATAGCTCATAGGCCCTCCGGGCAGCTACAAGTAAAGAACAGCTAAAAGCTGCAAGCTGGACCGGGGCATGCACAGAAGGCTGCCCAGCTCAGCTTGCCGCTTGAAGCTTGTAGCTCACAGCTGCTTCATTGGGACTTCCTGACGCGCAGGTACCACTCGGAGAGCAGGCGTACCTGTTTGTCGGTGTAGCCCCGCTCGACCATTCGGGTGACGAAGTCGTTGTGTTTCTGTTGATCCTCTTTGCTGGCCTTGGCGTTGAAGCTGATAACCGGCAGCAGGTCCTCGGTGTTGGAGAACATCTTCTTCTCGATCACCACCCGCAGCTTCTCGTAGCTGAGCCAGGTCGGGTTCTTGCCATTGTTGTTGGCTCGGGCGCGCAGCACGAAGTTGACGATCTCGTTGCGGAAATCTTTCGGGTTGCTGATGCCGGCCGGTTTTTCGATCTTTTCCAGTTCCTCGTTCAGAGCCACACGGTTGAGGATCTCGCCGGTCTCTGGATCGCGGTATTCCTGATCCTGAATCCAGAAGTCTGCATACAGCACGTAACGGTCGAAAATGTTCTGCCCGTACTCGCTGTAGGACTCCAGGTAGGCGGTCTGGATCTCCTTGCCGATGAACTCGATGTAGCGTGGCGCCATGTACTCCTTGATGAAGCGCAGATAACGCTCGCGGGTTTCAGCCTGGAATTGCTCCTGCTCGATCTGCTGCTCAAGGACATACAGAAGATGCACCGGGTTGGCGGCAATTTCATGCGGGTCGAAGTTGAAGACCTTCGACAGGATCTTGAACGCGAAGCGGGTAGACAGGCCGTTCATGCCTTCATCGACACCGGCGGTGTCGCGGTATTCCTGGATCGACTTGGCCTTTGGATCGGTGTCCTTGAGGTTCTCGCCGTCGTAGACCCGCATTTTCGAATAGATGTTGGAGTTATCCGGTTCTTTGAGGCGCGAGAGTACGGTGAACTGGGCAAGCATCTTCAGGGTGTCGGGGGCGCAGTGCGCTTTGGCCAGAGAACTGTTGAACAGCAGCTTGTCATAGATCTTGATTTCATCGCTGACGCGCAGGCAATAGGGCACCTTGACGATGTAGATCCGGTCGATGAAGGCTTCGTTGTTCTTGTTGTTGCGGAAGCTGTGCCATTCCGATTCGTTGGAGTGGGCCAGCAGGATACCGGTGAACGGAATCGCGCCCAGGCCTTCGGTACTGTTGTAGTTACCTTCCTGGGTAGCGGTCAGCAGTGGGTGCAGGACCTTGATCGGGGCCTTGAACATCTCCACGAATTCCATCAGGCCCTGGTTGGCCCGGCACAGCGCGCCAGAGTAGCTGTAGGCGTCGGCGTCGTTCTGTGGATATTCCTCGAGCTTGCGGATATCGACTTTACCCACCAGCGCCGAAATGTCCTGGTTGTTCTCGTCGCCCGGTTCGGTCTTGGCGACGGCGATCTGGTTGAGGATCGACGGGTAGAGTTTCACCACCTTGAACTGGCTGATATCGCCCCCGAACTCAGCCAGACGCTTGGTCGCCCAGGGCGACATGATGGTATTGAGGTAGCGGCGCGGGATGCCGAAGTCTTCTTCGAGGATCGTCCCGTCTTCGGTGGGATTGAACAAACCCAAGGGCGATTCGAAAACCGGTGAGCCCTTGATGGCGTAAAAAGGTACTTTTTCAACAAGCTGCTTGAGTTTTTCAGCCAGGGACGACTTGCCGCCGCCCACAGGGCCGAGCAGGTAAAGGATCTGTTTCTTCTCTTCCAGGCCCTGAGCGGCGTGGCGGAAGTACGAGACGATTTGCTCGATGCAGTCCTCCATGCCATGGAAGTCCTCGAACGCCGGGTAGCGCCGAATGACCTTGTTGGAGAAGATTCTCGATAGCCGCGAGTTGGTCGAGGTGTCGAGCAGCTCAGGCTCGCCGATGGCCAGCAGAAGGCGTTCTGCGGCGGAGGCGTATGTACTGCGATCCTGTTTGCAGAGCTCAAGGTACTCCTGTAGCGAGAACTCCTCCTGGCGTGTCGATTCAAAGCGTTGTTGGAAGTGGCTAAAAATACTCATGACGTCACCTCGCTCGATACGTAGAGCCGGCGGCGGATCGTCAGTCGATGCTGGCTGCCCCCTGATCACTCAGCGGACATTTACCCCCCAAACACCATAAAAGTAGCTACCGATGACCCACGCGCCGGTGTACCGGCTCTCCCCTGATTCGGATGGCCTGAGGCTAAGGATAGTTCGGATTCGCACACAGAAAGAAGGAATGCGTGTGAACGGGGGGGGACCGTTCGTCAGTTGGAGGCGCGAACCCGCGTAGAACGCGGGGTCGCGGACTGAAAAAATATTTTTGAATCAGCCTTGCGCGGTTTCGCCCGGAAAGGTGTTTTTCCAGAGTTCAAAACCGCCATCCATGCTGTAGACCTCGGAGAAGCCCTGTCCTACAAGATAGGCTGCGGCGCTCTGGCTGGAGTTGCCGTGATAGCAGAGCACGACCAGCGGTTTGTCGAGGTCCGCGGCGCGGATGAAATCAGCAATGGAGTGGTTATCCAGATGGTGCGAGTCGGGAATGTGATTGCTGGCGAAGGTTTGTGCGTCTCGAACGTCGACCAGCACGGCGCCCTGTTCACGCAGGGCCTGGGCCTGCTCCGGCGGGATGCGTTTGAAGTCGGTCATGGCTTGGGCTCCTGGGCCGTTGGGTTCTCGAGCCGTCGAGAACGAAAAAGACAATTCTAACGCCGCGCGGCGCTTTGGTCGCCCTTGGCCGGCGCGATCGCCACTGGCGTGGACGGCATGCCGTTTTCGTTGCACTGGCAACGGATCAGCTCTTTTGTGTCGACATTGAGCATCGACATCGCGCCGCCCCACACGCAACCGGTATCAAGGGCATACACCCCGGGTTCGTTGCAGCGCCCTTCAAGCGCCGCCCAGTGCCCGAAGATGATGTTCAGGCCTTTGGTCTTGCGCTCTTTATGGCTGAACCACGGCGCATAGCCGGCGGGTGCGCTGTCCAGACCTTCCTTGCTCTTGAGGTCCAGTTTGCCGTCGCTGGTGCAGAAGCGCATGCGAGTCAGGTAGTTGGTGATCACACGCAGACGAGTGACGCCATGCAGATCCTTGTCCCACCTGGACGGCTCATTGCCGTACATACCGTCGAGAAACGGTTCGAACAGGTTGTCATCGCGCAGGGCTTCTTCGACTTCCTCGGCGCAGCGCAGCGCTTTTTTAAGCGTCCATTGCGGCGGGATCCCCGCGTGCACCAGCGCGATATCGCGTTGGGCATCGTAATGCATGAGTTTCTGCTGGCGCAGCCAGTCGAGCAGTTCGCTGGCATCGGGTGCTTCAAGGATTTCCCGAAGGGTGTCGCCTTTCTTGAGTCGTTCGATATTGCGCCCGGCCGCCAGCAGATGCAGGTCGTGGTTACCCAGCACACACACGATGGAGTCGCGCATGGCGTAGAGATAGCGCAAGGTTTCCAGCGATTGCGGACCACGGTTGACCAGATCGCCAACCAGCCAGAGTTTGTCTTTGCCAGGTTCGAACGAGACATGCTGGAGCAGGCATTTCAAGGGTTCGAGGCAACCTTGCAGGTCGCCGACCGCATAAACCGTCATCAGTGAAGCGCCCCTGGCACTGCCAGCCGGAACGGGGCGATGACGGCGTCGAAGCGTTTGCCGTCTTCGGCAAGCATCTGGTAGGTGCCTTGCATGTTTCCGACCTTGGTCGTCATCACCGTGCCGCTGCTGTATGTATGGCTTTGTCCCGCTTGAATCAGCGGCTGCTGCCCGACGACCCCCTCACCACGAACTTCTTCGACCTGACCGTCGCCGTCGGTGATCACCCAGTGCCGCGATAACAGCTTGGCTGCCAGCTCGCCGCTGTTGTGGACGGTGACGGTGTAGGCGAAGGCAAAGCGATTTTGCTCAGGCTGTGATTGTTCTGCGAGGAAGCGGGTAACGACGCTGACGTCGACCTGATAACGAGGATCGGACATGCAATAGGCCTTAAAAGCTGGGGCGGAAAAAGCCGGAAAAGCCCGGTGAAGCAACCAGTCTAGGACATGTAGCGGGTAAAAAACCAATGGGCGCTTTGCCCGTGCATGTCCTGGAGTACCTATGCGACAACAGGTTTCTCGCTGAGTTTGTCAGCCAGACGCACGAACGCTGCCAGATCGAGCTGTTCAGGGCGCAGACTTCCATCAACGCCCGACTCGGTGATTTCTTCACTGGTGAGCAGCGCCTTGAGCGTATTGCGCAGGGTCTTGCGACGCTGGTTGAAGGCTTCACGGACGACGCGCTCGAGTACACGGTGATCCTTGGCCGGGTGAGGCAAGGTGTCATGCGGCACCAGACGGACAATCGCCGAGTCGACTTTAGGGGGCGGATTGAACGCGCCCGGACCGACGTTGAACAGATGTTCCACCCGACAGTGGTACTGGACCATGATCGACAGGCGACCCCAGTCACCGCCACCCGGACCGGCTGCCAGACGCTCCACGACTTCTTTCTGCAACATGAAGTGCATGTCACGGATCAGGTGGGCGTTCTGCAACAGGTGGAAAATCAGCGGTGTGGAGATGTTGTACGGCAGGTTGCCAACCACCCGCAGGCTGTGCGGGGCGGCGTTGAGGCTGGTGAAGTCGAATTTCAGCGCGTCGCCCTGATGCAGGCTGAAGTTGGGCAGGCTGCCGAACTGCTGCATGAGGATGGGTACCAGATCCTTGTCCAGTTCCACGACATCCAGCTGCGCGCCGCTGCCCAGGAGGCCTTCGGTCAGGGCGCCCTGACCCGGGCCGATTTCCAGCATGCGGTCATCGGGCTTGGCGCGAATCGAGCGCAGGATCTTGTCGATGACGCCAGCGTCATGCAGGAAGTTCTGGCCAAAACGCTTGCGCGCCTTGTGTTGGTATTGCTCGGTCATGAATGGGTCTCGGCCATCTGATAGGCGGTTTGCAGTGCGACCTTTAGGCTGCCGGTGTCGATCTTGCCGCTGCCGGCCAGATCCAGTGCAGTGCCGTGATCCACGGAGGTGCGGATGATCGGCAGGCCAAGGGTGACGTTGACGGCAGCGCCGAAACCCTTGTACTTGAGTACGGGCAGGCCCTGGTCGTGGTACATCGCCAACACTGCGTCGCAGTGCTCCAGATATTTGGGGGTAAACAGAGTGTCGGCGGGCAGCGGGCCGCGTAAATCCAGGCCCTCGCTGCGCAGACGCTCCAAGGTGGGTTCGATGATGTCGATTTCTTCGCGGCCAAGATGACCGCCTTCGCCCGCATGCGGATTGAGGCCGCACACCAGAATGCGTGGTTGGGCAATGCCGAACTTGTTGACCAGGTCGGCATGCAGGATGCGGGCTACGCGTTCAATTCGATCCGCGGTGATGGCGTCGGCGATGTCGCGAAGGGGCAGGTGAGTGGTCACCAGCGCCACGCGCAGGTCGCCAGTGGCAAGCATCATCACCACTTGTTCGGTCTGGGTAAGCTCGGCGAGAAACTCCGTGTGGCCGGAGAAAGCGATACCACTTTCATTGATCACACCCTTGTGCACGGGGGCGGTGATCATGCCGGCGAAGTCACCGTCGATACAGCCTTGCCCGGCACGAGTGAGGGTTTGCAGCACGAACGCGCCGTTGGCCTTGTTCAGTTGCCCGGCGACCACCGGTGCCTGCAACGGGGTATCCCATACGTACAGGCTGCCAGCCGGTGCCGGCACGTCGGGCCAGGCATCGGGGGTGACACGAATCAGACTGACAGCCACACCCAGCTGTGCGGCCCGCTCGCTGAGCAGGTCGCAACTGGTGATGGCTATCAGGGGGTGCGGCTGGGACTGCGCGGCGAGCAGCAGGCAAAGGTCAGGACCAATGCCGGCTGGCTCGCCGGGTGTCAGGGCGAAACGCTGGGGTTTCACTTGGTAGCCTGGTCGGCGCCAGGCAGCTTGATTTCAACGTAGGCTTCGTCGCGAATCTGACGCAGCCAGGTTTGCAGCTCTTCGTCGTATTTACGGTTACGCAGTACGGTCATGGCCTGTTGTTCGCGAGCCTGGCTGGTGCTGTCGGTTGCGCGACGGCCCAGAACTTCCAGAACGTGCCAGCCAAACTGAGTCTTGAACGGCTTGGACAGTTCACCTTGCGGCGTTTCGTTCATGACATCGCGGAACTCCGGCACCAGGGAGCGGGGGTCGACCCAGTTCATGTCGCCGCCGTTGAGCGCCGAGCCCGGATCTTCAGAGAAGCTCTTCGCCAGCACAGCGAAGTCTTCGCCGTTCTGGATACGATCGTAAATGCGCTGTGCCAGCAACTTGGTTTCGGCTTCGCCGCGGATTTCGCTTGGCTTGATCAGGATGTGACGCACATGAACTTCGTCACGCATCTGGGTCTGAGCCTCACCGCCGCGCTTTTCCAGAAGCTTGAGGATGATGAAACCACCCGGTGTACGGGCCGGCGGGGTGACCTGGCCGGGGCTCATCGAGCTGAGCATGTCGCCGAACGGGGGCGGCAGCTGAGCGGCTTTACGCCAGCCCATGTCACCGCCGTCCAGTGCGCTTTCGCTGGCCGAGGAAGCAATCGCCATCTGCTCGAAGTTCGCACCTTGTTGCAGCTTGCCGTAAAGATCCTTGGCCTTGACTGCGGCTGCCTGGATCTGGTCCGAGGTGGCACTGTCAGGGGTAGGGACCAGGATGTTGGCCAAGTGGAATTCTTCGGAGAACTGAGCCTTGCCCAGATCCGAGGCGAGGAAGTTTTTCACTTCCTGCTCCGACACCTGGATACGCTCTGCAACCCGGCGCTGACGCACCCGGCTGATGATCATTTCCCGACGAATCTGCTCGCGTGCGCTGTTGTACGACAGACCGTCGTGCGACAGCGCGCCCTTGAACTGCTCGACGCTCATGTTGTTGCGCTGAGCGATGGTGCCGACGGCCTGGTTCAGTTCTTCATCGGTGATGCGAATGCCGGAGCGTTCGCCGATCTGCAGCTGCAGGTTTTCCAGGATCAGACGATCCAGCACCTGTGACTCCAGAGCGCTGGCAGGAGGAACGCCCTGCCCGCGCTTGGCGATGGTTTGCTGGACTTCATGGGTACGCTGGTCGAGCTGGCTTTGCATGACCACGTCGTTGTCGACGATGGCAACTACCTTATCGATGGTGCGCACTTCAGCGTGCGCAACGGTACCCATGAGCAGCGCGCCCAGCATCAGCGGGCGCAGACAATCAGAAAGCTTGGTCTTCACGTTCACGATAACCTTGGATGCCTTTGTCGAGGAAGCTTTCAACTTTTTGGCCGACTACGCCGCCCAGTCCCTTCAACACGATTTGTAGGAATACGCCGCGGTCGCCTTTCTCGTTCTGCGGTATCTCTTGAGTGGACTCGTCATAGTCGACCCAGTACCGGTTGATCAGACGCAGCTTCCAGCAGCAGTTGTCATATTCAAAACCACCAAAGGCTTCGAGGGTACGGTTGCGGTTGTAGTCAAACTGCCAGCGACCGATGGCGCTCCACTGCGGCGCGACCGGCCAGATGACCGAGAAGTCGTGCTGCTGGATCTTGTAGTAGTCCTTGATGTAGCCAGGAGTACCCGGAGTGCCGTAGTCGCCGCCGCCAACGCTCCATTTACCAGTGGTCTGGTCGTAACGGACCTGGTCGTTGCGATAGCGATAGCCGGCGTTGATGATCTTGCCGGGGTTGTCTTCAGGCTGGTAGTGAACCATTGCGCTGCCGGAGCGGGTGCTGCGGCTGTCCGGGTCCCAGTTGAAGTCCGACGATGCACGCCAGTCGCGGTTGAAGCGGTATTCGTATTCCAGCGCATACGGAGAGACGTCGGACTGTGCGTCCTTGCGGTCTTCGTAGCTGATGCCAGGCAACTGCACCTTGCGGTCGGCAAAATAGAGCGCCTGACCGATGCTGAAGCGTTGACGCTCGAAACCGTTGTCTTCGATCCAGCGGTTGGTCACGCCCAGCGACAGTTTGTTTTCGTCGCCGATGCGGTCGGAGCCGACGAAACGGTTGTCACGGAACAGCGACGCATAGTTGAACGTGGTCTCGCCGCTGTCGAAGATCGGGATGTCGGTCTGGTCTTTCTCCGGGACGTAGAGGTAGTACAGACGCGGTTCCAGAGTCTGGCGGTAATCCTTGCCGAACCAGTTGGTGTTGCGATCGAAATACAGGCCGCTGTCGACGCTGAAGATCGGTACCGAACGGTCAACGGAACTGTCGAATTTCTCATCAGGCAGCAAGGTGGCTTTGCCCTGGCCGTCCAGATCCAGATCGTATTTGGTGTAGACATACTTCAGCTTCGGCGTGACATACCCGTAGCTGGCGGTCAGCGGCAGGCTGATGGACGGTGCCAGATTCAAACGGTCGCCGTTGGAACGCGCAAGACCCTGGACGTTTTCATCCAGGCGGGTTTGCGGAATACCGTCTTCGTCAACGAAGTCGCCGTCGCGCAGATCACGATCAAAGCGCACCAGCTCAGACTCGTAGTCGAACTTGAAGCCGCCCGGGTTGAACGGCAGTGTGCCGTTCAGCGTCAGCTGAGGCAGACGGCCATATGGCGTGATCTGGGTGACGGTAGTCAGCTGATACTGCTGTACGTTCAGGCGCGCCTGGTAGGTGTCGCCGCGGTACGTCAGATCGCCTTGCTGATTCAGGTAGTCGTGAGTGCTGACGCCTTCCTGACCGCTTTTCAGGTCCTTGAAGTAGTACGGGTCACTGACCTTGGTGTAGTCGACATGAGCCGTCAGTCGTTCATCCAGACCGCTGCGGTTCTGCCAGTTGATCATCCAGCGGGTGTCCTTGTAGTCGGACTCGAGCTTGCGATCATCGTTGTCGTCGTTCAGGTAAGCGGCGCCGAACTGACCTTCACTGCTCTTGGTCAGGTAACGGAACTCGCCCTCGAGCAACAGACCACGCTTGGCCATGTACGTCGGGTACAACGTGGCGTCGTAGTTCGGCGCCAGGTTGAAGTAGTACGGGGTGAGCAACGAGAAACCAGTGTCGCTGCTGGCACCGATGGTCGGTGGCAGGAAGCCGGACTGGCGACGGTCGTCGATCGGGAAGTAGATGTACGGCGTGTACAGGATCGGGATGTCCTTTACACGCAGCGTGGCGTTGGTCGCGGTACCGAAGCCGGTGGCCGGGTTCAGGGTGATGTTGTTGCCCTTCACCGTCCAGGCGTTGCTGTTCGGTTCGCACGTGGTGTACGTACCGTCCTTGAGGCGGATGATCGCGTTTTCTGCACGACGAGCGTACAGCGCGTTACCACGCACGTTGGATTTGTGCAGCACGTACTCGGCGTTGTCGACTTTCGCTTCGCCGGTGTCCAGCTGAACCTCGGCGTGGTCGCCGACGATCAGCGCACCGTTGTCGCGCAGGCGGACATCGCCGTTGAGTTCGCCACGGTTCTCGGCCTGATGCAGGGCAGCTTCGTCAGCTTCTACCTGCATGCTGCCCTGGCGCATGACGACGTCACCGGCCAGGGTCGCGATCTGTTCTTCCTGCTGGTAACGCGAAGCCTTGGCACCGATGAATGTCGGCGCATCGCTCTTGGCGGTCTTGTCGTCCATGCCAGGGCGAATCGGTTCGATATAGGCGCCCGAGCAGTACGGACCGGTCTCTGCCAATTGGGCAGCGGTCAGCTTTTCGCGGGGAACCCAGTCCAGATGGCTGTAGTCTGCGCTGCGCGACTTCAGGCCGCGGCCCTTGGCTTCGGTGACCAGCATCGTCTTGGGCACCACTTCACCGCTGGCGGTGGTCGTGGTGTCGGTCACCGTGCTGCTGGACGAAACGCTGTTGGCGTCGTGCACTGGCCGTGGCGGCAACTGAGCTGCATTGGTTTTCGGGGAGCAATCCCAGGCGCCTGTTGCCGACACCGAGCAGTCATACTGTTCGGCTGCAACCACGTACTGGGTAGCCAGGGGTTGCATCGCCAGCAAACTGCCGGTTACGAGCAACGGAAATTTTTTACGAAACGCGGGGGATTTCAATGCCATCTTATTAGTCCGGGCTTCCTGCGCGCCATCTGCCCGCGGGGGGGCCGCACGCCTCTCGATGGGCTGAAAAAGATGTCGGATAATAAAGCATGACCCGCTTGACGGCTAGCGCCGTCGGAGACCCTTGCAATGCCAGATCAAGATGTACGCCTGCAACACCTGAAAGTTTGGCTCGATGAGCAGCTGCCGAAGTTGTTCGCCGCTCAAGGCTGGGGCGCCATACCCCCGGCCACGTTGACTGCTGCCAGTAGCGATGCCAGTTTCCGACGTTATTTTCGCTGGGAGGGAGAGGGCCACACTTTTATCGTGATGGATGCCCCACCCCCTCAGGAAAACTGCAAACCCTTCGTTGATATCGCTCATTTATTGAGCGAGTCGGGAATTAATGTTCCGAAAATTTATGCCGAAGACCTGAATCAGGGCTTTCTGCTGCTCAACGATCTGGGTCGAAAAACCTACCTGGACGTCATCGATCAACAGAACGCCGATCAACTGTTCGCCGATGCGATCGATGCGTTACTGGCTTTCCAGCAGCTGCCGATGCAGGCGCCTCTGCCCAGCTATGACGTTGCGCTGTTGCGTCGCGAGCTGGAGCTGTTCCCTGAGTGGTACGTGAAGCGGCATCTGGGCGTCGAGTTCGATCAGACCCAGCAGGCCAGTTGGCAGCGGGTCAGCCAATTGCTGATCGACAGCGCCCTGGCGCAGCCCAAGGTGCTGGTGCATCGCGATTACATGCCGCGCAACCTGATGCTCAGCGAGCCGAATCCAGGCGTGCTGGATTTTCAGGATGCCGTCTATGGTCCCGTCACCTATGACATCACGTGCCTGTTCAAGGATGCTTTCCTCAGCTGGCCTGAGGCGCAAGTGGCGGGCTGGCTACAAATGTATTGGCAGAAAGCCGGCGCGTTGGGGATCCCCGTGCAGGACGACTTCGACGAGTTCTCTCGCGCCAGTGATCTGATGGGTGTGCAGCGTCATCTGAAGGTGATCGGCATTTTTGCCCGTATCTGCCACCGTGATGGCAAGCCTCGTTATGTCGCCGATGTCCCGCGTTTCTTTGCTTATATAGAAGCCGTCCTGGCGCGTCGGCCCGAGTTGGTCGATCTGAGCAATCTGTTGACCAGTCTGGGTCAGCCACAACAAGAAGCTGTCGTGTGAAGGAATGGATGTGAAGACTGTCTTGAAGAGGGACGCATGAAAGCAATGATTCTGGCGGCAGGCAAAGGCGAGCGCCTGCGCCCGCTGACCCTGCACACGCCCAAACCTCTGGTGCGCGTCGGTGGTGTGCCGCTGATCGAATATCACCTGCGCGCGCTCGAGGCCGCAGGCGTTGCCGAGGTGGTGATCAACCACGCCTGGCTGGGGCAACAGATAGAGGACTACCTGGGCAATGGTCAGCGCTTGGGCTTGAACATTCGCTACTCACCCGAAGGCGAGCCGCTGGAGACCGGTGGAGGGATTTTTCGGGCGTTGCCGTTGCTGGGGGATGAGCCGTTTCTGGTGGTCAATGGCGACATCTGGACCGACTGCGACTTCGCCGGGCTGGCTGCGCCGCTCAAGGGGCTGGCGCATCTGGTGCTGGTGGACAACCCGTTGCATCACCCCGGTGGTGACTTTGCGTTGGTTGATGGTCAGGTGCGGGATGACGCCAGCCTGCCACGCCTGACCTACAGCGGCATTGCCATTTTGCACCCGCAATTGTTCGCCGGTTGCAGCGATGGCGCGTTCAAGCTCGCGCCGCTGTTGAGGGACGCGATGGCCAAGGGGCAGGTGACCGGCGAGCACTTCAGCGGTCGTTGGGTGGATGTCGGCACTCATGAACGGTTGGCGCACGTCGAGCAGCTGCTTGCGGTGAAATCCTAGATGCTCTGGCCATTCACAGTCATCGGCGGTGGCGTCGGGTACGCGATTGCGAGTATTCCCGGGGCCATGCTCGGCGCGTTGCTGGGCCAGGCGCTGGATCGGCGCCTGCATGTGCAGAGCCTGGCCGAGCTGCGCGAGCGAATCAGCGGGCGTAGCGTCCCGCGGGATGATGAGCTGATCTTCATCCTCTTGGGTCGAGTGGCGAAAAGCGACGGCCGGGTGGTGGATGGTCACATTCAGCAGGCGCGGGTCGAGATGCGTCGTCTTGACTTGAGCGAGCCTGCCACGCGTCGTGCAATTGCCGCGTTCAATCGGGGCAAGGACGGACGCGACAATTTGCGGGTGCACCTGACGCGCCTGAAAACCCAGCCCCATGCTGCCGAAGGTTTGTTGCGCGCGTGTTGGCGCATGGCCTGGGCCGATGGCAAGGCCTCGCGCGCCGAGCGTGAGTTGATCGTGCTGTGGGGAAAATGGCTAGGGTGGCCTGCGCAGAAGGTCGAGGGTTTGTCCTCCACCGAGGACGAGCAGCGCGCCCGCGCACCCGCCAGCAGTGGCGGTGAATACCAGGATGCGTTGCGCTTGCTGGGGGTCAGGGCCGATTCCGAGCCGGCACAGATCAAGCGCGCCTACCGGCGGTTATTGAGTCGCCACCATCCGGACAAGGTCGCTGGCACCGGCGCCAGCCAGATGCAGGTGCGTGATGCCACCGAACGCACCCGAGAATTGCACAGCGCCTATGCCGTTATCCGTGACCGGCGCGGGTTTCGCTGAATGCACTGGCATGCGCTTCTGCCCCGAGGACGGAGGAGCAAGCTGGCTCGCGATCTGGCGCGCAGCGGCAGTAAAACCGAAGACCCGAGAGTGTCAGGCGACACTATCGCCACGGAACGACTGCCGCTGCGTGCCAGATCGCAGGCCGTGCAGCGCCGCCCCGGCAGCTGCCACGGCCTGCGGCCAGCATCAAAAGCAGGTCGAGCACGGCGCGGCAGGCTTGATCTACTGCCCCTCCAACCACCCCCGCACACGGCGAAACAGCTGATCCTGCTCCATGGCCGTATTGCCCGGAATCGCATTCAGCGTCACCTGGGTAAACCGCGCATTTTTCACGCGCTTGCTGGCGTCAAGACGATCCTGTGCCTGTTGCCGAGGCACTGACCGGTCCTTGTTGACGAAATCCGCCGTGGCGACTTTCAGCGTAGGCAAAACGTCCAGCAGCGCGGGCTCGTCCTTGCCGGTGTCCATGGCCGTCACCATCACCAGACGCTGTACCGCAGGCGACGGCCGTTCGCTCATGTAACGGGCCGCCCAGTAGGCACCAGTGCCATGCCCCAACAGCACGATGCTGCGGGCTTTGTTCTGTTGCGCAAAGGCCACGGCGCTGTCGATGCGGGCGAAGATTTTCTCGGCGTTGGCTTTGGCCTGTTCAGCTTGCGCGGCGGCTTGTTCAGCAGTCGCTGCTGCGTCGGCTTCAGCGGTGGATGCCGGATCTGCCTCCTTGGCTTGTGGGTCTTTGGCTTTGTCCTTGTCAGCGGCAGCCTTGTCGTCGGCGGCAGGGGTGTCGGCCGCACGTGCGAAGACACCGTCGTTGTAGGCGTCGGGCATGCTCAGGCTCAAGCTGGACCAGCCAACTTCCGGTAGCTTGCGCCGCAGCGGTCCCACGGCGTTGGGCCAGTCGGGGGACTCGTCGGCGCCGGGAACGATCACCACCGCGCCCTTGGGTTCGCCGATGTTGGCCGGTTTCCACAAGGCCAGAAAGCTCTCGTCCCCGGCCTGCAGTTGCTGTTGCTCGGCTTTTGGCACCTGACGTTCGAGTGCCAGCGCGTCTTCCTGACTGCGCGAGGGCAGGGCTGCTCGCTCGACGGCTGTCTCGGCGGGCTTGGCGTCTTTATCCGGTGCAGGATCAGCGGCCATCGCAATCTGCGAGCAAGGTAGTATCAGCGTCAGGCAAATCGCGGGAAACATTGCGCGAATGGTGTAGGACATCGAATATTCCAAAGGCCAGAAACAATTCCGGCAGCCTAATGGGTTGATGACTGTTTGTCAGGCCGGGCATCGGCGCCCGCCTTGAGGCGGCACGCACATCACATGATTGATCAGGGATTCCGGGAAGTGGAGATGACAGGTTGAGAATCCGCGTGCTGTGCCTTTGGGTTATCGGCTGCCCGAGAGTGCTCTTGATGGGCCTGATGCTCATCGCCTTTGCTTCAGCCGCGCAAAGTGCAGTGCCCAACGCGGCTGCGGATGTGCTGACTGGCGCGCAGCGAGACTGGCTCACCCAGCGCGGCCAGTTACGGGTAGGGCTGGTGCTGCAGGCACCCTATGCACAATTTGATCGTCGCGCTCAGGTGTTGTCCGGCGCCAACGTCGATCTGGTCAATCTGATGGCCAAGACGCTGCAGGTCGAGTTGTTATGGCGCAACTTCGCCGATCAGGCCGAGCTTGAGAAAGCCCTCGCCGAGGGCCAGATCGACTTTGCCCCGGGCCTGACGCAAACCCCCGCCGGTCTGCGCGCATGGCTGTACTCCGATCCCTACATGCGCGTGCCGCAGTTGCTGGTCGGCGAGCGCGATGGTGCCGGTGCTGTGGATCTGGACAAACTCGACAGTCAGGTGCGGGTGGCTGTGCGCATGCCCAGTGCGACGGCCGACTATCTGCGTTCCAACTACACCCATCTCAACGTGCAGGGTGTGCCGCTGGAGCGTCAGGCGTTGCAGCTGTTACTCAGTCAGCAGGCGCGCTATGCGGTGGTCGATGAGGCGCAGCTCAGTCGCCTGTCCCGCGAAAGCGAATTTGCCGGGCTGGCGGTGGTGGGGGATATCGGCTTTCCGCAGTTGCTCAGAGTCGCCTCCCGTCGCGATACGCCCATACTGGCCGAAATTATCAGCCAGGCCTTGGGCGCGATTGCACCGAAGGATCTGGACCAACTGCATGCGCAATGGCTGCAAGCCAAATACCCGCAAGTCAGCGAGTCCCCGGGGCTGTGGAAAAACATATCGCTGCTGCTGTTGGTGCTGGTGCTGGCCAGCGCGGCGATTGTGTTCTGGCAGCGCAAGCAGCAGCAGGTGCTGGAGCGCGACTTGCTGGCGGCGCGTGAGGATATCGCCCGGCGTCTGGCCGGCGAGGAGTCGTTGCGTCTGGCGCAGTTCTCCATCGACCAAAGCACAGTGGGCATCCTTTGGGTCAACTGGGACAGCCACGTACGCTATGCCAACCAAGCCGCCGAAAGCATGCTCGGTTACGCGTCGGGGGGAGTGGTGGATCGGCCGCTGATCGATTTCGAGCCGGGGCTTAACATGGATCGCTGGCTCAACCTGTGGAAAAACGCGCGATCCAGCGACGAGGCGCCGCAGAATTTCGAGAGCAACTGTCTGCGCGCCGACGGGAGCATTCTGCCGGCGGATGTGTCGTTGAGTTTCCTGCGGTTTCGCCAGGCCGAATACCTGGTGGTGTTCATCACCGACGTCACCGAGCGTCGTCGTTCGCTCGCCGCGTTGCAGGAGAGCGAGGCGCGCCTGCAGGTGCTGGCCGAGCAGCTGCGAGAGCTGTCGGCGCATCTGGAGACAGTGCGCGAAGAAGAAAAGGCCCGAATTGCCCGGGAGGTTCACGACGAGTTGGGGCAGATGCTGACCGTGCTCAAGCTGGAAACCTCGATGTGCGAGCTGGCCTATGCCGACCTCGACCCTGGCCTGCGAGACAGACTCAACAGCATGAAGCGTCTGATCGCCCAGTTGTTTCAGCTGGTGCGTGATGTGGCGACAGCGTTGCGCCCGCCGATCCTGGATGCCGGGATCGCGTCGGCCATCGAATGGCAAGCCCGACGGTTTGAGGCGCGCACGCAGATTCCCTGTCTGGTCCAGGTGCCGGACAACCTGCCGGCGCTTGCCGATGCCACCGCGATCGGCCTGTTCCGCATTCTTCAGGAGTCTTTGACCAACGTCATGCGTCACGCCCAGGCCCACACAGTGGAGCTGAACCTCAGTCTGGACGACGGCGTGCTGTGCATGAGCATTGCCGATGACGGCAAGGGCTTCGATCAGGACGCAGCACGGCCGGTGTCGTTCGGGCTGGTGGGTATGCGGGAGCGGGTGCTGATCATGGGCGGACGATTGCATCTGGACAGTACGCAGGGAGAAGGCACAACCTTGCGCATCTATATTCCGCTGGAACAGGTCGCTCAGGAGCAAGTGCAGTGATTCGTGTATTGGTCGCCGAAGATCACACCATCGTCCGCGAGGGCATCAAGCAGTTGATCGGTCTGGCCAAGGACCTGCAAGTGGTGGGCGAGGCCGGCAATGGCGAGCAGTTGCTGGAAGCCTTGCGCCACATTGAATGCGAGGTCGTGCTGCTGGACATCTCCATGCCGGGCGTCAACGGGCTGGAGGCCATCCCGAGAATCAGGGCGCTGAACAACCCGCCAGCGATTCTGGTGCTGTCGATGCATGACGAGGCACAGATGGCCGCCCGCGCGCTGAAGGTCGGTGCTGCCGGCTACGCGACCAAGGACAGCGATCCTGCGTTGCTGCTGACGGCGATCCGTCGGGTGGCGGCGGGCGGGCGGTATATCGACCCTGATCTGGCGGACCGCATGGTCTTCGAGGTCGGCCTGACAGACAGTCGGCCGTTGCACTCGCTGTTGTCCGAGCGCGAATTCTCGGTGTTCGAGCGCCTGGCCCAAGGCGCCAACGTCAATGACATCGCTCAGCAACTGGCGCTGAGCAGCAAGACTATCAGCACCCACAAGGCCAGGTTGATGCAAAAGCTCAACATCTCTTCGCTGGCGGAACTGGTGAAGTATGCGATGGAGCATAAGCTGGTCTGATGCCGTGTCTAAAAACGACGCTTTGGGCGGCCTGATAACCGCTATCGCGAGCAAGCTCACTCCTACAGGTGATCGCGACACCCCTGTAGCAGTGAGCTTGCTCGCGATTGCGTCATCCCAGTCGAAATGACGCGTGAGCTGGACATATCCAATCCCGCCATCCCTGTAGGGCAATCCCTACCCTCAACCTTCCACGGCGCTTAGGGCAATCTCTCATACCCCCCGATTTGCGCGGTCTGCGGGCTGATCTAGGCTTGTTGCCCACGGTTGATTAAACAAAGGTGTGGGTAATGAGCAACGTCGATTCAAGCGCTGGGGCGAGTGATGTTCTGGTCAGCTTTCGTGGTGTGCAAAAGAGCTACGACGGCGAAGCCCTGATCGTCAAGGATCTCAACCTGGACATTCGCAAGGGCGAGTTCCTCACCCTGCTCGGGCCTTCGGGTTCCGGCAAGACCACCAGCCTGATGATGCTCGCCGGTTTCGAAACGCCGACGGCGGGGGAGATCCTGCTGGCGGGTCGCTCGATCAACAACGTACCGCCGCACAAGCGCGACATCGGCATGGTGTTCCAGAATTACGCATTGTTTCCGCACATGACGGTGGCCGAGAACCTGGCGTTCCCGTTGTCGGTGCGCGGCATGAGCAAGACCGACGTCGCCGAGAAGGTCAAGCGCGCCCTGGACATGGTGCAGCTGGGTACTTTCGCCCATCGCTATCCGGCGCAATTGTCCGGCGGGCAGCAGCAGCGTGTGGCCCTGGCCCGCGCGCTGGTGTTCGAGCCGCAACTGGTGCTGATGGATGAGCCGCTGGGCGCACTCGACAAACAGCTGCGCGAACACATGCAGATGGAGATCAAGCATCTGCATCAGCGTCTGGGCGTTACCGTGGTCTACGTGACCCACGACCAGGGTGAGGCGCTGACGATGTCCGACCGCGTCGCGGTTTTCCATCAGGGCGAAATCCAGCAGATCGCGCCGCCACGCACGCTGTATGAAGAGCCGAAGAATACCTTCGTCGCCAACTTCATCGGCGAGAACAACCGCATCAACGGCACCTTGCTCAGTCAGACCGGCGATCGTTGCCTGGTCGCGCTGACCCGTGGCGAAAAAGTCGAGGCACTGGCGGTCAACGTCGGCCCTGCCGGCAGCCCGGTAACCCTGTCGATTCGTCCGGAGCGGGTGAACCTCAACGGTCGCAGCGAAAGTTGCGTCAACCGTTTCTCCGGTCGCGTCGCTGAATTCATTTATCTGGGTGACCACGTACGGGTTCGTCTGGAAGTGGCCGGCAAAACCGATTTCTTCGTCAAGCAGCCTATCGCCGAGCTCGATCCTGCCTTAAGCGTTGGCGACGTTGTGCCCATTGGATGGCAGGTCGAGCACGCCCGCGCGCTGGACCCTTTGCAGGACGCGCATTGATTCACTGAAGTACCTGTAAACCGAGGCACCCAGAGGCGAAGCAATCGCCCCCATCGCTTAACCAACATTGTTCGTGGAGAGAAAAATAAATGCTCAAGACATTGAAGCTCACCGCCTTATCGGTCGGCATGATGTGCGCCGCGCAAGCCATGGCAGCGGACCTGACTGTCATTTCCTTCGGTGGTGCGAACAAGGCAGCACAGGAAAAGGCTTTCTACGCGCCGTGGGAAAAGACCGGCAGCGGCAAGATCATTGCGGGCGAGTACAACGGTGAGATGGCCAAGGTAAAAGCCATGGTCGACACCAAGAGCGTGAGCTGGGATCTGGTGGAAGTCGAATCCCCTGAGCTGTCCCGCGGTTGCGACGAAGACATGTTCGAAGAGCTTGATCCGGCGATGCTGGGCAAGAAAGAAGACTACGTTCCGGGTGCGATCCAGACCTGCGGCGTAGGCTTCTTCGTGTGGTCGACCGTGTTGGCCTACAACGCCGACAAGCTCAAATCCGCTCCGACCGGCTGGGCCGATTTCTGGAACACCGAGAAATTCCCGGGCAAGCGCGGCCTGCGTAAAGGCGCCAAATACACCCTGGAATTCGCCCTGATGGCCGATGGCGTGGCGCCCAAGGACGTCTACAAAGTGCTGGCCACCAAAGAAGGTCAGGACCGCGCCTTCAAGATGCTCGACAAGCTCAAGCCAAGCATTCAGTGGTGGGAAGCTGGCGCACAGCCACCGCAGTATCTGCAATCGGGCGACGTGGTCATGAGCTCGGCCTACAACGGTCGCATCGCTGCGGTACAGAAAGAAAGCAACCTGAAAGTGGTCTGGACCGGCGGCGTGTATGACTTCGACGCATGGGCCATTCCCAAGGGCGCGAAAAACGCCGAAGAAGCCAAGAAGTTCATCGCTTACACCCTCAAGCCTGAACAGCAGAAGACTTACTCGGAAAACATCGCCTACGGCCCGGCCAATACCCAGGCAGTCTCGATGCTGAGCGCCGACACCCTGAAAAACATGCCGACCACCCCTGAGAACATCAAGGATCAGGTACAGATCGACGTGAAATTCTGGGCCGACTTCGGCGAGACCCTGGAGCAGCGTTTCAATTCCTGGGCTGCCAAGTAATGCCGACCCTGTAGCAGCCCGGCCAACCGGCGGCAGCGGCGTCGAAGTCGTCGCCCGCTGGCGAGAGAACACCCGCCGGCTGCCTGGTTGTCTGCATTGCGTTTGATCTGAGTTAAACCGAGTGCTTCGCTTGTTCCTCTTTGAGAACAGGCGAAGCACTTTTTGTTGAAAGATTTCGGAGTTTGCTATGGCCACCGCCGTGCCCCTGACTGAAGGCGCCAGCCCGACCTTGAAGCAACGCCTGGCCCGTGCCGAGCGCGTCAACCGCTGGAAGGCCCAGGCATTGATTGCGCCGTTGGTGATCTTCCTGCTGCTGGTGTTTCTGGTGCCGATCGCGGCCCTGCTCTACAAAAGCGTGAACAACCCTGAAGTGGTGGGCGGCATGCCGCTTACCGTTGCACAGGTCAGCAAATGGGACGGCAAGGGGTTACCCCCTGAGTCGGCGTACAAAGCCCTGAGCGCGGACCTGGCCGAGAGTCGCAAGAATCAGACCCTGGGCGATTTGTCCAAGCGCCTCAACCAGGAGTTGGCCGGCTATCGCAGCCTGCTGGCGAAAACCGCTCGTGCCGTGCCATTCAAGGAAGAGCCTTCCTCTTATAAGGAAGCGCTGGAAGCCGTGGATGAGCGCTGGGGTGATCCTGCTTACTGGCAGGCGATCCGCCGCAATACCTCAAGCCTGACCCCCTATTACCTGTTGGCAGCTGTCGACCACCGCATCGATGACCTCGGTGAACTGGCGCCTGCCACGCCGGATCAGGCGATCTATGTCGACATTTTCGCCCGCACCTTCTGGATGGGCCTGGTGATCACTGTGATCTGCCTGCTGCTGGCCTATCCACTGGCTTACCTGCTGGCCAATTTGCCGGCCCGCCAGAGCAACCTGTTGATGATTCTGGTGCTGCTGCCGTTCTGGACCTCGATCCTGGTGCGCGTGGCGGCCTGGATTGTCTTGCTGCAATCGAGTGGTCTGATCAACGGCGCGTTGATGGCCATGGGCATCATCGATAAACCGCTGGAGCTGGTGTTCAACCGGGTCGGCGTGTACATCTCGATGGTGCACATCATGCTGCCGTTCATGATCCTGCCGATCTACAGCGTGATGAAAGGTATCTCGCCGACTTACATGCGCGCCGCCATTTCCCTGGGCTGCAACCCGTTCGCCAGTTTCTGGCGGGTGTACTTCCCGCAGACCTACGCCGGTGTCGGTGCGGGGTGTCTGCTGGTTTTCATCCTTGCCATCGGCTACTACATCACCCCGGCGTTGCTGGGCAGCCCGAACGATCAGATGGTCAGTTATTTCGTGGCCTTCTACACCAACACCAGCATCAACTGGGGCATGGCCACTGCCTTGGGCGGGCTGCTGTTGCTGGCAACCGTGGTGCTGTATCTGATTTATAGCTGGCTGGTCGGCGCCAGTCGCCTGCGTCTGAGCTGAGGAGAATGACCATGTTGAGCCCTTATTCCTCGCCTATCGAGCGGGTCTGGTACTACGCGCTGCGCATCCTGTGCGGGCTGATTCTGTTGTTCCTGGTGCTGCCGGTCCTGGTGATCGTGCCGCTGTCGTTCAACTCCGGCAGCTTTCTGGTCTATCCGTTGCAAGGTTTCTCGCTGCACTGGTATCAGGACTTCTTCGGCTCGGCGGAGTGGATGCGCGCGTTGAAGAACAGTCTGATCGTGGCCCCGGCCGCCACTGTGCTGGCGATGGGCTTTGGCACCCTGGCAGCGATTGGTCTGACCCGCAGCAACTTCCCCGGCAAACCGCTGGTGATGGCGCTGGTGATCTCGCCGATGGTGGTGCCGGTGGTGATCGTCGGTGTCGCAAGCTACCTGTTCTTCGCCCCGCTGGGCCTGGGCAACAGCTACACCTCGCTGATCCTGGTGCACGCCGTGTTGGGTGTGCCATTCGTGATCATCACCGTCTCGGCGACCCTGCAAGGCTTCAACTACAACCTGGTACGTGCCGCCGCCAGCCTGGGCGCCTCCCCGGTGACAGCGTTTCGCCGAGTGACCTTGCCGTTGATCGCGCCGGGGGTGATTTCCGGCGCGCTGTTCGCATTTGCCACCTCCTTCGATGAAGTGGTGGTGACGCTGTTTCTCGCCGGGCCGGAGCAAGCGACATTGCCACGACAGATGTTCAGCGGTATCCGCGAAAACCTGAGCCCGACCATCGCTGCCGCAGCCACCTTGTTGATTGGTTTCTCGGTGGTGCTGCTGCTGGTGCTGGAATGGCTGCGCGGGCGCAGCGAGAAGTTGCGTACGGCGGTGGAATAACCTGCTTGCAGGCCAGTGATGCGGTTCTCCCGAGGGAGCCGGCTTGCTGGCGAATGCGCTGTGTCAGACGACCCTTTCGTCACTGACACACCCTTTCGCCAGCAAGCCGGCTCCTGCAGTTGAGCGGTGTAGATTCCCCAGCCGTCGTGTCCCTGCGGTCTCGGCCTTCACAGTTAAAAGCGGTATATATCCCAGACCATCGTCGTCTCTGCATCCCCGGCCATCACCGTTTAAACTCCCCTCCTTGCGACCAACCCACGCACGGAGCCCATCGGTGAACGTCAACGACGCCAGTTTCGAAGAACTGCTCAACGCTTTGCATGACGGCGTCTACATCACCGATGGCGATGGCAAGACGTTGAAGGTCAACCATGCCTATGAGCGCCTGACGGGCCTGAGCGGCGCCGATCTGATCGGTCGGCCAATGCAGGAGCTGGTCCGCGAGGGCGTCATTTCGCAGTCGGCCTCGCTGCGCGTGTTGCAGGAAGGTCGGCCAGTGTCGGTGATGCAGAGCCTGAGTCAGGGCAAAAAACTGCTGGTCAGCGCGACGCCGATTCTTGATGCCGAACACCGTATTTCCTACGTCGTCAGCACCGTGCGCGACATGACCGAGCTGCTGCGCATGAAGCACGAGCGCGACGAGTTGCAGCAACTCAAGCAACTGCGCAACAGCACCGCCAAACTTCACGCCGGTCAGCGCGATAACCTTCTGCACTCGCCGCTGATGGCCGATCAGGAAGTGTCCGGCCGGGTGTTCTCGCTGGCGCGGCAGGTCGCCAGCAGCTCGGTGAAAGTCTTGCTGCAGGGCGAAACCGGGGTCGGCAAAACCCTCGTGGCGCAGTTCATACACAACGCAAGCCCGCGTGCCAGTGAGCCGTTTCTGGCGCTCAACTGCGGCGCGCTGCCGGAGAACCTGATCGAGGCCGAATTGTTCGGCTATGCCCCCGGGGCCTTCACCGGAGCCGGACCCAAAGGCAAGCGCGGGCTGCTGGAACTGGCGCACCACGGCACGCTGTTTCTCGATGAGATTGGCGATCTGCCGCTACCGGTCCAGGTCAAGCTGCTCAAGGTCATCGAAGAAAACCGCTTCATTCCGGTCGGTGGTCTGGAGTTGAAGGAGGTCGACGTGCGCATCATCAGCGCCACCCACCACGACCTCAAACAGTTAGTCGCTGAAGGACGTTTCCGCGCAGACCTCTACTACCGGCTGAACGTGGTGCCGATCAACATCCCGGCGTTGCGTGAACGCAGTGAGGAAATCCCGCCGCTGTTGCATTACTACCTCGACAGCTTCAACGCACGGTATCAGCGCCAGGTGCAGTGGAGCCTGGAGGCGCTCGACCTGATGTGCGACTACGCCTGGCCCGGCAACATTCGTGAGTTGATCAACATCATCGAGCGGCTGGTGGTGACCAGTCACACCGACACCATTGAGGCGCTGGATTTGCCCGAGGAGATCCTCAACCTCAATCCGCAGAACGCCGACGACAGCCGTTTGCCGCTGCGCAAGGTGCTGGAAAACGCCGAGCGTTCGGCAATTCGGGCGGCCTTGCAGGTTCACAAGACCACTCGGCTGGCGGCCAAGGCCCTGGGCGTCAGCCAGGCGACTGTGGTGCAGAAGATGAAGCGTTGGGAGCGCACTGATTAGGATTTCAATCAAAGCCGGTAAAACCGATCAGAAAACTGATCGGGACCGGCCGCTCAAAAGCCCTTCAAACCTCGTGTGATTCACGCAAAGCCCCGAGGCCCGGGGCTTTCGCTGGATTGGCACAGCTTTCGCTATCTCATCCTGCACGTCTTCCAATAAAACAACGCACACAGGACGAGCCCGATGAGCCTCTCTGCCTCCAAAATCAGCGCCTTCAAAATCGCCAACAAGTTGATCACCGGCCCTGCCGCCATCGAGCAGTTGGCCGCGGAACTGACCCGCCTCAATGTCAACAACCCGCTGATCGTCACTGACGCCATTCTGGTCAAATCCGGCACGGTCGACCTGGCTCTGGCGCAGCTGGGTGGCCGCCGATACGGCATCTTCGATCAGGTCAAACCGGAGCCGGAAATCTCCATCGTCGAAGACTGCACCCGTGCTTATCGCGAGGGCGGCCATGACGGGCTGATCGGTCTGGGCGGCGGTAGCGCCATCGATATCGCCAAGGGCGTTGCTGCGTTCGCCGGCCATGAAGGGCCCTTGACCGAATTGTTCGGCGTCGATCTGGTGAAGCGCAAAGGCCCTGCGCTGATTGCCATTCCGACCACGGCGGGTACCGGCTCGGAGGTCACCAACGTGGCGATCTTCTCCGACAAACAAGCGCAGCTGAAAAAAGGCATCGTCAGCGATTATCTGCTGCCGGATGTGGCGCTGGTCAGCCCGGTCATGACCCTCACCTGTCCGCGCAGCGTCACAGCAGCCAGTGGTGTCGACGCGCTGGTGCACGCCATCGAGTCCTATCTGTCGGTCAATGCCTCGCCGATCACCGATGCTATCGCGCTGGGCGCCATCAAGCTGATCGCCAAGGCGCTGCCCAAGGCCTATGCCAATCCGGCCAACCTGCAGGCTCGCGAGGACATGGCCACTGCCAGCCTGATGGCCGGCATGGCTTTCGGTAACGCAGGCGTGGGCGCGGTGCATGCGCTGGCGTATCCGCTGGGCGGGCGTTTCAACATTGCGCACGGGGTCAGCAATGCCTTGCTGCTGCCGTACGTGATGGAGTGGAACAAGATGGCCTGCGTCGAGCGCTTCCGTGATATCGCCGAGGCGATGGGGGTGCGAGTGGCCGAGCTGAGCGACAAGGACGCGGCCGATCAGGCCGTCAAAGCCATGGCCGACCTGTGTGCAGCGGTAGATATCCCGTCCGGCATGCGCAGTTTTGATGTGCCCGAAGATGCGATCCCGGCGATGGCCGAGGAGGCGAGCAAGATCGACCGCCTGATGCGTAACAACCCGCGCAAGCTCACGGCGGCCGACATCGAGAAAATTTACCGCGCAGCCTACTGATCGCCAAATGCCAAGGCGCCCGGCCGCACAGGTCCGGGCGTTTACCACTACAAGACCAATAAGACAGGTGCACTCAATGTCCAACACTCCCCCGGTGCGCAGCGAAAGCCCGTACATCCCGCTCGGCCCTTTCAAGGTGCGGTTGCCGTTCATTCACTACAAGTTCGAGCTGCCGGACTACCTGCAAGGCTTGCTGATGTGCGCCGTGGACCTGGCCGCTATTCCGCTGATGACCGAACTGCTGGGCATGCCGTTCGAAGTGGCGCTGGCGGTGGTGATGCTCAACGGTCTGCTTTATCTGACTCACCATCTGCTCGGCGACCCCACCGTACCTGGCTGGATTACCCCGGCCGTGCCGTTGTTGATGGCTTACTGCGCGCAGTTCCCGATGGGCCCGGAGCGTGTCCATGCCTTGATAGCCTTCCAGCTGATGCTGGGGGTGTTCTCGATTGCGCTGGGGGCCACCGGGATGGCGAAGAAGGTGGTCGAATACGTGCCCTCGGCGATCAAGTCGGGGATCATCGTCGGCGCCGGTCTGAGCGCAGTGATTGCGGTGTTTCAGGTGGGCGGTAAATTCAACGTGCTGCCCTGGACCATCTCCATCGCGGTCGGTATCGCGTTCTATCTGATCTTTTCCCAGCACTTCAACGAGCTCAAACAGCGCAACCGTTTCTGGTGGAATTTCGCCAAGCTCGGCATCTTGCCGATCATCCTGCTGGCGGTGGTGATTGCACCGCTGTTTGGCGAGGCGCCATGGCCGACTATCCAGTGGGGCATCAGCAAGCCGGATTTCGCCGGGCTGTGGAGCAACTACACAGTGTTCGGCCTGGGCATGCCGCCGCTGTCGATGTTCATTTCGGCGCTGCCAACCATGCTCGCGGTGTACATCATCGTCTTCGGCGACGTGCTCAGTGCCAAATCGCTGCTCGATGAAGCAGAAACCGTACGCAGCGATGAGATCGTCGACTACAACCCGGACCGTGCTCATCTGATTTTTGGTGCGCGCAATGCGTTCATGAGCATCTTCGGCCCGGACGTCGCCATGTGCGGTCCGAAGTGGGCGGCGATGCTGGTTGTGGTGATCGAGCGCTTCAAAGGTGGCCCGAAAGCGATGAAGTCGATCATCGGCGGTGTCGGCTCGTTCCGCTGGGGCACCAATACCGGGCTGTTGCTCTTGCCGGTAGTGACGCTCGTGCAGCCGATCCTCGGGGTGGCGCTGTCGTTGACGTTGCTGATCCAGGGTTATGTGAGCGTGCGTCTGGGCATCCTCGAAGCGCGCAGTCAGCGTGACCTGGGGATTGCCGGGGTGATCGGTGCGGTGTTGGCGATCAAGGGCGCGAGCTGGGCCTTCGCCATCGGCGTGGTGCTGTGCCTGTTGATCTATGGCAAGAACTTCTTCAAAGGGGAAGTGGACGGCACCTTCAGCAAGGACCTGAAAAACCTGGAGGCCAAGCCTGTGTCCAAGGCCGAGCGTGTCAAGGAAGAGGCGTTGGTGGATTGATCAGACAGCGTTGTCGCTGATGGCCTCATCGCGAGCAAGCTCACTCCTACAGGTTGTGTGTGGCTCGCAGCAGGGGCGAACAACGCTGATCCACTGTAGGAGTGAGCTTGCTCGCGATACCGATAGTTCAGGCAGCACCCACCTGCCTGACATCCCACATATGCCAGACACAAAACCGCATTCATCCGCCACCCGACCCACGTTTCAAAGTCTTGGAGTACAATGCGCGCCACCGTGATTTCGCTCAAAAAAGGTGCGTCATGCAGCCCTTCGCTATTGCTCCGTCGATTCTGTCCGCCGATTTCGCCCGCCTGGGTCAGGAAGTCGACAATGTCCTGGCCGCTGGCGCCGACATCGTCCACTTCGACGTCATGGACAATCACTACGTCCCCAACCTGACCATCGGTCCGATGGTCTGCGCGGCGTTGCGCAAGTACGGCATCACTGCACCGATCGACGTGCATCTGATGGTCAGCCCGGTCGACCGCATCATCGGCGACTTCATCGAGGCGGGTGCGACGTACATCACCTTCCACCCGGAAGCGACCCAGCACATCGACCGCTCCCTGCAACTGATCCGCGAAGGCGGTTGCAAGGCCGGCCTGGTGTTCAATCCGGCGACCCCGCTGAACCTGCTTGAATACGTCATGGACAAGGTCGACATGATCTTGCTCATGAGCGTCAACCCGGGCTTCGGGGGCCAGAAATTCATCCCCGGGACCCTCAACAAGCTGCGCGAGGCACGTGCCCTGATCGATGCGTCGGGCCGTGATATCCGTCTGGAAATCGACGGTGGCGTCAACGTCAACAACATCCAAGAAATCGCCGCCGCTGGCGCCGATACGTTTGTTGCAGGGTCAGCTATCTTCAATGCGCCCGACTACCAACAGGTCATTGAAAAAATGCGTGCAGAACTGGCGTTGGCTCGTTGATGAGCGGCTTCGAACAGCTGTTTCCGGGTCGCCTGCCGAAACTGATCATGTTTGATCTGGATGGCACATTGGTCGACTCGGTGCCGGATCTGGCCGCAGCTGTGGATAACACCCTGATTCAGCTCGGACGCGCGCCGGCGGGTATCGAGCGGGTGCGCGACTGGATCGGCAATGGCGTGCGCGTGCTGGTGCGTCGCGCGCTGGCCAACGACATGGATCACTCCGGTGTCGACGAAGCCTCGACCGAGGCCGCGCTGGCGATTTTCATGCAAGCCTATGGCGGCGATCACTCGCGGACCAAGGTCTATCCCGGGGTGCGTGAAACCCTGAAATGGCTGCAGAAGAACGGCGTGGAAATGGCCCTGATCACCAACAAGCCGGAGCAGTTCGTTGCGCCGTTGCTCGATGACATGAAACTGGGTCGTTTCTTCCGCTGGATCGTCGGCGGCGACACCTTGCCGCAACAGAAACCCGACCCCGCGGCGCTGTTCTTCGTGATGAAGATGGCCGGAGCGCCGGGCTCGCAATCGCTGTTTGTCGGTGATTCGCGCAACGACGTACTAGCGGCCAAGGCGGCCGGCGTCGCTTGCGTGGCCATGAGCTACGGCTATAACCACGGCCGCCCGATTGCCGAAGAACTCCCGGCGCTGGTGATCGATGATCTGCGCAAGCTGATTCCCGGTTGCTTAGATCTGGGGGCTGAGATAACGTTGCCCGACGTCAAATCCCCCTCCTTTAGAGAATCCATCGTGGTGGTCACTCGCAAACTCTGGATGAAAGTCATCAAGGCCCTGGCCCGCTGGCGTTGGCGCGCCTGACTTGAATCTGGCCGGACCCCCGGCGCGTTTGCACACCTGACCGTTTTACCCTCAGACCACGAGGCTGATCATGATCCGCGAAGAATTCCTGCGCTTGGCCGCTGAAGGCTACAACCGCATCCCGCTTGCCCTTGAAACCCTGGCCGACTTCGACACGCCGCTGTCGATTTACCTGAAACTCGCCGATGAGCCCAACTCCTATCTGCTGGAGTCGGTACAAGGCGGCGAGAAATGGGGGCGTTACTCGATCATCGGCCTGCCGTGCCGCACCGTGATGCGTGTGCATGAACACAACATCAGCGTGACCCACGACGGCGTCGAGATCGAAAGCCTGCAAGCCGAAGATCCGCTGGCGTTCGTCGAAACCTTCAAGGCGCGTTACAACGTGCCGACCATCCCCGGCCTGCCGCGCTTCAACGGCGGTCTGGTGGGGTATTTCGGCTATGACTGCGTGCGTTATGTGGAGCAAAGGCTGGGCGCCTGCCCCAACCCTGATCCGCTGGGCGTGCCGGACATCCTGCTGATGGTCTCCGATGCGGTGGTGGTGTTCGACAACCTGGCGGGCAAGATGCACGCCATCGTGTTGGTCGATCCGGCGCAGCTTGAGGCCTACGAAAGTGGCCAGGCGCGGCTGCAAGCGCTCATGGAAAAACTGCGTCAACCGATCACCCCGCGCCGTGGCCTGGACCTGACCCGTCCACAAGCCGCCGACCCGGTGTTTCGTTCCAGCTTCACCCAGGCCGACTACGAAAAAGCCGTCGGCACCATCAAGGAATACATCCTGGCGGGCGACTGCATGCAGGTGGTGCCGTCGCAGCGCATGTCCATCGACTTCAAGGCCGCGCCCATCGATCTGTACCGGGCGCTGCGTTGCTTCAACCCCACGCCGTACATGTACTTCTTCAACTTCGGCGACTTCCATGTCGTCGGCAGTTCGCCAGAAGTGCTGGTTCGCGTCGAGGACAACCTGATCACCGTGCGTCCGATCGCCGGCACTCGTCCCCGTGGCGCGACCGAAGAAGCGGATTACGCGCTGGAAGTCGACCTGCTGTCCGACGACAAGGAAATCGCCGAGCACTTGATGCTGATCGATCTGGGCCGCAATGACACGGGCCGTGTTTCTGAAATCGGCTCGGTGAAACTGACCGAGAAGATGGTCATCGAGCGTTACTCCAACGTGATGCACATCGTCTCCAACGTCACTGGCCAGCTGAAAAGCGGGCTGACGGCGATGGACGCGTTGCGAGCGATCCTGCCAGCGGGCACCTTGTCCGGCGCGCCGAAGATTCGCGCGATGGAAATCATCGACGAGCTGGAGCCGGTCAAGCGTGGCGTGTACGGCGGGGCAGTGGGTTATCTGGCGTGGAATGGCAACATGGACACCGCGATCGCCATTCGCACGGCAGTGATCAAAAACGGCGAACTGCACGTTCAGGCGGGCGGTGGCATCGTCGCCGACTCGGTGCCGGCCCTTGAATGGGAAGAGACCCTGAACAAACGCCGCGCCATGTTCCGCGCGGTGGCACTGGCGGAGCAGACGCCAGAGGGGTGACCCACCCACGTCTTAAAAAACGGCGCTCAGGGCGCCGTTTTTTATGACGTGCGCCAAGCGGCCTGTAGGCGTGAGCTTGCTCGCGATTGCGTTCATGCAGACGCCGCGTCGGTGTCTGATCGATCCAATCGCGAGCAAGCTCACTCCTACAGTTGTCGTTGGGTCAGAAATCCAGACTCAGCGCCAGGTTCACTCCCTGCTGGGTCACGTCGTCATTCTTGCGCCAGTTGTAGCCGGCGCGCAGGGTCAGGTCCGCTGCCAGCTTCTGACTCAGGCCAACGCTTGCCCGATTGAGGCTACGTTGCGGCTCATAACCCTGCAGATTGAAATCCACGCCCGGCACGCTGTTCAGGGCAATGGTCACATCCTGCTGATCGGTCTCGAACTCGCGCTCGTGCGCCACTTCGCCGAACAGCTGCGTTTGCGGCGTGAGGTCGAACTTGCCTTGCAGGCCCGCGCCCAGGCGTTTTGATCGACGCGTCTGGTCGTCGTAATTCAACGCTGTGGCGCGGGCGCTGTTTTCCGAATAGCCGTCCACGTTGATGTGTGAGTAATCGGCGCTGATAAATGGCGAGAAGTGCCACTTGCTGCTCTGCTCGGCAAGGTCGAACCCCAGCCGCGCGCCGAATGCCCACAAGTCGCCGTCGGTATCGCCTTTTTCCCCGGCTTCGCTGACGCCCAGGGCGAACTTGCGCTTGAGGTTGTCGTAGTCCAGCCGCCCGGCGGAGGCAGAAAGATCAGCCCACCAATGATTCGCCTGAAACTGTACGAAAGCGGTGGCGATATAGCTGTTGAGTTTGTAGTCCGAATCCCGGGCCCCTGCTTCCAGCGTCTGGCGATAGGCACCGGCAACCAACCCTGCGCGCCAGTCTTCGGCGAAGCGGTAACTGCCGCCAACGGTCAGGTTGTAGCCGTGACCGTCGCCGCTGGCGGAATGGCTCTGCGCGTCAAAGTCCAGCTTCTGACCGCCACCTGCGACGATGGCGCGCCATTGGCCGAGCGTCTGCCAGTTGCCCCAGTCCGCCAGCCACTGACTGCGCAGTTCATCCTGTTGCGCGCGCAGAGTGCCCATGGCCATTTCGGGCAGCAGACTGATTTCCCAGGGTGCGGACAGGATCGAATAGCCGTAATCGGCGATCAGCCGTTGGCCTGCTACCGTCGGGTGCACGCCGTCGTTGAACAGCAGTTTGCTCGGATCAGGTGTAAGGCCGCCTATCCCGTAGACGCTGTTGGCGGTGCAGCTGTTACCGCTGAAACAGGTGCCTACCAGATTCTGCTCGGCTGCCAGGCCATAACGGGCAGGTTCGGCAAGGACGTCTCGAACCAGCCCCGGCACGTTCAAAGGGATGACCTGGGCATTGATCTGCCCCAGACGGCTGACCAGTTGCTGGTTGAACACGCCGCTGAGCAGCGAGGAGGGCACTTGCAGAGGCGTGCCGAACACCGCGGGGGTCTGGCCTATATCAGGGAGCAACCAGACCATGATGTAGCGCGCGCCGGCCTGGGACAGAACCTGCGCGCCGTCGGCGAGATTATTGGCCGCCCCAACGGCCTGGGCCGGGCTCAGAATCCGTCCTTGCAGGAAGTCATTGCCGCCGCCGGTCAGGTAGTACAGCGCATTGGGATCGGCACGAAAGCCGGTTTGCTGAAGATACCCCGGCTTGCTGCGGAACACGGTGGTTACCCCAGTTGAGGTGTCGGTGTTGGCCACTTGCGACGCAGTGGTGATGGCTTGCAGGATCTGATCCGTTCGATCACCGCCTACCGCCCAGTTGTTGCCATCGGCCAAGCCTTGCGCGGCGCGAACCGGAGAAGTCGATGCCTGCAGGTCGCCGGGGGCGACGCCAAGCATGCCGCCGAGCAAGGTGGAGGAATTGAGGCCAAAGCGCTCGCCACTGCCATCGAGATAGGTAGGCCCCGTGCGGTTGGTGAAACGCAGGGTTGCGCCCGGCGGCCCACCTGCGTCGGGAAATTGCCCGGCGTCGGCAAGGCTGTCGCCAAACACGATCATCGTCGAATAGGGTGACGAGGCCGCCATGGCGGATGAACAGGCAAGTGTCAGCATGCAGGCCGCTAACGGCCGCGACAGATTGGCTTTGCGCATCGAGAGATCCTTTCTTGTTGTTGTACTGCCGTACGCAAAGGTAGCAGCCACGACACAAGGCGCCACGTCTGGGCGCTGCAGCCAGGATATTTCTGTACTGGCCAAACAGGCCTCATCTGTACTTCAGTGGCGTTGAAATCCGGCCAAATAGCCTTCAGGCCCCGCCGCCGGGGCACTACGATATTGCACGGTATGCCTCGGTACGCTACTGTGCGGCAACGTATGAACGAGACCTTTCCTGTGTCGATTGTCAGCAAACTCTTGATGCGCGTTATCAAGGCTCACGCCCGTTGGCGTTGGCGCGCCTGACTATTCCCCTGCCGGCCTTGCCGGACCTGTATTGATATGCCTTCTGAAGCCTCGGTTTAGCACCGCCTCGCCGGACCCTGTCCTGCGATCCCCCTGGTGCCCGACTGCGGGTATGAAATCGGAAGGCCACGTTAGAAGTCAGTAATTCAAAAGGTTAAGCACCATGCTGCTGATGATCGATAACTACGACTCCTTTACCTATAACGTCGTGCAGTACCTTGGCGAGTTGGGCGCCGACGTTAAAGTGATCCGCAATGACGAAATGACCGTGGCCCAGATCGAGGCCCTGAACCCCGAGCGCATTGTGGTCTCTCCAGGCCCCTGCACGCCGAACGAGGCGGGCGTGTCCATCGACGTGATCAAGCACTTTGCTGGCAAGCTGCCGGTGCTCGGCGTCTGTCTGGGCCATCAGTCCATCGGCCAGGCGTTTGGCGGCGATGTGGTGCGCGCCCGTCAGGTCATGCACGGCAAGACCAGTGCTCTGATCCACGAAGACAAAGGTGTCTTCGAAGGGTTGAAGCACCCGCTGACCGTCACTCGTTATCACTCCCTGGTGGTCAAGCGCGAAACCCTGCCCGAATGCCTGGAAATGACCGCCTGGACGCAGCTTGAAGACGGTTCTGTCGACGAAATCATGGGCTTGCGCCACAAGACGTTGAACGTCGAGGGCGTGCAGTTCCATCCTGAGTCGATTCTTTCCGAGCAGGGTCACGAGCTGTTCGCCAACTTCCTCAAGCAGACCGGCGGCACTCGTCAGGGTTAAGGACACTTCGATATGGCAATGGATATCAAGACGGCGCTGGGTCGGGTTGTCACGCAACTGGACCTGAGCACCGACGAAATGCGCGACGTCATGCGCGAAATCATGACTGGCCAGTGTACTCAGGCGCAGATCGGCGCGTTTCTGATGGCCATGCGCATGAAGAGCGAGAGCATCGACGAGATCGTCGGCGCGGTTTCGGTCATGCGTGAGCTGGCCGACAAGGTCGAGCTCAAGACTCTGGACGGCGTTGTCGACATCGTCGGCACCGGTGGCGATGGCGCAAACATCTTCAACGTTTCAACCGCCGCATCGTTCGTTATCGCCGCCGCCGGCTGCACCGTGGCCAAACACGGTAACCGTGCAGTGTCGGGCAAGAGTGGCAGCGCGGATCTGCTGGAAGCGGCAGGGGTTTATCTGAACCTGACACCGGTTCAGGTGGCGCGCTGTATCGACAGCGTGGGCATCGGTTTCATGTTCGCCCAGACTCATCATGGCGCAATGAAGCACGCCGCTGGTCCGCGCAAGGAGCTAGGGCTGCGAACGCTGTTTAACATGCTGGGGCCACTGACCAACCCGGCGGGCGTCAAGCATCAGGTGGTCGGCGTGTTCAGCCAGGCGTTGTGCCGACCGCTGGCCGAAGTGCTGTCGCGTATGGGCAGCAAGCACGTGCTGGTGGTCCATTCGCAGGACGGCCTGGACGAGTTCAGCCTGGCGGCGCCGACCTTCGTGGCTGAGCTCAAGAATGGCGAGGTCACCGAATACTGGGTACAGCCCGAAGATCTGGGCATCAAGAGCCAGAGTCTTTTCGGTCTGGTGGTCGACAGCCCGGCGCAGTCGCTGGAGTTGATCCGTGATGCCTTGGGGCGACGCAAGACCGAGAACGGGCAGAAAGCTGCTGAAATGATAGTGCTCAACGCTGGTGCTGCGCTCTATGCGGCAGATCACGCCTCCTCGCTGAAGGAAGGTGTGGCGCTGGCTCATGATGCATTGCACACCGGCCTGGCTCGCGAAAAACTCGAAGAGCTGGGTGCCTTTACCGCGGTATTCAAACAGGAGAATGAAGGATGAGCGTGCCGACGGTATTGGAAAAGATTCTCGCCCGTAAGGCCGAAGAGGTCGCGGCCCGTCGCGCCAGCGTCAGCTTGTCCGAACTGGAAACCCTGGCGGCGACCGCCGATGCCACTCGTGGATTTGCCAAGGCGCTGATGGAGCAGGCCAAGCGCAAGCAACCGGCGGTGATTGCCGAGATCAAGAAGGCCTCACCGAGCAAAGGCGTGATCCGTGAGAATTTCCAGCCAGCTGAAATCGCCAAGAGTTACGAAGCGGGCGGCGCTGTCTGTCTCTCGGTACTGACCGATATCGACTTCTTCCAAGGCGCCGATGCCTACCTGAAAGAGGCTCGCAGCGCCTGCAAGCTGCCGGTTATCCGCAAGGACTTCATGATCGATCCGTATCAGATCGTTGAAGCCCGGGCGTTGGGCGCCGATTGCATCCTGCTGATCGTTTCGGCGCTGGACGACGTGAAGATGGCCGAACTGGCCGCCGTCGCCAAAGGCCTTGGCCTTGACGTGCTGGTCGAGGTGCATGACGGTGATGAACTCGAGCGTGCGCTGAAAACCCTCGACACGCCGCTGGTCGGCATCAACAACCGTAATCTGCACACCTTCGATGTCAGCCTGGAAACCACGCTCGACCTGTTGCCACGTGTCCCGCGTGATCGTCTGGTGGTCACCGAGAGCGGGATTTTCAATCGCGCCGACGTCGAGTTGATGGAAATCAACGAGGTGTATTCGTTCCTGGTTGGCGAGGCGTTCATGCGTGCCGAGAAACCGGGCGTGGAGTTGCAGCGTCTGTTTTTCCCGGAGAAAGGCACGGCGATCAAATCCGGCGGGCTGGATTGAATCACGCGGTTTTGATACACAACCTGTAGAAGTGAGCTTGCTCGCGATAAACGGAGTGCCGGCTGCCGACACTATTGCGGGAACTGGCCTCATCGCGAGCAAGCTCACTCCTATAGGGGTGCAGGCAAGCTTTTCAGGAGTCACCATGACCACCCAAGTGATCGACATCTGCATCGAAGCCGGTCTCAAGGCCGAGCAGGATCTGCTGGCCTCGGTATGCGCAGGTGACGCCGATTACGGTTTGCTGTTCTGGCGTCCAAACGATCGCGCGCTGGTCATGCCGCGCCGACTCAGTCGTCTGGCCGGTTTCAGCGACGCTGGCGAAACTCTGGCCGATCTCGGTTGGCCGGTATTGCTGCGCGAAAGCGGCGGTGAGCCGGTGCCGCAATCGCCCGCCACCGTCAATGTCGCGCTGGTTTACGTTCAGCCCAAGTCCGATCTGGACCGCGACCGCATCGAAAAGGCCTACATGCGTTTGTGTCAGCCGATGCTCGATGGGTTGACTGAATCAGGCGGTGCCGCGTCTCTGGGCGAGGTCGAGGGCGCATTCTGTGACGGTCGCTTCAACGTCAATCTCAGCGGCCGCAAGATGGTCGGCACCGCTCAGCGCTGGCGGCAGAGTCAGGGTGGCCAGCGGCCGGTAGTGCTGGCGCATGGCGCTATGTTGCTGGATAACGAGCGGGTCGAGATGGTCGACGCGGTCAATCGCTTCAATCAGATGTGCGAACTCGAACAGCGCTGTGATGCGGACAGTCACATTGCCTTGCACGAGTTGTTCGAGGCTCCGCAATTCCTCAACCGACTGGGCGAGCGCTACGCGGCCATGTTCGCTGAGCTGTAGAGGCCACCGACGCCATCGACGGTCAGCGGGTGCCGAAGACCACCATGGTCTTGCCGCGCACATGCACCAGTTTCTGTTCCTCCAGCGCCTTGAGCACACGACCGACCATTTCCCGGGAGCAACCCACGATACGTCCGATTTCCTGGCGCGTGATCTTGATCTGCATGCCGTCAGGATGAGTCATGGCGTCCGGCTGCTTGCACAGGTCCAGCAGGCTGCGGGCGACGCGACCGGTGACATCAAGGAAAGCCAGATCGCCCACCTTGCGCGTGGTGTTACGCAGTCGCTCGGCCATCTGGCCGCCAATTGCGTACATCAATTCCGGATCGTGCTGACTAAGCTCGCGGAATTTGCTGTAGCTGATTTCGGCCACTTCGCATTCGGTCTTGGCGCGCACCCAGGCGCTGCGCTGCGGGCCGCTGCTTGCATGTTCGAACAGGCCCAGTTCTCCGAAGAAATCACCACTGTTGAGGTAGGCCACGATCATCTCGCGGCCTTCGTTGTCCTCGATCAGGATCGTCACCGACCCTTTGATGATCAGGTACATCGACTCGGATTGCTCACCGGCACAGATGATATTGCTCTTGGCCGCGCAACGCCTTCTTTGGGCGTGGGGGAGCAGTTTGTCGACCAGTTTCACTTTACTTGCAGGGGCAATGGCAACCATGGCTGTATCCCGTAAAAAACTGCGCCCTGAGGCATTCTTATAGGTATCGGCAGTATTTCCGATTTGACACAGTTGCACAGCGGCAAATCGCCATTTTTTCAGAAATTTCCTACATTTTCGTCACGCATCGTCGTTTTCGGTCCGCTCAGCGACGTCAAGGGCCTGTGCTAAGCTGGCCGCCTTTTTTCTAGCATTGGAGTCCTGGGGATGAAAGCGCGTATTCAGTGGGCGGGTGAAGCCATGTTCCTCGGCGAGTCGGGCAGCGGCCACGTGGTGGTGATGGACGGCCCGCCCGAGAGCGGCGGTCGCAACCTGGGGGTGCGCCCGATGGAAATGGTGCTGATTGGCCTGGGTGGTTGCAGCAACTTCGATGTGGTCAGCATCCTCAAGAAAGCGCGCCAGCCGATCGAGAGCTGCGAGGCGTTTCTGGAAGCCGAACGCGCCACTGAAGACCCGAAGGTGTTCACGAAGATTCATCTGCACTTCGTGGTCAAGGGTCGTGGCCTCAAGGAAACCCAGGTCAAGCGCGCCATCGAGCTGTCAGCCGAAAAATACTGCTCGGCGTCTATCATGTTGGGTAACGCCGGCGTTGAAATCACCCATGATTACGAAATCATCGAATTGAGCTGATTGAGCGTTCAATTTTCATAAAAGCGGCGCAGGCTATGGCATGCGACTACCGACGTCTGCATAATGCGCGACTTTTTCAGGGCGCGACCGCCGGATACCCGCCGGGCCGCCCGTGAACAGACAACCAAAATCGCCAACGCGAAGAGGTGTTAACCGTCCTACGCAGCTGAGCCGGGCTCAGTTGACGGGCATGCTTGATCACGTGGCCTTGGGCCGCACCCATATAGAGAGTTTTTAACGGTGAAAAGCAAACTCAAGCTCCACGGGTTCAATAACCTGACAAAGACCTTGAGCTTCAATATCTATGACATCTGCTATGCGGAAACCCCGCAGGACCAGCAGGCCTACGTCGAATACATCAACAGTGTGTACGACGCAGAACGCCTGACGCGGATTCTCACCGATGTTGTCGATATCATTGGCGCAAATATCCTGAACATCGCCCGTCAGGACTACGACCCACAAGGCGCCAGTGTCACGATTCTGATCTCCGAGCAGCCGGTGACCCCTACCGACAGCCAGATCGAAGAGTCCCCGGGTCCGCTGCCGGAAACCATCCTCGCGCACCTGGACAAAAGCCACATCACGGTTCACACCTACCCGGAGATCCATCCGGTCGACGGTATCGCGACGTTCCGCGTGGACATCGACGTGTCGACCTGCGGCGTGATTTCTCCGCTCAAGGCGCTGAACTACCTGATTCACAAGTTCGAGTCCGACATCGTGACGGTCGACTATCGGGTGCGCGGCTTCACCCGTGACGTGGAAGGCAAGAAGCACTTCATCGACCACGAGATCAATTCGATTCAGAACTATCTCTCCGAAGACACGCGCGACAGCTACCAGATGACTGACGTGAACGTGTATCAGGAAAACCTGTTCCACACCAAAATGCTGCTCAAGCAATTCGATCTGGATAACTACCTGTTTGGCGACGCCACCAGCAACCTTTCGCCTGAGCAGCGCGAACAGGTCACCGGACGCGTGAAGCATGAAATGCTGGAAATCTTCTACGGCCGCAACATGCCAGTCTGAAGCATCACCCGCATAAACAAGAAAGGCGCCTATCGAGGCGCCTTTTTTGTGTTGAGGTTTCCAGTGATGTTACTTCTGTAGCAGTCCAGCTTGCCGGCGCTAGAACTCAAGATCCCCACCGCCGGCAGGCCGGACTGCTACAGGTCAAAACCATCAGATCCGATACGTGCTCTTGGTCATCACCTTGGCCAGCATGCTCATGCCGAATTTCACCGGCCTCGGGAAGCGGAAGCCTCCAGCCTGAATGGCGCCTTCGGCATGTTGTTCTTCATCCGTACGCATCTGCTCGAGAATTGCCCGGGATTTTTCGTCCTCGATCGGCAACTGCTCCAGATGCTCGTTCAGGTGCTTGCAGACCTGGTCTTCGGTGGCAGCCACAAAACCCAGGCTGACTTTGTCACTGATCAGGCCGGCGACTGCGCCGATCCCGAAGGACATGCCATAGAACAGCGGATTAAGCACGCTGGTATGACTGCCTAGCTGATGGATGCGCTGCTCGCACCAGACCAGATGGTCGATTTCTTCCTCGGCGGCATGCTCCATGGCTTTGCGCACATGGGGCAGCTTGGCGGTCAGTGCTTGCCCTTGATAGAGCGCCTGGGCACAGACTTCGCCGGTATGGTTGATGCGCATCAGGCCGGCAACGTGCCTGGTATCGGTCTCGCTCAGCTTGCTATCGGGTTGAACGATGGCGGGCGAAGGGCGGTGAGCGTGCGCACTGGCGGGCAGCAGCGTCTTCATCGCAGCGTCGGCTTGCAGCAGGAAACGGTCGATGGGGGAGTAGTGACGTTCGGTAGCCATGGGCACCTCCGGATAAATCCACGGCGGCCAGTCTACCTCAATCGCTGTGGCCAAGCTTGCCTTGCGTCAGCACGCCGAGGCGCGTGTTAGACGCTCGGCGGCTGTAAGTCATTGAAATCCTGACTCAGCCCGGCGGCCAGGTCATCTGACGTTTGCCCAGCACGTGCATGTGAATGTGATAGACGGTCTGGCCGCCTTTTTCATTGGTGTTCATGACCACACGGAAGCCGTCTTCGCAGCCTTGTTCCTTGGCCAGGCGCTGGGCGGTGAAGATAATATGGCCCAGCAGGCCCTTGTCCTCTTCGGTTACGTCATTGAGCGTGCGGATCGCCTTTTTCGGGATAACCAGAAAGTGGACCGGCGCCTGCGGGGCGATGTCGTGAAAGGCCAGCACCTGGTCATCTTCATAGATGATTTTTGCCGGAATTTCCCGATTGATGATTTTGGTGAACAGAGTCTCCACAGCCTTGTTGCTCCGTTTTCGAGGGGAATAGGTCGAGTGTACTGAGCGTCTCGAGCCACGCCCAGCCGTTTTTAGCGTGTCGACACGTCAGGCTGAGGTTCGCGACTTGAGCATCGCGCCCCAGATTTTTCGGGTCATCCAGCGGCCGGCCATACGAGGCACGCAGCTGAGCAAGCGATTGCGCCTGCCGGGAATGATGATCGCGCGGTTTTTGTCGAGGGCTCGCACGGTGTAGAGCGCGATCTCTTCGGCGGTCATGGTTTTGTCGTTGGTGAACTTGTCTGCCTTGAGTTGCGCAGTGCGAAAGAACGACGTTCGCGTCGGGCCGGGGCAGAGCACGGAAATCTTTACGCCGGTTTTTTTCAGCTCCTCGCGCAGGCCCTCGGAAAAATGCAGCACATAGGCTTTGCTGGCCGCGTAAACACTCATCCATGGGCCCGGTTGAAAGCCCATGATCGATGCAACGTTGAGAATCTGGCCGCCACCTTGCACTGCCATCAGATTGCCTACCGTGTGACATAAGCGGGTCAGCGCCAGAACGTTGAGATCCAGCAGATCCTGTTCCTGAGCCCACTCCTGGGCCAGAAACGGCCCGCTGTTGCCGATGCCGGCGCAGTTGACCAGCATGTCGATCTGGCGCTCGCCTTCTTCCAGCTCGAGTAGAAAGCCCGAAAGCCTCAGGGGCTCACCCAGGTCGCAGGCGCGAAACAGCACTTCGACGCCAAAGCGTTGGTTGAATTCGAGCGCGATGCTTTCGAGCATGTCCCGGTGACGAGAGACCAGAATCAGATTGCGACCACGGCGGGCCAAGGCTTCGGCCATGGCCAGGCCAATGCCGCTGGATGCGCCAGTGACCAGGGCGTAACGGGTCATGCAGTTCTCCAATGAGCGTGTAGCAGATAGGACAGCTTCCATGCTGCCCGTCAGTTAGTGATCTTCGTCGGTGTCGGATGAGTCGCCAGTGTCAGCAGGGTCTACCGGGACCGCCGGTTGAGCAGCGTCGTCCGAGTCATCGTCATAAGGAAGGGTTTGTTCATAATCGCCGGTCGTGGCTTCGACTTCATCCTGTACCTTCTCCCAGCCGCCCATCATCGCACCGACGAACACCAGCGCGAGCACCAATATCCAGAGCGTGGCGAGTATCTTCACCGCTTTGCTGTTGGCAGGCGGCGCAGCGCCATACTGGTTGGGGCCGGTATTGCCCGGGATGGCGATCATCAGGATGGGAAAGAAGCTGCCGACCACCGGCACCAGGTTGAGCAGCAGCAACCATGCAGACCAGCCAGCGTCATGCAAACGTTGAGCGCCCATCTGGATGCTCACCACGATGAACGCCAGCAGCAGCACAGTGCCAAGCAACCCGCCTGCGATCAGCGAGATGCTCATGATGCCGAAACAAAGGCCGCCGAGCACCAGTCCCGCAAGGGTCAGCACCATCGTCCAGGCCAGATAACGCAGTCGGCCGATGCGGCCCTGTAGGGTGAAGACCTTGAGGTCACCGACAGCTGGCCAGTCGCTGACTACCGATGCCCGGGGCGGCGCATAGGGTGAGGCAGGCGCCGGGAAAGCGGGCTGCGTCGATGCAGGCTCCTCGATTTCTTCAAGTGTCCAGGCCACCGGCTGCTCAGGCTCGATACGGGCTTCTACGCCTGCATCGTTCAAGGCCTTGAGGTAGCGCTGCGCGTCATCGCTTGTCAGGCCGCGCTTGACGGTCATCGGCTTGCCGGTAAACAGCCGGTCTACCCCGGAAACGTCGCTTTTGAACAGCTGCGCCAGATTCAGGCGGGCAGTCTCCAGATCGACACCGGTTCGCAGCTGTCCTTCGAAAACGATCTTGAAGTGTTCGGCCATGCTCGGCTTCCTTGTCTTGGGTCAGGCGCCTCTACGGCACGCTTGAGAGGTCGGGGTCAGAACGGTTTGACGACCACCAGAATGACGATAGCCAGCAGGATCAGAACCGGCACCTCGTTGAACCAGCGATAAAACACATGACTGCGACCGTTTTCACCGCGGGCGAATCGTTTGACCTGCGCGCCGCACATATGGTGATACCCGATCAACAGGACAACCAACGTCAGCTTGGCGTGTAGCCAACCCTGTTGCAGGAAGCCCGGGGTGAGTGTAATCAGCCAGATGCCGAACACCAGCGTGGCGATCATCGCCGGGCCCATGATTCCCCGATAGAGCTTGCGCTCCATGGTGCAGAAACGTTCACGGCTGACAGTGTCCTGACTCATCGCGTGGTAGACGAACAAACGAGGAAGATAAAACAGGCCGGCAAACCAGCAGACGATCGAAACAATGTGCAGCGCTTTTATCCACAGATAGAGCATTTTTGGTTTTTCCAGGATCACGGTGGCGCAAATAGTAGTGGCTTGCGTGCCCGTACGTCACGTTCACGGTTGTCCCACAGACGCTGGGCTCATATTATCAGCGGCTTTCCAGTGGTTTCGTTGAGGGCAGTTTATGGTCAAGGTCGGTATCGTCGGCGGCACGGGTTACACCGGCGTCGAGTTGCTGCGTCTGTTGGCACAGCATCCTGAGGCTGAAGTGGTTGCGATCACCTCGCGCTCGGAGGCAGGTTTGCCGGTTGCCGATATGTACCCGAATCTGCGAGGCCACTACGACGGTCTGGCGTTCAGCGTGCCGGATGTGAAAGTACTGGGTGCCTGTGATGTGGTGTTCTTCGCCACACCACACGGTGTCGCTCACGCATTGGCAGGCGAGCTGCTGGCGGCCGGCACCAAAGTCATCGATCTTTCTGCAGACTTCCGCCTGCAAGACCCGGTGGAATGGGCAAAGTGGTACAACCAGCCGCACGGTGCGCCTGATCTGCTCGATGAAGCGGTTTATGGTCTGCCCGAGGTCAATCGCGAACAGATCAAGGGCGCGCGCCTGATTGCTGTGCCAGGTTGCTACCCGACGGCCACTCAGTTGGGCTTCCTGCCGCTGCTTGAAGCGGGTCTTGCCGATCCTTCCCGGCTGATCGCTGACTGTAAATCCGGTGTCAGTGGCGCTGGACGTGGTGCAAGTGTTGGCTCGCTGTATTCGGAAACCAGCGAAAGCTTCAAGGCGTACGCCGTCAAAGGCCACCGTCATCTGCCGGAAATCACCCAAGGTCTGCGCCGCGCCGCAGGCGGCGACGTCGGTCTGACCTTCGTTCCGCACCTGACGCCCATGATTCGCGGTATTCACGCAACGTTGTATGCCACCGTGGTCGACAGATCCGTGGATCTGCAGGCGTTGTTCGAAAAGCGCTACGCCAACGAACCTTTCGTCGACGTGATGCCGGCCGGCAGCCACCCGGAAACCCGCAGTGTGCGCGGCGCCAATGTGTGCCGCATTGCGGTACACCGTCCACAAGAAGGTGATCTGGTGGTTGTGCTGTCGGTGATCGACAACCTGGTCAAGGGTGCCTCTGGGCAGGCGGTGCAGAACATGAACATCATGTTCGGGCTGGACGAGCGCCTTGGGCTTTCCCACGCCGGGATGATGCCCTGAGGGCAGCTTCAAGCGCCAGGCTGCAAGCCTCAAGCGAAAGCTCGATGGTGTCCTTGGCACTTGCAGCTTGTCGCCTGATGCTTGCGGTTGCGCCGCTAATAGTTGACCAATTTTCTAGGACAAGCGGATAATGCGCGTCATTACGCATTATGACGGCCTAGCGCCGGGAGATATTGAGCATGAGCGTCGAATCCTTCACTCCTACGGCTTTGGAATTCACGCCAGGTGCAGCGCACAAAGTGAAAACCCTGGTCGACGAAGAGGGCAATGACCGCCTGAAATTGCGTGTGTTTGTCACAGGTGGTGGCTGTTCCGGTTTTCAGTATGGTTTCACGTTCGATGAAGACGTTGCCGACGACGACACGATTGTCGAGCGCGAAGGTGTCAGCCTGGTGGTCGATCCAATGAGCTTCCAGTATCTGGCGGGCGCTGAAGTGGATTATCAGGAAGGCCTGGAAGGTTCTCGCTTCGTGATCAAGAATCCGAACGCTGCAACCACTTGCGGTTGCGGTTCTTCGTTCTCGATCTGATCCATACGCTGTAAATGAAAACGCCGCGCATATGCGCGGCGTTTTACATTCTGACTCAGGTCCTCACGCCGGATAGATGGCGCCCAGTACCCGCAGTCCTTTTGCGCCAGTGACGCTGGGGCGGTTGGCGGGGACGCTTTCCAGCGCGCAATGCGCAAGCCAGGCAAACGCCATGGCTTCGACCCAGTCTGGATCGACCCCAAACTCCGCAGTGCTTGTGACCTTGGTCTGCGGCAACAACGCCGCCAGCCGGGCCATCAGCGCCTTGTTATGAGCGCCACCGCCACATACCAGCAATTCTTTGGTCTGCGCCTGAGCCGATTGCAGCGACTCGGTGATGCTCAATGCCGTCACTTCCAGAAGGGTTGCCTGCACGTCTTCAGGTCTGAGAGTCGGCAGCTGGAACATGTGGTGATGCACCCAACCGAGGTTGAAGACTTCGCGCCCCGTGCTCTTCGGGCCTTTGGTCTGGAAGAACTGGTCGGTCAGCATGGATTTGAGCAGCTCTGGATTGACAGTACCACTTTCACCCCAGGCGCCGTCCTTGTCGTAGCTCAGGCCGCGCTGTGCTTGAATCCAGGCGTCCAGCAGCACGTTGCCGGGACCGGAATCGAACCCGGACACCGGCTTGTCGATCTCGATCAGACTCAGGTTGCTGAAACCGCCTACGTTCAAGACCGCGCGATAGTCCTTGTTGTCATCGAACAACGCTTCATGAAAAGCCGGGACCAGCGGTGCGCCTTGGCCTCCGGCAGCGATGTCGCGCTTGCGGAAATCGCTGACCACGGTGATGCCGGTCATCTCGGCCAGCAGCGCCGGGTTGCCGATCTGGACAGTGAAGCCACGGGCAGGCTCGTGGCGAATTGTCTGGCCATGGCTACCGATGGCTCGGATTTCACCGGCCGATCGCCCTTGCTGATCAAGCAGCGCAAGTACGCCCTGGGCGGCGAGATGCACCCATTTCTGCTCGGCAATACCCGCGCGGGCCAGTTCGTCCGGGCCGCTGGCACACAAGCCAAGCAACTCGGCGCGCAGATCGTCAGGCATGGGAATGTAATGGGTGCCGAGCAGACGCGGTCGGTCATCCTGTTCAACGAGTGCGAAGTCGAGTCCATCAAGACTGCTTCCGGACATTACACCTACATATAAAGTCATGGGTCAGCGCTTACTCGAGGCCAGCATGGTGGCCTTTTCCTGGTCCATGCGTGCCATCAAAGGCTGGCTCTCTTGCATGAACCGCTGTTTTTCGGACTTGGCGATCGGGTCTGCCATTGGCAGCTTCTGACCCAGCGGGTCAACGTGAACGCCGTTTACCTGGAACTCGTAATGTACATGCGGACCTGTCGACAGGCCGGTTGTTCCAATATAGCCGATGACCTGGCCTTGCTTGACGCTGGAACCGTTCTGGATGCCCTTGGCAAAACCCTGCATGTGGCCATACAGCGTACGGTAGGTTTCGCCATGCTGGATGATCACAGTGTTGCCGTAGCCACCGCGTCGCCCAGCGAGGATGACCTTGCCGTCACCCGTGGCCTTGATCGGAGTGCCCCGTGGAGCAGCATAGTCGATGCCTTTGTGCGCGCGGATCTTGTTCAGGATCGGGTGTTTGCGGCCCATCGAAAACAGGGAGCTGATGCGGGCGAACTCGACAGGCGTGCGGATAAACGCCTTGCGCATGCTGTTGCCGTCCGCGGTGTAGTAATTGGTGTTGCCTTGCTTGCTGGTGTAACGCACTGCGGTGTAGGTCTTACCCCGGTTGGTGAAGCGGGCCGACAGAATATTGCCGGTACCGACGGTCTTGCCGTTGACCACTTTCTGTTCGTAGATCACGTCGAATTCATCGCCCTTGCGGATATCCTGGGCGAAGTCGACGTCGTAACCGAAGATGTTGGCCATGTCCATGGTCATGCTGTGGCTCAGGCCAGAGCGCTGCGCCGATTGTGACAGGGAATTGCTGATCACCCCGTGGACGTAGGCGGTGCGTACATTCGGCTTGCTGACATCACGGGTGAACGTGTAACCCTTGGCGGTTCGGGAAAGACTGATGGTTTCCAGGTCGCTGAGTTTGCTGTGCAGTTGCTTGAGGTTGCCGTCGGGAGACAGTTCGAACTGCAGCACCTGGCCATTCTTGAGCTGACTGAACTGCTTGGCCTGCTTGTCACTGGCAATCACTTCATGAACAGCGGCCGGTGGAAGGCCGACTTTTTCGAACAGCGTCGAGAGCGTGTCGCCCTTGGAGACCACGACCTCCCTGTGATTCGGGCCTTTGTTTGCCGCCACGGCTTCAACCGCCGCGGGCGTTTCCCGGGGCTCGATTTTCGCGGCGTCTTCGGTTTCGTCGGCACCGCCTTCTATCTGGGCGAATGGAGAAACTGCTGTGTCGTCTGTGGCTTTACTCTGGTCTTGAGCGTCTTGTTCTTGCTTGAACTGGTCGGACGGGGTGTCCAGCTCCAGGGTCAGGTTGGTCTTTTTGGCTTCGACATCGCTGGATGGAAAAACCAGGAGGGCCAGGCTCAGCAGGGCAGCGATACCGCTGGCGGCGAGCAGATGGCTCTTCGGATAAAGCGGAGGCGCTTTAGGCGGAGTGTCGTTCATAGGTAATTTTGACTTTGAAAAAAGATGAAATGGAAAAGATGAATGACATGATGAAGATGAAATAACTGTATAAAATATAACCAAATCCTGCCTGAGGCAAGCCTGCGTACGGATCGTTCCCTGATTCGTCGTCCTTCTGTGGGCAGATCTTGTATTTGGGCGGTGATCTTGTATGGTTGTTTCCCTTTGAAATAAGGCTTACGGGGCGGTTATGAAGTCGGTTGAAGAGCAGCTGGCGCTGATAAAGCGCGGCGCGGATGAACTCCTGGTCGAGGCGGAACTGATCGCCAAGCTTAAGCGTGGGCAGCCACTGCGCATCAAGGCCGGTTTCGATCCTACGGCGCCCGATCTGCACCTGGGGCATACGGTGCTTATTAATAAGCTGCGCCAGTTTCAGGATCTGGGTCACCAGGTGATCTTCCTGATCGGCGACTTCACCGGAATGATCGGTGATCCGAGCGGCAAGAGCGCTACTCGCCCGCCGCTGACTCGCGAGCAGGTCCTGGACTACGCCGAGACCTACAAGGCGCAGGTTTTCAAGATTCTCGATCCGGCCAAGACCGAAGTGGCTTTCAACTCCACCTGGATGGATCAGCTCAGTCCTGCTGATTTCATTCGCCTGTCCTCTCAATACACCGTAGCGCGCATGCTCGAGCGCGATGATTTCGACAAGCGTTACAAGTCGAACCAGTCGATCGCTATCCATGAGTTTCTTTATCCTCTGGTGCAGGGCTATGACTCGGTCGCCTTGCGCGCGGACGTCGAGCTTGGCGGTACCGATCAGAAGTTCAACCTGCTGATGGGGCGCGAGCTGCAGCGTGCCTACGGTCAAGAGGCGCAGTGCGTGCTGACCATGCCGCTGCTCGAGGGTCTGGATGGCGTGAAGAAGATGTCCAAATCCCTGGGTAACTATGTAGGCATCCAGGAAGCCCCGGGCATCATGTACAGCAAGCTGGTTTCCATTCCCGACGCACTGATGTGGCGTTACTTCGAATTGCTCAGCTTCCGCTCGATGGAAGAGATCGATGCGTTCAAGGCTGATTGTCAGGCGGGCGCTAACCCACGTGACATCAAGATCAAGCTCGCCGAAGAGATCGTCGCGCGTTTCCATGGTGAAGAGGCAGCAGCGTCGGCCCACCGTTCTGCGGGTAACCGTATGAAAGAAGGCGAATTGCCGGATGATCTTCCAGAGATCGTTGTGTCCGCAGCAGAGGATATGCCGATTGCTGCCGTCCTTAATAAGGCAGGGCTGGTGAAGAACTCTGCGGTGGCTCGTGACTTGCTCGCTTCCGGTGGTGTTCGTATAGATGGAGAGGTGGTTGACCGCGCCTTCATCTTTAAGCTCGGCGCAACCCATGTATGTCAGGCAGGAAAGAAGGCTTTCGGGCGTATTACGCTGAAACTGGAATGAAGTTCAAATAAGTGCTTGACGCCCCTCTGGATCTGTCTATAATTCGCCCCACTTCCGGCGCAGACGAAACGGAAAACTCCTTGAGAATCAAAGAGTTGGACGAAGTAAGCAGCGAGGAAGCGCTTCGGTTCAGATGCTTGAATCGACAGCGGTGAGAAAGGAGTTGACAGCAAGTTGTAACGCTGTAGAATTCGCCTCCCGCTGACGT
>NZ_JBJDOA010000010.1:0-121443 GCF_044900785.1 Pseudomonas sp. NPDC087358
ACTTGCTGTCAACTCCTTTCTCACCGCTGTCGATTCAAGCATCTGAACCGAAGCGCTTCCTCGCTGCTTACTTCGTCCAACTCTTTGATTCTCAAAGAGTTTTCCGTTTCGTCTGCGCCGGAAGTGGGGCGAATTATAGACAGATCCGGAGGGGCGTCAACAGTTAATTTCCGGTTTCGGAAGAAAGACTGAAATACCCACATAATCAATCGGTTCCTGCTGTTTATATAAGGAGACGACAATCGCTTCCCTACCTGGCCCGCGCCCATCAAGCCTCCTGCATCTCAATGCCAACTCACTCCCCCGCCCATGAACCACCCAGAGCCACTTGCAACTGCACGCTGGCCGTCAACTGAGTGGCCACCAGGCTGAGCAAGGTCTGGCGCTCGTTCAGACTGGTTGCCTGCGTGGTGGCCACATCCAGGTAGTCGATAACCCCCGCTTCGTATTGATCGCGGCTGACCGAGGCCGAGTCTTCGGCCGATTGCGCTGAATGACGCCGTGCCTCCAGCTCCGGTTGCAAAGTACGTAACTCCACCAGGTAATCCTCAACCTCCCCCAACCCGGTCAACACCGTCTGGCGATAGGTCGCAACCGTGGCGTCGTAGGCATGTCTGGCCTGGTCAACAGAGGCTTTGGTTGCGCCAAAATCAAGGATGTTGCCGGTCAGGCTCGGGCCAATCGACCAGAAGCGATTGGGCAGCGAGAACAGGTTGCTGAGGGTCGAACCCTGATAGCCGCCACTGGCGCTCAGGGTCAGGTCCGGGTAGTACGCAGCGGTTGCCACGCCCACGGCGGCATTGGCAGCGGCCATGTCCCGCTCGGCGGCGGCGATGTCCGGACGCCGTTCCAGCAGACGGCTGGGCACGCCCAAAGGCACGCTAGGCACCTGATATTGCCAGGCAGGGTCAGCCGCCAATGCGAAATCAGCCGGCGGTTTGCCAATCAGTAGCGCGATGGCGTGTTCGTACTGAGCGCGCTGCCATTGCAGGTCGAGCATTGAGGCTTGGGCGCTCTGCAGCTGGGTCTTGCCGGTGGCAAGGTCTGCCCTCGAGGAAATCTGTTCGTCGTATTTGTTCTGGATGATTTGCAGGTATCGCTGGTAACCCACGATGGTCTCGCCATACAGCGCAATGCGCTGATCAAGGATGCGCAACTGAAAATAATCCTGGGCCAGGGACGATTGAGCGCTGAGAGTGGCGTTGGCCAGATCGGCGGCGCTGGCCTGGGCACTGGCGCGATCCTGCTCGACGGTACGTCGCAGCTTGCCCCAGATGTCGGCCTCCCAGCTCAGACTCAGGCTGGCCGAGTGTTCCTTGCTGACGCCGCCACTGGAGCCAGCGGCGCTGTTCGAAGATCCGGTGCCGGTCTCGCTGCGCGTGCTGGAGCCTGTACCGGCAAGCACCGGGAACAGATCGGCACGCGATTGGCGAATCAGGGCCAGTGCCTGCTGATACTGCGCGGCATACAGCGCCACGTTCTGGTTATTGAGTTGTACCTGCTCCGCCAGCGTGTTCAGTTGCTGATCCTGATACAGCTCCCACCACGGGCCCTTGGGCAACTCGTCCTGCGGATTGGCGGCTTTCCAGCCCTGAGCTTCCTTGAAGGTCGTGGACATCGGCGCGGTCGGTCTGCGGTAGTCGGGGCCGACCATGCAGCCGCCCAGCAAACTGCTGGTCAGCAGCACAGCGATACACAGGCGCGAAGGCAATGGAGCGTTCATTGATTAACCCTTGTCAGTCAGCCGGGCACGTGAGTGCGGCGAATACGCGTGTGCCAGAATTGCCGCAAGACACGGCTCAGGCGGTCAAGATAGAGGTACACCACCGGCGTGGTGAACAGCGTCAGCAGTTGGCTCAGCACCAGGCCGCCAGCAATCGCCACGCCCAGGGGCTTGCGCAGATCGGCATCGCCGCCGCTGCCAAGGGCCAGGGGCAAAGCGCCGAAGAAAGCCGCCAGGGTGGTCATCATGATCGGCCGGAAGCGCATGCGGCAGGCTTCGAGGATCGCCTGTTCAGGGGCAAGCTTGCGGTCGCGCTCGGCCATCAGGGCGAAGTCGATCATCATGATCGCGTTCTTTTTGACGATGCCGATCAGCAACAGGATGCCAATCAGGGCGATCACCGTCAGTTGCATGTTCAGCGCCTTGAGCAACAACAGCGCGCCTACCCCCGCCGAGGGTAATGTCGAGAGAATGGTCAGCGGGTGGATATAGCTTTCGTACAACACCCCCAGGACGATGTACACCGCCAGCAGGGCGGCCGCGATCAGCCACGGCATGCTCGCCGCCAGCGATGCATAAGCTTGAGCGGTACCGGCAAAGCCTGACTGCACATCCCGCGGCAGGCCGACCTTGTCGACGGCGGCGTTGATGGCGGCCGTGGCCTGCTCCAGTGAAACGCCGTCCTGCAGGTTGAAGGCGATGGTGCTGGTAGCCGACTGGCCCTGATGGGCCACGGCAAGAGGAGCGTTATCCGGGCTGAACGTGGCGAACGCAGTGAGCGGCACCTGCTGCTTGTCGCCATTGATCACGTACATGCGATCGAGCATGGTTGCGTCACGGGTATACACCGGGTCCAGGCCCATCACTACATGGTACTGATTGAGGGTCTTGTACAGGGTCGCCACCTGACGCTGGCTGTAGGCATTGTTCAGCAGGTTGTCGACGTCACTCACGCTCACCCCCAGACGGCTCGCCGCAGCCCGGTCGATGTGCAGCTTGAGTTCCTGGCCACCGGTCTGCGAGTCGGAATCGATGCCGGTCAGTTGTGGCAACGCCCGCAGCGCTGCCTCGACCTTGGGCTCCCACACGCGCAGCAGGTCCAGGTCATCGGCCTGCAGGCTGAACTGATAGGTGGCGTTGGCGCTGCGGCCACCGACGCGAATGTCTTCGGCCGGCATCAGGAAGACCTGGATCCCGGCGACCTTGTTGTTCGCTTTGGTCAGCCGGCTGGCCACCGCCGCCGCGCTGCTGGTGCGCTGTTTGTAATCCTTGAGACGAATGAAGAAGTCACCGGTGTTGCGCGAGCCCGCGCGGCCGCTGCCGGTGGACGACATCACCGCCTCCACGTCCGGGTCGGCCGCCAGGTCATGGGCGATCTGCATCAGGTGCGGCTTGAGTGCCTGGAACGAGATGTTCTGGTCGGCACGCACCGCGCCCATCAGCACACCGGTGTCCTGGGCAGGGAAAAAACCTTTCTGCACCGTGGCATATAGATAGACGTTGAAGGCGACTGTCAGCAACAGGCTGAACAGGGTCAGCAAACGGTGGCGCATGACCCAGGCCAGCGCGGCCAGATAGGCGCCCTGCATGCGCGCCAGACCAGCCTCGATCCATTGGTAGACACGTGGTGTGCTGGCGTCATGGGCAGGTTGGCGCAGCAGCATCACGCACAGCACCGGGGTCAGGCTCAGGGACACGACCATCGACAGCCCCAAGGCGATGCTCAATGTCACCGCGAACTCGCGAAACAGCCGCCCGACGATGTCACCCATCAGCAAAATGGGAATGAACACGGCAATCAGCGACAGGGTCATGGACAGCACCGTGAAGCCTACCTCGCGGGTGCCCATCAGCGCCGCGCGCAACGGGCGCATGCCCTGCTCCTGGTAGCGGGCGATGTTTTCCAGCACCACGATGGCGTCATCGACCACAAAGCCGGTGCAGATAATCAGCGCCATCAACGACAGATTGTCGAGGCTGTAGCCCAGCAGGTACATGATCGAGCAGGTGCCGATCAGCGACACTGGCAGCACCACCGCCGGGATCAAGGTGGCGCGCACATTGCGCAGGAACACAAACACCACGGCAATCACCAGCAAAGTGGCGATCAGCAGGGTTTCTTCAGTGTCATGCAGCGACGAGCGTACCGTGGGGCCACGGTCGATCACGCTGATCAGCTGCACGTCACCGGGAATTTCGCGCTGCAGCTCAGGGATCAGCGCCTTGATGCTGTCGATGGTCTGCAGCATGTTGGCGCCGGCCTGGCGGGTCACGCCCAGGGTCACCGAAGGCTGGCCGTTGTAGTAGCCACCGACGAAGGTGTCTTCCACCGAATCGTAGACATTGGCCACATCACGCAAGCGAATGGCGGCGCCGTTCTGGTAGGTGATGACCAGTGCCTGATAATCGCTGGCCTTGTCGATCTGGTCGTTGCCGTCGATCACCCAGCTTTGACCGTCGCCCTGCAAGATGCCCTTGGGCTTGGCGTGGGTGGCGTCGTTGATGGCCTGACGCACGGTCTCAAGAGAGATGCCGGCGTGGATCAGCAGGTTGGGCTGAACGTCGATGCGCACCGCAGGCAAGGCGCCGCCGCGCACCGAGACTTCACCGACGCCGTTCACCTGGGCGATTTTCTGCTGCAACTTACTGTAGGCCAGGTCGTACAGTTCGCCCGGGCTGCGGGTGGATGAGGTCAGCGCCAGCATCAGTACCGGGGCCTCGGACGGGTTGGCCTTGCGATAAGTAGGCAGCGACGGCATGGCGCTTGGCAGCAGGCTGCGCGAGGCGTTGATCGCGGCCTGCACATCGCGCGCGGCACCGTTGATGTCCCGGTTGAGCTCGAATTGCAGAATCAGGGTCGTCGAGCCCTGGCTGCTGGTGGAGGTCATTTCGCTGATGCCAGCGATCTGCCCCAGGCTGCGCTCAAGCGGCGTTGCCACGGTGGCGGCCATGGTTTCGGGGCTGGCCCCGGCCAGCGAGGCGCTGACCATGATGGTGGGGAAATCCACCTGGGGCAGCGGCGCCACCGGCAGCAGCTTGTAACCCAGAATGCCGGCCAGGGTGATGCTCAGGCTCAGCAACAACGTGGCTACCGGTCGACGAATGAACAGCCGCGAAAGGTTCATACCCGCGCCCTGCCCCGATTCAAACGTGCCTTGGCACGTTCGGACAGACGATCAAACATCAGGTAGATCACCGGCGTGGTGAACAGCGTCAGCACCTGACTGAGCAGCAAACCGCCGACAATCACCAGGCCCAGTGGCCGGCGCAGTTCGGCACCGGCGCCTGTGGCGAGCATCAGCGGCAAGGCACCGAACAGCGCGGCCAGGGTAGTCATCAGGATCGGCCGCAAACGCAGCAACGCCGCCCGGTGGATCGCGTCCCGTGCGTTGAGTCGCTGCTGCTGGCGACCTTCCAGGGCGAAGTCGATCATCATGATCGCGTTTTTCTTGACGATACCAATCAGCAGGATCACCCCGATCAAGGCGATCAGACTGAATTCGGTGCCGGTCAGCAGCAGCGCCAACAGCGCACCGATCGCCGCCGAAGGCAGGGTCGAGAGAATGGTTACCGGGTGAATGAAGCTCTCGTAGAGCATCCCCAGCACGATGCACATGGTCACCAGTGCCGCCAGAATCAGCCACAGCGTGTTGCCGGTGGCGGTCTGGAAGGCATCGGCTGCGCCCTGATAGCGCAAGGTAATGCTGCTGGGTGCGTCAAGTTCCGTCATGACCTGGCTGATGGCTTGCTGTGCCTGCTCCAGCGAATAGCCGTCGGCCAGGTTGAACGACACGGTGACCGCCGGGAATTGATCCAGACGGCTGAGCGACAGCGATCCGGTGCGCTGGCCGACCTTGGCAATGTCGGTCAGGCGCACCATCTGCGCGGCGGTACTGGTAGTGCTGGTTGAACCGCTGTTCGACGATGCGCTGCTGCCGGTGGAGGTGCCGGTATTGCTGCTGGTGGTGGTGCTGCTGTTACTGCTGGCAGTGCCGGTCGTCGCCGCCAGATAGATGTTGTCGAAGGCGGCCAGCGATTGCTGGAACTTGCCCGGCACCTGTAGTACCACGCGGTACTGGTTGGACTGGGTGAAGATGGTGGAAATCAGCCGTTGGCCGAAGGCGTTGTACAACGCCGTATCGACGTCCGAGGCGCTGATGCCATAGCGCATGGCAGCCGCGCGATCGAGCTCGACATAGGCCACCAGCCCCTGGTCTTGCAGGTTGTCGATGACATCACGCATTGACCGCTGGTGCTGCAGTTTCTCCATCAGCCTGGGGATCAACGCAGACAGGTTGGCACTTTCCGAATCGTCCAGGGTGAACTGGTACTGGCTAGGGGTCAGCTGGTCGTCGACGGTCAAATCCTGGGACGAAACCAGATTGAGCTGGATACCCGCCACGGCACTGGCTGATTTATCCAGGCGAGCGATGACCTGGGTCGCGGTGTCGTCACGGTCCTCGAACGGCTTGAGCTCAATCTGCAAGCGGCCATTGTTCAGCGAGCTGTTGTTGCCGTCGACACCGATGGTCGATGACACCGAGGCCACTGCCGGGTCGCGGCGAACCACCTCGACCATGGCTTGCTGACGACGGGCCATTTCGCTGAAGGACACATCCTGGGATGCGCGGGTGAAGCCCTGGATCAACCCGGTGTCCTGGGTGGGGAAAAAGCCCTTGGGCACCACCAGATACAGCAAGCCGGTCAACGCTACAGTGCCGAGCGCCACCAGCAGGGTCAGACGTTGGTGATCGAGCACCCATACCAGACCCCGGTCATACCCACCCAGCACCTTCTGGTACTGCCGATCGCCCCACGCGGCAAAGCGCCCTTGACTGCCTTCGGGCACATGGCGCAACAAATGGGCGCAGAGCATCGGCGTGAGTGTCAGGGAAACGATCATCGACACCAGAATCGCCACCGCCAGGGTGATGGCAAACTCGCGAAACAGGCGCCCGACCACATCGCCCATGAACAGCAGCGGGATCAGTACCGCGATCAGCGAAAAGGTCAGCGAGATGATAGTGAAGCCGATTTCCTGAGAGCCTTTGAGCGCTGCCGCCATGGGCTCCTCGCCCTCCTCCAGGTGCCGGGAGATGTTCTCCACCACCACGATGGCGTCGTCGATCACGAAACCGGTGGCAATGGTCATCGCCATCAGCGTCAGGTTGTTGATGCTGAAACCGGCCAGGTACATCACGCCGAATGTCCCCACCAGCGACAGCGGCACCGCCAGGCTAGGGATCAGGGTGGCGGTGAAGTTGCCGAGGAAGGCGAAGGTCACCAGCACCACCAGACCGATGGACAGCAGCAGTTCGATCTGCACGTCCTTGATCGAGGCGCGGATGGTTTGCGTGCGGTCACTGATCACGCTGAGCTTGACCGAGTCCGGCAATGCCGATTGCAGGGTCGCCAGCTTTTTCTCGATGCTGTCGACCACTTCGATGACGTTGGCCCCGGGCTGGCGCTGTACGGCGATGACAATTGCCGGCTGGCCGTTGGCGGTTGCCGCCAGATACTGATCCTGTGGCGCTTCGGCAGTCGTGGCAACATCCTTGAGGCGCAGCGCCGCGCCGTTTTCGTAGGCCAGCACCAGCTCGCCGTACTCCACCGCGTCACGCAACTGGTCGTTGGCGTCGATGGTGATCGAATGCGACGGGCCATCAAAACCGCCCTTGGAACCATTGACGTTGGCAGCGTTGACCTTGTCGTAGACGTCTTCCAGGGTCAATCCATGGGCAGCGAGGCTGGTGGGATTGACCTCGATCTTCACCGCTGGCTGCTGGCCGCCCGCCAGAGTGACCATGCCAACACCGGAAATCTGCGACAGCTTGAGCGCGACGCGGGTATTGATCAGGTCCTGGACTCGGGTCAACGGCAGGCTGTCCGAGGTGGCGGCCAGGGTCAACACGGCGGTATCGGCCGGATTGACCTTCTTATAGGTGGGCGGGTTGGGCAGATCGCTTGGCAGCAGGCTGTCGGCGGCGTTGATGGCCGCCTGCACTTCCTGCTCGGCGACATCCAGCGACAGGTCCAGGGAGAACTTCAGGGTAATCACCGAGGCGCCCGCCGAACTGGTCGAATACATCTGCGACAAGCCCGACATTTGCCCCAACTGGCGCTCCAGCGGCGCGGTGACCGCCGAGGCCAGCACGTTGGAGCTGGCACCCGGGTAAAGCGTACTGACCTGAATGGTCGGGTAGTCGACTTCCGGCAGCGCCGAGGTGGACAGCAAACGGTACGCGAATATGCCCGCCAGCATCACCGCCAGCATCAGCAGCACGGTAGCCACCGGCCGCTGGATAAACAGTCGTGACGGATTCATGGGGTCTTGGCGCCCGAGGCAGGCGTGGCAGCATCCACTGCGGCGGTATCGCTGCCGGGTGGTTTCTCGACCTCGACCCTGCTGCCCTCACGCAGATGGTCGATGCCGCGGGTGACGACCTGCTCGCCCTGCGCCACGCCTTCGCTGATCACCGTCTGCTCGCCCAACGTCGGGCCGATCTTGATGGTACGACGGGCCACCTTGGCGTCCTTGACCACATACAGGAACTCGCCATCGCTGCTCAGTTGCACGGCGGCGGACGGCACCACCACGGCGTTGTGCAAGGTGTCGGTGGTCAGCTTCACGTTGACGAACTGGTTGGGGTAAAGCTTCTCGTCGGGGTTATCGAACAGCGCTTTGAGCTTGATGCTGCCCGTGGTGGTGTCGATTTCGTTGCTGATGAATTTCAGCGTGCCCTCGGCCAGCGGCGTGTTGCCCATCTGATCCAGGGCCTGAACGCTCAGCGCTTGCCCTTTGCGCACCTTGGGCAGCAGGTTGGCCAACTGCGCCTGGGGCACGCTGAAGGTCACGGCGATGGGATTGGTCTGGGTCACGGTGACAATGCCGGTGGTGCTGCTCGATGCCACGATGTTGCCGGGGTCCACCAACCGCAAGCCGACATAGCCGTCGATAGGCGAGACGATTCTGGCGTAGATCAGGTTGAGCCGGGCGGCATCGATCTGCGCCTGATCGGCCTTCACCGCGCCGGCATACTGGCCGACGGTAGCGGTCTGAGTGTCCAGGTCCTGTTTGGCGATAGAGTCCTTGGCGAACAGCCGCTTGTAGCGCTCGACCGTCAATTGGGCGCTTTTGAGCAGCGCCTGATTCTGCGCCATGTCGCCCTGATACTGGTCCAGGGTGGCCTGATAGGCGCGCGGATCGATCTGCGCCAGCAGCTGACCCTTCTTCACGTATTGCCCTTCGGTGAAATACACCGCCATCAACTCACCGTCGACACGGCTGGTAACGGTCACCGAATAATTGGGAATCACTGTGCCCAGCGCTTGCTGGATCACCGGCACATCGGCAGTGCCGGCGGTACCCACGGCAACGCTGACCGCCGCATTCGGATCGGCCATACCCGGCCCGGCACGACGACCACCGGGGCTGGTAGGTGCTGCGGCTGCAGCGCCAGCCTGAGGCGCGGCGGACGGGGTGTGCCTGCTGTAGAGAAAAGCAGCGCCAATGGCGGCAGCTATCAGGAGCGCAAATACAAGGCGCTTGCGTGAGCGGGCTGCGGGAATCTGGGTCATTGGGGACTTCTGCTTGGGCAAGGGGCAAGAGTGAAACGGTCAACGGCGCAACGCTGGGCGGGTCAGGGCATAGCGCGCTGGGCCCATGCGCCAGGCCGGCTGCATACGGCATGGCCAGCCGTACCGAAGGGTTCGAACGGTAGGTGGCGCTTTGGTTCACTGAGGTCATTTAGCCCTGCACGGCGGGCACGAACAAGCCAAGCGCCCGACCTTTGCAGATACTTTACATTTGCCCGTTCCGCGTGGGCGTCTGGAGCCCTGTCAGTGCAACCTCATGCAACCCATGCAACTGCCCGCGCACCTCCGCCGCACTCAGGTCCGCCGTGCATCCGTTGCGCAGTCTGTTGCAGACAGACCGCTGGACCTGAGCGTTTGGCGTTCGGGCGCGTGGTGAACTGAAAAGATCACGGATGTCGCAGGACTGCTAGTCTCCTCGCACAGCGCGGCGGTCAGGCATGCCTGCGCCACCGAACAGACACCGTCGGGGTGCGAGCCGCAGTCAGGGCGGGTTCTTCGTGACTGGCTGAAAGTGACTTTTACAGCGTTCAGAATACGGCGCGGGGAGCATGGACTCTTGGATAAAGACAACCACACTAACGCTCCAACTGCCGCTTTCATCAGGAGCATGCGCGAGGTCGCGGTGACGTTGAACTCCGCGTCTTCGTGCCTGCTCAGCATGTCGGCAAGACTGGCCGAAGCCGGGCTGGCTGGCGATGCCCAGCAATTGGTCGGTCTGGCCAGAAGCATCGAGATGGCCGAGGGCAAGGTACGGACCCATACCAAAGATGCCGGCATCGGCATGATCGTCAAGCTGAGCCGGCATTGAGGTCAATCAGTAGTGATGGCAGACAATCCGAGCAACTCCATGGCCCGGCAAAAATGGCGACGAGAGCCTATTGCCTGCGATCCGGTGCGCAGGCGGATTCTCAGACACGTACTTGAACTGAATGCTGCGCACTGCTGGGTTGCTGCGGCGTTTGCGCCCAAGGTCATTCAATACGGTGAAGCGTTGATGCCAGATGCGAATAGCCATAGGTATCCTCTAGAAGACCTCGGCAACGGGTCCCCGGCTGAATCGACGCAAGACAGCGCGAAATTTAACAGGGACGCGGTCGCCGGCTAGCCCGGTTCTAGAGGATTATGTGCAGGAAGCATTGCCAGGGGCAGACAGCGCTAACGAAGGGGCTTTTCATAAAATACCTAAGGTCAACAATCTGAGGCCCGGCAACAGCCATAGCTCGCCCGCCATGTGCGCTGGAAACCGCAGCCGGCCAGCCCTCTGCTCAAGATGCAATCGGTGGCCAGATTACAAGGCGGCGCTGCCCAAGCTGCGGCGATGCGGATAATTAAGTACGAACTGCACATGCGCTTTCACGCCGGTGGCAAGGGTCGCATCGTCCACGGTGAAATAGGGGCTGTGATTGTTGGGAGCCTTTTGCATGTCCTGGTCCGCTGGCGTTGCGCCCAGAAACACGAACAACCCTGGCACTTTCTGCGCGTAATAGGAGAAATCCTCACTGGGTGAGAGGGACGAATCCAGGCGCTCGACTTTGCCTGGTGCCGCTTGCATCAAAGCCGGGAGCATGGCCTCGGTCAATGCGGGATCGTTGACCGTCACCGGTGCATGGTGCACGACCTGCAGTACCGATTGGGTCTCGTATGCGCCTGCGATACCCGAGACCAATGGGGGCATTTTCTCCAGAATCGACTGACGGATCGACGCATTGTTAGTCCGAATGGTCCCTGTCATTTCGACTGTCTCGGGAATGATATTACTGGCCGAGCCACCGTTGATGGTACCGACACTGATCACGCCCATGCCTTTGGTCAGGTCAATCCGACGACTGACCAATGTCTGCAATCCGGAAACGATGCCTTGGCTTGCGACTACCGGATCAATGCCACTCCAGGGGGCCGAACCGTGGGTTTGCTTACCGTTGACCGTAATCTTGAACGTATCGCTGCTGTTGAGCACTGTCCCGGATTTATAGAACAGGTGCCCGGTCGGGTAACCGCCCATGACATGGATGCCGAAGATGGCCTCGACTTTCGGCGCATCCAGCGCGCCGTCGCGAATCATCGCCTGCGCACCGATCACGGTCCTGGCGTCCATATCATCAACATCTGCCGCCCCCTCTTCCGCCGGTTGGAACAAGAACACCACGGTGCCCTCTATCTGATCCTTGTGCTCGGCGAGTACTTTGGCGGCGCCCAACAGCATGGCGATGTGTGTGTCGTGGCCACACGCATGCATGACAGGCACGGTCTTGCCCATACGCACTGCCTCGACCTCGCTGGCAAACGCGAGACCGGTCATCTCCTTGACTGGCAACGCATCCATGTCCGCGCGCAAGGCCACTACCGGGCCTGGTTTGCCGCCCTCCAGCACACCCACCACTCCGGTCTTGCCGACATGGGTGCGGACATGCAGGCCATATGAACGCAATTGAGTGGCAACCAGAGCGGAAGTCTTGACCTCCATGTTGCCCAGTTCCGGATGCTGGTGAATGTCATGACGCCAGTCGATGACCTGGGTATTGACCGCCGCCACGGCATCATCGACCCAGCGGGTTTCGTTCGCCTGGCAGATACCGGCTGCCAGGGTGCCAAGGAGTGTGAATCCAAGAAAATGAATAGCCGAACGCATAAATCTTTTCCTTATTGTGGGTGAACTGAAAAAGCTGCTGATCCGGCGCGGCTACAGCAGGGCCGTGGCGTCGGGGCGCACGGCCTTTTGTCCCCCATGCGCGCGTCAGTCGAGGCGCAACGCAGTCACGCGGTCGCCCAGCGCGGTACCCAGCAAGCCGTGGCCAGCGGCCGAGATGACCACGTACTGCTTACCGTCGCTCCCCATGCAGGTCGACGGTAAGGCCTGCCCGCCAGCAGGCAATTCGGCCTGCCAAAGCGATTCGCCGGTATTGACGTCGTATGCGTGGAAAAATCGTCAGCCGTTGCACCGTGAAACACCCCGTCGGTGAGTCAGCCCAGGTCGCCGCCTCCCACCGGCAATGTCACGCCGGTGATGTAGGACGCCTCGTCCGAGGCCAGGAACAGAATCGCGCCCGCTTGCTCGTCGATGGTGCCGTAGCGCTTCATCAAACTGCTGTTGATCGTCTGATCGACAACCTGCTGATACCAGACCGGTTCCTGTTCGCTTTGCAGTTGTGTATTGCGGGGGATGCGCCGAGGCGGCGCTTCGGTTCCGCCTGGCGCGGTGGCGTTGACGCGAATACCACTGCCAGCGGTTTCCAGCGCCAGGCAGGCGGTCAACGCGTTAACGCCGCCCTTCGCTGCGCCGTACGGCACACGATTGACGCCTCGGGTGGCGATGGATGAAACGTTGACGATCGCGCCGCTGCCCTGTTCGAGCATGTAGGGCAGTACGCTGTGGCAGCACCACAGCGTAGGAAACAGCGAGCGGCGCACTTCGGCTTCGATTTCGTTCTCAGCGTAATGCTCGAAGGGTTTAGCCCATATCGTGCCGCCGACGTTGTTGATCAGGATGTCGATACGCCCGAAGCGCTCCTTGCTGGCAGCCATCACCTGTGCGCACTCGGCGTGGCGCTCAAGGTCAGCGGTCAACGTCAGCACGCGTTCATGCTCGAGCTCATGAACCAGCTCGGAGCGGTCGACGGCGACCAGCAAGGCGCCCTCTTCCAGCAACCTCTCGGCGACACGCCGGCCGATGCCCTGGGCTGCGCCGGTAACCAGCGCCACTTTGTTGTTAAAACGCAAGTTCATTTCAGAGTCCTCAGGCGGCGTCGCCGGTCACGATGGCGTTGGGCGTGAACTTCTCGTAATGGAAGCTGGCCGGCGCAACACCCTGCTCCCTGAAGTACTGCCGCACGGCGTCGACCATCGGCGGCGGTCCGCACAGATACACGTCGACATTCCCCTCGTTGAGCATCTGCGCCGCCATGTGCTGGGTCACATAGCCCTGCCTTGGATGGCGGGTCTGAGGATCGGCCACGCAGGTCACGAAGCTGAAGCTCGGCATGCGTGCGGCAAATGCTTCAAGCGCCTCGATCATCACCAGATCCTGGTCACGGGTGACGCCATAGATCAGCGAGACCTTCTGCGTTTCATGGCGCTCGGCGAGCACTTCAAGCATCGACAGGAACGGCGCAAGCCCGGTACCGCCCGCCAGCAGCAACAGCGGCCGGGTCACTTCGCGCAGATAAAAGCTGCCCAACGGACCCGTCATGGCGACCTTCTCGGACTCCCTGGCGCGCTCCAGCCAGCCACTCATGAGCCCGCCAGGCACGTGCTTGATCAAAAAGCTCGCGTGTTTTTCACCGGGCCGGCTGCTGAATGAATACGAACGGGTCTGCCCACTGCCGGGCACGTCGATATTGACGTACTGCCCTGGCAGAAACACCGGGGGCTGATCGAGTTCGAAGCTGATCTCCAGCGCGGCATCGGCATGCCGCGTAATGCGGGTGACGCTGGCCGCGAACTGGCTGGTGCCGGTCTTGCAGGTGCTGGAAGGCACGGGCACCGCGATGACGCAATCGGACTCAGGGACCATCTGGCAGGTCAGCACGTGTCTTTGCTGCGCCTCATCCTCGCTCAGCGCGTCCTCGATATATTCATCGCCCAAGTCGTAGGTGCCGGTTTCGCAGCGGCATTTGCAGGTGCCACAGACACCGTCCGAGCAGTCCATGGGCAGGTTGATACGTTGACGGAAGGCTGCATCGAGCACCTTTTCACCCACTTTGCAGTCGATGAACCGGGTGACCCCGTCTTCAAAATTGAGGGCTATGGAATACGTCATGGGTCTGTCCTCAGATGTGATAAATGTCGATGACCTGATGGATGTAATCGTTTTTCAGCACCACCTTCTTGCGCGTGATCAACGGCTGCGCCGCGCTGAGATCAAGGCGATAGAAAGAGGTGCCGAAGTACGTGTCCGTGGTCTTGTACCGATGACTGAGGGTTTGCCAGTTGAAACGTAATTCGACATGCCCCGGGTCCTCGGCAAGCACTTCGAAATTGGCGATAAAGTGTGCGGTCCGCGGCTCTGGCGTGCTGGCGCTGGAGCGTTCGGTCTTGATCCGAAACACACGGTCTTCCAGGCCGTCGCGGTTGGGGTAATAGATCAGTGAAATTTCGCTTTGCGGGTCTTGCGTCAGCGTGTCGTGGTCATCCCACGCAGGCATCCAGAACTCGACATCCGGCGAGTAGCATTCAAGCCAGTCATCCCACCGGCGGTCGTCCAGCAGACGCGCTTCGCGATAGACAAAAGCCAACAGGCTGTCACGGGAAATACTCATGACCGCGCCTCCTTGTCGGTTGCGATCAGGCTTTGTTGCTCGCGCTCGATCGCACGCTGCAGGCTTGCCGCCCAGTGAGCGTGCTGACGCACGAACAGCCCCTCGTCCTCGGTCTTCACCCCGCTCAACTGTGGGTTCATGCCCATGGCTCGCGCGTTGTCGTCAGCACCTTCGATCCATTGTTTAGCGCCGCGGCTCAAGTCGTTCCATAAGTTTGTCGCGCCCTGATAACCGGTCTGACAGGCTCGGAACTCTTCCAGATCGTCGGGGGTACCCATGCCGCTGACGTTGAAAAAATCTTCGTATTGGCGGATACGGGTCGTACGCTCTTGAGCGCTTTCACCCTTGGGGGCCATGCAGTAGATCGTGACTTCGGTCTGATTGACGGAGATGGGCCGTATTACGCGGATCTGCGTGGAAAACTGATCCATCAGATACACATTGGGATACAGGCAAAGGTTGCGGGTCTGGTCGACGATGAAATCAGCGCGCTCTTGCCCAAGACGCTCGGCAAGGGCTGCTCGATGAGCGTGGACCGGGCGAACTTCGGGGTTGAGCAGTCGGGTCCACAGCAGGATGTGGCCATGCTCGAACGCATAGACGCCGCCCAGGCTTTTCGACCAGCCATTGGCATCCACGGTACGCGTGCCTTCAGCCTCGTAATTGCGACGGCCCATGGTTGCCGAGTAATTCCAGTGCACGGAGCTGACGTGATAACCGTCTGCGCCGTTTTCGATCTGTAGCTTCCAGTTGCCGTCGTAGATGTAGGACGAACTACCGCGCAGCACCTCCAGCCCTTCAGGCGCCTGATCGACCATCTGATCGATGATGACCCGGGTTTCGCCCAGGTAATCGCTGAGCTCGGGAACTGCCTCGCTGAGGCTGCCGAACAGAAATCCGCGATAGTTTTCGAAACGGCCCAGACGCGTCAGGTCGTGGGAGCCGTCGCAGTCGAAACTGTCGGGGTAGGCGCCGGTCTTGGCGTCTTTGACTTTGAGCAATTTGCCGGCATTGCTGAACGTCCAGCCGTGGAAGGGACAGGTAAACGAACCTTTGTTGCCCTGCTTGCGCCGGCAGAGCATGGCGCCACGGTGCGCGCAGGCATTGACCAGCCCGTGCAGCGCGCCTTGCTTGTCGCGGGTAATGACGACGGGTTGCCGACCGATGTAAGTGGTGAAGTAGTCGTTGATCTCAGGTACCTGGCTTTCGTGCGCCAGGTAGACCCAACCACTTTCGAAAATATGTTTCATTTCCAGCGCGAACAGTTCGGTGTCGGTGAAGATGTCGCGGCGGCAGCGGAAGACGCCGGTGGCGGGATCTTCCTGAACGGAATCGCTGAGTTGACGGGCGAGCCGGTCGAGTGTGCTGATCATGGGGTAGGCCCTCGGTTGTTCTTGTATCAGGCCCCCTCACCCTACGTGCTCGCTTACCCGTTCAATATCCGTTTACTGCAAATCGCTATCCGCCTGGCGCAACCTGTTGACGCTGACGCCGCCAGGTCTGCGAAGGCAGCTCCCCAAAGCGCTTGCGATACGCTTCGGAGAAGCGCCCCAGATGCAGAAAACCGTGATCCAGTGCAACTTGGGTAACACTACGCGCCGTCGGTAGTTGCAATTGGGTATGCACCCTTTCCAGCTTGCGCTGGCGCATATAGTCCTTGGGCGAAAGACCTACCTGACGTTCGAACAGGGTGTACAGCGAGCGCTCGCCGACCCGTGCCACGGACATCAGCTGTTCGGCGCTGATGTCTTCGGTCAGATGCTCCTCGATGAACTGCCGCACCCGTTCGAAACCTGCACCCTCTTCTGCGTTGGGGACAACCCGCAGTACGTTGCTGGCGACCAGTGCCAGCAGTTTGGTGGCGACTATCCGTTCGTACAGCGCTTGGACTTCCCCTTGCGCGGCGTTCTCGGCCTCGTGGCAGATCAGTCCCAGCAGTTGCAAAAAACCGCTCATGGCGTTGAGTTCATGGCGCTCGGCAACAAACCGAATACCCTGTTGCGGGAGTGTCCAGTGCTGCTCAAGGCAGGCGTTTTCCAGCAGCCTGACGGGAACCTTGACGATGAACTTCTCGCAATCTGCGGAATAGGTAAGGTCGACCGGATCGTCCGGATTGATCAGCAGAACCTCGCCTGCGCGGAAAATCTGCTCGGTGCCACGAGCGGCCGATCGGCAGTGCCCCTGAAGCAGAATCTGCAAGTGATAGATGGTCTCCAGGGCAGCGGACGTGACCCGTACGGGCGCGCCATAACTGATACGGCACAAGTCCAGGCTTGAGAACGTGCGATGACTTATGCTCGCCTCGGGCCTGCCTCTGGGTGGCAAGCGGATGCAATGACTGCCCACGTGCTGATTAACATAGTCTGATACGGCATAGGCATCTGCGCGGTCGAAAATCTGACTGCGCTCACTCAATAACACGGTCATGTCAGTGCCTCTTTTGTTTTTTTAGTCAAGGCCAGGCTGAAACCACGAAGCCCGCGTCAGCAATCGCTGCGCAGGCCTGGGGCATCAATTGAAACGGTGAATCACACCTCCAGCGCCCTCGCGCGGTCAGGACGACCTTCGTCCTCGGCAGCGGTAGTAGGCAGAAGGACAAAATCGAACTCGATATCTGCACGCTGGCCATTGGCATCGTCGCTGAAGCGAATCTCGGCGATCAACTCGTCTCGGGTGGCATAGGCGAAATCATCGTGCAGGTATTCGTCGCCTGCCAGATTGATCTGGGTCGTCAGATGCCGATGTCCAGGCGCCGAGATGAAGAAATGGATGTGCGCGGGGCGCTGGCCGTGTCGTCCCAACTGGTCAAGCAAATGCTGGGTCGGACCGTCCGGCGGGCAGCCATAGCCCGAGGGCACGATGCTTTGGAAGCGGTAGCGTCCCTGGGCATCGGTCGATATGCGACGGCGCAGATTGAACTCGGACTGCGACGGGTCGAAATACGAGTAGGTGCCACCGGTATTTGCATGCCACACATCGACGATCGCATTGGCGAGCGGCTGGCCATCGTTACCGCGAACTTGCCCGGTCATGTACAGCACCGTGCCTGGATCCTGGCCATCATCCAGGCGGGCAGAGTGCTCAGTGAGCGGCGCGCCTGCTACGTACAAGGGTCCTTCGATAGTTCTGGGTGTACCGCCAACGTGGCCGGCCTGTTCGTCTTCGGCGTCCATCAGCATGTCCAGATAATGCTCAAGCCCCAGACCGGCAACAAGCAACCCCGCCTCCTGGCGACTGCCCAGATCGTTCAGGTAATTGACGGCCTTCCAGAACTCTTGTGGAGTGACCTGCAGATCCTCGATTATTTTGATCGAGTCATTCAGAACACGGTGGACGACGTTCTTCATCCGCTGACTGCCGGCCGGCTGGTCAAAACCGGATGCCTTCTCGAAGAATTGCTGCACCTCAGCGGTTTGAGAGATACGAACGGTCATGGTTTTTGCCCTCATCAATATTATTTTGTTCTTGTCGATGTCAGTACTGCAAATCAGCTGAACTCAGCGGTCGTCGGCATGGATTGAAGACGGGTGTCGGCACATGGGCGAGACCTCGATTTGCATGTACGGGTACAGCGGCAACTGCATCAAAGTGTCGTGCAGCGTCTGGTTGTCCGGCACGTCAAAAATGCTGACGTTGGCGTAGAGCCCGGCAAGTCGCCAGAGGTGGCGCCAGGTGCCTTCGCGTTGCAGGCGCTGCGCGAGCTCTTTCTCGTCAGCCTTGAGCTGAGCGGCTTTCTCAGGCGGCATATCGGGTGGCAGTTTGACGGTCATGCGGACGTGGAAAAGCATGTCGTGAGTATCCTCTTGGTTACGCCTGGTCAGCGGCGCGCAAAATGCGAAAGGCGTTGTTCATCGAGTTCGATGCCCAGACCGGGCAAGGTCGGAACCATCAGCTGGAAATCCCGATAGACCGGAGGCTCGACCAGAATGTCCTCAGTCAACAGCAGTGGGCCGAAAAGCTCGGTGTGCCATTCCAGTTTGTCGAGGGTGGCAAACGCGTGCGCCGCCGCTATCGTGCCGACGCTGCCCTCCAGCATCGTACCGCCATATAGCCCGATACCTGCGGCTTCGGCGATCGCGGCAGTCCGTAGTACAGCGCGGGGGCCACCGGTTTTGGCGATTTTAAGGGCGAAGATGGAGGCGGCACCCATCTGCGCCAGGGCAAAGCTGTCCTGAACGGACTCGATTGCTTCATCAGCCATCAGGGGGATAGGGCTATGGGCACTCAGACGAACCATGCCCGGACGATCGTAACGGGACAAAGGTTGCTCGATCAGCTCAACCCCGGCATCGGCCAGCAATCGACAAGCCCGCACAGCAACAGCTTCGCTCCACGCCTGATTGATATCCACGCGAACACTGGCCCGATCGCCAAGGGCGCGTTTGATGGCAGCGACATGTGCGATGTCGCGAGCGGGCTCTGCGGCTCCGATTTTCAGCTTGAAATGACGATGACGGCGCAGATCCAGCATGCGTTCAGCTTCCTCGATGTCACGGGAAGTGTCGCCGCTGGCCAGGGTCCAGGCGACCTCTACCCCATCGCGCACCCGCCCACCAAGCAGCTCCGCCACAGGCAGCCCAAGGCGCTTGCCTTGGGCATCAAGGAGCGCTGTTTCCACCGCTGAGCGCGCAAAGGTGTTACCGCGGATGGCGCGATCAATACGCTGCATGGCGGCGTTGAGATTGGTAGCGTCCTGACCGATCAGCAGCGGCGCGAACCATTTATCAAGGTTGACCTTGATGCTTTCCGGGCTTTCCCCGGCATATGCCAAACCGCCGATGGTGGTGGCCTCGCCTACCCCGATAATGCCGTCGCTGGTTCGAATACGCAGGATGACAAGCGTCTGACCGTGCATGGTGTGCATGGCGAGCTTGTGGGGCCGGATGGTAGGCAGGTCGACGATCTGGGTATCGAAGCGTTCGATGGTGATTGCGGTCATGAGCGTTCCGTCTGCATTGTGTTTGTTCTTGAGCAAAGATTGACGCTGGTGCAGCCCGGCGTCCAATATTGATAAGGTCTTGTTTCATACTCTGGAGGTATCGTGGAGCTTCGCCATTTGCGTTATTTCCGGGTGCTCGCGCACACCCTGAACTTCACCCGCGCCGCCGCGCAGCTGAACATTGCTCAGCCGCCGCTGAGCCGCCAGATTCAGCAGCTGGAGGATGAGTTGGGAGTGCCGTTGCTGGAGCGCACCAGACCGTTGAAACTGACTGAAGCAGGCCGTTTCTTTCACGAACACTCCAGTCAATTACTCGAACAGCTGGCCCGTATCGGGGACGATACCCGACGCATCGCAGCGGGCGAGAAACGCTGGCTCGGCATCGGTTTTGCGCCCTCGACTCTGTATGGCGCGCTACCTGAGCTGATCCGCCAGCTCAGAGGCTTGGGCGATGTGGAACTCGGCCTGTCAGAGCTGATTACCCTGCAACAGCTCGAGGCTTTGAAAAGTGGCCGCATTGATATCGGCTTTGGCAGGATGCTGTTCGACGACCCCGCCATCACACAGAAGATCCTGCGCCAGGACCCGCTGGTAGCCGCACTTCCAGCCGGACACCCGTTGCTGTCCGGCCCTGCCACACTGCAACAGCTCGCGGCCGAGCCTTTCGTTCTTTATCCCGGCACGCCGCGACCCAGCTACGCCGACCACGTACTGGGCATTTTTGCCGCACAGGGCCTGCGCATCCGGGTGGCTCAGACGGTGAACGAAATGCAGACCGCCATAGGCCTGGTGGCCGCAGGGATTGGTATCACGCTGGTGCCCGCCTCAGTCCAGAGACTGCACCGTGATGACATCGGCTACACGCCGTTGTCGGACAGCAGCGCCACTTCGCCGATTGTCGTCAGCTACCGGGCCGCAGACTTATCCCCCGTGCTGCAGCAATGCCTTCGACTGCTCGCCAAGCCCTGGAAAACGACTCCGACCAGACGGCAAGAGGGTCATTGAAATGGTCTGACAGGGGTAACCCGACTGACAGGTGCGCAAGCGAGCAGGCGATCTCGTCGACAAGATCACCTGTCCGTTGCGCACCCTTGGACGTGTTACGCCAGACTCAGGCCATTACGCTTGCAAAATGCTGTCAGTACGCTGGGGTCCTGATGCTCCATCGGCAATGCGATGTGACCGTCAGGCCGTACCAGGTAGGCCGCCCCCTGCCTGATTGCGTTGGTTTTTGCCCTTTGCGTAAACGCAAACGTAAGCACTGCCACCCCCAGTCGCTGCGCCTCGCGCTCCAGTTGCGGGTTCGCCTCGCCGAAAATCTGGATGTGCCAGGACAATGAGGATTGGTGAGCGAAGTTGTCACCGCTCCAAGGCATACGGTCACCACCGTGCAGTTCGCCGGCATGGCCTTCACTGATGGCGCTGTCGCGATATTTGATCCTGGTTTGCGAAAGCGTCTGGAACAGCGATTTGCGAAAACTGTCGAAATGGCTCAGCACCGGGGCCAGGTGGGGCAGCATCCAGTTGCGCAAGAATTGACTGCGCCAGCCCTCGCCTACCATCCCCTCGAAAGCCTTGTCGGTGGTCTCGACCAATTTGCGCGCAAATGCGATGCGCTCGGTTTCATAGGTGTCGAGCAGTGCTTCATCAGCGCGCCCTTGAATCACATCTGCCAGCTTCCATGCAAGGTTGACCGCGTCGCCAATGCCGGTATTCATGCCCTGGCCGCCGGCCGGGCTGTGCAGATGCCCCGCGTCTCCGAGCAAAAACGCACGACCGACACGCAAATGCTCGGCGACCCGGTGGTGAACCCGATAGGTCGAAAGCCAGTTGGCCTTGCCGACCCTGACCCCCAACATCGCTTCGGCGCCAGAGCGCAGGTCCTCGAACGTCAGCCCTTGATGCCCTTCAAGCTCGGGAGGAACGATGCCGATCAATCGCTGCATGCCACTGCTGCGCACAGGGGCCATCAACACCATGTTGTGTTTGCCGGCGTGCAGGTAGACATGGGTACTTGCCGGACCCGCGAGCGCCACATCAGCGACGTAAAACAGTTGGTTGTACGTGCCGCCTGGAAATTCCACCTGCAGCTGTTTGCGCACGACGCTGCGGGCCCCTTCGCAGCCGCACAGATAGCGCGCCTGGCAGACCTCTTCAACGCCGCCCCGGCTTAACGTCACCTCGACACGATCGGTCTGCTGTTCGAAGCGCAGCAGCGACACGCCCCACTCCACCTCCACGCCCAGTTTTGCCAGCTGTTCTACCAGAAAATGCTCGTGATCATCTTGCGGGAACGACAGCACGAAGGGATAGGGCGTAATGTCCCTGCCAGCATCACCCCAGGAAAGGCTGGCGACGTCCCGGCCTTCTTCGCTGTAGTGAATACTGTCGATACGGATACCGCGCTCGATCAATTGCTCTGCCAACCCCAGTTGTTGATAGAACTCAAGCGTACGGGCCTGCACCACCATTGCGCGCGAAGCCTGGCCTGGGCCGCTGTTGGCCTCGATGATACGAAAGGCAACGCCCATGCGTGCCAGGCGCAATGCCAGTGTCAGCCCCGTGGGCCCGGCTCCTGCAATTAAAATATCAGTGTTCATTGGATTCCAAAGTTATGTCGGTTGATTTGATTGCCGGTAGGTCAATCGAAATTCCTTTAGCTGTTTCATTTCCGTGTACTGCACGCGTCAAGGCGTTGGCCAGCCGCCTCCCAGCGCCTTGTAGAGATGGACGCGCTCGACTGCCGCCTGGGCCGCGCTCTGCACCAGCTCGTTTTGCGTGGTGAGCAAAGCGCGCTGCACTGCCAGCACGTTGATGAAGTCCGTGGCACCCTGTTTATAACGGTCGCGCGCGGTGTCGAGCGCATCAGTGTTGTGCTGCACCGCCTGCTGCAGCGCGGCGTAATGCTGCTTTTGGGCAGCATAATCAGTCATCGCATTGTCGATTTCATGCCAGGCTCCCAGCACCACGCGCTGGTAATTCAAGGCCGCTTCCTGCTCCTGGCGCTTGCGCAATTCAAGTGTCCCGGTCAAACGCCCGCCCTGAAAAATCGGCAGGTAGAGGCTGGGACCATATGACCATTGACGCGAGTTCCAGGCACCCAGATCTGATCCATTCAATGCTTGAAACCCCATGCTGGCGCCCAGGCTGACGCGGGGATAAAAGTCCGCCTGCGCTGCGCCGATCTGGGCAGTGGCGCGATGCAGTGCAGCTTCGCTTTGCTGGATATCCGGGCGACGTTGAGCCAGTTCCGACGGCAGCCCGAGCGGCACATCCGGGGCCGGGTGCGGAATCGCTTTGACCTCGCGCAACTCTGCGTTGAGCGCACGCGGCGGCTCGCCCAGCAGGTAACTCAGCGCGTTCACCAGGCCGTCTTGCTGCGCCTGCAGGATCGGCAGCGTTGCTTCGATAGTGGAGACCTGCGCGGCGGCGTTGGAGGTGTCCAGATTCGTGGTCACGCCGTTTTCAAAACGAATCCGGGTCAGATCCGCGCTTTGCCGGGCGATCTCCAGATTCTGCCGTGCGACAGTGAGCTGCGCCTGCACGCCGCGCAGGCGAATGTAATCGGTCGCAGTCTCAGCGGCGATGCTCAGTAAGACGCCGTCGCGCTGCGCTGCAGTCAGCTGCATGTCGGCGTCGGCGGCTTCCACGTTCCTGCGTACTCGCCCCCAAAGGTCGACTTCCCAGCTGGCATCCAGGGTCGCGGTCCAGACCTCATAAGGTGACTCGCCGTTCCGACCGGAAGGGTCCACCAGACCTTTCTGGCTACTGCGATCGCGCTGATAACCGCTACTGGTGCTCACGCCTGGGTATTGCTGGCTTCCGGTCACCTGACGCAGGACGCGACTCTGCTCGAGGCGATTGCTCGCTGTGCGCACATCCAGATTGGACTTTGCCGCGCGCTCAACCAGGGAAGTCAATTGCGTATCGCCAAGCTGCTGCCACCAACGGCTGTCTACTGCCCCGCCCACCGACGTTTCAGATCCGGGGATGATCTCCCAGCTATCAGGCAGCTGCGCCTGAGGCGTGCGAAAGTCGGGGCCAACGGAACACGCGCCGAGACCGAGCAGTGCCAGGGACAACAATGCGCGCTTCATGTCATTGCTCCTGAGCGGTATCGACGCTGACCACCACCGACATGCCTACGCGCAGCCGATCGAGATCCGGCTGGTTGGCGTCAAAGACGATTTTCACCGCAATACGCTGGGTCACCTTGGTGAAGTTACCGGTGGCGTTGTCCGGGGCGATTTCCGAAAAGGACACTCCGCTGGCCGGCGCCACGCTTGAGATATGTCCTTTGAAGCCATGCCCCGAGACGCCATCGACCCGGATGTCGACCGGCTGGTCCTGACGCATGTGCGCAAGTTGCGTCTCGCGGAAATTGGCGACGACGTAGGACTGCGCAAGGGGTACTACGGCCAGCAGCGGGTGCCCTTGGGAAACGTAGGCGCCGACACGCACGGAACGTTGTCCAACCATGCCTGCTTGTGGTGCCGATATCCTGGTATAGGAGAGGTTCAAGTCCGCCTGGCGCAGCGCCGCCTGGTCTCGGGCCAGCGCAGCCTTGGCCATTTCAATACGGGCTCGCAAGACGTCGAGGGTTTTCACCGCAGCCACGCGCGAGGCCTCATCGCGATCGCGGGTCGCCTGAAGCTGGTGCAGATCAGCTTCAGCCTTTTGTCGCTCCTGTTGAGTACCCGCTCCCGAGTTGGAGAGGTTCAAATAGCGCTGCGCGTTGTACTCGGCAAATTTGATCAACGCAGCGGTAGAACGCGTGGTGGCGGCCGCCTGGTCGATCACGGCTGCCTGACGCTCAATGCCGGCCGCAAGATTCCTGACTTCGGCCTCGGCGCCATGGACCCCTGCTGCTGCTGCCGCTTTGGCCACCACAAAATCACGATCATCGAGTTCGACCAGTGGCTGCCCGACATCGACCGATTGATCATCCTCGACCAAGACTTTGGCCACCTGGCCTGAAACCCTCGGCGACACGAACACCGAGTCCGCGCGTATGTAGGCATCGTCGGTGGTCTGTACCGAGCCACTGCTGAACGTTCGATAAATGCCATAGACAGCACATAGCAGCACTGCTGCAGCAAGGAGGGAGAGCGAGGTTCTATGTTTCATGGCGTTACCGGCGGTTGCGGTGGATAGGCGCGGATCGGGAGCGTTAGCAAGATGAAAAACAGCACGGCGATGACCAGCAGCAGCGCAAGGAACGCATCGCTGAAACTCAGGACAAACGCCTGCGCTCTGACTCGCTCAGCGAGTTCGGCCATCGAGCCTTGGCTCATGAGCGGCGAGAGGCTGTGCAAGCGAGAGCCCACGGCGTCGAGCAGCACGCTGGAGTGAAAGTGCTCACGCTGGGTAACGAAGTTCTCGACCGCAGAGCCCGCCACCACCGCGGCCATGCCGCGCAAGGCATTGACCATCGCCGAGGCAAACGGCCCCTCCATGGGCGCGATGACTCCCGTGGCGTTCATCAGCAGTGGCACGACGACCATGGGTTGGCCAAAGGCATGCAATGCCTGTAACGCGTAGAAGTCCTCACCTATCCACTCACTGCTGATAAACGAGCCGCCCGCGCAAGCGATGGCCAACAACGCAAGCCCGGTGGCGAGTACATAGCGAGAATCCAGCCAGCGGCGATTGATCACGAAAGCGACAACTGGCGCCAGCAGCAGTTGAGGCAAGGCAATCATCAGCGCGATGGGCATGACTTGCTGAGGACGGTAGTGATGGGTCTCGATCAGGTAAGCGGCGGGAATGGCGCTTCCGGCAGTGGCCACGATCACGAACAGGCAAAGCGTTATCAGTCCGTAGGCAAAGTTCCGCCGCGCCAGCAACTGCAGCTTGAACAGCGGTAACGGATGGAACCACTCGTTGAGCAGGAACAACGGCAAGCAGATCGCAGCACCCGTCAGCATCGCGACAATCAGCGGCGAATTCAGCCAGTCCAGCCGCTCGCCCTGACTCAAGGCAATCACCAGCATCGAAATCCACCCCATGCCAAGCAAGGCCCCGCGCCAGTCCGCCTGCTTCAAGCGTTCCAGACGCTGGGGGTCCTGGGGCAAGCCGTAAGCGATCAGCGCAGCGCCGAGAAAACCGGCGGGGACGATTTGCCAGAACACCAGCCGCCAATCACTTTGCTCGGTCCACAGTGCGGCCAGCGGCATGGCCAGGTTCGGCCCGAAGGTGGCCGTAAGCGCGTATGCCGAAAGCCCGTAGAGCTTGATATTCCACGGCAGAAACCGCAGCGCGACAGTCATCAGCAATGGCGGCAGTGCTCCTCCCGCAAGCCCCTGCAGCACCCGAAGCACGAGCAGGCTTTGCAGGTTGGGCGCCAGGGGCATGATCACACCCAACAAGGTGAATGCCACTGTGACGGCAATCGCGAAGCGGCGAATCGAAAAGGTGATCGCAAGCCATGGCGCGATGAGCATGGCCGACACCTCGGCAGCCGCGTACGCGGTACTGATCCAGCTGCCCTCGTCATGCCCGAGACCGAATACACCCAGCGTGTCGATCAAGGTGATTTCGGTGACCCGGTCATTGATGCCGGAGGTCAGCGCAGCAATCAAAACGCCAGACAGTCCCACAGCCAGGCGCCCGTCGAACGGGGTAAAGCCGGGTGTTGCGACAGGTGCAGAGGTCGGAGATGACACGTTTCAACTCGCAAAAAAGGAGGCAAGGCGCAACTCAAAGGTTTCGCGTAAGACTTCGATGAGCACACCCTTGGCGTGGGTAGAATGGCCGTGAGGCTGCAGACTTCCCAAGGCAGCTATCGATTGATGTGGTCGGCCCTGTCTGGAGATTGCAGACGGCGCTGGCGCAGATCAAAGCCGCTCTGAACGGTCTGTCAGGAAGGTCTGGGCACGCTTGGAGGGTTGAGCTGATCGGCAACCAATGCCAAGGCTGTGAAGATGTGTTGTTAGCCTAATCGAGGCGCTTGAAGGTGCCGATAACCAATTGCATAAGAATCATGTAGACCAATGAGTAGGCAAGTTGGCGATGATCGAGGAAAGGTCAGGCTTTCAACTTCCAGTGTCGGGCCGCCTCTTTTTTATCGATTGCATATCGGCCTTTGCAAACCCAGTGTTCGCCACACTCGAACATTGGGCGATTGACTGGCAGACAGCGCCAGTGGCACGGTCAGGCTGGTTGAATATCAACCCGCCCTGTTTCAGTATCGGGATGGATCAGGCGGCGTATGCTGCTCCTGTCCAGCAAGGCACACGCGCAGGCTGAACGGCACGCCGGCTCGGCACGACGAACAAAAATACCAGAGGTGCTGGATGGACATTTACCTGAGTATAGAAGCGTTTGTACGGGCGGCCGAGGCTGGCAACTTTTCAAACGCGGCCAAGCAAATCGGTGTTGCCCGATCCGTGATCACTACGCGCGTACAACAACTGGAAGAGCATCTGGGGGTATCGCTGTTTCATCGATCCAGCAAGGCGGTTAAATTATCGGAAGTAGGTATCTCTTATTATTCCGAGTGCCACGACATCATCGACCACATGCAGTCATTGGCACAACGTTCCAGAGACACCTGCACTGCAGTCTCGGGCACGTTACGCGTTGCCGCCTTGAACGGTTTTGCCCTGAAATACATGCCTGGCATTATCAGTGCGTTTCGAAAATCGCACCCGAAAGTGGAGTTCGATATTTTCTCGAACGATCAGGTCCTCGACCCTGTGCAGGAGGGCTACGACATTGTCCTGCAGATTTTTCCACCGGCGTCGGAGGCCTTGATCGAGCGGCGTCTGTTTTTGATGCGTGGCGTTTTCGTGGCGACCCCTGAATACCTGAATGCTCATGCCCCGGTGACCTGTCCGGACGACCTCGTTGCCCATGACTTCGCCTGTTACCGGCATTATCCGTGGCGCAACCGGTGGTCGCTGAATGACGGGACGCGGGTAACGGAAGTCACCATTTCACCTGCACTGAGATCCAACAGCGTGCAATTGGTACAGGAGTTCGCGCGCAGGAGCATGGGCATTGCGTATCTGCCGACCATGGTGGCCTGCGACGATCTACTGGAGGGCCGGCTGGTTCGGGTCCTTACGGATCATGAAACTGAAACGCCGTGCTTCTCTGCGGTCTATCCCACGTCACACAGAACCACCGCAAAAGTTAAGTTATTTTTAGACTTGCTGTCATCGATGTTCGAGATGGAGCCCGAGTGGGACCATCGGTTGGGCCTGGCAACGCGTAAAGACGCGGCTCCGGCAACGCCAACCGAGGCGTCACTTCGACTGACCCGAGTGCCGCCCAGCTTGACTTGCCCACCACTTGCTCAACGAAACCCGGGATGAGCGGCCAAGCGATAACAGCCAGTGGTGCATGACCCATCTGCTGCCGCGTACGACCCGGTTGACGCGGGTCGTGAACGATCGCGATCGTCGCCCGTTGAGTTGTTCGAACTTCAGCAGAAGCCCGCGCATGAGAGATCGGTCGCCGCCAGCTTTCTTGAGCATGGCGCGATCGCGTGCTCGCTGGATGGGTCCGCGTTCGTTCATTGAGGTGAAAGGAATACTCGAGTCCACGCACGTCAACTCGGCATACACCCGTTTGCGACGAACACAATAGTCATCGATGGATTCCAGGCAAGACTCATCCTCAAGAACCGCGGACAGTGCCTCAGCCAATTCCTCGGCTTCCAGAATTCCTCCTGACAAGCCGCCTCCACTGATCGCGTGGGTCACGCAGGCGGCGTCTCCAGCCAGGATTACCCTTGCTCGACGCAACTGTTCGGCGCACCGCTGATGCACCGTGTAAGTGGTGAAATCATCGACTCGATATTGATCCGGCGTGGGTGTTCCCGGGAGCAGCCGCTCCAGCCGTTGCTGCAGACGCTGGCCAACCGCAGCGTCCGAAATCAACGGATCTTCTTCATAACACAGCCGCCACAGGCCGCTCTTGTCGAGCTGGGCGATGAACCCCCAGTCCACCGGATCGTGCACAAGGTTAAAACGCGAATACCCTTGGAGGGAGAAGTCGTAGTAAAGGTTGGTGGCGACCATTCGCTCAGGCCAGCTATGCCCGACAAATGCAAGCCCCAACGTTTCCCTGACCTTGCTCTGCGCCCCGTCTGCGGCGACAACCCATCGCGCGCGGATGGACGCTTTGCCTCCGGGACCTGATGCGTGCAGGGTGACGTGGGAGTCATTCTGCTCGACCTCCTGCACCCGATGATTCCAGCGAATATCAACAGTTGGCAGTCGACGCAGGTGCTCCAGGATTGTCAGAGACATGTGGTTTTGCCCGAGCAGGAGCATATGCGGGTGATCGGTCGCGTCCGACAATACCTCCCAATCCAGTTTCGCTATCAAGGTGCCGTCACCCTGCCGAAATGCAATGTCCTGGCACAGCACGGCACGCTGTCTGACATCGTCCAACAGGCCAAGCCGATCGAGGGCTTCAATGATCGGCGGCGTGCAGGCTACAACATGCTGGGAAGAGGTCACATCAGACCTGGCTTCGAGCACCACAACCCTGACACCTGCTTTACCCAGTTTCAATGCAGTGAGCAACCCCACTGCCCCACCGCCAACTACGACCACACCCTCTACCGTTTCCATATAAACCCTTTTATCAATCTGCTGAGTTCAATTCATGGCGCAGATTGCTTTCCAATCGGCTGGATCATCACGTCTTTGGGCTTGAACAGAAAATGGGCAAGAGCAGGCAGTAGAATCAATGCCCCCAGCATGTTCCAGACAAACATGAATGCCAGAAGAATGCCCATGTCCGCCTGAAACTTGATGGGCGAGAAGTACCAGGTCGCCACAGCGATGCCCAGTGTGGCGCCTGTCAGGACCACGATCTTGCCGGTAAACAACAGCGCTCGATAATAGGCTTGGGAAACACTGGCGCCCTCGCGTAAATAACGCAGCATCACGGTCATGATGTACAACGCGTAATCGACTCCGATCCCTACCCCGAGCGCAATGACCGGCAGCGTTGCAACCTTGACCCCGATGTTGAGCCACACCATCAGTGCTTCACAAAGAACAGAGGTCAGCGCCAACGGCAGGACCGCACACAGAACAGCCCGCCACGAGCGGAACGTCACCAGGCTGATGACAATGACTGCCGCGTACACCAGCAACAGCATCTTGCGATTGGCCTCTTTGACAACAATGTTGGTTGCCGCTTCGATACCGGCATTGCCCGCTGCATTGAGAAAGCGGTAGTCCGTTGAATTGTTGCGCCGAGCGAAATCTTCAACGGCGTTGACAACGCCGGTGAGGGTGTCGGCTTTGTGATCCTGAAGATAGATATAGACGCTGAGCAAATCGCAGTTCTGGTTGAACATCTCGCGGGGGGCGCGGGTAATAATCGCGTTGAGCATGTCCTGATTGCGCGGAATCTCGTACCACTTGAAGTTTCCTTCACTCATGCCGGTCGCCGCGACCTTGGCCATGCCCGCCAGTGACTTGGTACTCTCTACGCCAGGCACCTGAGACAACTCGAACTCCAGGCGATCGACAGTACGCACGGTGTCGTAAAGCGCGCAGGCGAACTGCGGCGTTTTCACCATCACGACGTAGACGTCACTGCTCGCCGAGTAGTGGCCGACGACGAACGCGTTATCCCGGTTATAACGGGAGTCGGAGCGCAATTCAGGGGCGCCGGCATTGGTGTCTCCAATCTTCAGGTTTGTGCTATATCCCACGCCCAGCACAGCCAGTGCCAACGCGCCTATCAGGGTCAAACCGGCGCATCGCCGCCGAGTGAAATGATCGAGGAACGCCCAGGCCACATGTTTGGCATCGCCCGCCTCTATCGCGCTAACCGCAGCAGCTCGCCGAGCCGCACTCGCGCTCACACCGATGAACGACAGCAGAACCGGAAGCAGCATCAGATTGGTGACGATCAGGATGCTTACGCCGATGCTGGCGCATATCGCCAGATCCTTGATGACCGGGATATCAATGACCATCAGCACGGCGAAGCCGACGACGTCGCACACCAGCGCCGAAAGCCCTACCAGGAACAGTCGACGGAACGTAAGCCGGGCCGCCATCAGACGATCGATGCCTCTGCCGATGTCCTGGGTGATGCCGTTCATCTTCTGCGCCCCGTGGCTCAAACCGACAGCGAATACGAGGAACGGCACCAGCACCAGATAAGGATCGAGAACAAAGCCCAGGCTGGCGAGCGCGCCCAGTAGCCAGACGACGGCCACTAACGAGCAGAAGAGTACGACCAGTGCGCTTCGGATGCAGCGGGTATACCAGAACAGTATTGCCAGGCAGATCGCGGCCGCCATGAGGAAGAACATCATGACCTGCCGCATGCCTTCGATCAGGTCGCCTACCAGCTTGGCGAACCCTGTGATATGGACGTCTACGCGAGCCGAGGTGTAGGTCGCGCGCAGTGCCTCCAGGCGTTGCGACAACACCCGATAGTCAATGGGCGCTGCGTCGCCGGACAGTTGCTCCTGCAGGGGGACAAGGATGATGCTGGACTTGAAATCATCGGCAACCAGTTGCCCTATCTCGCCAGACCGTTCAATGTTTTCTCTGACCTGTCCCAGGCTGGGCGCAGATCCATCGTAATCGTCGGGGATGACCGGGCCGCCATCCAGGCCATCCTCAGTAACCGCCGTCCAGCGCATCGCGGGAGTCCATAACGATTTCATGTAGGGCCGATCCACAGCGGGCAGCAAAAACAGCTCATCGGTCAGTTTTTTCACAGTCTCCAGATACTCGGCGTCCAATATGCTGCCGGTCCTGGCCTGGACCGTGACCCGTAACGTGTTTCCGGCCCCTGCCAACTGCGAGCGATTTTGCAGATAGTTCATGATGTAGGGATGCCCGCTCGGGAGCATCTTTTCAAACGCTGCGTTAAGTCCCAAACCGCTAGATTTATAACCAAACCAGCATGTCGCCAGCAGGCATAGCAAGACAAACAGAGCACGCTGACCGAACAGAAGCCGCTCCAACCAGGACCCACGCTGAGCCATCAGTTCGGTGTCATCGCTCGCAAATCCATGGTGCGCGTTCATGGACGACTCTCTTTTTCGGGAGCGTTTAATTCAAGTCGTCGGATACCCTTGATACCGCTGAGCACCAGCGCGCCATCCCCTGCCTGGGTGACACCGGTGATCGTCGAGCCATCGAGGTCCGGTGACGTAACTGCCTGCAAATGGCGGCCGTGGTCGTTGCTGCGCCACAAACGCCCGCCCTCGCTGGCGACGACCACGCTACCGTCTGCAAGCTGCGTCCCTGCGGTGAGACTGCTGTGCTCGCCGCTATCCATCGGCTGCCAGTGGTCCTCGTTGTCCACGGAACAGGCATTGCCCTTGAGACCAAATACCAGGTTCTGCCCTGGCCCCGTCGGCACCGTACCGAACCAGCTGCCGTGATAGGGGCTTGGCAGCCGCGTGAATGACTGGCCCAAGGCAGCGCTGCGCAGCACAGTCCCCTGCTCCCCGGTGATGATCACGCCGTGCGCATCACCCAGGATCGAATACAGGTGCATCCCGGAAGAGTTGCCCAACTCAGGCCCGACCGATCGCCAGTGCAGGCCTGCGTCCTGCGTCAGCATTGCCAGGCCGTATGCACCCACTACCATACCGTCGTGGGGATTGGAGAAGTACACGCTAAGGAAGGGCTTGTCTGCCCCATCCGCCACCAGCTGTCCGGCAGCTTCCAACCGCCGCCTAGAAACCTCCGGGTCTGCACTCCACGGTGCCTGCGCGGCTTGCAACTCCAGACCTGCGGCCAGCTTTCCGTCCAGTTGTTTGTCCCAGGTTTCCCCACCGTCGTTACTGTGCAGGACCACCCCGCCATGCCCGACGGCCCAGCCGTCACGTTCGTCTGCGAACCACAGTGCAACCAGCGCTACGCTGCTGGGAACAGCGCGAGACTGACGCCAACTCAGCCCCGCATCATCGGACAGCAAGACTATGCCTCGCTCACCAACTGCCACCAGCCGTTTGCCTGCTCGGCTCACTGCCAACAGCACAGCGTGCTCGGCGCGCTGGTCCGCCGATGCTGGTGTATCAAGCAAGTCCGCAGACGCGCTGTAGGCGGTCGAGGGGACGGTCGCTCCCAAAACGGCCGTGAGCAAGGCGATGCCAAGCATCGACGCTACGGGATGAAAATTCAGATCGCTCATCGCAAAGTCCTACCGGTCGGTTAATGATCGATCCGCACCCGGATCGTCACACGCAAAAATCAGCGCACGCCTTCGGCAGCGACCGCGTCACCCGTGAAATACGATTCAGGCTTGAGCGGAACAACCTTGAAGTTCTCACCGTTGAACGCTTGAACATTACTGACCGTGCCGGCCTGCAGGTTGAACACCGCCACGGGCTTGACCAGTACCGCCGGCACCGAAGGAACCACGAACGGCAGGACCTGGGAGGTGCGCCACAGCTTGCCTTCGGCGTCATAGCCGTCAAGCAGGGTCAGCAGCCAGGTGTCCTCATCGAAATAGAAAATGCGCTTGGGTACCGCGTGACGCTTGCCGCTGGCCACGTTTGCCTCTACCACCCAGGTGCGGTGCAACTCCCAGCGCAAGGTATCGGGATTGAGGCTGTGAGGCGCGAAAGCCTTGTCCACCGGCGCAGTCACCTGACCATTGGTGTTGTAAGGAACGTAGGTTTCCTTCTTGCCGACGATTTTCCAGTCGTAGCGATCCGGCATGCCGAAAAAGCCTTGCACTTCGTCGAAATAATTGGCACCCGAGGCTACAAAGTCAGGTGTGTCATAGGCAACCGTCGGAGCCCTTCGCACCCGTCGCTGCCCCACCAGATACTGCCAGGCCTGTCGCGACTGTTGAGGGTCGACACTGTCACGGATCACCAGCGTCTCGCCAGCCTTGAAAGGAGGCGCGGTGGTGCTGAACCGCTGCAGGAAATACTCCTTGGACCAAGTCGGTACAGATCCCTTCTGGTAGTAGTACGGGTACTGCCAGGCATTATCATTGCGGGTTGCCAGGGTTTGCCCGCCGTCACTGGTCAGGACAATATTCTTGAAGCCGAATTCTTCGGCCTGCGGCTCGACGCGCAACAGGAAATTCCAGATAACCTCCAGCCCGCTCCTGGGCACTGGAAATGGAATTCCGCCATAACACCCCTCAACCGATTGCCCGTTTTGCGTGAGTTTGCAGTTCAGCGCATTCAATGCGGTGTTCTTGTAGACGTAATCGGGCGCAGCGGCCGTGCGACGGGTTGGATAGACATCGACCCGGAAGCTGTCAGGGTACTTGGCGAGCAGCGCACGAGTCCCTTCGGAAAGCTTGTCAGCGTACTTGGCCGCGTTGGCCGCCGTGATCCTGAGCAACGGTTTGTCCGCCGAGAACAGATCAGCCGGAATCTGATTGCCGCCACCGGCTGCCGATTGCTCGATACCCCCGTTCCACGCCGGAATGCTGCCATCTGCGTTGCCAGCCCTTTCCCCACCCAGAGGCGTCAACGTGGCGCCGAGCGCGCCTGCCTCCTGAGGACCAACGGCTGCCGACGCCTGAAGCGCTGCGAGGAGTCCGGTGAGGAACGTAAAACCAAGGGAAGTCTTGTTCATTTTATGATCCTTTTTGGCCTTAGAAGGTGCGTTGCAGGGAAATGGAAACGAAGTCGCGGTCTGCGTAGACTTGCTCGCCAGACAGCGCTCGTGTCGAATCGACAACGCCGCCGGCACTGCCGTAGTAATGGGTGAAGTTGACGCCACCGCGCCAGGTCTTGCGATAATCGAACTGCAACCCCAGACTCAAGTCGCCCCCGCCCTGCGGAGAGAAACCTGTCCCCAGAACAGCGGTATTGCCGCTGATGCCGTATCCACCGCCGATCGGCACGGTCATGTCCACGCCCGGGAAAACCTGGAAATACTCCGGGGTAAACAGAACCCGTAGTGAACTGGCGTTGCGTGTGACATTCGGGTCGAGCTGATCACTGTTCTTGTCGATGCTCGTGACCCGGTTGTAAGCGACTTCACTCAACAGGGTCGCGCCATCCCACAAGCTGCTGCCTGGCAGCACAGAGATCGCCGATATCTGGGCATGGAAGGTCCTACCCACCGGATATAGCGGATCGTGATTGCCGTCACCGTTGCCTGTTGGATCAATCACCGTATTGCCGACCAATGCCAACGGTACGTTGTGCCGTATGGACGTCTCAGCGGCAACGTTGGTCTCGCCGATCAACGTGCTGATACTCGCGCCGAAGGTCTTGATGCCCTCGCCGTAGACCATGCTGTAATCGCCCTGATTCGGGCGTAGATAGAATTGCGGAAACTTGTCGTGATAACGTGCCGCGTACAGGCCGTATTCAAAGTCGCCAAACTTAAGTTTGACCTGCATCCCGAACTGGCCCGAGTCGGATGGATCGATATCCCTGCCCCGTCCGAGTGCAGTGCCGGGGCCTAGAATGATGGACTCACCACCCTCACCCACGAAGTCCGCGAAACTGAAATAGCTGCCAGCGCCAGGCAAGCGTGCCGGTTCCCACCTGTACTGGTAATAGGCGCCCACGGTGACATTCTGATTGACCAGCAGACTGCCGCCGAACTGCCCGACTGGTCGGATGATCTCTTTGAACGTGGAATTGGGTACCGACAGGAGCTTGATGGTGTCAACCGGCGATTGCGCCGCCGCGATTCCATTGCCACCGAAAAACAGGCTTTCACCGTACAGCTGGCTGTAACGACCAGCCCGAAGCGCCAGCGACATATCACCGAGATCGAACCGGCCATAACCGAATGCGTCCAGCAACTCACCATCGCGGCCCTGCAGACGTCGGGTGTCTTTGGTGAACTCATCATTGCGCACGGACAAACTGTTGACCGTGTCACTGTTATTGTCGTTGCCGCGATTGTAAACATCGTCATACCAGGCGGCACCGCTCAGGCGCACGCCATAACGACGTTTATAACTCATGTCCAGCTCCGACAATATATCCAGGCGATTGGAAATCAAGCCTCGACCAAAGTTGTTGTCACCGTCGTCCAGGTTCGGATTATATGCCGGCCGAACGGCGTTATCCTGATGTTCAACCCGCCACGCTGCGCTGTATTTTATTGTGTTATCGAACGCGATCGCGTAATCGGGGTTACCGGTATCAACCTGAAATGCATTGACCTCAGGTACCCCCTGGGTGCCCAGTAACGCGGCAGCCATGGCCAATTGCAAATGCACCGCTGAGGGAGGTGCGGATGTAAAGGTAAGCCTCGCTTTGGCGTTCATGCTAAAAACCCCGTTGTTGTTTTTATTATCGTGGGACACCTGCGTGTCTTCGAGTACTCGAACATCGATTCCCGGTCATATCCGGTTTTTAGTCATACGAACAGACAACAGATCGAATACAGGAGACCTGCCGCTCAGGTCTGCACTTATCCTGAATCTTTATTTGCGTTTCAGCGTTCAGCACGGACTACGCGCTAGCACTTCGATTGCACCTGTCACCGTGTACAGCGAAAAATATAAGACAGCCTGAAAGAACGCCTGCAATCAGACTGCCTTTTAGAAACGTGTCAGGCGGCGAGCAATTTTTGCTCTATGACTCTTCTGCCATTTAACTTTTCGAAGTCCAGGAGGAATTGTCGCATCACGGCGGAGTCTGCACCTGCCTGTTTGAACATCGCGTCATCACGCAGACGCTGAGCCGGATCGCGCTCTTTCATCCAGGTAAAGTTGGCGGTGGCGGTAGGAGAAGTGAATTCCAGGAACACTTTCCTGCGATCAATGGAGTACTCGTCCAGAACCTTGGTAGCGGCGCCCTCCTTGATGACCAGGATCAACGCCTCGGCCAAGTGCTCGGCGTCCAGCACACCTCCTGACAACCCCAGACCGCCCATTGGATTTGTGGCATGGGCGGCGTCCCCGGCCAGCACCACGCGACCACGACGGAACTCCGCGGCGCAACGCTGGTGCACGCGATAGGGGTTGAGGTGGTCGACCCGATACTGATCCGGGGTCGGCGCGCCAGGCAGCAAGCGCTTGAATCGTTCAGGCAGACGCCGACGGACTTCGGCATCGGACAACGACGCATCTTCCCCGTAACACACCCGCCATAGACCGGTCTTGTCCAGCTGAACCACTACCGCCCAATCGACCGGGTCATGGACGAAGTTGGCGCGGGAATAGCCGTGCAGGGCGAAGTCATAAAAAACGTTAGTGGCAACCAGTCGCTCTTCCCACGTCACACCATCAAATGTCAGGCCGACTTTTTGTCGCACGGTGCTGCGCGCGCCGTCGGTTGCCGCGACCCACTTCGCGCGCAGCCGTGAAATGCCACCGGGAGAGCGGGTTTGCAGCGTCACGTACTGGGCGTCCTGTTCGACTTCTTCAACCCGGTGATTCCAGCGAATCTCGACGTTTGGCAGCGCCCGCAAGTGTTCTGCGATCACATTGGATACGTGATTCTGCCCCAGCAGCAGCATGTAGGGATATTGCGTATCCTTGGCCAGGACTGACCAATCCATTTTTGCGATGAGCTCACCGTCGCCATGCCGGTAGGCAAAGTCCGGGCACCAAACCGCGCGTTTGCGGATATCGTCGAGTAGACCGAAACGATCGAGGGCCGCCGCCGTCGGCGGCATATAAGCAACCGCCCGTGGTGAAGGAGAAACGCCAGGCTCAGCTTCGAGAACGATCACACGAATGCCTGCCTTACCCAGTTTCAACGCAGTTAGAAGGCCCACTGGCCCTCCTCCGACGACGACCACTCCATCGAGCGTTTCCATATTGTTGTTCCTATCGAGATCCGCTTACAGGGAACCTGCCAACTTGGTCAGGCGACTGAACTTAGCGTAGTCCAACGGCAAATCCCGGAGCAATATCCCAGCGTTTGCCAATGCCAAACCTCATGATTGCAATATCGAGTGTTTGTCATCAGCGACTGCGCTGTTCGCGTTTGCGCGACCTTGGGCCGGTTGTTTTGTTCAGGGGGCGTGATCATGCTGCAACAAGCCAACGCTGAGCAAGCATGCAACTTCTTGCAGCTTGCAGTTAACCGGTGTCTGGCGTTCATCCGGGTAGCACTTTACCCACGGCTTACTTCAATTAAACAAAAGCTTATCAGGGAACTGACATGCCAACAAAAATACAGATTGTGTTCTACAGCTCATATGGCCATATCTACAAGATGGCTGAAGCCATTGCAGCCGGCGCCCGCGAACTGGGTGACGTTGAAGTCACGTTATTGCAAGTTCCGGAACTCATGCCCGAAGAAATTCAGGTCAAGAGCGGCATTAAAGGATACCGCGCCGCCTTCGGAAGTATCCCCTACGCCACACCTGAAGTCCTGGCAGAAGCGGACGCCATCATTTTCGGCACGCCCACGCGCTTCGGCAACATGTGTTCGCAGATGCGTAACTTCCTCGACCAGACCGGTGGCCTGTGGATGTCAGGCGGGCTGATCGGCAAAGTGGGCAGTGTGTTCACCAGTACCGCTTCACAGCATGGCGGACAAGAAACCACTATCACCAGCTTTCATACAACGCTGCTTCACCACGGCATGGTGATTGTGGGGGTTCCGTACTCTGAGCCCGGCCTCACCAACATGACCGAAATTTCCGGCGGCACTCCTTACGGCGCATCAACCTTGGCAGGCCCGGACGGCTCCCGTCAGCCTAGCGAAAACGAGTTGAACATCGCCAGGTTCCAAGGTCGGCATGTAGCCGGCATCGCCAAGCGTCTGAAAGCCAACTGAGCCCGGTCGCTTCCTGACGGGCGCATCGAGCTAGCGCTTCGCGAAATCGTTCCAGGGACCCACTCGCGGATCCACGCCTCTTCGAGTGGGTCCGCAGTGCCCCTGAACTGTCGTTGTGCCGAACAGCCCAAGAGGCGTCTCGCCGGCGGGGATGTCTATCCCCCTGCCGGCGCCTCAATGTCCGCGGATATATTGCTCAAGTTGCTCAATCAAGTCGGCCTGCTGTGAAATGGCTTCCTTTACCAGATCACCAATCGACAGCAGGCCTAACAGCTTGCCGTCCTCGACGACTGGCAAATGACGCAAGTGACTGTCCGTCATGACCGCCATACACCGCCCGATGCTGTGTTGACCTGCGGCCGTCACCACAGGAGAACTCATGATCGCGCGAACCGGTGTCCCTACAGATGAGCGTCCCTGCAGGACCACCTTGCGCGCATAGTCGCGCTCGCTGATGATGCCCACCACTTGCCCTTCGTCGATCACTGGCAAAGCGCCGACGTTTTTTTCGGCCATGACTTTCAGAGCGGTCAGTACCATCTCATCAGGAGCGATACTGTGCACTTGCTGATTGTGTACGGCTTTGAGCTTGACCAACTGCGCAGCTGTTTTCATGACGTAGACCCCGCAACCCTGATGTGTGATGTCTGCCTTAACGAAGACGGGATGTCTGGTCTGGCAGACATCCCGCACCGAAGTTAACCGCCTGGCTCTTCCTCAGACCTGGTCGCTCCCTGCCAGCAACACCAGATCGCGCTCTACCCGCACCGGCACCGATTGCAGTCGAGCCCCTTTGCAGGGCCCGTCCACACACAGCCCATCCTCGAATCGAAACATGGCGCTGTGGTGCGCGCACATCAGGATTGCACTGCGGTAGGTGCAAAATATCTGGGGCTGATAATTGAGCGGTACGGAAAAATGCGGGCATCGATTGATATAGGCCCATGCCTTTTGACCACGGCGCACGATTACCAGCGCTTCGGGAACAGGATATGGATGATCCAAAAGCTCCATGGCGCCGCCGTCGATGATTTCATCAAGTTCGCACAACACCAGGGGATTCATGCTTGACCTCGGACCTCAGGATTGCCCAGGCTCCAATTCCATAGCCGGATCTCCAGGCGCGAAAACATCTCAGCCTGAACATAGGGGTCATCGCGCATGAACGCCTCGACGTCCCCCTGCTCTGCGGCCTCGATCACCAGCAGGGTGCCATTCATGGCCTGACCTGATTCCTCAAGAGTCGGGCCCCCCAGGCGAACGATCACTTCGTGACGGCCGGGCGCTCGCAGGTGCGCCCGATGCCAGGGCCGGAGGCGAAGGCGCGTAGCCTGAGTGCCGGGCTTGTCGGTGCCGAAGACGACGAAAAACTGATTCATAAGCCGTCGCTCTCCAGCACAAAATCGTAACGCAGGCTCTGGTACGGCAGCGGCATGTCCAGATGCGGGACGTCCGGGTCTTGAGTGGTGCGTTCTTCATAGACGCCAATCAGCGAGCCTTTCACGCCAAACACCGCGTCCGACTCCAGGTAAGGATCATCGCTGTTGAACAGGTGTGTGACCAGCTTGCGGTGACCGGGCATATCAATCATGAAATGCAAATGCGCCGGACGCCAGGCATGACGGTTGGCGGCTTCCAGCATCCGCCCCACCGGCCCATCAGTAGGGATCGGGTAGAAGACCGGCACGATGGTGCGGATGGCGAAACAGCCATCGGCATCGGTGCTGTAGCGACCGCGCAGGTTGCCAAAGGGCTGCCGGATGTCCTGTCCCGAATACATACCGTTTTCGGCGGTCTGCCAGACATCCAGAACAGCCCCGACCAGCGGCTCGCCTCGGCTATTGAGGACTCGTCCTCGCACCAGGGCCGGCGTGCCCGGCGTGAAAGCCATGTTCTCGCCGTATCCGCGCTGCGGCATCCCATGGATGTAAAACGGGCCGAAGACTGTCGTCTCGGTGGCTGCAGATTTGCTGCCGGGGCTTGCCGGGTGGTTGATGGCATCGACGAGCATCGATACCCCGAGAGTATCGGACAGCAGGATAAACTCTTGACGCACGATACCGTCGCAGGTGTGGCCGGTGTCGGTGAGAAATTCAACGCCTTGCAGCCACTCCTGTTCGGTGAGCTCAACTTCGCTGACGAATGCATGAAGGTGTTTGACGAGGCTGCGCATGATCTCGGTGAATCGAGGGTCCTTACAGGCGGCGAAGCTGCTCACTGCCTGCTCGGTGATCTGCGCTTGCGCTGCATAGTCTTGATCGGTCATTTCTTGTTATTCCGATAAGTTGAGTGGTTGACAGGTCGCGCGCCAACGCAGCGAGCAGCGCTACGCTGGACTGGCTCATGCCGGGGCCAGGCCTTTCCAGGCACGCTCGAGCAACGCCTCGATCGGCTGGCGTTCAAAAGGCCGTGGGTTGTAGTACGGACTGGCGCAAGCGATCTGCGCCGCCTGAGCCGGGCCTTGCACCGGCATCCCCAGCTCGGACAACGCCAGAGGGATTCCAAGCTTGCGATTGAGCTCATACAACAACTGGCCCGCCTCCTGCGCCTCGCTGCCGCCCAGGGCACGGGCCACCCGCTGCAGGGCGTCGGCTGCTGCCTGTCGGTTGTAATGCGCGGCGTGCGGCAAAACGATCGCGTGTGCCTGGGCGTGGGGCAGGTTGAACGTTCCGCCCAAGGTATGGCAAAGCTTGTGGTGCAGCGCCATCCCCACGGATCCCAGACAAATGCCGGCTAACCACGCACCGTATAGCGCCTGGCTGCGGGCGGCCAAGTCATCGGGGCGCTCCACGATAACTGGCAGCGCTTTACCCAGGGACCTGATGGCCTCTTCGGCCATCAAGCCAACAATCGGATTGGCGTCCTCGGCGTACAGCGCTTCGACCGCATGAGCCATGGCATTCATGCCCGAACAGGCCGAAATCAGCGGCGGCAGGGTCAGCGTCAGTTGCGGATCGTAAATCACGGTCTTGGGAAGAACTTTGATGTCACGCCCGGTTTTCTTCAGCCGATTCTCGGTCAGTCCGTATATCGAGGTCATTTCCGAACCGGCATACGTCGTTGGCACCGCCACGATCGGCAGGCCCGAATCCATCGCGATGGCTTTGCCCAATCCTATGGTCGATCCTCCGCCAATGGCGACACAGCAATCCGCGTCCAGGCGCGCCGCCTCCCGTCGGGCATCCTGTGCCACCTCGAGCGGAACGTGCATCACCGCATGCGGATACACGCCAGCGGCACGATCACCGAGCAATTCGGCCACATGGGTACCCAAAGACTCTTGCTCAGGGGTTGTCAGGATCAACGCACGCCTGGCACCCAGACGCTCGATTTCCTGCGCCAACTCGCTTAGCTTTCCTGAGCCAAATACCACGCGCGTGGGCAAGCTCTGATAAACAAATGGAAACATGGTCGGCCTCATCGCTTGTAGTAAGGGGGAATCTTCGCATCGACGTTGACCCATACCGAATGGGCATCGGTGTAGTCGTGCATGGCCTCAAACCCCATTTCACGTCCATAACCAGACTGGCCGACACCACCGAACGGACTGCCAGGACTCACCCGCTTGTAGCAGTTGATCCAGCACATGCCAGCGCGGATCGAATCGGCGATCCTGTGGGCACGTGACAGATCCTGGGTCCAAAGGCCGCTTCCCAGGCCATATTGCGTACCGTTGGCAATGGCCAGTGCTTGTTCATCCGTACTGAAGCGCAGCACGGTGACAAAAGGGCCGAACACTTCTTCCTGAGCCACCCGGTCCCCTGGGGCGGCTTCAACGACCGTTGGCTCGATATAAAATCCGTTGGCCAGTCCAGGATCAGCTGGCGCCTTGCCACCTGTCAGGACCCTGCCGCCCTGCTCGCGGCAGATATCGACATAGGCAAGTACGCGGTCGCGGTGCAGAGCCGAAGTCAGCGGCCCCATTTCCGTTTGGGGGTCCAGTGGGCTGCCGATTCGAATGGACCGGGCCAGGGTGATGAATCGCTCAAGAAACTCATCGGCAATGTCCTCGTGCAGGATCAATCGCGACCCGGCGATGCAGGCCTGTCCCTGGTTATGGAAAATCGCCCAGGCCGCACCGTTCACCGCTGCCTCAAGGTTGGCATCGGCGAAAACGATGTTGGCACCTTTGCCACCGAGTTCCAGTTGCACCCGCTTGAGGTTGCCTTGGGACGCTTCGACAACACGCCTGCCCGTGGCCGTCGACCCGGTGAAAGCAATCTTGCCGACATCCGGATGTTCCGCCAGGCGCTGTCCGGCGCTATGACCGTAGCCAGGCAGAACGTTGACCACACCTGGTGGAAATCCGACCTCGGTCATCAGCTCGACAATGCGCAGGGTCGAGAGCGGAGTGATCTCTGAGGGTTTGATCACGACGGTATTGCCCGCGGCCAGTGCCGGGCCCATCTTCCAACTGGTAAACATCAGCGGAAAATTCCAGGGCACGATTTGTCCCACGACGCCAATAGGCTTGCGCTGCACGTAATTGAGAAAGCCGGGGTCGACCGGAACCACCGCACCTTCGACTTTGTCCGCCATCCCGCCGAAGTAGCGAAAGCAGGCAGCGGTGCGCGGTACATCGAGCGCTCGGGAATCGCGAATCGGATGTCCGGTGTTCAGCGATTCCAGCTGTGCCAGTTCCTCGGCGCACGCTTCGATCCTGTCGGCCAGTCTGAGCAACAGTCGGCCGCGCTCGGCCGCCCCGAGCGCAGCCCAGGCCGGGAATGCGCGCTTTGCGGCGTCAACGGCAATGTCGACATCTTCTGCTTGGGCAGCAGCGACTTTCGTGATCAGCGATCCGTCATGGGGCGCCACGACGTCGATCGTGCCGCCAGCGACCGCATCCACGAACTGACCGTTAATATAAAGTTGATTTCGCATGAAGGTTTCCTTGCCCCGCCACCGGCAGCGCAATGACGCATGAAAGAAAAAGCCCGGTGTCACCGGGCCTGACCGCGGCTCAGAACTCGATGGGGTACGGTGTCAGTTCCCCGCTCTCATACCGTTGCGGCAAGTTTGGCGTGGCGTTTTCCCACACCATCAGCATCGAGCGTTTGGTTGAGTAACCCTGGTGACGAATGTCGGCGGGCATCGCGCAGATATCCCCCGGACGCATGGTGATCCGGGCTCGAGGGTTGCCATCGTCTTTGTCCGCGACATCCCAGACGATCACGTCCGACATCTGCAGGAACCATTCGACCCGGTCATTACCGTGAAACACCGGAAGGATGAATTCTTCGGTAGTCGGACAGAACAGGCTTGCCTGGCATACCGAACTCACTGAAGGGTTCCAGGTGACATCCGAACGCGACAGGTATTTGAACAGGCTGAAGGCATGCAACTGGCCTTCGAAACCGTCGGCGGCATGGACCTCGGGTTCATCCTGGTTAACGTCGGCGAAGTGACGGTTCACAGGCAGGTCATCGCGCAATGGCGAATCGTCCTTGAGGCCTGGCATGCGTTTGGTGGCGATGCGAAAGCGCTCGATGGCCTCGATGTTGTCACCCTTCTTGCGACCAAATGCCGTCTCGGTTTCCTGAGGTGCCGCGAAGGGATCGAACACGGCGTTGGTCCAGTCGCGCAGAATCGCCTTGAAAGTCGCCATGATCAGTGGTGTTTCGAAGTTCTCGGTGTAATTGACCTCGGCCGCCTTGAGTACGCCGTTGAACGTACCGGCATACAGGTCGACGTTGCCGTAGTGGTTATGAGTGCCAATCACATGATCGAAATTGACCCAGCCGTAGAAAAACCCCCAGGCCACGTCGCGCATCATGGCGCGAAGAAAAGCGTCCGCCGGAATAAGATGGGAGCGGGTTTGGCCTTTGGCAGGCCAAGTGATGCGTGCGAAATATTCGTCACGCGACAGTTCAAAGGCACCCAGTTTGAACGACCGGTAACCTGTAACCGGGTGAGGTGCGCTGGCATTCACTTCATCGTGGGCTAACGACGGGGCATCGGTAACGGCTTCGAGCATGGCCATGAGATTGTTCCTCTTGTTTCTGGTTTGAAAAAAATCACTTCACTTGAGGCAGATATCAGCCCACTTCTCGACTGATAACGGGCCCTTGATGGTCTGTTGCAAAATCACACCCGGACGATTTGCCTCAAACCGGTACGCGGTACCGGACGGCAACAGACATTGGTGACCACGTTTGAGCAGCACATAACCCATGGGGGTGCCGGAGGGCACTTCTCCGGCCAGTTGAGTGCCCTCGCCTTGTTTGAGAGGGTGATCGAGCTTGAGAAAATCGACCCGCACTTCGCCATCCATGACAATTGCAAACTCATCATGAGCGGCGCTATACCAAGATGATTGACCTTCTGCGCGAAGCGTTTCGATGACATAGCCCAAGTTCAGGCCGACCACAACTTTCTCATAAGGACGGGACTTTTCAGCGACTTCGAAAACGTTGGAAAATGCATAATGACGCGCCTGGCCATTGATAATCTCCACCGATCCTTTGCTGTAGTTTTCCAGCGAACCAAACACTGTCTTGATTGCAGCACTACTCATCGCGTTCACCGCTTTGTTGTTATAGGGATGAGCTACTAAGGTACGGCGATCATTAAGCGGGAACAATTCCGAAACCGGCGACCGTTATGTTTGCAAAATACAAACGTCGCACCCTCCACAAGTCACCAGCCACTGTAGCGGTTGGCAGAAACGATCTTCGATGGCACTTGTGTTTTTCACTGTAAGAGCTGGAGATCGCGCAAAGCAAAGCTGGCCATTGGCTCGTGCCTTGCCGACCTGTGCCTGCAAAGGTTGCTTGCTCGGGGTTAGCACGCCAGTCGATCAAGCAGGACCATCAGGATCGATCAACAGCAGGCACGGCCTCTGATCAAAAACCGATGGACGAACATTGATATATCTGCAAAGTCAGATACTATTCAGGTCAGTTAATCACCGTACGTCGCCACTCATGGACGTACGGTTTTTTACGACCCTATATCTGACATGTCAGTTATCCATTAACGCGAACCCTGGAGGCAAAATGCCCTCTGCGATGGCGGCGCCCCCGCTCCCTCCCCTTACCGGAATGAAGTTTTTTCTCGGTGCCCTGGCAGTGTCCCTCGCCACGTTCATGAATGTGCTGGATTCCTCGATCGCCAACGTCGCCATTCCAACCATTTCCGGTAATTTAGGGGTGTCCGTTGATGAAGGCACGTGGGTCATCACCCTGTTTGCGGCCGCAAATGCGATCTCTATTCCGCTGACCGGCTGGCTGTCCCAGCGCTTTGGACAGGTCCGCCTGTTCGTGGCGGCGATCTTGCTGTTCTCCCTGGCCTCCTGGTTGTGCGGTGTCGCGCCGACCCTCCCCATCCTGCTCGCCGCCAGAGTGCTGCAAGGCGTTGCTGCTGGCCCCTTGGTGCCGCTCTCGCAAGCGCTGCTGCTGGGCACCTTTGCAAAGAATAAAAGCTCAAGCGCCCTCTCACTCTGGGCCATGACGGCCACCGTCGGACCGATTGCCGGCCCAGCGCTGGGCGGTTGGATCACCGACAGTTACAGCTGGTCGTGGATTTTTTACGTCAACATCCCAGTAGGGCTGTTCGCCGCAGGCGTTATCTGGCTGATCTACAGGGACCGAGAAACTCCAGGCCGACGCCTGCCAATTGACCTCGTCGGCTTGTTTTCCCTCGTCGCCTGGGTTGGCTCGCTGCAAATCATGCTCGACAAAGGCAAGGATCTGGACTGGTTCAGCTCGCCAGTGATTTGCGCCCTGGCCGCATTTGCCCTCGTCAGTTTCGTGTTTTTTCTGATCTGGGAGCTGACCGATGAAAGACCCATCATCGATCTTCGTCTGTTTGCCGGCCGTAACTTCCTGGGGGGGACTATCGCCATATCGGTGGCGTATGCGGTGTTCTTCGCAAACCTGGTTTTGCTGCCGCAATGGATTCAGGGCTATCTGGGCTACCGCTCGGTAGACGCAGGTCTGGTCACTGCACCGCTCGGGATTTTCGCAGTGGTACTGGCGCCAGTAATGGGCAAGATCATGCCCAGAATGGATGCAAGAATACTGGCCACGCTGGCATTTTTGGGCTTTGCGGGCGTGTTTTTCATGCGTTCGCGGTACACCACCGGGGTAGATGTCTACACGCTGGTACTGCCTACATTGCTCCAGGGTATCCCCACGGCCCTGTTCTTCGTGCCGCTCACGGCCATCATCCTTTCGGGTTTGCCTGCGGAAAAAATCCCTGCTGCCGCCGGGCTGTCGAACTTTGTTCGAGTATTTGCCGGTGCGGTCGGCACTTCGTTGCTGACTACCGGCTGGAACAATCGCACCATCGAGCATCACGCGCGCCTGGCCGAGCAGTTGTCTATCTACAATCCGACATTCATGGAGTCGGTGATCATGCTGCAGAAAACCCTCAATGTCGGGATCAACAAAGCCTTGGCCTTCACCGAGACCAGAATGAACGCGCAGGCGGCTATGCTGGGGCTCAACGACATGTTCTGGCTGTCTGCGGTAGTCTTCGTACTGATCATTCCACTGATCTGGGTGACTCACCCAGACAGACACGCAGCCGCCGCTGCGGGCGTTACCGCACACTAGCGCGGTAAACTGCATCGACAACAGTGCGCTGCCTTGCTCCTGACCAAAGCCCTTGCGGAGACGATGTGAACCATTACAACAAACGAAACTTCATACTGACGCAAAGCGTCGGGTTTACTTTGGCCAAAGCCCGCAACCTGGTGACGGCCGAGATTGATGCCGCGCTCAAGGAGCACGACATTACCAGCCAGCAAATGGGCATTTTGCTTTCGCTTCAGCGCGCGATGGCAAGCACTCCGTTCGAACTCTCGACCCTGCTGGGAATCGACACCGGACTGATGACCCGAGTCCTCGATAAGCTGGAAGACAAAGGGTTGCTGGCACGTTCTCGCAGCGGTGAAGATCGCCGTATCGTCAATCTGAACCTCACAGAAAAAGGCTCCCGACTGGCCGAGCAGATTCCAGAGATCGTCCCCCCTGTGCTAAACGCCAGATTGACGCATTTCAGCCGAGAAGAATTTACCGAGTTTCTCCGTTTGCTCAATAAATTCATCGCATCTGAGTAGCGCGGTACAGGCACGCTTCATGGGGATCGGACAGATGTCCAAACAGTTTGGTGGACAGGATGAGTGCCCGGCCTAGTTGGCTGACTCATATGAACACTCATTATTTAAAATTGGGGATACCTGTCTGTCCTATTCTAGGATTTCTAAAAAAGCAAACATCCTGTTCGCATTTTTAGAACCGTCAACTGCCCACTGACAACTGACCCCGACCCCGACCGCGCCCCCCTACAAATAGGGGTCCATCCAAGTTCGATCAAGGAATTGGATTGAACCGTTCGATTCTTTCGATTTTCCATTGAGTGCTAATTAATATTCATTTACAGGGTGGAAAGACGCATTTATCAATAACACCGGAAAAAGGCAAAAAACATGATTGAATTGCGCCCGCACTCAAAACTGGGTGGCAGCAACCACGGCTGGTTGGACACTCGCCATCATTTCTCTTTCGCCGATTATCAAGACCCCAACCGAACGAACTGGGGCCGTATGAGAGTCTGGAACGACGATACCATCGCGCCCAACAGCGGATTTGCCACCCATGCACATGAAGAGATGGAGATCATCACTTACGTACGTAAAGGTGCAATCACCCACCAGGATGATCTCGGAAACAAAGGGCGGACTGTTGCCGGGGATGTGCAGGTAATGAGCGCAGGTACTGGCATTCAACACAGTGAATATAATCTTGAGGATGAGGAAACAAAAATCTTTCAAATCTGGATCTTCCCGGATCAAAAAGGTTTGCCTCCCAGCTGGGGTGTCAGACCCTTCCCCACGCAGATATCCAACGGAAGATTCGTGACGCTCGCCAGTGGCTTTGACGATGATCATGACGCGTTGCGCATACGTGCCTGCGCTCGCTTGGCGGCAGCAACCATCGACGCCGCCGAGCAGGCTGAGTATTCAGTCGAAACCGGCAGAAAAATCTACGTCGTGGTGGCGTCGGGAAGTATTGAGGTGAACGGCGTGCTGGTCAATTCAGGTGACGGCGCCGCGATCCAGCACGAGTCCGTCCTGAAATTTCTCGCGCATCAACGCAGCGAAGTCGTGCTAGTCGATATATCGGGTTAGAGGTATTCCACTGTGCGCGGAGAGAACTGTTTTTGCTGGCCATACTTAATCTGCAGGAGTCGTCCGCGACTCGCGCAAGCTTGTACGTGAGTCACGGTTTCCTCGAGCGCAACGAGGCCTTGCAACCTCACTACAGATTCAGTACACGCTGACCCGCGATCACCATGATTTCAATCCGGTAATGCGGCTTGGCCATCGGTGCTTGCACGCAAGCGCGCACGGGTGCCTCGACGTCGGCCAGCCAGGCATCCCATAGCTGATTCATCGCGGGGTAATCTGCCATGTCCTTGAGCCATATCTGCGCGCTTAGCAGTTGGCCTTTGTCGCTGCCAGCCCTCTCCAGGGCTTCATCGATCTGTTTGAGAACGTCAGCGGTCTGGGCCGGAAGATCTGCGTCAACGATTTGCGATACCTTGCCCGACAGGTAGACGGTCTGATTGTAAATGGCTGCTTCGCTGAAACGTGGAGTGGTGCCGATTTTCTGGATCGATTCCGACATTGCAATGCTCTCGGTTGATGTATGGATGTATCAGAGGTTGTCGCTCAATCCGGCCCCTGCGCCTGACAGGCGTGAAGCTTGCGAGGCAGGCACGTAGGTGCGCGCGGCCAGGCTGTCGAGATAGTCATGGACGCCGGTGGCCAACGGCGCAATGGAGCCGCTCAGCGCTTGCCCGGTCTCACTGGCAGCTTTGATGCACACGCAACTCACTCCCTCGACGTGCGTGCTGGCGAAAGTGTCGGCCTGTATCAGCACGCCCTCTGCGCCCGGTGAAAACTCAAGGATGCAACCGCGCCATGACAACTGCAGCGCAATGCCCAACTGCGTGGCAGTGGCGCTGACGAAGGGCAGCAGTAACTGTGGACAGGTCACCTTCCCGAGCAGGATTCGACCGTTTTCGCGTATCAGGTAACCATAGTCGCTCAGTGCTACTCCGCAGATCAGCGGGCACATCGAGCTTCCCACCCGTTCCCAACATTCGCTGCCGATGTCGGGCGCCAGCTGCGAATAAGCGCGCCCATCATCCAGGCGCAATTGCGCAGCTAACAGTGCCGGCCCGTCCAGACCATTGCCGCTGAGCCAGCGCGCTGCTCTGCCGGCCTCCTCAGCCAGCCCCCAGGATAATCCGGCACCGCGAGCGGCCTTCTTGCAGAGGCTTTCGATTTCATTCAACGATGCATTCACGGTGCTGCTCCTGACTGTCAAGACGTGGGCAGGACCAATCGTCCGCCGGCATTTCCGTCAATTCATGGGGCAATGGCGCACCCTGGTAGAGGGTGATACGCACCCAGCGATCCGAGCGCGGGTCAAAATGCGTGGCACCGAAGAAAGACAGCTTGCAACGCAGCAGGTCGATCGGCAGCAGTGCCTGATCAATCAGGTTGTCCTGAATGTCGGCGTACGGAAACGCCGGAGCCAGCTGCACTCTGCGCACGCTGTGACGATGCTCCGGATGCTGGAGCAGGAAACCCGCCAGCCGTTGCTCGTCCGGGTATGGCTCCAGTGCTGCCTGCAAGCGGCGGATATCACGGGCCACCGCCAGAGGTTGCTCGAGGTCTTGTCCGGGCTCGTCGAAGCGTCGACCGATCCGTGGTTCGAGCTTTTCTTCGGACACGTACCAGAACAGCGCCTGGCTGCTCTGGTTGGAAAAATCGATAGCGCTGACCCAGCTGTAACGGGCCAGCAGAATGTCCCGCAACCGGCCCACCCTCATCCCACCATCGATGACGAAACTCTGCTGCTCGTCTGCCTGCATGCCGTCGCCCAGCTCATCCACAAGGTGCGCGTAAGGCTCCAGCAGCAGCGACACCAGGCACTCCTGGGCTTCCAGCGACAGCACGGCTTCAGCCCAGCGATAAAGGGCGTCCCACGGCGCACGCTGATCCAGGATTCCGTCGTCCAGCTGTCGCTGCACCCAAGACATATCGTCCTGCAACTGCACAATGCGCGTGCGTTGCAGTTCGTGTTCGGAGTGCCAGTGGCTGATACTGGCACTGGCCCGCTTCAGGTAATCGGCAAACACCCGGCGCTCTTCGGCGCTCGCTTGCTGCACGGCGCGCACCCTTTGTAATGCCGTCTCTCGTGCGCTGACCCAGTTGTTCAACAGCACCGGATGGTTGAGCAAAAACGGAGCCATGCCCAACCCGGTGGAGTTGCCGATACCGAAACGACGACGCAAGTCCGGCGCCAGGCTCACCGCACGTTGCGGTGCGCGAACCTTGGCCAGGTGCTCGACCAGATCCAGGGTGAACGCCCGGATCAGATACACGGTGAGCATTTCCGCCTGAAACGGCGCAGCCAGCTCTGGCCGCAGGGCAATGCTTTCACGATCCGCGGCGCCAAACTTGCCACTGCCGTAAACCGCGGTGGTGCGCATCAGGTAGCCCACCCCGTCGATTTCTTCACGCTGTGGCTGGTGCCCCTCGGACAGGGCCTGCACCACATGCTCGAACAGTCGCACGGAGCGGTTGGCCCGGGCCATGCACAGTTCTCGCGATGAAACACGCCCGGCTTCCTGTCTTGGCACGTTGGCCTCAAGACGCGCCAGATCCTCGGCATCGGGTATTCCGTCAAACAGAGCGAAGGTCGCATCCCAGGCGGTGGCGATGACCCGGTCCGAGCGCATCGCCGGGTCCAGATCATGGGCAAACGCCACCAGACTGTAACTGCGCTGCGGCCCGGTCGCGGTGTACACGGCCCGGCCCACGCCCTGTGCGTCCACGGTCCATACCGAGCGCTGGAACTGCCACTGTTCATTCTTGAGGCGGCGTAGCAACTGGCGCATGAATGACAGCCGCGACTGGTGAAACGCTCCCAGTCGAGAAGCCTTCATGACCACTGCGGGTGATCGCATGTCCATTCAGATCACCCCCTGGTCGCGGGCCATCTGCCGGGCGATGCGGATCGCATCCCAGACCGATGGCAGAATCAGCAGGGAAACCGGGACCGCAGTGATCACGATGAACGACTGCAAGGCACTGACCCCGCCCTGGCCGAGCGTAATCAGCGTGGCACCCACCAACCCCATCCCTGCCCCCCAAAACACCCGCAACCAGGCCGGAGACTCACCTTCGCCACGGCTCACGGCCATGGCCACGGTGTAGGACATCGAGCCTGCACTGGTCACCACCGAGAAAAAGCTTAAGAACAGGAACAGTGCAGAAATCAGATTCGGCATGGGCATGGACTGGGCGACTCCGAGCAACAGCGCTTCCGGCTGCACGCCGTGACTGATCACGCTGCCGGGTGACTGCAATTCAACACCGATTCCGGTGCCGCCCACCAGCGTGAACCAGACCATGGTGATCAACGGTGCAGCCACTGACATCAGGGTGATCACTTCACGAATGGTCCGGCCGCGAGAGACCTTGGCCACGTAGATCCCCATCATCGGTGCATAGCCGATGAACCAGCCCCAGTAGAACAGCGTCCAGCCGTTGAGCCATGAACTGTCGTCGCGGTACAGGGCCGTCTGGAAAAAGCTTGTGACGTGCAGCGCCAGGCTCTGGGCGAAGGTCTCGGAGAGGAACAGCGTCGGGCCGAAAATGAACAGGAACGCAGCCAGACCCAGCATCAACCACACATGCACCTTGCTGACCAGGCGCAGCCCGCCCAACCCGATCACGCAAGACAGCGTATAGATCACCGTCACCGCGAGAATCACCATGGACTGGACCATGATGGTATTAGGTACGCCCCACACCGAGTGCAGCACGAACGCGATCTGCAAGCCCAGAAACCCCACCGGCCCGATAGTGCCTGCGACCACGGCGATGATCGCCGAGGCGTCGGCGAACACCGCGATCGGGCCCTTGAGGGCACGCTTGCCCAGCAACGGATAGAGCAAGGTGCGCGGCATCAGCGGCAGGTTCTTTTCGTGATGCAGGTACATGTACACCACCGTCAACAGGCTGCCCAGCACCGCCCAGGCCATGAAGCCCCAGTGCAAGAAAGACTGTGACAGTGCCGCAACGCCAGCAGGGCCGGTGTTTGCGGCGACTGCGTAATAAGGCGCTGGCGTGAGGAAATGCATCATGGGTTCTGCCGCTGCCCAGAATGCGCCACCACCGGCCAGCAACGCACACATGATCATCGACACCCAGTTGAAGGTGCTGATGCTCGGCTTGTGTGTCACCCCACCGAGGCGCACTCGACCCAGACGGGTGTAACCGATGTACAGGCTGGCGGCAAATGTCAGCAGCATCAGTACCTGCCAGTACAAACCGAAGAAACGCGTGCTCCAGGCAAAGGCGCTGCCAATAAGTAAAGAAAGGGTGTTCAGGTCGACCAGGGCGATGACCAGAAACAGCAGGAAGAAGCCGCCGCTGATCCAGAATATCGACCAGTTGAGCGCACCTGCCGGGCTGTTGCGCCGTACAGGTGTCTCGAGGCCCGCGTTGATTTCGCTTGGAATTTCCATAGTGCCTCCGCAAAGTGATGGCAGTCGCTAATAATTGTTATGGGCGCATTTATTGTTTTTGGTGCTTGGCGATGCCCCTTGGCAGGGCTTGCATCAGGACAATCTGTCGCTCTCGGGGAACCTCAAACCGCGATCCCGCAAGGCTGAACACTGGGCTCGGCGGTCGTTTGAACCTTTTGCTGCGCCGAGGTGAAACTCTCCTCAAAAAAGCGCAGCCAGTTACCGCCCATGATGGCGGCGCTGTCGGCGGCGCTGAAACCTGCGGCACGCAGGCCCGATTCGATGTTGTGAAAGTCGCGGTTATCAGCAAACCACTCGGGTTGGTCGGGAAACCCTGGCTGCGCCTTGGAGCCTTCGCCGTAGTCGACCTCCAGGGTCCAGCGACCGACGCGCATCCAGTCGACCACGCTGTTGGGCTGGTCCTGACACAAGTCCGAACCTATGCCCAGATGCTCGACGCCCATCAGCTCGGCGCAGCGCGCGATCATTTCGCAGAAGCTCTGCACGGTGCAGGCGCTCTTGTCCTTGAGGTGGTGCGGGTAGAGCGAGAAGCCAAACATCCCGCCGCTCTCGCCCAACGCCTTGAGCACGGTGTCCGACTTGTTGCGCAGCGCCGCATGCCAGAACGCCGGGTTGGCGTGAGTAATGGCAATCGGGCGCTGGGAAAGCTCGATGGCTTCCAGGGTCGAGCGTTCGGCGGAGTGCGACATGTCCACCACCAGACCCACCCGGTTCATCTCGCGGACCACCTGCTTGCCCATGCGTGTCAGGCCCGGGTCGTTTTGCTCATAACAGCCGGTCGCCAGCAGCGACTGGTTGTTGTAGGTCAACTGCATGAAGCGTGCGCCGAGGCTATGCACCACCTCCACCAGGCCGATGTCATCTTCGATCGGTGACGGATTCTGAAAGCCAAAGAAGATCGCCGTACGCCCTGTCTGCCGGGCCAGCGCGATATCACTGGCCCATTTACCGTGCAGAATCAGGTGCGCGTAACGCTGAAACCGCTGGTTCCAGGCTTCGATATTGGCGACCATCTCGCGAAAGTTTTCGTGGTAGGCGATGGTCACGTGCACGGCATCGACGCCGCCGGCGCGCATCTGCTGGAAAATCTTCTCCGACCAGTTGTCGTACTGCATGCCGTCGATTCGCGGCCCGCGGGCGGCGAATGTTTGCGCCAGGCTCACAGCGGTGCTCCCGCGGCGATGTAGCCGGTCTTGACGTGGGTGTAGAACTCCACCGCCGAGCGGCCTTGCTCCCGCGGGCCATAGCTTGAGTCGCCGCGGCCGCCAAACGGAACGTGATAGTCAGTGCCTGCGGTGGGCAGGTTGACCATCACGCAGCCCACCCCAGCGTTGCGGCGGAAGTGAGTGGCGCGGGCCAGGGAGCGGGTCACGATGCCGGCCGTCAGGCCGAAACGGGTATCGTTGACCAGACTCAGCGCCTCGTCGTAACTGCTGGCCTTGATCACACAGGCAATCGGCGCAAACAGCTCTTCGCGGTTGATGCGCATGCTGTTGTGCCCACCGACGAACAACGCCGGTGCCTGGTAAAACCCCGGCGTCGCCCGTTCAAGACGTTGACCGCCGGTGAGCAGCTCGGCGCCCTCTTCGCGCCCCAACTGGATATTGGCAAGGTTGGCCTGCAGTTGCGCCTCACTGGCAACCGGGCCGATCTGGGTCCCGGCTTCCAGGGCATGGCCGACCTTCAGCGCCTGAGTCGCGATGAGCAGTTTCTCGACGAAGGCGTCGTGAATGTCCGCATGTACGATCAAGCGCGACGACGCCGTGCATTTCTGTCCGGTGCCACCGAAGGCACCGTTGACTGCGCAGCTCACGGCCAGATCCAGGTCGGCATCGTCCATCACCGCCAAGGCGTTTTTCGAGCCCATCTCCAGCTGGACCTTGGTCAGGTTAACGGCTGCCGAAGCGGCGATGCCTTTGCCCACGTCCACGGAGCCTGTAAAAGAAATAGCGCTGATGCCCGGATGCTCGATGAGCGCCTGACCCATCTCGGCACCGGCACCCATTAGCAGATTGAACAGCCCCTTGGGCAGATCCTGACGCGAGAAGATTTCCCCCAGGATGACCGCGCTGGCCGGGGTCAGGTTGGCCGGCTTCCAAACCACGGCATTGCCGAATGCCAGCGCTGGGGCGATTTTCCAGCAGGCGGTGGCCATGGGGAAATTCCACGGCGAGACGATCGCTACCACGCCCACCGGCTCGCGACGGATGTCGATCTCGATGCCGTCACGCACCGAATCGGCGGTATGACCCAACTGACGCAGGGTTTCTGCGGCGTAATAGGTAAAGAACTGCCCGGCGCGATACACCTCACCACGGCCTTCAGCCTGCGGCTTGCCTTCTTCGCGGGAAAGAATCCGGCCGATTTCTTCGGCACGCTTGATCAGTTCCTCACCGATGCTCATCAGCACCTTGTAGCGCTGCTCGATGCCACTGCGTGCCCAGATTTTCTGAGCGTCATGGGCAGCGGCAACGGCGCTATCGAGTTGCGATCGGGAAGCCTGGGCATACAGGCCGATCAGGTCGTCGGTATCGGAGGGGTTGCGATTTTCAATCTCGCTGACACCTGCAAGCCACTGGCCGGCGATGTAGTTGCAATGCTTGTGACTCATGAAATTCTCCTGAGCGGCACACTCGGCAAGACGTAGCCAAGGTGTGGTTTGAGAGAATTATGAGCGGGCGTCGATTTAAGTAAATCTAATATAATTTAATGTTATTCAAGTATTATTTAAGCCCCAACTTCGGTCATCAGAGCTTTCCATGAGTATCAAGATCTCCAACCTGCAGTTCTTTGTGGCAGTCGCCACCAGCCAGAACCTTTCCCAGGCCGCCCACCGCCTGCACAGGACCCCGGCGGCGGTGTCGTTGTCGCTCAAACAGTTGGAGGAGGAACTGGGCGGCTCGTTGTTCGAGGGCGAACGCAAGAACCAGCTCAGCCCGTTGGGACGTTTCGTATTGCTCGAGGCCCAGCGTGAGCTGGAGCATTTCGAGCGAACCATCAGCACCATCAAGACTTACGCCAAGGCGGAAACCGGGCTGGTCAGAGTGGCAGCAGTGCCCTCCTTTGCCATCACCTTGCTGCCCCCTCTACTCAAGCAGTTCCATGAGCGACACCCGCAATTCCACCTGGATATCCGTGACATGGATTCCGCACGAGTGGTGCAGGCGGTGCTCAGCGGCGAGGTGGATATCGGCGTGGCCACGGTGCCAGCGATCGTTCCCAACCTCGAACAGGAGCACCTGTTCTCGGATGCATTCTGCGTCGTGTGCAGCAGCGACAGCAGCCTCAACCAGCTGGGACGGCCGGTGCGCTGGAGCGATCTGGAGGGGCATAACTTCATCAACAGCGGACTTGGCGCCGAGATCAACGCGGCTGAATTTCGCCACATCCGGGACCAGTCGACCCTCAGCGTGAGGAACACAAATTCGTTATTGGCTCTGGTGGCGCAGCGTATGGGGGTGACCTTGCTGCCGGAACTGCTGAGCCGCTCAAGCGCAAGCGCCAACCTGTGTTTCCTTGCCCTTGAAGACAAGCGCATCGTGCGCTCGGTGAGTGTCATTACCCAGCCCAGAGAAACCCTCAATCATGCGTCCTACACGTTTTTGAAGGCGCTCAAAGAGAGTCGATTAGCGTGAATCGAAATGACAGCATCTGATCTTCGGTTGCCCACCGAGGGCTGAGTATCGGGCAATGGGCGCAACGCACCTGGTCATCGCCGACAACTCAAGCGCCCGAGCGCGTAAAAACGCCTTGATGCACCGCCGGCGTCCAGCACCGAACGCGCGATAGCGCGGTTCCTGGTTATCGAAAATCCAGCCAGTTTTGCACTTTCACACTCGCGGTATCACAGCTTGCGTAATGCTTGCACAGCTTGACGCCGCCCGGCGCACGGGGCGCCCGACCCGGTACGGTCAACACCAGGACCAGCAGGATCAACAGAGGAAAGTAATAGACAACCATTGTTTTTGTTTTCATTGCGTGTACCCCCATCACCGGTAAATGGGCCTTGCGTGGGTGCCATTGGCGCGGGTGGCGATGCCCTTGCACTTGCCAATGGCACACTCAGGCGACCATCACCTGCTACTCGAAGTCGCCGTACCGCGCTGTCAGCGCTCGTCCACCGTCACGAATTCACGGCGTTGCGCCATGAACGCAGGCACATCATCTTCATCGGTGAAGAACTGCTCGTACCACTCGCGCAACTGATAGACCGGGCCGTCGGTTTCAGCCAGCACTGGCTTGTCGATTCGGATCTTGTGTTTCCAGATCACCACGTCCTGGTAAAATGAGTCGCGGTTACCCATCACGTAGGCCTTGGCGACTTCCTGGTTCTGTTCCTCCGTCCAGCCCGGCACTCGCTTGACCATGCAACCGAAGCGCAGGTCGAAGCTGTTCGGCGTCACCGGTATATGGCTATTGAGCAGGATGGCGTGGATCCGCACATCGCCGAACATCGAGCTGATCTGCGTGAAGTGGGTAGCGGGACCGTAATAGGCCGATGGCGCGATCAGGTCGCCGCCCAGACGCTCGGAATCGCCATGAAAAACCTGATGACCGACGTGCCCTTCGAACACGTTGGCGAAGTACTTGGTCGGTGTGCCGTGCACCGGCCCGAAGTGCTGGGCATCCACCAGGTTATCGACCAGCTCCCGTGGGTTGGTTTCGATGTGCATGGTGTCGATGTTCCAGTCGTGGACCCACTCAGGATCGTCCATCTCGGGCAGGTGCGGAATGACCACACCTTCTTTCGGCGGACGGCCTTCGGGATTGTTCCAGACGAACAACAGGTTGTTTTCCTCGCAGGTCAACCAGCTGCCGGTCCTGGCCTTGGGTGGAATGCGCTTGCAGTAAGGAATTTCCACGCATTTGCCGGCGGTGTCGTACTTCCAGTGGTGGAAGGGGCACACCAGCTTGTCGCCTTCAATGGTGCCCTGGGAGAGGTCAGCGCCCATGTGCGGGCAATAGGCATCCAGGATGCTGATAGTGCCCTGGCTGTCGGCAAAAGCCACCAGCCGGGTACCGAAGACCTCCAGTGTGTGGGGCTTGCCATCGCGGTAATCTCCGGCATTGCCCAGGCAGTGCCAGCCGCGGGCGTAACGGTGGGTACGCTGGGAGTTTTCGATGTTGATTTCAGCGAGTTTGGTCATTGTTATTGTTCCTCGATTGCAGACTTCGGGGCAGGCCATACCCCCAAGAAATACAGGGTGATCCCATGTCAAACATCATTGAGCAGCCGCGCAAGCAGGGCATCGTTCAATCGGACTAGAGCAAATGCGATCTGCTCGCAGCGGGCGCCCGGTGAGACACGGACGCCCTGCTCCGGCGTTACTGACCGAAGCGGCGGGCGGCCTCAGGGCCGAAATCCTTGGGGCTGAAACCCGGCTTGTTCAACAGGTAACCGTTGCGCTGTTCATTGATCAGGTTGAACGCCAGATAGCTGCCGGCGTTGAGGTCGTAGTACAGGCCCACACCTGCCTGCATTCGGCGGGTTTCATAGGCGTAGAAGAAGTTGAGCATCGAGGTGCGCCACAGCTCGCCACGGTTGTCGTAGTTGTCTGCGAGCATCGGGTACCAGGTATCTTCGTCGATGTACAACTTGCGTTTGCCATACAAGTGGCGATAGCCCGGCTTGAGGGTGCCTTCCAGTTCCCAGACCCGGTGGCGCTCAAAACGCAGGGCATCCGGATTGATGTGTCCGGGCGTCAGCAGATCGGCGTACTTGAGGTTGGGGGCGTGCAGGCGATAGGTGTCGTAGGGAATGAACATCTCGCGCTTGCCGACAATCTTCCAGTCATAGCGCTGCCCCGAGCCATTGAACAGGCGCACTTCGTCGACGGTGATCGAACCGCCGCTGCCCGGAAACGACATATCGAAGCCATAACCTGGCGACTGGCGCACACGGCGCGTGCCCGGATCGTAACGCCAGGCCTGGCGCGGTTCGGTCTTGTCGTTCCAGAATTCGGTGCCGGTGTTGATTTCGCCCTTGTCCCGTTGTGGCAGCAGGGTTTCGTTGAGGTAGTACGCCGAGTTGCCAACGGTATCGCCAAGCTTGCCAGGCTCCAGCGACGGCGCCAGGTTGCGCGAATGCACGCGGCCCCAGTTGATGTTGCCGTCCTTTAGCACATACGCGTTGTCGGAGGTGTATTCCTCGGTCCAGGCGCGCAGGGTGAAGGTAGAGGCGTTTTTCAGCAGCTCCAGGCCACTGCGCGGCACCGGGAATGGCGTGCCGCCGGTCTTGCCCACCACGCCTTCCCCCTCATCCACCAGGCGCGCAATGCTGGCGTTCTCGCGGGTGGCTTTGCACACCGCGTCGTCCATACGGAAATCACGGTGCGACGGATAGACCGGCATCTTGTAGGTGTTCGGGTACAGCTTGAACAGGGCTTTTTGCCCGTCGGACAGCTGCTCGCTGTACTGCGCCATGTTCTGCGCGGTAATCACCAACAGTGGCTTTTCCTCCGGGTACGGATCTATCGGATGGTTGCCCGTGCCCTTGAAATCAACGTGAGGCGGCACCCCCAGCCATTTGCCGCTGAACGCCGGAATACTGCCGTCGGCATTGCCGGCCGTTTCGGCGCCCATACAGGTCAGCTCATTACCCAGGCGTGCGACGTCTTGCGGTGCGGCATTCGCCATGCCGATGGCACAGCATCCCAATAACAAAAAGGCCCGGCCGGGGGACTGATTACTGCCGATCATTTTTTATTCTCCTTATCAAGGTTCGACGTCGGTTCCCAGTATCGACAGGCCAGGTTGCCGGCAGCATCGTCCGCACGGACTAACGCATTCTGCTGCGGGGCGCGCGTCACACCCGGCCCACCGCCGGTGGCTGCGGTGCGCCCAGTGCCACCACGCTGTTGAGCATGATCCGCACCAGTTCGGTCTGACGCCGAACCCCGGTCTTGGAAAAGATCGAACGCAGGTGTGCACGGGCGGTGTTGCGGCGGATATTCAACGCCTCGCTGGCTTCCTCCAGCGACAGGCCGTTGGCCAGTTCCAGGGCCAGCGCGGTTTCCGCAGGGGTCAGGCTGTACAACTGCGAGGTCAACACCGTACTCACCAGAGACTTGCTCACCGCATCACGTACATACACCACCACGGTAGGCTTGCCGCTGCCCTCGTGCAGTTCCCTTGAGGGAATCAACTCCACCACAACGCCCAGGCTGACTTGTCCTGAAGGGCGGGAAATCGAGGTCGCTTCGGCTATCTGGATGCCTCTGCCAGCACCTTGCCTGGCGCGTTGAAAGGCATTGCGCACCAGGCGCGACAACTCCCGATTGTCACTGGGGTAAGTCGCTTCCAGTCGGCCGCCCACGACCTTGAGGCCGTCCTGGCTGTCGAGAATCTGTCGAGCCACGGGATTGAGCTGCACCACACTGCCGTTTTCATCGAGCACGATGGTCGCCACGGCGAGACGGCTGATCGTCTGCGAGTACAGAGTGCCCAGCGACTCGCTGCGGTCCAGTAGCGAGTTCATGTGCAAGGCCCGGCGCAGGTGCGGCAACAACATGGCGCACATGCCCCGCTCGGCATCACCGAAGCCCGGTGCACTGTGCGGGCGATTGATCCGTAAACGGACAACGCCACCATCGGGCAGGCGGATATCGGCACCGAGCATGTGGTAGCAACCATAGGGTTGGCAGTACAACAGGTAAAACGCCGAACGGGCCCATTCGCTATCACTCATCAGGTCGTCGATGGTGAATACCCTGTCGGTGGGAAGGCCATCGAACAGGCTGGACTCGGCGCAGTACGCGTAGTGATTGATGCCGCCCTCACCCAGCTCGATATCGCCTGCAATGACCATTGGAGACAGGAGCGGTTGCTCCTGGACACGCAGGATCAGGGTGACGAAATTGGCCTTGAACAAGGCTCGCACCTGGCGCAACGCTTCGCCCAGGCGGCGAGTGTTCACCGCCGAGTCGTAGATGTCACCGATCAGGCGCTCGTACTCGACCAGCTCAAGGCCCATATGCGCCAGGACATGTGCATTGGGCAAACGTGGGTGCATAAGCATTCCCCCGGCAGAAGGCCTACCGACCGGCAGGCCCTCGGCGCGTCAGTTGAAGGAGCAACGCCTCACGGCAGTTCGAACAGCCCGGCGGCGCCCATGCCGCCACCGATGCACATGGCGATCACCACATAACGCACGCCGCGGCGGCGCCCTTCGAGCAAGGCATGGCCAACCATCCGCGCACCGGACATGCCAAAGGGGTGACCGATCGCAATCGCCCCACCGTTGACATTCAGCCGATCGGCCGGGATCTGCAGCGCGTCACGGCAATGCAGGACCTGACAGGCAAAGGCTTCGTTTATTTCCCACAGACCGATATCCGCCACGGTCAGGCCGAAGCGCTTGAGTAACCTGGGAATCGCGATCACTGGACCGATACCCATTTCCTCGGGGGCGCAACCGGCCACGGCAATGCCGCGATAAATGCCCAGCGGCGTCAGGCCCCGGCGTTTGGCCTGCGCGGCACTCATCAACAGGCTGGCCGAAGCGCCGTCTGAGAACTGCGAGGCATTGCCGGCGGTGACGAACTCGCCCTGCCCGATCCATTTACCGTCCTTGAACACCGGCTTCAAACCGCTGAGTTCTTCCAGACGTGTATTGGGTCGGTTGCACTCGTCTCGCAGCGCCTGCACCCGCTCATGGCCGTCAGGTTGGCCGTCGGCGGCGAACAACAGCTTGTCCACGCTCAACCCGGCGATTTCCTCGTTGAACAGGCCAGCCCGTTGTGCGGCGGCGGTACGCAGCTGGCTTTGCAGGGAATACTCATCCTGAGCGGCGCGGCTGATGCCATAACGACGAGAGACAATCTCAGCGGTTTCAAGCATCGGGATATAGGCACTGGGCATCACGTGCAACACCGCCTCAGACTGGGCGCGGTAGGTGTTCTTGTGCTTGTTCTGGGTCAGCGACAGGGACTCCACACCGCCACCAATCGCAATGCTCATCTCGCCGCTCATGATGCCCTTCGCCGCCACGCCGATACTCATCAGGCCCGAGGCACACATGCGGTCCACGGCCATCCCCGGCACGCTTTGCGGCAAACCGCCGGTGTAGGCGCAGAGCCGGCCGATGTTATAGGCCTGGGTACCCTGCTGCACCGCCGCGCCCATGATCACGTCTTCGACCTCTGCCGGGTCGATGCCGGCGCGTGCCACGACCGCCGCCACCACGTGCCCTCCCAGCACCGGGGCCTCGGTATCGTTGAACGATCCGCGAAATGACTTGGCCAGTGCGGTACGGGCAGTGGCGACGATAACGACTTCATTCAGGTCCATGACGAACTCACTTGGAAATTGGGTTGAAGGTGTAGCGGCTGATGGTGTCGATCACGCAACCGGGTCGCGCCTGACCCTCGACTTCTACGGTGATGCGCACCACCAGTTGCACGGCGTCGCCCAGCTGTTCGGCGCGGATGATCCGGCCGCTGCCGCGCACCCGTGACTCGACCTTCACCGGCGCCGGAAAGCGCACCCGGTCACTGCCGTAGTTGACGCCCATTGCCATGTTGTCGAGGGTCAAGAGTTGCGGCATGAACAGGTTGGCCAGCGACTGGGTCAGATAGCCGTGAGCAATGCAGGCACCAAACGGGCCTCTGGCAGCACGTACCGGATCGACATGAATCCACTGGTGATCACTGGTGGCTTCGGCGAACAGATCAATGCGCTGTTGGGTGATGGTCAGCCAGTCGGTGTGACCCAGGTCCAGGCCCTCGGCTGCAAGCAACCCCTGGGCGGTACTGAAAACGTGACTCATGAGTCGATCCTCACGCTTGTTGCGAACTGACGGACAGCACTTCGCCGACCATATACGAGGCGTAGTCGCTGGCCAGGAACATCATCACGTTGGCCACTTCCCAGACTTCTGCGGCGCGACCGAACGCCTCGCGTCCGGCCAGGCTGGCCAGCAACGCTTCGCTGGAGGCTTTCTTGAGAAAATCATGCAAGGCAATCGATGGCGACACCGCGTTGATGCGCACGCCGAACTCGGCGGCTTCCAGGGCACTGCAGCGGGTCAGCGCCATCACTCCGGCCTTGGCGGCGGCATAATGGGCCTGCTCCTTCTGCGCCCGCCAACCGAGCACCGAAGCGTTATTGACGATGGCCCCAGCGCCGCGCCGCTGCATGTGCGGCAACATGGCCCGGGTCATGCGGAAGGTGCCGGTAAGGGTGACGTCCAGCACGCGCAGCCATTCTTCGTCGCTCATCTCGACGACGCGTTTCTGGCCGCCGAGGCCGGCGTTGTTGATGAGCACATCGACCCCACCCAGCGCCTCTTCGGCGGCCGCCACCAGGGCCTGGACCTCGGCCTCGACGGTGACGTTGCACAGCTGGCCATGGATCGCCTGCAGACCGGTCTCGCCCTTGAGGCGCTGCACCGCCTCCTCCAGACGCCGCGGATGCACGTCGGAAACCATCAAGGCCCGGCAACCCTCCTCGGCACTGCGCCTGGCCGCCGCATAACCGATACCGGCGCCTGCGGCAGCGGTAATCAACACCGACTTGCCGGCCAGCAATTGATGACCGGGAACATAAGGGGGGGCTTGTTTCACAGCGTCTACCTCCGAAGAAATCAGTACGCTGCAGTTGTACGCAGAGGGGGCAAATGGCGCATCGTCAAAACGGGGTATGCCGGGTGCCGCGAACGACACCCGGGTCAAGCGGTGTACAGCCGCTGGATGATCTGGCGCCTTAGCTTCCCCAAACCTTCTGTGCCTTCGGCGCCTGGGCGAGGATCGCGTCGACGGCCGCGCCGATTTCTTCCACCTGCCACAACGCGCCCTTGTCGCGGGTGACGCCAGTGCGCCAGCCGTCGCCCAGGGAAATCCGTCCGCCCTGGCTTTCAAATACCTGGCCACTGACATGGGCCGACGCCGTGCTGCCAAGCCACACCACCAGCGGTGCAACGTTTTCCGCAGCCCAGGCGTCGAAGCTGCCATCCTCGGGCTTCTTCACCACGTCGGGCATGGCGCTCTCGGTCATCGAGGTCCGTGCGGCCGGCGCCAGGGCGTTGGCGGTGACACCGTATCGCGCCAGTTCCGCCGCTTGCACCAGGGTCAGCGCGGCAATACCGCCCTTGGCCGCCGAATAATTGGACTGCCCCACCGAACCTTGCAGGCCGGCACCGGAGCTGGTGTTGATGATCCGCGCATCCACCGGCGTGCCAGCCTTGGCCATGTCGCGCCAGCGTCGGCCAAGAATATTGGCCAGGCAGTAATGGCCCTTGAGGTGGACGCGCATGACCATGTCCCAGTCTTCTTCAGTCAGGCCGATGAACATGCGGTCACGCAGCACGCCGGCGTTATTGATCAGCACATGCACTTCGCCGAAAGTCGCCAGCGCCGCATCGACGATGCGCTGAGCGGTGTCCAGGGTGGTGATGTCGTCGCTGCTGGCAATCGCCTGGCCGCCGTTGAGACGAATCTCCCCCACAACGTCCTCTGCGGCCTGGGCGCGAATATCGTTGACGACCACATTGGCCCCTTGCCCGGCGAACGCCAGAGCATAGGCGCGGCCGAGCCCGCCGCCGGCACCGGTGATGATCACGGTGCGGTCTGCACACATCGTCATGTTTGATTCCTCAGAAAGTGGAGCGGGCCACGCACTCCAAGCGGCGGCCCGCGGGACGCACTACAAGCGTTCGATAATGGTCACGTTGGCCAGGCCGCCGCCTTCACACATGGTTTGCAGGCCATAGCGACCCCCGGTGCATTCCAGTTCGTTGAGCAGCGTGGTCATCAAGCGCGCCCCGGTTGCGCCCAACGGATGGCCCAAAGCGATAGCGCCGCCGTTGACGTTGGTACGCGCCGGGTCGTAATCCAGCTCCTTGGCCCAGGCCATGACCACTGAAGCAAACGCTTCGTTGATCTCGACCCGGTCGATATCGGCCATGCTCAGGCCGCTCCTGGCCAGGGCCCGGTGAGTGGCGGCGATCGGGGCGGTGAGATGCCAGATCGGATCGTCACCGAGCACCGTCAACTGATGAATCCGCGCCCGTGGCGTCAGGTCGTACCGTTTGAGTGCCGCTTCCGAGACCACCAACAGCGCCGCCGAGGCGTCACAGGTCGAGCTTGACACTGCGGCGGTAATGGAAGGGAACCGCGGGTCCACGGGTTGCAACTCGGCCATTTTGGCCAGACTGCTCTGGCGCGGGGTCTCATCCACCGCCAAGCCCTGGTAGCTGACGATTTCCCGGGCAAATCGCCCACTGGCGATAGCCGCCAACGCTCGATCGTGGCTTTGCAGGGCAAAGGCCTCCATCTGTTCGCGGCTGATGTGCCAATGATCGGCGATGCGTTGCGCCGCGTAGAACTGGTTCACCGGCTGCTGGCCAAACCGCGCACGCCAGCCAACGCTGCCCGAAAACGGATCGGCGAAGCCCAGCGGCTGGCCGGCCAGCATCGCCGATGAGATGGGGATCTGGGTCATGGTCTGCACCCCGCCGACGGCGATCACATCCTGAGTGCCGCTCATCACTGCCTGAGCGGCGAAATGCACTGCCTGTTGCGATGAGCCGCACTGGCGATCCACCGTGGTGCCGGGCACCGCCAATGGCAAGCCGGCGGCCAGCCAACTGCTGCGGGCGATGTTGCCAGCCTGTGAACCGATGGTGTCGACGCAGCCGAATATCACGTCGTCGTAGTCCTCGGCGGGAATCACATTGCGCTCCACCAGAGCCTTGAGCACATGAGCGCCCAGATCAATGGCGTGGACCGTGCTCAAGGCACCTTTACGCTTGCCGGTGGGAGTGCGCAGTGCATCAACGATGTACGCTTGGGCCATGACTCATTCCTCGAAAGTATGTCCCGGCCCCAGGCCGGTGGCGTCGGCAAACAGATAGTCGCTGACACGGGTTTTATGAAAGCCGCGCTCGCCCCAGAACGCATCGAGGGCCCAGGCGCGCTTCATGAACATCTGCAAATCCACTTCCCAGGTGTACCCCATCGCGCCGTGCACCTGAATGCCCTTGCGCGCGGCGATCCAGCTGGCCTCATTGGCCGCCAGGCGCGCTTGCGAAACCCACACGCCAGCGTTCACGTCGCCCCGGGCCAAGGCATGAGCGGCGCGGTACAGCACCGGCTTGGCCTGTTCGATGTAGCGCGCGACATCGGCCAGGTGATGCTTGACCGCCTGGAAGCTGCCGATCGGCTTGCCGAACTGCTTGCGCTGGGCGGCGTAATCCACCGACAAGTCGAGCATGCGCTGCGCAAGCCCCAGCAACTGCCCGGCCACCGACAGCGCGCCTCGATCGAGCAAACGTTGCTGCAACCCGCGCCCAAGCTCGCCACCGGCAATGCAGGTTGCCGGCGACGGTGTCCAGGTCACCAGGCCCAGACGGCGCGATGCATCGATGCTCGGCCGGGTCTGCACATTCACCTGTGCACGCGGCACCACGTGGACGTCATCGCCGTCGGTGAGGATCAACACCTCAGCCGATTGCGCATCACTGACCAGGGCATTGACCGGATGCCCGATCGCCATGCGCAGGCTGCCGTCGGCAATGCGTGGCAACAGGTCGGCCCGGGCTGGATGGTCCTGGGGCAGACCGGCGAGCAGCCCGGCGGCGACATAAGCGGTGTCAGACAATGAGTCCGGGATGGCGTAATAGCCCAGCTCCTGAGTCATCAGCGCCCAGGTCACGTCATCCATGCCCAGACCGCCTTCGGCCTCGGGCACTGACAGCGCGGTCAATCCCTGCTCGGCAATCTTGTTGCGCAAGTCGCGGGAGCGACCGATATCGGTCTCCCAGATTTCCCGCAACATCTCCGGTGCGGCTTCGGTCATCAGAAAACGGCTGATGGCTTCGCGAAACGCCAACTGCTCATCGTTGAAGGTGAAGTCCATGGCGGTTCCCTATTTCGGCAAACCGAGCATCCGCTCGGCAATGATGTTGCGCTGGATTTCGTTGGTGCCGGCATAGATCGGTCCGGACTGGGCGAACAGGAAGCCTTCCAGCCAGCCAGCCGCATCGCCCTGCTGCGCACCCTCGCCCAGCAGTTCGCCGCGCGCGCCGAGAATGCGCATGGCGGTCTCGTGCATCTTCAGGTCCAGCTCCGACCAGATGATCTTGTTGATGCTCGACTCGGCGCCGATCTGCTCGCCCCGACTCAAGCGGCCCACGGTGTGATAGGCAGACAACGCATAGGCCTGGGCGCCCATCCAGGTTTCCAGCACTGCATCGCGCAGCGCCGGATCGCGGTCGGCACTGGCGCGGTGAGCCTTGTACAGTTCGACCAGTCGGCGCGCCGTGGCCTGGAAGCGCGCCGGCGAGCGCAGCAGCAGGCCGCGCTCGAAACCTGCGGTGGCCATTGCCACATGCCAGCCCTGCCCTTCGCCACCGATGCGGTTGGCGACCGGTACGCGCACGTCGTCGAAAAACACCTCGGCGAAGGCGTCCTTGCCGTTAAGCGCCTTGATCGGTCGAATGCTCACACCAGGCGCATTCAACGGCACCATGACAAACGACAAGCCGTGATGCCGGGCCGATCCCGGCTCGCTACGAAACAAGCCGAACAGCCAGTCCGCATAAATTGCCCGGGTCGACCAGGTCTTCTGCCCGTTGATCACATAGTGCTCGCCGTCGAGCACGGCTTTGCTGGTGATCGCCGCCATATCGGAGCCGGCATTGGGTTCCGACCAGCCCTGCGCCCACATGTCCAGGCTGGCGGCCATGCGCGGCAGGAAACGTTGCTTCTGCTCCGGGGTACCGAACTCCATCAGAGTCGGTCCCAGCAGCAGCTGACCGTTCTGGTTGACGCGCATGGGTGCCCCGGCGCCGTAATATTCTTCCTCGAAGATCAGCCACTCGATCAGATCGCTGCCGCGACCGCCCAGTTCGGCAGGCCACATCACCATCGACCAGCGGCTTTGGAACAGCTTCGCCTCCCAGGCGCGGTGCTGCTCGAAACCTTCCCGGGTGTCGTAGCTGGCCAGCGGCTCGCTCGGCACGTTGCCGGCAAGCCAGGCGCGTACTTCGGCGCGAAAGGCGATTTGCTTGGGGGTGTAAGTCAGGTCCATGGCTTGATCTCAGAACTTGGCGTCGCGTTTTTCGACGAAGGCCCGGCGCGTTTGCGCCGAATCCGGATTGCTATAGGCCAGCAGGGTGAAACCCTGTTCCCAGCGGTACTTGTCTTCCAGATTGCCGTCTTCGATGCCGTTCAAGGCTTCCTTGGCGATACGGATCATGCCTGGGCTCTTCTGCGCGATTTTGGTGGCAATGGCCAGGGCGGTTTCACGCAGTTGATCTTTGCTGACAATCCGCTCGATGAAGCCGTATTGCAGGGCCTCGGGGGCACCGATGCTGTCGCCGGTAAAGAACAGGTAGCGGACTTTCTGCACCGGGAACAGACGCTGCAGATGCGCACCACCGCCCATGGCGCCACGGTCGACTTCCGGGAGGGCGAAGGTTGCGCATTCGGAAGCGATGACGATGTCTGCTGCCCCGGTGATGCCGATGCCGCCGCCCAGGACAAAACCATGTACCGCGACAATCACCGGCACCGGGTTGCGATGTACGGCCTTGAACGTTGCGTAGTTACCGGCGTTGACCTCGACGATGCGTTCCGGATGCTTGTCCAGTTCCTTGATGTCGACACCGGCGCAAAAACCGCGGCCTTCGGCACGAATCACGATGACCCGCACTTCGGGATCAGCGCCAAGGGCCTCTATCTGCCGCGCCAGCGCCTGCCACTCCTGACTGTCGAGGGCGTTTACCGGCGGTTTGGCGATCACCAGTTCAGCGACCCCCTGATTGAGTTGTGTCGTAAATGCCTGGTTCACAGGGGTTCTCCAATACTGGCGGGGTGAGTCGAGGGTTGCGCCTGGCTGCGCGCCAGGAGTGCGTCCAGGCATTGCCGCGCTTCGCTGGCAATGCCTTCGATGACTTCACGGCAACTGAGCAGTTCGCCGATGGCTGCTGCCACCTGGCCGCTGGGCAGGATGCCTTCGTCGGGGGCGCCATCGACCATCGAGCGCTGCAGGAGCACGGGCTGGTTGGCGGCCATCACCACCTGCGACAGTGCTGAAGGGTCTTCACCCAAGGCACGCAGGAACACCGAGGCCATGTGCCCCAGACTCATGCCGGTCTGTTGCTTCCATTGCCAGGCACTGCCCAGGGCGATGCGCAGGCGTCCTAGCGGGCCGGCGTTTTCCAGGTGATTGATGAAACGGTTTTCGATCATCCGGTGACGCATGCCGTCCACCGCCGTGGTGACCCGCACCCGTTGCGGATCGTTGACCTGCAGATAGCGTTCCAGGGTCGCGGCCGGTGTCGGCGATTCGCGGGTCATGAGGAACCGCGTGCCCATGGCGATGCCGGCACCGCCGGCCGCCAGCACCGACGCCAGGCCGCGACCGGTGGCAAATCCGCCGGCTGCGATCACCGGTACGTTGACCGCCGCCAGCACCTGAGGCAGCAGGATCGAACTGGGCACCCCGCCGGTGTGACCGCCGCCTTCACCGCCCTGTACCGTGATCAGATCGGCACCCAGCTCCAGCGCCTTGAGTGCATGTTTCAATGCGCCGACCGTGGGGATGCACAACACCTTCGCCGCCTTGAACCGAGCAATGGTGTTTTTGTCCGGTCCACGGCCGTAGCTGACAGCGCGCAGCCGGTATTTAATCGCCAGGTCGACGCACTGGCCGGCGTTGTCCTGAAACATATGAAAGTTAAGGCCGAAATTGCTGCCGCCGGTGGCGTCGATCACCCTGGCGATTTCGCCCTCCAACCGATCGGCAGCCAAGGTCGCCCCAGCCAGGAAACCGAAACCGCCAGCCTCGGTCGTGGCGATCACCAGGTTGGCGTCGGCGACCCAGCCCATGGCGGTTTGCACAATCGGGTAACGGCAACCGAGCGCTTCGGTCAGCGGCGTGTCCAGCCAGCGGTTCATTGAGGTTTGTCCTCGGCCTGTTTGTTGGCCCGGGCCATGCCCTTGGCGTCGAAGCCGCCCAGTTTGTCACCGGACAGCAGCTCGTTATGCGCGTGGGCAAAATGGTGCCAGGCGAATACCGCGTCCATCGCCGTGCGCTTGCCTTGCAGGTCTTCGACGTGGTTGATCGCCTGTTTGGTCAAGGCCAGACCCATGCGCGGCTGACGGGCGATGCCCTTGGCCAGGGCATAGGTGGCCTGCTCCAGTTCCTCGCGAGGTACCAGGCGGTTGACCATGCCCACTTGCCAGGCGCGCGTGGCGCTCATGCGATCGCCGGTGAAGAGAAACTCCTTGGCCAGGCGCGGGTTCATTTCATAGGGATGGGCGAAATACTCGACCCCCGGAATACCCATGCGTACCACCGGATCCTGAAAGAACGCGTCGTCACTGGCGACGATCAGATCACAGACCCAGGCCAGCATCAGCCCACCGGCGACACATGCGCCCTGCACCATGGCGATGGTCGGCTTGGGCAGTTCACGCCAGCGCCGACACATCCCCAGGTACACCTCTTGCTCGCGTGCATAGAGCTGCTCGCCACCGGGCTTGTTGGTGTGATCCCACCACAGGTGCGCGCGCTCGAACGGCTTGTCGATGTCCCGTCCAGGTGTACCGATGTCATGACCGGCGGAAAAATGCTTGCCGTTCCCGCGCAGCACGATCACCTTGACGCTGTCGTCATCCACCGCCTGGCGGAAGGCTGCGTCCAGGGCGTAAGTCATCTGCGAGTTTTGCGCGTTATTGAAGGCCGGTCGATTCAGCGTAAGCGTGGCTATCCCCTCGTCCACCTCGTACAGCACCGGGGTGTCGGTCTCGTACGTCGCGTTGTCCTGGCGGACGATGAATTCATTGTCGCTGCGGTGCATGTTCCCTTCCTTGCCCTAGGCGGTACGGATACCGGGTGGGTTGCCCTTGATCGCCGTGGCGCGGTAATCGTGGGGGTCGAGGCGGCGGATCAACGCCAATTGCTCGTCGGTGGGGTATGCGGTTTCGTGCAGCTGCGCTGACTTGAGCAGCGCAAAGCCGGTGTTGTTCTGGACTTGCTCGAAGCTCACTCCCGGATGCAGCGAGCGCACCTGTACCGCCCGCTGCGGGCCGTTGAAATCAAGCACGCACAGGTCGCTGATCACAACATGGATGTCCATCAGGTCGCGGCGCACACCTTCGGGCCAACGCTCGGCCTTGAAGCCGACACCAGAGACCATGTCCACTTCGTCGCTGACGAACACCCGCGTGTTATGGCTGGGCACGAAGAACGAGTTAAGGTGGTTGATGCTGTTGCCCGGCAGGCCGCGCACGCCGAGGATCGCGGTCCTGGGCTTCTGGTAATCGCCGACGCAGGACAGGTTGGTCTGGCCCCAGCGGTCGATCTGGGTCGGCCCGATCATCGCGTGACGACGTCCACCCCAGACGCATTCGAAGACCCGTTCGAACGACAAATAGCCGGAGTACTGCGCAACGAAGTCGCCGCGCGGACCCAGCGGCACAGGCTCCTCTACCAGAAACGCCTCACTGTCCGTCATCAACAGCTCCGGGCTGTGCGTTAGTTTTGCCAGGCTTGCCCCCAGGCGCGGAATCACGCCCAGACCCGAGGCAATCACTTCACCATTGCCACGCCAGGCTTCAGAGGCGGCGACGATCATCAGTTCCGCGAGGGTGAAATCACAGGTTGCAGACATAATCGCTACTCCTCAGAACACGGGAAGGGGCAAGGCGCCCATGGATTCGGCGCCGCCGTTCTGTGCCTGATAAGCCTGTTCGCCACCGGCGACCCAGGTCTGCACATACTCCTGCCAGCCGTCTTGCGCCTGACTGCTGGCGACGTAATCCTTGAGGTGTTTGAGGTCCCAGCCATAGTCAGGGGCGCAAGCGGTCGGGTGCGCACCGAGCGGGGCATGCACCACGCCGCTCACCAGGTAGCGTTCAAACGTGTTGAAGCGAGCCTGCTCGGCGCTCAACGCCAGGCGCTCCTCCAGACGTTCGCAGGAGACGAAGCACTGCTGGGCGGCGCGGGCGAACAGGTGATCGAAATACGGGTCGGGCCCTGTGACCAGGGTATTGCCCAGACGGTCGGCGACGTTGACGTGAACAAATGCTACGTCCAGGTTCAGCGCCGGCATCGCCAGCAGCACCTCACCATCGGCATACGGCGATGCGACGGTCTTGAGTTGCGGGTTCAGGCGCGTGACGTCGGTGGCCAGGCCGCAGCGGGTTGGCAGAAACGGCAGGCGCATCCCCGCGGCGCGCAGCCCCCACTGGAACATCCCTTCATCGAGCTCAAGCAGCTCGAGTTCCCCGGCCTCGCGGGCCTTGCGGTAATAAGGTTCCAGCGGGATGGCATCAAGGGTGGCGAAGCCGAATACCAGTTTCCTGACCTTGCCAGCGGCGCACAACATACCGACTTCAGGGCCGCCGTAGGCGACCACGGTCAGGTCCTTGACCGCCGAGCGCAGGATCTCGCGCACAATCGCCATCGGCTTGCGCCGCGGGCCCCAACCACCGAAACCGATGGTCATGCCATCGCGCAATTGAGCGACCGCATCGGCCGCTGTCAGCTGTTTGTTCATCATGACGACTCCTTACTGTTGGCCGACCGAAAAGTCGTGCCCCCAAATGCTCACGCGGGTGAACTCGAATGCCGAATGTTCGGCCCAATCGACCAGCAATCCGCCGTAGCCGTACTCGAGATCGAAGCCGGACGGGGTCTTCATGTAAAAACTGGTCATGCGGTCGTTGAGGTGCTGCCCGAGGGTGGCTGACAGGTTCACGTCATGGGCCTGCAAACGGTCATGGGCGCGACCGACTTCAGTCATCGAGTCGACCTCGACCATCACGTGCACGCAACCGGAAGGCACCGGGTACTCGGCCAGCGCCAGGCTGTGATGACGGGCGTTCTGGCAATGCAGGAAGTGAATGCGGATGGCTGGCGCGGACAGGTCGGGACGGAAGTTGAAGATGTCCGACAGCGCGAAACCGAGCACGTCCTTGGCAAACGCCAGCGTCGCGTCGAAATTCGGCGCCGGCAGCACGGTGTGGCCCAGGCCCATGTCCCCGGTAATGAATCGCGGCACGCCTTGCGGCGAAACAAACGGCAGGCAATCGGAGCGATGGCCCCAACTCAGTTCATGGCAATTACCCGACGGGTCGATGACCTTGACCAGCGCCTGTACCCCGCGCTGATCGATCTCGGCGGCGCTGCCCGGTTGCCACTCGATACCGGCAGCGGTCAGATGCTCCAGCGCGGCCTGAAACGCTCGCTCGTTGGCCAGTTCCCAACCGGACGCCAGGTACTTCGCCTCACCGCCCTCGACGATCAGCATGCGAAACGGGCGCTCGTCCATCTTCACGTACAGGCCACCGCCTGGCGCTGGCTGCACCTGCATACCCAGCACGTCTTCGGCGTAACGCTGCCACTGGCTGAGGTTTTCGATCTGCGAGACAAAATAGCTCAAACCGCGAATGTCGATCATGCCTGGGTCTCCTTGGCTGATTCGCTTACGTGGCGAGCATTTTGCAAAGCGCGGCCCGCCGCTTCATCGTCCATTGAGACTAAGCAGCGCTGGCCTTCGGCAGAACCGATACCGGCACGGCACCGACGCTCCCATGGCAACGAGCTGCCTTGCAGCTGAACCCGACTACCGCTGGCTGGCCTGCGCAATGAAGGGTCATCAAGGCTGTCGCGCTCTAGTCCGTTTTAATGATTCGAGCCCCCTTCCCCACACCCCAGACTTGGCACACCCATCTGTCTAGCAGGGATACTCCATGGAGTTCGCCTTTACCGAAGAACACTTGATGATTCGCGACAGCGCCGAGCGTTTTCTCGCTCAGGCCAGCGACTCACAGGCGGTGCGCGCCGCAATGAGCCGAGCGGATGCACACGACCCGCTGGTCTGGCAGAAGATCGGCCAGGAGCTGTACTGGCCGGCGCTGATGGTGCCCGAACGCTTTGGCGGCATGGGCCTGGGGTTTGTCGAACTGGCCATCCTGCTGGAGCAAAGCGGCCGCTACCTGCTGGGTTCGCCGTTGTTCGCCACGGCTTGCCTGGCCACCCCGGCCCTGTTGTTGGGGCACAACAAGGCCCTGCAGCAACACTGGTTGGGCGCGATTGCCACTGGCAAGACCCGCGCCACCCTGGCCTTTGCCAGTGTTCCGGGGCTTGCGGGTGACAGCGTACAAACGGTGGCTCAAGCGCATCCCGGAGGCTGGATACTCAACGGCGGGTATGCACAGGTCATCGACGGTGCCTCGGCCGACCTGCTGCTCATTGCCGCGCGCGCCCCCGGGTCGGCGGGCGATCAGGGCATCAGCCTGTTCGCCCTGCCAGGTGATACGCCGGGGGTGATCAGAAGCCCCCTGGCCACAATGGACCAGACCCGTCGCCTGGCACGCATCGACCTGGACCAGGTGCAGGTCGGCGAGGCACAACGACTGGCTGGCCCCGAGCAAGGCTGGGGAATATTGCGCGACACCCTGCTGATCGCTGCCATTGGGCTTGCCGCCGAGCAGACCGGGGGCGCGCAACAGTCCCTGGACCTGACCCTGACGTACATTGCCGAGCGCCGCCAGTTCAACCGCACCATCGCCAGTTTCCAGGCCATCAAACACCGCTGCGCCGACATGATGCTGCAAGTCGAATGTGCCCGCTCGGCCGCCTACTACGCCGCCTGCGTGGCCCAGGAACGCCTGGACCCAGAAGGTGATCCTGCGGTAGTCAAAGAGCTTGAGGGCGCCGCTGCCGTTGCAAAAATCCATGCCAGCGAGGCGTTTTTCCACTGTGCCGCCGAGTCGATCCAACTGCATGGTGGCGTCGGTTTTACCTGGGAATACGACCCTCACCTGTATTTCAAACGCGCCCGCGCCAGCGAACAGCTGCTGGGCACCCCGGCGCTGCACCGCGAGCGGTTGGCGACGCTTCTTTTGGGAGAGCAAGCATGAAAATCGGATTCAGCCGTGCCGACGAAACGTTCCGCGAACAGGTCGTCCAGTGGATGGCCGAGCACCTGAGCGGCGAATTTGCAGCCTTGCGCTTTCGCGGCGGTCCGGGAGACGAACACAGTTTTGCGCAAGAGCGCAAAGCCTGGGAGCGCGAACTTGCCTGTGGCAGCTGGATCGGCGTTGGCTGGTCGAAAGAACATGGCGGACGGGGCCTGTCCATCAGCCAACAAGTGATCTTTCATGAAGAATACGCTCGCGCCGGCGGCCCGGGGCGCATGGGCCACATTGGCGAAGGCCTGGTCGGCCCGACACTGGCCGCCTTCGGCACCCTGGCCCAGCAACAGCGATTATTGCCCGGCATCCTCGACGGCAGCCAGTATTGGTGCCAGGGCTATTCGGAACCGGGAGCGGGCTCGGACCTGGCCAACGTGCAGACCCGGGCAAAACGGGACGCCACCGGCGAGCACTGGTTGATCAGCGGACAGAAAGTCTGGACCTCCCTGGCCCACGAGGCCGATTGGTGTTTCGTGCTGGCCCGCACCGAGCCCGGCAGCCAGGGGCATCAGGGCTTGTCGTTCCTGTTGGTGCCCATGGATCAGGAGAACATCCGCGTCCAGCCGATTCAGCAATTGACCGGTACCAGTGAGTTCAACGAGGTGTTTTTTGATCAGGCGGTTACCAGCGCTGACAACCTGATTGGCCAACCGGGTGATGGCTGGAAGATTGCCATGGCGCTGCTGGGCCTGGAGCGCGGCGTATCCACGCTGGGCCAGCAGATGCAGTTTCACAATGAACTCGATGAAATCATTCGCATCGCCCGCACCAACGGTGCGGCGCGCGACCCACTGCTGCGCCAGCGTATCGCCCAGGCCTGGGCCGGCCTCAAGGTATTGCGCTACAATTCCCTGCGCATGCTGTCGGGTCCGCAAGACGGCAACCTGGGGCGTGAAGCGATGATCTACAAACTGGCATGGTCCACCTGGCACAGCGACCTGGGCAAACTGGCCATGGACGTGCTGGGTGATGCCGGCGAACTCCTAGACGCTGAACCCTACCGACTCAGCCGTTTGCAGTCACTGTTCCTGTTCACCCGCTCCGATACCATCTATGGGGGCAGCAACGAGATCCAGCGTAATGTCATCGCCGAGCGCGCCTTGGGCATGCCCCGCGAACCCCGCCACAAGCAACTCCCCGCCTAAACGACGTGTGGTGCGGCAGGCCTCTGGAATGAAGCCTGACACACCACAGCCTTATCCCACGCCTCAGCTCGAACAGGCTATGGGTGAACGCCAGACCCAAAAGTCGATGAAAGAAACAACGTTGCCCGCGTGTAGAACCCTGATCTTTCAGCGCACACGGATCTTCGGCGCATCGGCTCCACGGCGCAGCGTCTTGAGAAAGCCTTCCAGCGGTGCGGGTTCGGCGATCTCGGGCAAGGCATCCTTGTCCGGTCGCTGTGCCCAGAACGCATCCCAGGAGGGGAACAGCTCATGGAAGCTGCCGGCGTATGGCTCGCGGCCTGGCCAACGCATTTTCAGGCCACCAATGGGGGGGGCGTTCAGATCGGTTGCGTACCAGTAGCACGGCAGGCGACGGCGCAAGCACCAGCGTCCGTCGACACGCTCGTAGTCGTCCCAATACAGCATCTGCATGATCACCCATTGCGGCCCGGTCTCATGCTCATTCTTGGAATACACCACGCCGGTGGCGTGATCGGCATCACTGAACTCGATGATGTGCTGCCCCAAGTGATGGGACGTGCCGTGGAACTGCTTGCGCATGGTTTCGTCCAGCCACACCTTCAGGTGTGCGCGCCCGCTCTTGTCACGGCCGACGCGCACGTCCGGGGCGAAGCAGTTCGCCATCGCGTCCATGTCGCGCATGTCCAACGCCAAGGCGTATTTGCCGGCCAGTTGACGGATCTCATCCAGCGACTCCAGGCGGTCGATGCGCGCGAGCAACGAGCTCGTGTCCTGGCCCATCATTCGAGCACCGTGTACAGATCCGAACCACGACCGCCGTCCACCGCCAGACTTGCGCCGGTGACGTACGAAGCTTCGTCGCTGGCCAGGAACACGATGGCGTTGGCCAGCTCTACGGGCAGGCCGACCCGTTTCATAGGGATGACTTTCTCGGTATTGCTGCGGGTCTTTGGATCGGCCAGCATGCCCGCCGTGGCCGGGGTGTCGACCACACCCGGAATGATCACGTTGCAACGGATGTTGTGCGCTGCGCCTTCACTGGCCGCTGCCCGGCTGAAATTGATCACCGCCGCCTTTGCCGCCGAATAACCGGCCATCCATGCAGTGCCGAACAGTCCACAGATCGAGGCGATGTTGACGATCGATCCGCCACCCTGTGCCTTCATCAGTTGCATCGCGGTACGGGTGCCCCAGAAGGTGCCGTCCACGGTGGTGGTGAAATTGGCGTGCCAATCGGCGGTGGACATGCTGTCGATGCTGCCCCACGTATAGGCCATCGCGTTGTTGACCAGGATGTCCAGGCGCCCGTGACGCTGCGCGGTGGCCTGCAGCGCGTCGACGTAGGCCTGTTCGTCGCTGACATCGGCCACGGCAATCTCGGCCTGACCGCCCTGGGTGTGGATTTTTTCCTGCACACCTTGCAGTGGCCCGATGCGTCGTCCGCACAACACAACTGTGGCGCCCTCTTCGGCGAAGCGCAGCGCAGTGGCTTCACCAATGCCGGAACCGGCACCGGTGACGAAGGCGATTTTTCCTTGTAGACGTTTGCTCATGGGTGTCTCCCTGATCAGATAAAGGCCATACCGCCGTTGACGGCAATGTTTTGTCCGGTCATGAAACTGGCGTCTTCGCTGGCCAGGAATACTGCAACCCTGGCGATCTCGTCGGTCTCGCACATGCGACCCAGGGGTACGTTTTTCAGCAGCGCCTGCATGTAGTCATCAGGGATGCCGGCCATCATCGGTGTGTTGGTCGGCCCCGGCACCAGGGTGTTGACACGTATGCCACTGCAGGCCAGCTCCCGGGCGATCGAGCGGGTCAGGCCCATGACGCCGGCTTTGGCAGCGCAGTAGTGGCTCGGGCCGTCGCCAGTCAGCGCGGCTGTGCTGGAGAGATTGATGATCGCCCCCTTGCGGCCGCCCTTGACCATCAACTTCGCACCCTCGCGACAGCACAGGAAGGTGCCACCCAGATTCACGCCGATCACCCGCGCCCAGCTTTCGTCCGGGGTTTCCAGGAAGCTGTCCAGCGCACCCACACCGGCGTTGTTGACCAGGATATCGAGGCCGCCAAAGTGTTGTTCTGCCTGACCCATGGCGTCTGCGACGCAAGCGCCGTCTGCCACATTGCAGGCGAGTGCCAGTACCTTGTCGCCCAGATCGGCGAGGCTCTCGGCCAGCGCCGCCTGATTCAGGTCGACTGCCACTACCCTGGCGCCTTCAGCAACAAAACCGCGCACGATGGCCTGGCCCATGCCTTGCCCGGCACCCGTCACAAACGCCACTTTATTAAGTAACTTCATTGCAATCTCCTCTCAGCACAACGCTGCGGCCAGCTGCCCTTGCAGTGGGACCGTAACCTCAATGATTAACGGCAAGGGCCTGGGCAGACATCGTCCGATAGGACTACCGCGACGTGGTCTGAACGGACGATGCCAGCGACACCTGGCCGGCCCAGCATGCGTACGCGCACACCCGTCGGGCGCAGCGTTCCCCTTCACTCCATCGCTGTCGTGCCCGACGCGGCTGTGCCTTACGAATCGACAAAAATGGAGAACCCCATGAATCAACCCGTAGACCTGCCTCTGCCCGTCGGCCATTACGCGACCCTGTCCAACGGCCTGCGTCTGCACTATCTGGAAGAAGGTGCAGGCCCGGTAGTGCTGTGGCTGCACGGCAGCGGACCAGGCGCCAGCGGCTTCAGCAACTTCAAGGGCAACTACCCGCGCTTCGTCGCCGCCGGGTATCGCAACCTGGTGCTCGATCTGCCGGGCTTTGGCCGCTCGGACAAGCCTGAGGACGTCCAGTACGACCTGGATTTTTTCATGGACTGCGTGGCCGGGTTCCTGGAAGCCATTGGTGTACGACGCTGCACACTGCTGGGGAACTCACTGGGTGGCGCGATCGCGCTGGGGCTGGCCCTACGCTCGCCGCAACTGGCGCAGAGCCTGATCCTGCTGGCACCGGGCGGCGTCGAGGAGCGCGAAACCTACTTCAAAATGAAAGGTATCGTGCGCATGGTCAGCCTCTTCGGCGCCGGCCCGATCGGCATGGAGGAGATGCGCAGCATGATGAGTCTGCAGCTGTTCGACGCATCGATCTTGCCGGAAAGCCTGCTGCAGGAACGTGTTGCAGTGGCTGTCACCCAACCGAAGAATCTGTTCAGCACCATGATGGTGCCGAACATGGAGGCGCGCCTGGGCGAGATCGAGTGCCCGATACTCGGATTCTGGGGTAGCGACGATCACTTCAACCCTCTCAGCGGCGCCCAGCGCATCATCGAAGGCGCGCAGAACGCACGCTTCGTCGTCCTCAACCGTTGCGGGCATTGGGTCCAAGTGGAACACCGCGAGTTGTTCAACCGTACCTGCATCGACTTCCTGCAGCACGGCTGAAATCCCGACACGGCTGCCGGGTCGTCATCGTCACTCGAGGCGTTTGCCGGTCCGCTGCTGATTCTGGCCGCAGGCCGTATGAGCACGCTTGCTGGCGTTTGCAGACCTGCTGTTGATTCTGGCCGAAGGCCGTGGGGCACGCTTGCTGGCGTTTACAGATCTGCTGTTGATTCTGGCCGAAGGCCGTGGGAGCAAGCTTGCTCGCGTTTGTAGATCTGCTGTTGATTCTGGCCGAAGGCCGTGGGAGCAAGCTTGCTCGCGATCTGGCGCGAAGCGGCAGCAAGTCCTGCGACTGTGGTATGCCTGGAACACCCGAGACCTCTGCATCCACTGCCGGTCCCCGGCAGATCGTCGGCAAGCCGAACTCCCACGCCCTCTGGGCAGAAGCAGGACACGGCGCGCCCTGCGCTGTTGATTCTGGCCGAAGGCCGTGGGAGCAAGCTTGCTCGCGATCTGGCGCGAAGCGGCAGCAAGTCCTGCGACTGCGGTATGCCTGGAACACCCGAGACCTCTGCATCCACTGCCGGTCCCCGGCAGATCGTCGGCAAGCCGAACTCCCACGCCCTGCGGCCAGACTCATAAGCACGCGGCGCTATGGAGGGATCGTTCCCACGCTCCGCGTGGGAATGCAGCCCGTGACGCTCTGCGTCACCCCGCAGGCGACGCGGAGCGTCTGGGGAGGTGCTACCACGCGGAGCGTGGGAGCCATCAAGCGTTGGGTAATCCTGGCTCGTCAGCTCGCCCGTGTTGCATTCGCTCTGATGAAGAAATCCGGACGAAGACATCAGCAAAACGGCCTGAATAAATTTGCGGTCAACCATAGAATCTCCCACGCCCTTCGGCCAGAATCAAAAGCAGGGGGCCGCAACAGGGGGCCATTGCTTCTGCCCGCAGGCCCTCAGATGCCACCCGCTTCTGCCCGGAGGGCGTGGGAGTTGGTTTGCCGACGATCTGGCGCGAAGCGCCAGCAAAGCCTGTTGACGCGATGCACCTGACCCGCCGCGCCGTCTGACTCTACTGCCGGTTCCCGGCAGATCGCTGGCAAGCCAAGCTCCCACGGCCTGCGGCCAGAATCAAAAGCAGGCGGCGTAAGGGGGTCTATCGCTTCTGCCCGCAGGACGAAAGAGGTCGAGCGCTCCCAACCACCGGACGTCAGATGTTCACCCGCTTCTGCCCGGAGGGCGTGGGAGTTGGCTTGCCGACGATCTGGCGCGAAGCGCCAGCAAAGCCTGTTGACGCGATGCACCTGACCCGCCGCGCCGTCTGACTCTACTGCCGGTGCCCGGCAGATCGCTGGCAAGCCAAGCTCCCACGGCCTTCGGCCAGAATCAAAAGCAGGCGGCGCAATAGTCCAAAGCTGCTTGAGGAGCTTGTTTGAAACCATAGAATCTCCTCCAGTGTGGGAGGCGTCTTAGCGTCCGGCCGCGGGCTGTCTGTTCAATTCTGCATCGCCGGGCATGTTCAGCACGCAAGAGGTGCCGCCGGGGGTATACATCATGGCCACACAACGGTTGCAGGCAGTGCAGATTGAGTCGCGACTGGCGCCGCTGGCGAGCTTGTTGACGTAGTCACTTTCGGCCAGCAACACCCGGCCCATGGCAACCAGATCAAAACCCTCGGTCATGATCTGTTCGATGCTTGTCAGGCTCTTGGCGCCTCCCAGGTAAGCCAGGGGCATTTTCACCGCTGCACGCACCTTGCGTGCATGCTCCAGCAGATACAGCTCTCTGAACTCCACCACCGGATCGGTTCGACGCTGAATGGCCATGGCCAGGGCAATGATCTTGTTTTTCTGCTGCACGCGGTTTTCCTTGGGAAACGAGGAACCGAACATGGTCGTGATCGACTCGGCGTTCATCCCGGCGCTGAGCACCAGCAGGTGCGCGCCCTCCTCTTCGAGCATCCGGGCGATCTGCGCGCCGTCTTCGGCACTGTTACCGGCACTCACGCCTTCGGTGATGCTGTACTTGCAGATCACCGCCAGCTCCTGGCCGACCGCATCCAGCACGGCGCGCAGCACCCGGCGCGGAAAACGCAGGCGGTTTTCCAGGCTGCCGCCGTACTGATCGCGGCGCTTGTTGTACAGCGGCGAAATGAACTGGCTGAGCAGGTAGCCGTGACCCATATGGATCTCCACCGCATCGAAGCCCGCCTGACGTGCCAGGCGCGCACCCTGCGCGAAATCACGTACCACTTGTTGCATATCGGCTTCGTTCATTGCCTGTTTGAAGAACATGCCGCTGAGCAGGCCGATCTTGTTGAAGCCGCCACTGGCCGACAGCGGACGCTTGGTGGAGCGTTCGCGAATGAAGGTAAAGCAGCCGCCATGAGTGATCTGCGCGCTGGCAAGACCACCGGCCTGATGCACGCCGTCAGTCAGGGCCTTGAAGTGAGGCAGGCTGGCCTGGCTAAGCGTCAGTTGGTTGGGCAAGGTGCGTCCATCGTTGCTCACTGCGCAATAGGCCACGGTGGTCAGCGCCGTGCCGCCAGCGGCGAGGTCCGAGTGCAGCTTGACCAACTGCCTGGAAGGCACACCCTGGGCGCTCATGCCCTCGTTGGTAGCGGCCTTGATGAAGCGGTTTTTCAGCGTCAGCGGGCCGATGGTAAAAGGGCTGAACGGTGATGCGATCGGACGAGGATTCATGCTACGCCTCTCATTATTGATTTCAGGCTGGATGGGCAGGCAGCGTCGCCAGATCGCGACGTAGCCGCGCGCATCAGAATGTGTACTTGGCGTTGAACGACAGGTAATCGCGGTCTGCCAGCAGGCGACCTTGTGCGACATCCGGCGAACTGAGATAGGCGACATAGGTCATGCCAAACTGGAAATTGCCCAGGTACTTGAAGTCGCCACCCACCGTAAGACGCTTCTCGGCCCTGCCCAGACCCTGATAGGCGCTGCCGTCCACGTTCTGCGTCCAGACCACTTTGGTGGACAGGTCCAGGCCGGTGGCGATGGAGGGATAGTCCATGTACGCGCCGAGGCCCAGCAGGGTCGAACCCCGGGTCTGCGTCGCCGACTCGAGCTTGTCGAACGTACCGTCCACGCCAGGCCCGCCGCCCGTGATGGTCAGGCTGTCGACCCCGGCGATATGTTGATGCACCACTTCGCCAAGGAACGTGGTCTGCTGGGCCAGCAAGCTGGGCCCCAGGATGTAGGAGGCATTGAGGTTGCCTTGCCAGATCTGCCCGGTGGTCGGTGCGCCGTTGTTCAGATAGACCGAAGCCCCGTCGCGGTAACTCAGGTCGCCGGCGTACTGCACCGAATCGCCGACCTTGGAGCTGAAACTGATACCGGTCAACTTGACGTCTTCGAAGTAACCCAGGCGATAGGACATGGCGGTGCCATCATGACCAATGCTCTTGAGCGATGAGTACTGGGTGGCGCCGGTAAAGTCGAAAAACAACGAGCCCACGCGCTCGTTATAGCGGTAATGGAACAGCCCCACCTCGGTGTTCTCGGTAATCCGGTAGCGCACACCCAGGCCCCACTGACCACTGTCGCCGGGCTTTTTCTGACCGGCGTAACCGACCGCCAGGCCATTGGGCAAACGCTCGACCATACCGCTGCCCAGGCGATAGAACTCAGCACCTGGACCGAAAGTGTCGCTGCCGAAGTAGTCGCCGACGGGGTTGAGCTGGGTCTTTTCCCATTCGTACTGGTAGTAGCCGACCAACGCCAGCTTTTCATTCAATGACCAGGAACCGGACACCTGCCCCACCGGCAGGTACGAGTCCTTGGCCTCGGTACCCGGCACGTTGAACTTGGTGGCATCCACCGGGGCCTGGCCCTGGCTGATGTTGGGCCAGAACAGGCTCTCGCCCCAGGCCACCAGATGTCGCCCGGCCTTGAGCGACAGGTACTGGGTTTCACCCACATCGAAGTTGCCATACACGTAGGCATCGAGCAGGCGCGCCTTGCTGCCACTGAGTTTGCGGGTGTCATCACTGAAACCATCGTTGTGCCCGAGTTTGTTCACGGTTTGCAGCGAGTCGTTGTCGTTGCGCTGGTTATACACCTCGTCATGGAAATCGCTGCCTCGCAGCACCGCCCCGAGGTTGTCGTGTTTGAGTTGCAACTCGCCGAACAGGCTCAGGCGATTGTTGATCAATGAGCCGCGTTTGAAGTTGCGCGTGCCGTCGTCGTTGTTCGGGTCATTGAGGTACTGACCGGCCTGTTTGGCGGTACGCATGGATGCGGTGTAATTGACCGTCAGCGACGAATCTAGAAAGGTGTCCTCTCCCAGTTGGATGGTCGGCGCGGCGCTGGCGGTTGCACTGGCGATGCTGATGGCCGTGGTCAACAGTCCCCGACTTGTGATCAGGTTGGCCGAATGGCGAAAAACCGTGTCTCGCGTAAACATGCTCATCTCCGTTTTGTTGTTGTTATTTCTGTCGGTGTCAGCACGGCGCGCAACCAGCGTTTGCGTGCACATCGTCCGTCTGGTCACAAGCCTGCTCATGCCTGAGCGCGTTCAGCCACCAGCGCGCGCAGTTCGTTTTTCGCCACCTTGTTCGATGGGTTCAGTGGCAAGGCGCTGAAAAAGCGCACATGGCGCGGCACTTTGTAGTTGGCCATCTGCTCACGGCTCCAGGCGACCAATTGCGCCTCGTCCAGCTCACTGCCGTGACGAAGCACCACGCAGGCGCAGCCAACCTCGCCCATGCGTTCATCGGCGATGCCGATCACCGAAACCTGGGCAATGGCCGGGTGCCTGATCAGTGCCGCCTCTATTTCCGCCGGGTAGCAGTTGAAGCCGCCAACAATGAACATGTCCTTGAGGCGGTCAGTGATGATCAGGTTGCCCGCTTGATCCAGCCGACCGACATCGCCGGTGTGCAACCAGCCATCGGCATCGATGGCCTCGCGGGTCGCTTCAGGATTCTGGAAATAGCCCTGCATGATGTGAAAGCCTCGCAGGCAGATCTCGCCGGTTTCTCCGGGGCCTAGCAGCTGATTGTGCGGATCACGAATGCTTGCTTCGGTGCCGGCAATGGGGCGCCCGCTGGTGCCGGCGATCACCTGCGCCGAGTCTTGTGGGTCGCAGATGGTCGCCAGCCCGCCGCACTCGGTCAGGCCGTAGGCCGTCGTCACCACGGCAAACCCGAGCTCGTTGCGCATGCGTTCGATCAGGCTTGGCGGGATGCTGGCCGAGCCGGTCACCGCAATGCGCAGGCTCGACAGGTCGGTTTGCTTGAGCAACGGGTGAGCCAGCAGCGACAGATACAGAGTCGGCGCGCCAGGCAAGACGCTGATGCGCTCACGGGCGATGCGCTGGAATACCTGTTCGGCATCGAACACCGCATGCGGCAGGATAGTCGCGCCGCCGATCAGGCACGTCAGCCAGCCGGCCTTGTAGCCAAAGGCATGGAAGAAAGGGTTGACGATCAAGTAGCGGTCGCCTGGCACCAGGCCGATGACCTTGACGTATTCGCTGAAGGCCCGCAGGTTCTGGCCATGGCCGCTCATCACGCCCTTGGGTTTGCCGGTAGTGCCAGAAGTGAACAGCAAATCGCAGATATCATCGGGACCGACCGCCAGTGCACGGCGAATGGCACTGTCAGGGTCGATGGTCGCCGCGCCGCTGAGCAACTGCGCCAGCGTCAGGTCTGAAGAACGACCCTCGGTGACGCCGTCGAGAATCACCTGATGCTCGAGGCTGGCCGGCCGATGGGGCGCGAGCAGCGCCGGGTAGTCGACGTCGAGAAAACGTTTCTGGACAAACAGCAAGCGGCAGCCACTGCGCTCCAGCACATCGGCCGCTTCCGGGCCTTTCATGCGTGTGTTGATCGGCACCAGCACCGCGCCGGTGCATTGGATACCCAGCGCGGCGAGGATCCAGTTCGCGCTGTTCGGCGCCCAGATACCCACCCGGTCACCGGCCTTGATGCCTATCGCCATCAGGCCCCGGGCAACGCGCATGACCTGCTCGGGCAACTGCTCGTAGCGGATGGATTGACCGTTGTCCTCAATGGCCGTGCGGCCTGCAAACTGTTTTGCACTACTGAAGACCAATTGGGCCAGGGTAGCGGGAGCTGTACTCAGGGGCGCGGCAGGGTTCAGGCTCAGATTCATCGTAGGCTCGGACTGGTCATTCAGAGGTTTCATTCGGGGAAGCGAATACGTAACTGCGCGCTGACGGGCACCGCCTGGCAGGCAAGAATCCAGCCTTCGGCCAGCTCGCCCTGGTCCAGTGCATCGTTGTGCAACATCTCGACGTCGCCGCTTTCAAGCGTGCACATGCACGAAGCGCAACCACCGACACGGCAGGCGCTGGGCGGCTTGAGACCGGCACGTTCCATGGCAGCGAGCACGGTTTCACCGCTGTCGCAGGCCAGCTGGTGGTCCTCGCCATCCAGGCGCACCGCCAACTGTGCGGCCACCGCCGCCTCGCTGCTCACCGGTGCCAGCTCACCCTCACCTGGCAATGAGACAAAGCGCTCGACGTGCACCCGCTGTTTCGCAACGCCCAGCTGGTTGAGCGCGCTGACCGCCGCGTCCATGAACGGCGCCGGACCACAGATGAATGCCTGAGCGTGGACCAATGGCCGCGCCAGTTCGGCCAGTTGTCCGATGCTGGGAATGCCCTGCACCGAATCGAGCCAGTGGACGATCTGCAAACGCTGCGCATGGGCGCTGGCCAGAGCCTTGAGTTCATCGCGAAAAATCACCGACGCCTCGTCTCGGTTGGCGTAGATCAGCAGGATCCGTCCGCTGCCGGCGAGCAACGCCGAACGCAGGATGGACAGCACCGGCGTCACCCCGCTGCCTGCGCCAAACAGCAGCAAGTCGCCATCGAGGCTACGTGGCACAAAGACCCCGGCCGGCGGCAGCACCTCCACGCTCTGCCCGACTTGCAGGGTGCCGCACAGCCAGTTCGAGGCGCGCCCGTCGCGCACGCGCTTGACGGTTACCCGCAGCGGTTCATCCAGCAGCGGCGTGCTGGACAATGAATAGCAACGCGGCAGCCAGCCATCCTCAAAGGGCACACGCAAGGTCAGGAACTGGCCCGGTTGGTAGCGAAAGTGTTCGCCCAGATGGGCCGGCACGTCGAACTCCAGGGATCGCGCATCGGCGGTTTCCTCGATGACTCGCGCCACACGCAGGGCAAGATAGTGGTTCATAGGTCAGGTACTCATGACCACCGGCCCGCGTGGCGCGGGCCGGTGCAAATCCAGGGGTGTCGGCACCGGCGTGACGGCCTCAGACGTACGGGTCGGGGTTGGGCAGGCCCATCAGCACCGCGCCATAGCTGCGCCCGTAGGCCATGTAGTTGTTGGCGATATGCCCGCGCGCCTGGTGCAGATCGCGGAACAGTCGCGCCACCGGGTTGCTGCTATAGAGGCCCGAGGCGGCCATGCTGCGCAGCAGATCGTTGACTCGCTCGGCACAGATGTTGGTTACATAGGCCGACTGGTAGCGGTACAGCAGGCGGGTTTCGGTGTCCGGGTACTCGCCGGCCCGGGCCAGGCTCATCAGATGCTCGTAGTTGCGCTCCAGTACAAGGCGCAGGCTGTCCACCGTGATCATCGCTTCGGCAACCGCGGTTTGCGCCACCGGATCTTCGGCTGTACGCGCGCCATGCTTGCCGATGTGCCTGGCGGCGTTGTCGCAGAACTCGTTGATCGCACCTTGCAACGCGCCAATGGCCGAGGTCGAGACGGCGCGCGAGAACACCTGGGCAAACGGGATCGCATAGATCGGATTGGTATTGACCAGGCGGCCGGGCGTGGCCTCAAGGGTCCAGTTGTTGGTGCGCTGCACCCGGTGGGCCGGGACGAATATATCCTCGACCACGATGTCATGGCTGCCAGTGCCGCGCAGCCCCAGCACGTCCCAATTGCGCTCGATCCGATAGTCCCGACGCGGCAGCAGGAAAGTCCCGTGCTCGGCAGCCAGGTCGCCATCGGCAGGCAGGATGCCGCCCAGCAATACCCATTGGCAGTGCTCGCTGCCGCTGGAAAAACCCCAACGCCCACTGATGCGGTAGCCACCTTCGACCACCGTGACCTTTGCCGCTGGCATATAGGTCGAACAGATCAATGTGTCGTGATCATGCCCCCAGACTTCGCGCTGCGTCTCGATCGGATAACGCGCCAGCTGCCAGGGGTGAACACCCATCACACCGTAGATCCAGGCGGTGGACATGCAACCTTCGGCGAGGATGCTCTGGATTTCGAAAAAGGTCCGCGGGTCCACTTCATAGCCACCGAACGCACGCGGCTGCAACGCCCGCAGCAGGCCGGCAGCCTGCATCTGGGCAACGCTCTGCTCCGACACTTTGAGGTCGATGTCGCCCTGCGCCGAGCGCGCTCTGAGCTCCGGCACCAGGCTGCGTGCACGTTCAAGCAGATCACGTTCGTCCTGGGTCTTTTCTCGCATGCTGTGCATCACTCCATTCTCCCGATCTCAACTGCGCCATTGCGCAAGCTGTTGTGGATCATCGGATCGAGCGAGCGATCATTCATCGTCAAAGCGGACTAGGGCGGCTACCCGGGGCCGAGCCACTGGCCGCTGCGGCACCGCTCACACCGCTAGTCCGTTGAGACGATGCCCGGCAGGGGCACGGCTGCCAGACTCGACACACCAAAAGCCGACCCCACGGAGCCAGGGCACATGAGCATTTTGCAGCGTTTCCAGATGCACGGCAGCGTCGCCATCATTACCGGCAGTGGCCGGGGAATCGGCCGGGCGATTGCCCTGGCCTACGCTCAGGCCGGTGCCGATGTAGTGTGCTCGGCGCGTTCGCTGGAGGAGGTGCAGGCAGTGGCCGAACAAGTGCGTGGTCTTGGCCGGCGCGCCCTGGCCATCGCCTGCGATGTCAACGACGCCGAGCAACGTCAGGCGCTGGTCCGCCAGAGCGTGGAGCACATGGGTCGTATCACCCATCTGGTCAACAACGTCGGCGGTGGCGGGCCAAATGATCCGTTGACCCTGACGCCCGAGCAGTTCGCGCAGGTGCTGAACTTCAACGTCGCCACCACTTACGCCTTCTGCCAGTTGTGCGTGCCGCTGATGCGCGAGGCCGGCGGCGGCAACATCATCAATATCAGCTCGGTGGCGGCGCGTTATGCCCAGCGCCATTTCAGCGCCTACGGCACGGCCAAGGCCGCCCTGAGTCATCTCACCCGCCTGCTGGCCCAGGACTTCGCGCCGCAGATCCGGGTCAATGCCGTCGCCCCCGGCCCTACCCTGACTGAAGCGCTGAACGGGGTGATGCCGGCTGCCATGCGCCAGGTCATGGAAGCCAATACCCCACTCAAATGCCTCGGCACCCCGGAGGACATTGCCGCCGCCGCGCTCTACCTGGCCAGCCCCGCGTCGGCCTGGGTCACCGGCAAGATCATCGATGTCGATGGTGGTGCCGACTCGTCGGTCTGGCCCGGCTGAACCGACGCCTTATGCCTGTCCCTGTTGAGAGGGGCAGGCTTTTTTCTTCCTGCCATCTGGAGCCCTCGCCATGGACGCCCATTTGATTAACGCGCTCGGTGACGAGCTGTTCAATGCCCTGCGCAACCGCCAGACCCTCGAGCCCCTGACCCGCCGGTATCCGCAGATCACCCTGGAGCACGCCTATCGAATTTCCCTGCACTTTCTGCAGCGCCGAGAAGCACTCGGCGAGCAGGTGATCGGCAAGAAAATCGGCGTCACCAGCCGGGCGGTCCAGGAAATGCTCGATGTTCACCAACCGGACTTCGGATTTCTCACCAACGCCATGCAGGTCGAGGATGACTGCGATGTCAGCCTGGCCCGCTATAACCTGATCCAGCCCCGCGCCGAAGGGGAAATCGCCTTCATCCTTGGCCAGGACTTGCAAGGCCCCGGCATCAGCGCCGAGGACGTATTGGCCGCGACAGAGTCGGTGGTGCCCTGCTTCGAAATCGTCGATTCGCGAATCCACGACTGGCAGATCCGCATCCAGGACACCGTGGCCGATAACGCTTCATGCGGTGTGTTCGCCCTCGGCACCCAGCGTATCGATCCGCGCACGCTGGATCTGGCTGCCGTGCACATGCAAATGCTGAAAAACGATGAACCAGCAGGGTCAGGTCTGGGATCAGCGGTGCAAGGACATCCCTGCGCAGCGGTGGCCTGGCTGGCCAATACCCTGGGCCAGCTGGGCATTCCATTCCGTCGCGGCGAAATAATTCTCTCCGGTGCCCTGGCGCCGCTGGTGCCTGTGATTGCCGGCGACCGCATCCGTCTGTCCATGAGCGGGCTGGGCGACACCAGCCTGCGTTTTGTCCCGTGATGACCCCCTTCCTCTTCTGGAACCCAAGACCATGAACAAGAAGATCAAATGCGCGCTGATCGGACCGGGCAACATCGGCACCGACCTGCTGTACAAACTGATGCGCAGCGAGGTGCTCGAACCGGTGTGGATGGTGGGCATCGACGCCACCTCCGAAGGCCTGGCACGCGCGCGCGAGCTGGGCCTGAAAACCACCGCCGAGGGCGTCGACGGCCTGTTGCCCCACGTGCTTGAGGACCAGATCCAGATCGCCTTCGACGCTACCTCGGCCTATGTACACGCGCAGAACTCGCGCAAACTCAATGCCCTGGGTGTGTTGATGATCGATCTGACCCCCGCGGCCATCGGTCCGTACTGCGTACCGCCGGTCAACCTCAAGGCACAATTGGGCCTGGGCGTGATGAACGTCAACATGGTCACCTGTGGCGGCCAGGCCACTATCCCGCTGGTGGCGGCAGTGTCCAGCGTGCAACCGGTGGAATACGCAGAAATCATCGCCACCGCTGCCTCCAGGTCAGTCGGCCCCGGCACCCGCAAGAACATCGATGAGTTCACTCGCACCACCTCCAGGGCCGTGGAAAAGGTCGGCGGTGCGAAAAAAGGCAAGGCGATCATCATCATCAACCCGGCCGAGCCTCCACTGATCATGCGCGACACCGTGCACTGCCTGACCGCCAGCGAACCCGATCAGCCGGCCATCACTGCAGCCATCGAGGCCATGATCGAGCAAGTACAGCGCTACGTACCTGGCTACAAGCTGGTCAACGGGCCGGTGTTCGACGGCAACCGGGTGTCGATTTTCATGGAAGTCGAAGGGCTCGGCGATTACCTGCCCAAATACGCCGGCAACCTCGACATCATGACCGCTGCTGCAGCGCGCACCGCCGAGATGTTCGCCGAGGAAATTCTCAAGGGCGAGCGCGTGCTGCACGCCACTGCCCAAACCGCCCAGGCATAAGGAGCCGACCATGGATCTTCGCGGAAAAAGCATCACCGTTCACGACATGTGCCTGCGCGACGGCATGCATCCCAAGCGTCACCAGATCAGCCTGCAACAGATGAAAGACATTGCCAGCGGCCTCGACGCCGCTGGCGTGCCGTTGATCGAAGTGACCCATGGAGATGGCTTGGGCGGCAGCTCGGTCAACTATGGTTTCCCGGCGCACACGGATGAGGAGTACTTGTCAGCGGTGATTCCGTTGATGAAAAAAGCCAAGGTCTCGGCCCTGCTGTTGCCGGGTATCGGCACGGTCGATCACCTGAAAATGGCCCATGAGCTGGGGGTCAATACCATCCGCGTGGCCACCCATTGCACCGAGGCCGATGTCAGCGAGCAGCACATCACGCACGCCCGCGGCCTGGGCATGGACACTGTCGGCTTTCTGATGATGGCGCACATGAACAGCCCCGAAGGCCTGGTCAAACAAGGCCTGCTAATGGAAAGCTATGGCGCCAACTGCATCTACCTGACGGACTCGGCAGGCTACCTGCTGCCGCATGACGTCAGCGCCCGGGTAGCGGCGATGCGCGCGGCACTCAAGCCTGATACCGAGATCGGCTTCCACGGCCACCACAACCTGTCGATGGGCGTGTCCAACTCCATCGCCGCGATTGCCGCCGGGGCCAACCGTATCGATGCTGCCTGTGCGGGTTTGGGTGCCGGTGCCGGCAACACGCCAATGGAAGTGCTGGTGGCGGTGTGCGACCGCATGGGCATCGACACCGGGGTGAGTGTGTTCGGTATCCAGGACGTTGCCGAAGATCTGGTGGTACCGATCATGGACTTTCCTATCCGCAGTGACCGGGATGCCCTGACCATGGGCTATGCGGGCGTCTACGGTTCGTTCCTGCTGTTTGCCAAGCGCGCCGAGAAGAAGTACGGCGTGTCAGCCCGGGAGATTCTGGTCGAAATGGGACGGCGCGGCATGGTCGGCGGCCAGGAAGACATGATCGAAGACACTGCCATGACCCTCGCCCGTCAGCGGCAACAGGCGTAACACCCGCACCTGCCGATTGATCGTGCCCATGCAAGCGTGGGCACGATCAATCCATGCTTAACGCCAATCAGCAACGATCTTGTGTTCCAGCGCAAACGGCTGCGCGGCAATCGTCCGGCGCTGGAACTGCGGCGCTTTTTCGGCGGTGGCCAGCCACAGCATCACGGCGGCCGGTACCTGCGGCGGCGCACTGCCGGCACGCAGCGCGATCAGGCCATTTTCGCCGATGGTGGCTTTGAGCGCCTCGGTGGTGACGACCCCGGGATTGAGGGTGTAGGCGCAGACACCGGCGGCCCCCAGTTCCGTGCTCAACACTCCGGACAGCCGCGACACTGCAGCCTTGCCGGCCCCATACGCGTAACCCCAGCCACCCTTGCCTGGCGCCACCGGAGGGTCGCTTTCGCCAGCGCCGGAGGTGACATTGATGACCACCCCGCCACCGCGCATGACCATGTGTTGGGTGACTGCCTGGGTCAACAGCAACGGCGTGAGGATGTAGCCCTTGAACATCCGCTCCAGGGTTGCGGCTTGCAGATCCATGAACCCGGCGTTGAGGTCGCTGCCCTGGTAGATCGCATTGTTGATCAACACATCGATGCGTCCGTATTCGGCCAGCACCGCCTGGCAGGCCGCCAGCGCCGAAGCGCTGTCCAGCAGGTCCATGGGCACGACCAGTACCCGGCAACCGAGATCGCGCAACGCCTGCGCAGTGCCGTTGAGGCTGCCGGCCAGCGGCGCACCGGCCGCGTCACGAAGGGCATGCTCGTGCTGCTCACCCTCGTTCAGGGTCCGGGCGCTGATCGCCACGTCGAAACCGGCGCGGGCAAATGCCAACGCCGCCTCGCGACCAATACCCCGGCTGGCGCCGGTGATGAATGCCACTTTATTCATGCAGATTTCCTTGGCGTGAATCCGAATCGAATGCTTGAGTCAAAAGCCCACATCAGAAGCGCGAGGCGCGGAGCATGGCGTCACTGCCACCGTCGACAAACACAACGCTGCCATGCACGAAAGAGGCGTGCGGCGATTGCAGGAAAGCGACCATCGCAGCGATCTCGTCAGGACGCCCGGAGCGGCCCAGGGGCGCGACAAAATCCCGGGTCGCCTGGCCAAACCGCGCATCGTCCAGCGACGCCTGGTGCAATGGCGTTGCCACAGCACCAGGCGCCACCACATTCAGACGCAGGCCCTGCTTGCCCCAGCTCAGCGCCAGGCCACGGGCGTACTGACTGATGGCCAGTTTCGAGGCAGCATAGGCAACGTGCGACTGGCCCAGGCTGTTGGCCAGCGCCACCGCCTGGTCTTCGTCGCCGGCGAGCATTGCATCAACCATCGATTGACCATTTGGCCCCGAATGCGTGGCCGCCACCGAACCGATCACCAGCGCGGCCGCTTGCTGGCCCCGGGCCAATGCGCCCTGCAGGCCGTCGAGCAAGCGGCTGACGCCAAAGTAGTTGACCGCCAGCACCAGGCCGCAAGTGGGCGCCGTGACGCCGACTCCGGCACAGCAGATCAGGCCATCGAGAACGCCGTCGCTCAATTCCAGCACTTGGGCGATGGCGGCGTCACGCCCCTGCGGGGTAGAGAGGTCGGCGATCACCTCGGCGTTGCTGCGGTCGATACCGATGACCTGGTGTCCTGCAGCGCGCATGGCGCTGGCGACGGCGGCCCCGATTCCCGAGGCACTCCCGGTAATGGCGGTGATAGGCATAGTGGTTCTCCATGATAGGTCCGCGCAGTATCGACACGGCGATGACCTGACGGCATCGTCCACGCAGACTAAAAAAACTTGCATGAATGCCCGCGACACCGGCGAATAAATGGCCGGTGCGGGGCTGCGGGCTCAGGCCTGGCGATACATCGACACGGCCAGTTGCGGCGGCGGAACCCTGACTTTATCGGCCGCTTTCAACGTCAGCCTGGGCTTGCCCAGGGCTACGACGCTATTGAGCATGATCCGCACAAGCTCGGTCTGGCGGCGCACGCCGGTCTTGGAGAAGATCGAGCGCAAGTGGGCCCGTGCGGTATTGCGCCGGATGTTCAAAGCCTCCGCCGCTTCCTCCAGCGACAAACCGTTGGCCAGTTCCATGGCCAGCGCGGTTTCGGCCTTGGTCAGGTTGAACAGCTGCTTGGTCACCACTTCGCTGGCCAGGGATTTGCTCGACGCATCGCGGATGTACACCAGCGCCGCAGGCTGGCCCTTCTCTTCGGCCCAGTCCAGGGAGGGAATCGATTCGACCACTACCCCCAGATTGACCAGCCCCGACGGCCGCGTGACTGACATGGCCTCGGCGCTTTTCGGTGCATCCGGGTCGAACGCGCTGCGAATCAGGCGTTGCAGTTCGCGATTGTCGCTGGGGTAGGTCGCTTCCAGGCGCCCACCCACCAGCTTCAGGCCGTCGGAACGGGCCAGTATTTCCTCGGCCACCGGATTGATTTGCAGCACGCTGCCGCTCTCGTCCAGCACCAGGGTTGCCACCGACAGCCGACTGATGGCCTGGGAGTACAACTCGCTCAGCGATTCGCTGCGATCAAGCAGGTTGTGCAACTGTGAGGCACGCCGCAGGTGCGGCAGCAAACCGGTGCACAGCGCCCGATCACTGGCTGAGAAGTTGGCTGCGCGTTTGGGGCGGGTGATGCGCAGGCGCAGCTTGCCGCCGTCCGGGGTGGAAATGTCAGCACCCATGAGGTGGTAAACGTCATGGGGGCCGCAGAACATCTTGAAGTAGACGTTATGCTCCCACTCTGCGGAGCTCATGATGTCGTCCACGGTGAAGACGTGGTCCAGCGGCTGATTGGCAAACGGTGTGTTGGTTTGCGGGTAGGTCATGTACCGGACATTCTCGGCAGTTTCGAAGTCGCCGACGATGATCATTACCCCTGTATCAGGCTGGTCCGGCACCCGCAGGATCAGCGTGACAAGGTTGGCGTCGAAGAGCTTGAGAAAGCTCTTGAGGGCCAGGGCCATCCGTTTCGGCTCCAAGGCGCCGTCATAGACTTCGCCGACCAATTCGTTGTAGCGCGCAAGGTCCAGACCAACGCTGGCCAGGGCTTCAGGAGTCAAGAGAACATTGTGCATGGTCGTTTCCTCGCTCGGGTAAGGGCGCGTGGCCCTCCCCTTATTATTTTTATAATTTCGGCTGGGGGGACCTCAGGCCTCCCCCTTCTTGAACGCTTCTTGCCTTCCCGGTCCGCTACCGGACCCCACCTCAGTCTCCCTATGGTCTGCACGCTCCACAATAGGTCCCGCAGGTTTATTTCGTGCTAGGGGGAATCGCTCAGGACAGCGCTGTTTTTGGCCCTGGCTTGAGGCTGTGCCGCCACCGGTTGGCGTATGCGCTGAACAACCAGCGGGCGACCGCGATTGAACCAGGCGGCCAGCGCCGGCAGGAGGAAGATCGCCCCGAGGACGTTGACCAGAAACATGAATGACAGCAACACCCCCATATCAGCCTGGAATTTCAATGGTGCGAACGCCCAGGTGCAGACACCGATGGACATGGTCAGGGCGGTGAACACCGCCGCTGTGCCGCGCTGACACATGGCCTGGTAGAACGCCTCGCGCAGGCTGGAGCCGCGCAGCATTTCGTGCTGGATGCGCTCGTACAGATAAATGCCATAGTCCACGCCCACACCGACACCCAGCGCCATCACCGGCAACGTGGCGACCTTCAGGCCGATCCCGAGCAAGGTCATCAGGGCGTTGCACAGAATCGCGACAATCGCCAACGGCACGAGGATGCACAACACCGCGCGGATCGACAGGAAGGTCAGCCAGCAGAACAACGCGACCGAACCGAACAGCGCCCCCAGCATGATGATTTCGGCGTGTTTGACCGCTTCGTTGGAGGCAGCCATTACCCCGACATTGCCACCCGCGAGCAGGAACTCCACTTGCGGCGAGCTGACCTGGGCAATGATCTGCCGGGCTTCGGCGATTGCGTGGCTGATGGTGCTGCCTTCGTGGTCGGCGAGGAACACCAGTATCTGCATTTGCTGGCAGCCATCGGTCACCAGCCCGTCATCCGGCATGTAGGCACGGGCACCCTGGCTCAGCCCCCGGGACGAGCCAGGGATTGCCGCCCAGCGCGGATTGCCTTCGTTGTTGCCGGCGATCACCCGCTTACCCATGTCCGCCACGCTCTGCACCGACTGCACGCCCGAGACCGAGCGCATGCGGAAATCGAAGGCTTCGACCGCACGCATCACGGCAGGCGACAGGCAACCTTCGTCGACGCCCTTGACCTGGACGAATACCGACAGCACATCGAGGCCGATGGAGTAGCTGTTGATAATCCTGGCGTTGTCCTGGTTGTAGCGCGAATCGGCCCGCAGCTCCGGCGCGCCGGCGCCGATATCCCCCACCGCCAGGTCCCGGGCTTTATAAGCCCCGGCCGACAGCAACAGCAGGCTCACGGCAAACACCGCCAGTGCCGGCCCGGGTTCGGCCAGCGCCGACAGGCGCCACCACAGCCGGTGCCTTCCAGCCGGCCGTGATTGCGCCCGCCGCAATAGCGCCGGTTCCAGGCGCAGGTAGGAAATGATGATCGGCAGCATCAGCTTGTTGGTGATGATCATCAACATCACGCCGATGCAGGCCGTGACGCCCAGTTCGTGGACGATGGGAATGTCGATCAACATGATGACCGCGAAGCCCAGAGCGTTCATCAACAACGCCAGAGAGCCTGGAATGAAAATCTTGCAGAACGCCGAGCGCGCCGCTTGCCTGGAGGTTTGTCCCGTCAGCACGTCTTGCTTCCAGGCGTTGGTCATCTGCACCGCATGCGACACGCCGATGGAAAAAATCAGGAACGGCACCAGAATCGACATCGGATCGATGCCCAACCCCAGCAAAGGCAACAGGCCCAGCAACCAGACCACCGGCAGCAACGCGACCAGCAACGCCACCACCGTCAGACGCAGGGAGCGTGAGTACAGCCACAGCAACAGACCGGTGATCACGAAGGCCACGACAAAGAAACCGATCACCGTGTTCAAGCCCTCGACCACATCGCCCACCAGTTTGGCGAAGCCGACAATGTTGATCTCGATATCGGGGCTGTTGTATTTGCCACGAATGGCTTCCAGACGCTCGGCGATGTCGACATAGGACACCGACCGGCCGGTCTTGGGATCGGTGTCCTGCAGGTCGGCACGGACCATCGCCGACTTCAGGTCATTGGCCACCAGGCGCCCGACTTGACCCGAGGCTGCGGTGTTGCTGCGCACCTGTCCCAGATCCTCAGGGGTGCCGCTAAAGCGCGGCGGCACCACGACGTCGCCAAAAAACCCGTCTTCGGTAATTTCGATGTAGCGCACATTGGCCGTGAACAGCGACGTCACGCTGGGACGGCTGACCCCAGAGATAAAAAACACATCGTCGGTGACTTTGCGCAGGGTTTCCAGGTATTCGGCGTTATAGATGTCCCCCTCGCCTTTCCAGCGCACGCTGACCAAAAACCGGTTGGCACCGGTGAAGTAGCGGCTGAACTTGAGAAAATTGACCATGTACTCATGACGCACCGGAATCTGTTTGTTGAACCCGGGATCGAGTTGCGTGTGAGTGGCGCTGTAGCCCAGACCCAAGGTCACCAGCACAAACAGCAACAGCAGGCCCTTGCGCCAGGCCATCAGGTGGTCGGCACAGGTTTCGACGCAGCGCGTCACCCAGTGTTTATCTTGATTCATCGCTTGCCCCTCATTTACTGGACCACCTGTGTGGCCGCCAGGGCAGCGACGCTGCCACCTGCTCCTTGCAATACACCGCGTTCACCACCGACCAGCAGGCGCGAGCCGACCATCGTCGCCGAGGTCAGGGTGCCAAGCCCGGCCAGCCGCGTGACACCGATCAACGCGCCGCGCGCATCAAGGCGCACCATCGAGCTGCCAGCGCCGACGATCACCAGGCCCGCGTGATCGGGCAGCACCACATGGCCATACAACGGCAGTTGGTTGCCCAGCTTGACCTGGGTCCAGCTCTGGCCGAAGTCGTGGCTCACGAAGACATGCCCACGCATGCCGTAGGTCACCCAGTTCTCGGCACTCAGACGCACGACGCCAAACAGCGAGCCGCTGTAGAACGGTGCCAAGGTCTGCCAGTGTTGGCCGTTGTCGGTGGTACGCAGCACCAGCCCTTGCTCGCCCACCAGCATGCGCCGGCCATCGTCGGCGCCCGCCATGCCATAAAGGTGGGCGCTGTCAATGTCCAGGGGTTGCGGTGTCCAGGTCTGCCCGGCATCACCGGACTGGTAGAACTTGCCGAAGCTGCCAAACGCCAGGACCTTGTCGCCCCCACCGCTCCAGATTCCCAGTAGCGGTTCGCCCAGATCGCCGTCATAACGCGTTTCCTGCCAACTGCTGCCGGCGTCCACCGAACGCAGAATCCAGCCATCGTGACCGACGGCCAACAAGCGCTTGTCATCCAGGGCTATCACAGCGGTCAAGGTGGCGTTCCGTTGCGTGGGCACGCTGGCTGGCTGCCAGCTCACGCCCTGGTCATCGCTGAGCAGGATACTGCCCCGCTCGCCCACGGCGATCACGCGCGAGCCCAGATTGAGCAAGCCATTGATCTGCACCCGGTCCGGACGCGTGGCCAGCACCCCTGCATCCACTGGGGTCTTGGGGAAGAAGGTGTAGCCAATGGTCAAGGCGACCACAATGCAGACAACGTAGCCGATCACCGAGCGCATGATGAACACTCCTGCGCGGGGCACTCGTGCATAGGGCAAGTCATAGGGCCAATCCTCTTGTTCTTGTAGGCGCCAGGGCAAGCAAGGCCATCGAAAGGGCAATGCTTGTGCGCGATAGTCGGCGCAAGGGGTGGGAGGCACATCGTCCAAATGGCCTATGCAATGGCGCGAATGGCGCCGTGGCGGGATGCTTGCGGCAGGCTGATCGAGCGCAGTGGCTCTATCGAAGGGCAGCGCTGGCCAAGGTGCGGCAAACCTGACGGGTACTGCCCGCTCGCCGGCGGCGGCGCCTGTGAAAGCGTCACCGCCGGCAACCCGCCTGCTACCGAGGATCAATCGCCCCGCTATGCATCAGGCGATGTACAGGATCACCAGGTCGTTGATCACCGACGGTCGGTCCTGGCCCACCACATGGGTATTGAGCTCCAGGGTCAGCTGCGTGCCGCGTGCCAGGATCTCGACTTTTTTCACCCGCGCTCGCGCATGGATACGCGAGCCGGCCGGCACCGGTGCCGGGAAACGCAGGCGGTCGGAGCCATAGTTGATCTGCGTGCTGAAACCGCTGATTTCAAAACCCAGCGACAGCTTCATTCGCGACTGCAGCACCTGGACCAAAGCGCCATGGGCGATGGTGCCGCCAAACGGGCTTTGCAGACGTGCCCGCTCGGGGTCGGTGTGGATCCAGTAATCGTCGCCCGACAACCGGGCAAAGGCGTCGATCAGTGCCTGATCGACCAGCACCACGTTGCTCCAGTCGCTGTACTCCTGGCTGACCAGCGCCTGCAACGCCGGACCATCGTTGAGATCGATTTGCCGAACCGCCGGTTGTTCCGCCACCGTCGGCAGGGCATCGCTGTCCAGCGCGGGCAGTAGCTCCAGGCTTGGCGCATGCTTGTCGACGCCGGTGAAGCGCAACAGGCGGTCGCCCTTGGCACCGACTTGCGCGAACACCGGTTGCAACGGCATGCCGATGCGGATCTCGGATTCGTCCAGCCCTACCAGGTTGGTATTGATCCGCACCCCCTGGGACAACTCGACCACCGCCAGTTTCTGCGGCATTTCATCCATGAAGTCCGGCAAGGTGGCGATGCGCGTGACGGTGTAGCTGTACAACGTTGCCGCACCGTCGACATCGCGCCAGCTCAGATCGTGTTCCAGGCAACGCGGGCAATGCCGGCGCGGGTAGAAGTTCCAGTGTTCACAGGCGTTGCATTGCTGGATCGACAGGCGGCGGGATTTCAGGCCTTCCCAGAATGGCGCGGAGATAGGCGTTGCGACCGGCATCGGTTTGTTATTGGACATGTGCTTATGCTCCCTGGAGTATCAATGCGCCCTGCTCACTCATGACCCCGCCGGTGCCTGAGACGTAGACATTGTCGCAGCGCCCCAATTGACGCTCTCCGGCGCTGCCGGCGATCTGCGTCACGGCCTCGATCACCTGGCTCATGCCACCGGCCGAGGCCGACTGGCCAAAACTCAGTTGCCCACCGTGGGTATTCATCGGAAAGTCGCCACGCCAGGTCAGGTCGTGCTCGCGGACGAACGCCATGCCCTCGCCCTTGGCGCAGAAACCTGCGTCTTCAAGGGTCAGCAAGGTGGTGATGGTGTAGCAATCGTAAATCTGCGCGGCGTCGACATCCCTGGGCTTGAGCCCGGCCATGGCAAACGCCCGCTCAGACGCCGGGCCAATGGGCGTGTTCAACATGTCCTGGGCATAGGATGGCGACTTGAATGCCAGATGTTCGCCAAACCCGGTAATGAACGCCGGACGTTTGCGCGCCCGCGCAGCCACTTCCTTGTTGGTGATGATCAGCGCCGCACCGCCGGCCACCGGCATGACGATTTCCAGGACATGCAGCGGGTCCGCCACCCTCCTGCTGGCCAAGACCTGCTCAATGGTCAGTGGCTGGCCGTAGAACATCGCCTGCGGGTTGGCCAGCGCATTGCTGCGCTGATCGACGGCAATCTTGGCCATTGCGCGCTGGTCGTAGTCGTACTGCGCGGCATAACGCTGGGCAATCATGGCGTAACCGGTGTTCTGCCCCATGTGCCCGTAAGGCAGGTCGAACTCGGCCTCCGGTGCGCCATAAGCCGTGCTGTGTCCACCAAAACGCATGGACCGGGCCATCCACCCGGCATCCTCATCAGGCCCCAACGGCGCCATGCGTGCAGGAATGACGCACAGCACCGCCTGGCATAGCCCCAGTTCAATGGCGGCAGCAGCGCGCCAGACCATGCCCACCGAGGTGCATCCACCCAGGTCCACCACTTCAGCGAAGTTCAGGCGCAGGCCCAGGTACTCGGCGGCCATGGCCGGTACGAACACCGAAGCCTCATGAAAATGCGGGCCGTTGATCACCAGTCCATCGAGGTCCGAGGCCTTGAGCCCGGCATCACGCAGGGCCTGGGCTGCCAGATCGGCGACTTGCTCAAGGTGAAACATCCTGGGCGCGGTTGCGTACTTTTCCGGTTTGTACTGTGCGCTGCCAACGATGGCAGCGTGGCCTTTGAGCCCCATAGCCCCTCCATGCCGCGATATCAGGCGGCGGTCATTTGCGAAAATTGTTGATCAGCCGGGAGCGGCAAAGCGCCCCGGCTTCGAGTGGTCGATCAGAAGGTGTATTTCATCGAGAATGTGGCGTAGTCGCGGTCGGCATAGGGACGTTTGATCGGGTCGGCTTCCCCCAGATACCCGATGTACTTCAAGCCCACTTCCAGGTTGCTCAAGTACTTGAAGGTGGTGCCCATGCTCAAGCGTCGGTCACCTGCGACCCCGGAGATGCTCCCGGCCATTGGCGCAGAGCCGCTGAAGACGTCGGAGAAACTCAAAGGCACTTCCAGGTCCCAGCCCTGGAAAACCCCCGGATAACTGAACGATGCGCCGACCGTGAAGGCACTGGCGGACTTGGTGCGATAGCCGCCGCTGGTGCTGTAGGTGTAGTCATTGGAGGGCGCGACCAGACCCGCCACTGCGGGCACCAGGTTGTAGCCTTGCAAGTTGGCGGCGCCCGAGGTGGACTCGACGCTGTCGACCTGCACGCGGATGACTTCGGCAGTCAGCGTGGTCTGGCTGGCCCAGGGGCGGTCCCCCAGGATACGCATTGCCGACAACTGCATTTGCTGGCCTTTGCCCCTGGCCGGCACAGGACCAAGGCCGGTATTGACCATCACCGGCGCACCGTCACGATAAGACCATTCGCCGCCCAGTTGAACATCACCGACCTTGGTCGAGGCGCTGATGCCGGTCAGTTTGATGTCTTCGAAGTACTTGACCCGATAGCCGTTGGAAACAAACGCATAGCGTCCGCCACCCACGGGCAACGGATCGTATCCAACCAGCGCCGTGGCCGGATTCTTGTCGTGGTAGTTGACATGGAACAGCGACAACTCGATCGCCGGAACCGGGCGATAGCGCACCTGAACCCCCCATTGGCCGCCATCGCGCGGTTCGTCGGTGCCGCGATAGGCGATCTTCTGGCCATTGCTCAAGATGAACTCACGGCCTGGCCCGACCACGTCACTGGTCGACAGGAAGCTACCCACCGGCGGCAGTTCGGTGCCTTTCCATTCGTATTGCACGTACGCGCCGAAGGTCAAGCTCGGGTTGAGGCGATAGGAGCCGGAGAACTGGCCCACCGGCAACAACACTTCCTTGACCTCAACGCCCGGCTGCGATGCCTTGACCGCGTCCGAGGGGTTCTGAACGCCGTTCACGCCCGGGTAATACAGGCTCTCGCCCCAGGACTCGATGTGCCGCCCGGCCTTGACGTCGAGCATGGTGTCGTTGTCGAAGCTCCAGCCGCTGAACACATAGGCATCAAGCAGACGAGTGCGCCCGCCGCTGTAGTAGCGGGTATCGCTGGTGAACTCGTCATTCTTGCCCTGCTTGTTCACGGTAGCGGGCGAATCGTTATCGTTTTTGCGGTGGTAGACGTCGTCGTAAAAGGTGCTGCCTCGCACCACGGCGCCATAGTTGTCCTTGCGCAAGATCATTTCGCCCAGAGCGCCCACGCGGTTGGTGGTCAGGCTGCCGCGATCGAAGTTGCGGTTGGCATCGTCGGCATTGACCGTCTGCAATCGACTGCTTGGCTGGCCGGTACGCACGCCGACGCCATAGCTGGTGGTTACCGACCAGTCCATCGTCATGCCGTTGTCGAATTCGAGGGTGTCGCCAGCCCATACCGGCGTGGAACCGAGCGCAATCGCCGCCGCCAGACTGCTGATCTGAAACACGCTTGAAACCATGACCGTAGAGTTATTGTTGTTTTTCTTGATCACACTGACTCTCCTGTGCGGCAACCGGGTGGTTGCCTGGAATGTTCAACCCTGCTGCCGTGCTGCCCGTTCAAAACACCTTGAGGGGTGCAGCGGCACGCGCTGCCCCGACAGCGCGTCGGTAGCGATATCGCCCCTGCTCCTCTTCGCGCTCCAGCGACCCCTCTGCCAGCAGGTAGTTGGCATGCGCCAAGGTTTCGCCAAGCGCCATCAGTTCGTCGAAACGGCCCGACAACCTGGGAAACAACACAGCCACCAGTTCGAGCACGGTGCGCGGCTCGGCACAGCTGGCCAGCATCAGCGCCAGATGCGCGGCGTGGTGCGCCTGCAGCTGATCCAGACGCTGATGCAGATTGAAAAACGGCCGCTCGTGGGCCGGTAGCACCAGCACGCTGTCCGGCAGGGCGCGCAGCTTGTCGATGGAGTCGAGCCAGTCGCGCAGCGGGTCGGCATCAGGCTCGGTGGCGTGCACGCCGACGGTAGAGGTGATGCGCGGTAGCACTTGATCGCCGGAGATCAGCAAGGCGTCTTCGGCGGCGTACAGGCAGGCATGCTCCGGGGAATGACCGCTGCCGATGACCACCTGCCAGGTGCGCCCGCCGATCTGCAGAAGGCTGCCCTCGCGCAAACGGCGGTAATGGTTCAGGGGCGCTGGCAGGAAATGGGCGTTGCTCATCACCGCGAACATTTCCATGCTCTGGGCGTCGTCGACCCCGGCCTTGCGATAGAAATCGAGGAAATCCCAGCCCGGTGGCTGGTCGGCGGGAAACTTTACGTGCAGCGACTGGAACTCGCTCGCGGTCATGTAAACCGGGCAGTGGAAACGCTGCGAAAGCCATGCGGCCACCCCGGCATGGTCGGAGTGAAAATGGGTGCAGACCACCGCCAGAACCGGTAGCCCGGCACACACCTGGGTCAGTACCCGGTCCCAGACGTTGCGGGTCTGCTCGGTGTTCATGCCGGTATCCACCACGACCCAGCCATCGTTGTGACGCAGCAGATACAGGTTGATGTGGTCCAGGCGAAACGGCAGCGGCATACGCAGCCACCACAGGCCGGCTGCCACTTCAAGCACCTGCCCCGAATCGGGTGGCTGTGGCCAGGGATAACGCAGCCCGCTGCGCAGTTCGTGACCGTTGGCGTCCAGGTCAGTCATGGCTGGCCACCGCGAAAGGCGCCAGACCCAGCCGGGTCAGGGCTTCTGGTGAATAGGGCACATAGGTCCGCGCCTGATCATCGCGGATGAACAACGGATCGCTGCAACTGCTCGGGCAGTAGCCCTGGCGCTGCAGGTCGACCTTGCGCAGCTTGAAGCTGGCAGTCAGGTCCGCCGACTGCGTGACCCGCACGAACACCGGGGCGGCGTAACGCGGCAGGCTGGTTTCCGTCAACAGGTACAGGTCCTGCGGATCGAACGCCTGGCCCTGCTGCATCAGCACCGCGGCCATGCCGGCGCGGCCCTCATGGCCCGGGACCTGGACGCCGTAGACATTGATCAGCTCAAGGCCGGCGAGCTCACTCAGGGCGCCCGCCACTTCCAGGGTCGAAACATTCTCGCTTTTCCAGCGATAGGTATCGCCGATGCGGTCGACGAAATAGCAGTAACCGTCGGCGTCTTCACGCAGCAGGTCGCCGGAACTCCAATAGGCGTCACCGTCACGAAATACATTGCGACGGATCTTGCCTTCGGTCGCCTCGGCACTGGTGTAGCCCTCAAAGCGCCCGCCGCCGATCTGCGGGTGATCGACGATAAAGCCCATCGCCTCACCGATTTCGCCCACGTTGCAGACTTGATAGAAACCGTTTTCGTCCCGTGGATGACAGTCGTTTTCGATGTCGTAGCGCACCAGCCGCAGGTTGGTTTTGTTCCAGTCCGGCACCCGTCCGCAGGAACCGAAATAGTTATCGACGTTAATCACTGCGGCATTGGCCTCAGTGGCGCCCCAGCCCTCGAACACCTGGATCGGACCGAAGCGCTCCAGCCAGCGCTGCCAGGAGTCTGGCGACAGACCCGCGCCGAGCATGCAGCGCAGGCTGTGCACACGCTCGCCGGTGCGCGCCGGCTGATTGAGCAAGTAACGGCAGATCTCGCCGATGTACTGGAAGATACTGATCTGGTGCCGGGCCACATCGCTCCAGAACTCGCGCACGCTGAATTTGCGCCGTACCACAATGGCTGCACCGGCGCGCAGCGCGGTCGAGGTCACTGACGTGGCGGCCGCGCCGTGGTACAGCGGCAGGCAGCAATAGAACACGTCCTTGCACGTGGCTTGCAGAGTGATCTGCATTACATCGCCGGAGGACATCCAGCGCATGTGGCTGTAGCGCGCCGCTTTGGGCAGGCCGGTGGTGCCGGAGGTGAAAATCAGCAGGGTTGGGGTCTGCGCGTCGATGTGCGCGCGGATATCCCGAGGGAACGGCGTACGCGGTGCTTTTTCCAGGCGTGCATCGAAATATCCGTCGATGCCCTTGGGCAACGGTCCGATCCACGGGTTTTCCGGGTCGCGGATCAGCCAGCGCGCAAGCTCGGGAAAGCCTTCGGTGGCCTGTAGATTGGCCAGGCATTCCTCGCCGACCACCAGCACCTTGGCGCCAGTGGTGTGCAACGCATGCAACAGCGGACGACCGCTGACCTGAGTGTTGATGAAAGCCACCACCACCCCAAGCTTGACCAGGCCGAACCAGGTGCAGAAGAACTCGGGGCGGTTTTCCATCGCCAAGGCACAGACATCGCCGGCGCGCAGGCCATTGGCGTAGAAGGTGTGAGCCATCTGGTTGGCCCGGGCATCGACTTGGGCGTAACTGAGGGACTGCTCGCCATAGATCAGAAACGTGCGCTCGCCCAGATCATGCGCCCGTTGCTCCAGGCGATCGGCAAGGGTGTAAAAGTCGCCTGGCTTGATCAGCCCCGCCGCCGCAGAGCGTTGGTCGAGTAATGCCTGGGTCTGCTCGCGCGGCACCGGACGGCGCGGCAGGACGGCGGTCAACTCATTCAGGTTCATTGCGCCAGCTCCTGGGCGATCGCTTGAAAGGCGGGGTAATCCGAGTAACCGGCCGAACCCGGCGTGTAGAGGCTCTTGCGATCGAAGCGGCTCAATGGCAGACCTCGTTTCAGACGCTCCACCAGATCGGGGTTGGCGATGAAATGACGGCCGAACGACACCGCCGCGCCCTCGCCTGCTGCCAGCGCGGCACTGGCCGAGAGACCATCGAAACCGTCGTTGAGAATCAAGGGATGCGGGCTGTGTTCGCGTGCCAGGGTGAAGGCATCGAGATCGGTCAGCGGCGAGCGCATGATGTGCAGGTAGGCCAGGGACAGCGGCGCTACGGCCTGGCACAAAGCGGTTGCGGTGGCCGCTGGATCGCGGTCGCTTATATCGTTGTACGGATTACCAGGGCACTGCCGATAGCCCACCCGTCCTGCGCCAATGGCGCTGGCCATGGCCTCGATCACCTCTTTGGCAAAACGCACACGCGCGTCTGCATCGCCGCCGTAGGCATCGCTGCGCAGGTTGCTTTGCGAGGCCATGAATTGCATCGGCAGATAACCGCTGGTGCAGTGCAGTTCGACACCGTCGAAGCCTGCCTGGCGCGCATTCAACGCCGCCTGGCGGTACTCTTCGATGACCTCATTGATTCCTTCCAGGGTCAGCGCTTGCGGCTCATCAGTGTCGACCAGACCGTGGCTGTCGCTGAACACCTGAGTCAGCGCGCGCACCGGCGAAGGCGCCACGGTGGTTGCGCCTGCCGGTTTGTTGTGGCGGCTGGCGGCGCGACCGACATGCATCAGTTGCAGGACGATGCGCCCACCCTCGGCATGCACCGCCTCGGTGACCCGTTGCCAGCCTGCCATCTGTTCGACGCTGTAGATCCCCGGCGTGCGGCAATAGCCCAGGCCGCTGGCGGAGGGCGCGGTACCTTCTGCCACGATCAAGCCGGCACCGGCACGCTGGCGGTAATACTCGACCATATCGCTGCCGGGCACTGCATCGACGAGGGCACGGCTGCGGGTCATGGGCGCCATGACGATGCGGTTTGCCAGTTGCAGCTCGCCCAGGGTGACCGGCTCGAACAGGACGCTCATTGCAATTCCTCAGCTTCTGGTTGTTGTGTGGCTACCGGCGGCCGGCCACCGCGTGGCCAGACGCTGAACTGCCAGCGAATGAGGCCAATGATTGACGCTGAGTGCCAGGGAAACATCGTCCGACAAGACTAGGTGCGCTATCGTGAGCGGCAGCCTGCCGGCGGGTGAAAAATGGTCTGAATGGACGATGAGAAAAACCCCGGACGGACCCAGCATCGCGTCAACCAGAACAAGACCGGGAGCACCCGCAGTGAGCCACTCAACCCCCGTGACATGGAGAACGCATTACGCGCTTTTCGTGCTCGCCAGCATCTATGTGTTCAATTACATCGACCGCCAACTGATGGCGATTCTGATCGAGCCGGTGAAGCATGAATTCGGCATCTCCGATACCGGCATCGGTCTGCTGTCGGGCGTCACTTTCGCGGTGTTCTATACCGTCTTCGGCTTTCCGCTGGGGCGTCTCTCGGACCGCATCGGGCGCAAGCCGGTGATCGCCTTGAGTTGTATCGCATGGAGCCTGATGACCATGCTCTGCGGCCTGGCCGGCAGCTTTCTGATCCTGGTGCTGGCGCGAATCGGGGTAGCGGTTGGCGAGGCCGGGGGCACCGCGCCCTCGGTGGCGATGGTCTCGGATCTGTATCCGGCGCATCGTCGTTCCACCGCCCTGGCGGTGCTGATGCTCGGCTCCAGCCTGGGCGCCATCGTCGGCCTGGGCCTGGGCGGCTGGATCGCCCAACACCACGGTTGGCGCTACGCGTTCTTGCTGATCGGCGCTCCCGGAATCCTGCTTGGCCTGCTGCTGGCGTTAACGGTGCGTGCGCCCAGGCGCGTCATCGCGCTGGGCAATGTTGCGGTGCAACAGGACGGTTGGCTCACCACCCTCGTCGAGCTGTTTCACACACCCTCCTTTCTGTGGCTGGTGCTCACCGGCGGCGCGGCAGCCATCGCCGGCTATGCCATCGGCACCTGGAGCCCGAGCTTCCTGATCCGTTCCCACGGCCTGAACATGCAAGAGGCCGGGTTTCTGGTCGGCGTGGTCGGCGGCACCGGTTCGACCGTCGGCACCCTGGTCTGCGGCATGCTCACCGACCGCATGGCGCGGCGCGATCCCGGCTGGCAGATCGGTGTGCCACTGCTGGGCACGCTGATCAGCATCCCCTTCGCCCTGGCGTATTTCCTCTGGCCGCAAGGCACGGCCTTCCACATCGGCAGCATTGCCGTGCCGCAAGCGTTCCTGTTCTACAGCGCCTTTGGCTTCTTTGGCGTCTGGTGGGCAACGCCGTGCATCAGTGCCATCACCCACCTGTTTCCGGCCACCCGACTGGCTCAGGCCACTGCCATTTTCGTCATGTCCATGACCTTGCTGGGCGTAGGTGTCGGGCCGCTGCTGGTGGGCATGCTCAGCGACTTCTTCGTCCCGACACTGGGCAGTGAATCGCTGCGCTATGCACTTGCTTCATCGGTGTCGTTGCTGGTGCTGGCGAGTGTGTTTCTGGTCATCGCGCTGCCCCGTTACCGCCAGCAGATGAAAAGCCCCGCCGCATTCCTGACACCGGCCCGGACCGCTACTGCCTGAGCCTTTCACGCATCACCGCGCCGCTGTGACCCTGCCAGGTCCGGCGGTTTTTTTTTGAGAATCACCCTGAGCACTCGCGCCGTACCGATCGGCAACGTGCTCGATCGCCGTGCCCAGTGCCTGGACAGCGGACAACGGGCAGCAGGCAACAGGCAACAGGCAACAGGCAACGGGTTGAAGCCGAGCTGTTTCGGGCTGCCCGGATCAAGTTACAAAACCCCGACCACTTCCTTGATCACAGCGCCCTGCCAGGCATCTGGCAGCAACGTATCAAGCTCTATGTTCGCGGCACGCCGCACACCACACCCCTGGTCAGCAACCCCGTCATCGACCTCGACGAAGCCTGGGCAGCGCAAGGGCTCGCCTTCGCAACACCATCCTGCAAGCCACGGACGCCCTGCCCCTGCAAGCTATCGCCGCCAGGCGCAACCTTGATGAGGCCGAACCGTAAATGGGGGGTCTGGCGGTTCAGCTTGGGTGCTTATTCACAGCGGGGGATGATGAGGAACACGAGCCGGCAGCTAATCTCGCTGCAGGGTGCAGGCCAATGACCCTAACGCGTCAAAGCACCAGCAGCACGGTGCAAGATCCGCTGAAAAAAAAGCCCCACCGGAAACCGGCAGGGCTGGGTTACAGCGGTTTGTGACCGGAAAAATCAGCGCCCGATAGCCCGCGCCGCGTCGGCGGTGTACTGGTCCGGGGTGAACTTGCCTTCGTTGAGGATCGGCCCTTTCTTCGCTTCGTTGGACATGCCGTAACCGGTGTACTGGCCAGAGTTCAAGTCCATGAAGAACTGCGACCCGGCCTGCCAGCCACTCATGTCAGGGTGGTAGTAATAGTTGATCATGGCGTGTTTCCACAGCTGCCCACGGGCATCGTAGTTGTCGGCCATCACGGCGTTCCAGGTGTCCTCGTCAATAAACAGCACACGCTTGCCATAGACATGGCGATAGCCTTCCTTCAGGTCCGCCTCCAACACCCAGACCCGGCGCAATTCATAACGCATGACGTCGGGATTGGGGTGATTGGGGGTGAGGATATCCGTGTACTTGAGCGTCCCGGCGTTGGGCTTGAAGGCGTTGGCCGGGCTGTAGATTTCACGCTTGCCGATGAGCTTCCAGCTGAAGCGCTCCGGTGAGCCGTTGAACAAACGGTCTTCGTCGACGGTCATGGTGCCATTGGTACCGATCATCGGCTGATCGAAACCGTAACCGGGCAGTTGCCGAACGCGCCGGGTCGATGGGCTGTAGGACCAGGCTTGTCGAGAATCAACGACGAAGTTGTACGGTTCGTGGGCAATGCTCAGGGTGCCGTTATCGCGAGCCGGTTTGAGCGTCATGTTGTTGCTCATCGCCTGAATCCTGCCGTCGGTATTGGGCTCGACGGTTGGCGAGTTGGCTTGCGAAAGATTGCGGGCATAGGCCCGTCCCCAGCCGATACTGCCATTGGGCAGGACCGAGGCCAGGTCAGTGGTTTTTTCCTCGGTGTAGGCACGTGCCGGCAGTTGGTGATTCCACAGCAATTCCATGCCGTTTTTAGGGAGCGGGAACGGCACCTGACCCAAACCCGTGAAACCTGCTCCGTCGTTGACCAGCTTGGCGTGCAGCGCGTTGTCCATCGCCCGTCGGCAGACGTAATCGGGATAGCGGAAGTCCCGATGGCCCGGATAAATATTCATCTTGTAGGTGGTTGGATATTTTTTCAGCAGGGCCTTCTGCCCCTCGGTCAGGTGCGCCTCGTACTGGCTCATGTTCTGCGCGGTGATGACCAGGATCGGCTTTTCGGCAGCGTAAGGATCGACCGGCTGGTCGCCGGAGAACTTCACATGATTCCAGCCCGGCACTTCACCCAGATACTTGCCGGTGTACGGCGGTATGGTGCCTTCGGCGTTCCCCGCCTGCTCGGCGCCGACGCAGGTCAGATCCTTGCCCAGCCTGGCCGCTTCCTGCGGTGACACTTGGGCGTGCGCATACCCGATCAGCCCGCCATGGGCTGTGACCGCGATTGCGAGCACCAGACCTGTTCTTGTTATTTTCATGTGTTGCCTCCTACGCTGATAAGGCTCTGTCGTGTGGGTCCATTGTTCGTGTTCCACCGGCCCCGACATCGTCTGGAAAGACTAAGCAGGCGTCATGCGCCCAATTTTTCCTGCAGTTGTGCCTTGAGCACTTTGCCGGTGGCGTTGCGTGGCAGTGGTTCGGGCACCCGATAGACCCGCGTCGGCACCTTGTAGGCGGCCAGGCGCTCGGCGATGAATGCGCGGACCTGTACCTCCTGGGGCAGCGCCCAAGCCTCGCCATACACCGCCAGTCCCACCGCCTCCCCCAGCAGCGGGTCGGCGATGGCGAATGCCGCCGCCTCCAGGACACCGGGCATATCCAGGACGCAGGTCTCGATTTCAGCCGCGGAGATGTTCTCGCCTCCGCGGTTGATCAGCTCCTTGACCCGGCCGGTGATGCTGAGAAAGCCCTCGTCATCGAGGTAGCCGATATCGCCAGTGTCGAGCCAACCGTCGCGCAGGCTTTGCGCAGTGGCCTGGGGCAGGTTCCAGTAGGCGCTCATCAGCGTCGGCGAGCGCAGCCAGATCACCCCGCGGGTGCCCGCCGGCTGTGGTTGGCGCGGATCGTCGCCGATGCGTATATCAACGATCGGCAATGCCCACCCCGCCGTCGTCGGCTTGTACACAAACATATCGCCGCCAATGGCGGCGCCGATGCCGTTGCTCTCGGTCAAGCCATAGCCGGCGCCGCCAACGGCATCGGGCTTGAGCTTGAGCATGTTGTCCAGCACTGCGCCGGACGAAGCGCCGCCGCCCAGTCCCAGGCCAAACAGGCTGGCGGTGTGTTCGGTGCCAAAACGCGGCGAGGCTAGTAACTGCTGCATCATCACCGGCGCGCCGTTGAACTGGGTGCAGCGTTCGTCGCGGATCAGGTCGATAGCGTGTTCGACATCCCACTTGTACATCAGCATCAAGCGACGCCCAGCGCCCAACGCCGACAGGAACTGGGCATGCAACCCGCTGACATGGAACAACGGAACAGCCGCCAGCGTGGTGGGCGGGTAGCCGCTGTTGATCACCACGCTGATGCGTTCGGGCGAACTCATGGCGCAGAATGCGCCCTGGAAATCCAGGGCGAACAGCGCCTGGCAGATGGCCCGGTGAGTGGACACGGCGCCCTTTGCCCGACTGGTGGTGCCGGAGGTGTAAAGGATCAGCGCGGGGGTGTCGGGATCGATCTCCAACGCAGGCAACGGCAGTGCCGGGGCGCTGAGCAGCTCGTCAAACCGCAGGCAGTACTCGGGCAACGATTGTGCCTGGGCGTCGACAACGATCGTGGCCTGCAACTCACGCTGCAGATAGTCACCCAGCGTATTCAGGCGCGCCTCGTCGCACAGCAGCAGACACGCACCACTGTCTTGCAGCGCGTACTGCAACTCGTCGCGCAGCCCCCAACTGTTGAGCGGCACGCACACCGCACCGCAGCGCAGGATCGCGGCGAAGGCCACCAGCCAGGCAGGCTGGTTACGCATGGCAATCGCCACCCGATCGCCCGGTTGCAGTCCGAAACGACTGACCAACTGCCCGGCCAGCCGGTCAACCTGATCGTAATATTGGTCGAAGGTCAGGCGTTGGGACTGCCAGACCAGAAACTCACGGTCGCCGTGCCGACGCCCGGCCTCAAGTACCTGCAGCAGGTTCTTGGCAGCGTGACGAAAAAAGCGAGGCGCGCCGTCATCCGGCGTCACCACTTCAAATGGCGCACCTGGGGCGATCAGTTGGCGCCACGCGTGTTGCCAGCGTTCAATGCTCATCTTTGCTTTCTCCAGAACAGCGCGCGTCGCACGCCCAAAGGCGTGCAACGGGACGCTGTTATTCGTTCAAGTGACATCCTCGGGGCAAAGCGGGTGTCAGGCGTGGGCCCCGTAGCGGGCGCAATGAAAGTCCCGATCACCCAGGCAGCTCTGCGCAACCCGCACACGCTTGAGGAACAGGCCGACATCCAGCTCGTCAGTCACGCCAATGCCGCCATGCATCTGTACCGCCTCATTGGCAACCTTGATCGCTGTGTCGCCGGCCTTCCATTTCGCCAGGCTGACCAGTCGGGCACGTGTGCCGGTATCCAGGCTGCTGTCGTCCAGGCTTGCCAATGCGGCCATCAAGGCACTGCGGCTGAGCTGCAGGTCGACGTACATCTGCGCAGCGCGATGTTGCAGGACCTGGAAAGTGCCAATCGCCGTGTCGAACTGCACCCGGGTCTTGAGGTATTGCAGGGTGGTTTCGAACAGGTGCTCGGCCATCCCCAACAGTTCCGCCGCAAGGCAGGTGCGTCCGCGGTCTAGCGCCGTCTCCAGCGCGCCCCAGGCTGCGCCCGGAGCGCCCAGCAGTGCCTCAGGCCCCAGGTGCACGTGGTCCAGTTGCAGGCGCGCGCTGTTGCGCGAATCGATCAGGGGCAAGGCGCTCACGGTCAAACCCGGGCTATCGGCCGGCACCAGGAACAGGCTGATGCCCTGTGTGTCCCCTGCCAGCCCCGAGGTGCGTGCCGCCACCACATAGGCATCGGCACCCAGACCGTCGACCACCCAGAATTTGTCACCGTGCAAGCAATAGCCTGCAGACTCGGCTTTCGCCTGGAGGGCCATGCGAGTCGGATCGTGGCGCGCGGACTCGTCCACGGCCAGGGCCAGGCGCTTTTCGCCGCCGATGACGGCTTGCAACCACCGCGTCTGTTGCGTGGAATTACCTGCCAGGTGCACCAGCGTCCCGCCGAGCACCACGCTGGACAACAACGGCGTGGCCGCGAGATTGCGGCCCAGGGATTCAAAGATCGGGCCCAGGCCCTTGCACCCGAAATCCAGCCCCCCGAGGTCTTCCGGAAACGGGATCGCGCTCCAGCCCAACTCGACGGCCTCTTGCCATAGCTGTGCATCGAAGCCCTGCCCCACCGCGTCATCGCGCAGCCGCCGTTGCGCGCTGACCGGGCTGCGGGCGGCCAGAAAATCCCCGGCGCTGTCGGCCAGCAATCGCTGTTCATCGCTATAACGCAGGCTCATGCGCTGACTCCTTTTTTCGCGTCGGGCAAACCCAGTACGCGCTTGGCAATGACATTGCGCTGGATTTCCGAGGCGCCGCCGGAAATGGTCAGCGCATAACTGTTCAGCCAGGAGCGGGTCACCGCCAGTTGCTGCTCGCTGAACGCCGGACTCTGCCAACCGAATGCGTGCCCGCCCATGGCATCGAGCAAGATTTCGAACTTGTCGCGCTCCTGCTCGGTGTGCACCAGCTTCATGATCGACATCAAGCCGCCGACGTCCTCGCCGGCTCGCGCCTGTTCTCCCATGCGCTGCACGGTCAGGTTGTAGGCGTGCTCATTCATCGCACAGGCTGTGGCCCGCGCCTGCAATGCGTGTTCACTCTGGCTCTGCGGCGCGGGGACGTACTCGCGCATCAGGGCAAGCAGATCAACGTGTGATGGCAGGCTGAATTCACCGAATTTCGACATCGCCTTGCGTTCGTGTTGCAACAGGTATTTGGCCAGGTCCCAGCCGCCGTTCAGCGGCCCGATCAACTGGCTCTTGGGCACTTTCACGCTGTCGAAGAACACCTGGCAGAACGCCGATTTACCGCTGATCAAATCGATCGGCTGCGCGGTCACCCCCGGGCTGCGCATGTCGAGCACGATCAGGCTGATGCCCGCGTGCTTCGGTGCGGTGAAATCGGTGCGGACCAAGGCATACATCCAGTCGGATTTGTCACCGTAGGAGGTCCAGATCTTGCTGCCGTCGACCACGAAGTGATCGCCAGCATCACGGGCGGCCATTTTCAGGCTGGCCAGGTCGGAACCGGCGTTCGGCTCGGAGAAGCCCTGACACCAACGCACTTGCCCGCGGGCGATAGGCGGCAGCAGATCACGTTTTTGTTGCTCGCTACCGAAAGCCAACAGCACGGGGCCGAGCATCCAGATACCCAGGTTGATCTGCGGTGGCCTGCACTTGATGCGGCGCATCTCGCTTTCCAGCACCGCCACCTGCTCGTCGGTCAAACCCGCCCCGCCGTATTCCTCAGGCCACTCCGGGCAGAACCAGCGCTGGTCACGCATGCGCTCGAACCACAGGCGCGCGTCTGCACAGGGAAACTGCGGGTTCTGACTGCCCCACACCACATCGCCTTCAGCCATGGCGGTGCGCATCGACAGCGGACAGTTAGCTTCCAGCCAGGCACGGGTGTCCTGCCGAAATTGCTCGATCGTGTTCATGGATGTCCCCTTCGACTCGCCCCGGGTTCGGCGCGAGCACGGTTTTTTTGTTTTGATGAACCCGCGTCAGCGTTGGGCGCGAGGCATGCCCAGGCCAAACTGGGCGATCAGTTCGCGCTGGATTTCATTGGTGCCCCCGCCAAAGGTCAGCGTGACCGAACAGCGCAATTCATATTCCAGCTCGCCCTGCAGCAGCGCCGCCGCCGAGCCGCTGCGCATCGAACCATTGGCGCCGACGATCGCTGCCAGCTTGCGCAGGATTTCGATCGCCGACTCCGAGCCGAACACCTTGGTGGTTGAACTGAGCGCCACATCCATGCGATCACGCTCCAGATCCGCGGCGATGCGCATGTTGATCAGGCGCATCGCTTCCAGCCGCGCATAACACTCGGCCAACGAGCTGCGCACCCAGGCCTTGTCCATCGCCCGGCGCCCCTGTTCGTCGCGTACCCGTGCCCAGAGGTAGACCCGGCGAAACAGCGCCACCACTTTGTCCGACCAGGTCCCAAGACCCAGGCGTTCATGATTCAACTGTGAGGTGATCAGCTTCCAGCCACCGTGCAATTGCCCCACCAGCATCTCGTCGGGCACCCGCACGTTGTCGTAATAGGTGGCCGTCGTGGGGATGCTGGTAGTGGGAATCAGCGTGTGGGAGAAGCCCGGCGTCGTGGTGTCGACGATCAGCAGGGAAATACCTTTGTGCCGGGCCTGAGTCGGGTCGGTGCGCGCCGCCAGCCAGACGAAGTCGGCCGATTCGGCACCCGAGGTCCACAACTTGTTGCCATTGACCACAAAACCTTCGGCGTCCTGGCGGGCACTGGTTTTCAACACGGCCAGGTCGCTGCCGGCATCGGGCTCGGAGTAGCCGATGGCAAACATGATGTCGCCGGCGGCGATACCTGGCAGAAAACGCTCTTTCTGCAATTCGCTGCCATGGGTCATCAAGGACGGGCCGACCGTGCTGATGGTGACGAATGGCAGTGGTGCCCCGGCGATGTTGGCTTCTTCGAAGAAGATCAACTGCTCGGTGGCGGCGTAACCCTGCCCGCCATGGGCTTTGGGCCAGCCCACCGCCAGCCAGCCGTCACGGCCCATCTGGCGGACGGTCTGGCGGAACAGTTCGCCGCCTTCCTTGCCGCGCAGCTGGTCGCGCATGGCCGGAGTCATCAGCGCCTGGAAATAGTCCCGCACCTTGTGCCGCAGGGCATGTTGTTCGGGTGTGAGGTCGACGAACATTCGCTACTCCTTAGGCTGCGCCGAGAATCAGGCCGCTGGTCGGTACGCCGGTGCCGGCAGTGACCAGCACGTTGTGTACATCAGGCACCTGGTTGACTGCCGTACCACGCACCTGACGCACCGCTTCGGCGATGCCGTTCATGCCATGGATATAGGCTTCGCCCAACTGCCCGCCATGGGTGTTGATCGGCAGTTTTCCGCCTCGGGCGTGATGGCCGGCGCGGATGAATTCCTTGGCCTGGCCGCGCTCGACGAAACCGAACTCCTCCAGCTGAGGCAGCACGAACGGGGTGAAGTGGTCATAGATCACGGCGGTCTGGAACGCATCGGGCCCCAGGCCAGACTGGCGATACAGCTCGCGGGCCACCACGCCCATCTCCGGCAGCCCGGTGATGTCGTCGCGGTAGAACGAAGTCATGCTCTGCTGGCCGTGGCTGATGCCCTGGGCGGCCGCCTTGATCGTCACCGGTTTCTGGCGCAGGTCGCGGGCCCGTTCGGCGGAGGTGATGACCATCGCCACGGCACCGTCGGACTCCTGGCAGCAATCGAGCAAGTGCAGCGGTTCGCAGATCCAGCGCGAGGCCTGGTGTTCTTCCAGGGTGATGGGCTTACCGTGGAAAAACGCCTGGGGGTTGGTGGCGGCGAAATCCCTCGCGGCCACCGCCACCCGGCCGAAGTCTTCGGAGGTGGCACCGTAGGTGTGCATGTAGCGCTGGGCGAACATCCCGACCCAGGCTGCTGGCGTATGAAAACCATGGGGCATGTACCAGCCATAGTTGACGTTGTCGAAGATCGGTGACGACGCAAAGCCGTAATTGCCGGTCCCGAAGCGATACCAGGAACGCTCGTTCATGGCGCGATAGACCACCACTACTTTGGCCATCCCGGTCGCCACGGCCATGGCGGCATGCATCACCGGTCCACATGCCGCTCCGCCACCATGGGGCACCTGCGAAAAAAACTTCACGTCCTTGCAGCCGAGCAGGCGGGCAATCTCGTATTCAGGGACCTTGTCCACCGAATAGGAACTGAAACCCTGGACCGCGCTCGGGTCGATGCCAGCGTCCTTGAGCGCGCTCAAGGTGGCCTCCATCGCCAGGCGCAGTTCGCTGCGCCCGGAGTTCTTGGAAAATTCGGTCGCGCCCAGACCAACGATCGCGGCACGCCCGGAAATCGATGAATCAGTCATCTGTGTCTCTCCGGCTGTCAGGGCAGGACCAGCGCGACAGTACCGGTCACGTGGTTACCCATTGAATTTTTGCCGCTCAAAGTGATTTCCACCGAACGGGTGTGCGCATCCACGCTGCTGACGCTGCCGCTGAAGGTCATGCAGTCGCCGGGGTAGTTCGGCGCGCCGAGCTTGATTTTCAGCGCAGTGAAGTGCGCCAGCGGCCCGGCCCACTGTTCGATGAATCGCTGCACCAGGCCGTTGGTGGTGAGGATGTTCATGAAGATGTGGGGCGAGCCCAGGGCGCGGGCCGCCTGCGCGTCGTGGTGGCCGGGGAAGTAATCGCGGGTGGCGATCGCGCCGCCGTTGATCAGGGTCACGGTGACAGGCACCGCCAGTTCCGGCAGCGTTTCGCCGGGGCGCACGTCTTCAAAGCGCTTGGTGTTCTTGGAGGTCATATTTCCATCCCAGCTTATCGTTATCGTTGAGCCAGTCGCCCAGGCGTTCCAGGTTTGCCGCCGAGCCACCCAAGGCCAGGCACAACCCGCGGCTCCAGTAGAGAAAACGGTGAATCGGATACGTCACGTCGACGCCGATGCCACCATGGACATGCTGTGCGACATGGCCGATGCGGTGCCCTGCTTCACACGCAAGCCAGGCAGCGGCCAGCGCTTCGCACGGTGCCGGCAAACCGGCGTCGATCCGATAGACCAGTTGCCACAACGCCGTGCGCACTGCCTCGATCGCGATATGGGTGTCCGCCATGCTCATCTGCACCGCCTGGAAGCTGCCGATGCTGCGTTCAAACTGCCGGCGCTCGCTGACGTAGCTGACGGTGCGGCGAACCTGCTCCTGGCTGACGCCCAGTTGCAGGGCGGCCAGTGCCGCGACGCTGCGCAGTTCCAGCCAGGCGACCGACTCGCTCGGCAGCAGAGCAGCGGCGCTCACCGTCAAGTCGCGCACGTGCAGGTCGGTGACCGCTTCGCCGTGAGTCAACACCGCCGACACCCGTTGCACCTGTGGCGCCGACAGGTCGAGCAGCAGCAACTGCGCCTGGCCCTCGACCTCGACCAGCACCAGTGCGGCCTGGGCCTGATCACCCCATGACAGGGCCGCCACCCGACCATTGACCGACCAGCGCCCGGCACTGCGCGTCGCTTGCAGCTCGATGCCCAGCGCACTGTTCAGGCCATCGACCGACAGACTCAGCAGTGCCTCGCCGGACGCTGCCTTGGCTATCCAGCCGGCACCGTCGCTGGCATCGAAACGGGCCAGGGTCGCGGCTGCCAGTTGATGGCGCCACAGCGGCACCTGCGCCAGGGCCTTGCCTTGCGCTTGCAGCACCAGCATCAGCTCGGTCATGCCCAGACCGCTGCCGCCGTACGTTTCGGGAATGGCCAGGGCATGCAGGCCGGTCTCGATACACAACGCCCACAACGGCGCCATCATCGGCTCGCCGCTGCTGTCCCACTGACGCATGAAATCGTCATGACAATGATCGACGAACAACTGGTCGGCCATCTGCGCGATAGCGCGCTGGTCTTCGTTCAATTCGAAATCCATGATGGCTCCTATGCCTCGACCGGCCGGAACAACGGCAGGGTCAATCGCTCGTCGAAGGTCTGGAACTCGACCTGCAGCGGCTGGCCGATCTGCAATTGCTCGCGCTCGACCCCTGCCAGCCCTGCGATCATGCGCACGCCCTCTTGCAACTCGACCAGACCGATGGGATTGGGGTAATCGAACGGCGGCACTTCGGGGTAATGCATCACCACGAACGAGTACAACCGGGCGCGGCCGCTGGCCTGCACGGTGTCCCAGTCGAAGCTATGACACTCGATGCACACCGGCGCCGGTGGGTGACGCAGGGTCTGGCAAGCGCAGCAACGCTGGATCAGTAACTGACCCTTGTCGCAGCCTTCCCAGAAAAATCGCGTGTCGTCGCTGATGCCTGGCAGCGCACGCTTGGGCCCGGCGGTCGCGGACTCCACCGGGGCCGGGGCCTCGGGCTGGGGCTGAGCATTGGCCGGGCGGAACTTGAACACGCGAAACAGCAACTCGCCCACGGGTTCGTCGCCACTCGCCTGTTCGACGAAATGACTCATCACCAAGGTGACGAAAAAACCGGTGCCCAGGGCGGTGGTTTTCTCCTCGCCAACCGAATCCAGGCGCGTGGTGTAGTAGAGCTTTTCACCCAGGCGCAGCGGACGGGTGAAGCTGAGCTCGGAGTTCACCGCCACGGTAGACGCATAACCATAGGCTTCCATTTCCTTGAGCACCTCGTAGGGGTTCTCGTCGGTGGAGCCAGGCGGATAGTTGTTGGCGTGCAGGCCTTCCATGGTCCACACCTGCAACATGGCAGGCGGGGCAATCAGGCCTTCGTGTCGGGTTGCCTGTGCAAAGGCCGGGTCGATGTACATCGGGTTATCCACGCCCATGGTTTCACACCACTGGCGGATCATCGGTGCGTTGACCTCGTCCCAGGCATATACGCGGCCGTACTGGCGCCCCACCAGGGCGCGCACATTGGATAGCAATTGTGGATCAGCCAAAGTCGTCTCCTTCGTATTGAAGGCGGCGACCGGACCCGGTCGCCGCAATAGGTCGATCAGGTGGGCAGAATTTGCGCGGCACCGAGGAATGCAGGGCGCTCACCGCCGCCATGCAACAACAGGTTGCAGCCACTGGCGTAACTGGCCAGTGGTGATGCGATGTACAGACAGGCATTGGCGATGTCTTCGGCCACCGCCAGGCGTGCAGCCGGGATACCGGCCGCGACCGCAGCGATACCGGCTTCGGTGCCGTAGTGCAGATGCGCCTGTTCGGTCAGTACCAGTCCCGGGCTGACCGTGACCACGCGCACCTTGGGGCCCCACTCCACCGCCAGCGATTGCACCAGCGCCAGCACACCTGCCTTGGCCGCGCCGTAAGCGGCGGTACCTGGCGAAGAACGCAAGGCACTGATGCTGCCGATGAAGACAATGCAACCGCCCTGCGCTTGCGCCTGCATCAGCCGATTGGCGTGCTGGGCGACATTGAGCGGCGCAATCAGATTCAGCCCGATGATACTTTCATGAAACCTGGGCGAGGCCGTTGCCGCATCGGCCGCAGGACTGCCGCCGGCGTTGTTGATCAACACATCGAGGCGGCCGAAATCGCGCTCCACTGTTGTGAACAGGCGTTGCAGCGAATCGTGGTCACGCACGTCGGTGGCGATGAAGGTAGCGCGCCTGTTACCCAGCGTCGGTACCTGTTCGGGTTCGCGCCGGGCGCAGACGATCACCCGTGCGTTGGCGGCCAGAAACCCCTGTGCGATACCGGCGCCGATGCCCTTGGTGCCACCGGTGATCAGCACCACCTTGCCGCTGTAATCAAGCCCGGAATGCAGCTCCATCATGTGCTCCTTTTCTTCGGATAAGGGTCACTTTAGGGACGAACCGGGGGGCAGACTACGTCTGAACGGACGATGAAAAATCAACCTGTCGGACAGGACACTGGCGGCCACTCGTAGCCTCTCTGCTCTGAAGGGATCCCCATGTCCGAATCACCCACAGCACCGGTTTTGCTTGAACGCCCCCTGCCCGGAGTGGCCCTGCTGCGCCTCAACCGCCCTGAAGCGAGCAATGCCCTGAGCCTGCCATTGCAGGCATTGCTGTCGCGCTACTTCAGCGAGTTGGCGATTGATCCCGATGTCCGTTGCATCATCCTCACCGGCGGCGACAAGGTGTTCGCCGCCGGTGGTGATATCAACGGCATGGCCGGTGTTGGCGCCATCGAGATCTACAAGCGTCACACCGAGCGGGTCTGGGGACCGATCCAGCATTGTCCGAAACCACTGATCGCGGCGGTCTGCGGCTATGCCTATGGCGGCGGCTGTGAACTGGCGATGCACGCTGATCTGATCGTCGCCGGGCGCAGCGCGCGCTTCTGCCAACCGGAAATCCGCATCGGCATCATGCCGGGCATTGGCGGCACCCAGCGCCTGGTACGGGCCGTGGGCAAGGTCAAGGCAATGCGCATGGCGCTCACCGGACAACCTGTCAGCGCCGAGGAGGCTTGGGTGGCCGGGTTGATCAGCGATCTGGTGGACGATGACCAGGTGCAGGCCCAGGCCCTGGAACTGGCGCGAGTCATCGCAGCGATGCCGGCACTGGCTGCCGAGCAGATCAAGGAAGTGATCCTGGCCGGCATGGACGCTCCGCTGGAAGCTGGCCTGGCCCTGGAGCGCAAGGCCAACGCGCTGCTGTTCGCCTCGCGTGACCAGAAGGAAGGCATGCAGGCGTTTATCGACAAACGCACGGCGCGGTTCGAAGGGCATTGAAGGAGGCGCGGGCAACCAACGCCCAGGGGCATTTGATTCTGGCCGAAGACTGTCACCGCAATGGCCGGACACCGCCCCGCTTCTGCCCGGAGGGCGTGGGAGTTGGCTTGCCGACGATCTGGCGCGAAGCGGTAGTAGATTCTGGAAACGTGCTGTACCTGACACGGCCAAGCTGTCTGGATTTACTGCCGGTGCCCGGCAGCTCGCGGGCAAGCACCGCTCCCACGGCCTGCGGCCAGAATCAAAAGCGCTCGGCGTATCGGTTGTAGAGGTTGGATCTCTGGGAGCGCAGCATCTAAGGTGCGATTCGGGATGCCCCGCTTTTGCCCGCAAGACAGGGAGCATGGCCGGACACCGCCCCGCTTCTGCCCGGA